>NZ_DATBFE010000057.1:0-140878 GCF_036558665.1 Reyranella sp. | reverse complement strand
GGTCGTGTAGTAGTTGTTGACCGGCGCCGGACGATAGTAGGGCGGTTGGCTGTAGGAGCTGTTGTAGTAGCCGCCGTTGTAGCCGGGGCTGCCATAGCCATAGCCGTACGCCGGATAGCCAACGCCGGCGCCGGCGCAGCCCGCCGTAGAGAGCAGAAGCCCCATCGCAACCAGCCCGCTTGCCTTGCCCATGTTCGCCTCCGGAGAAGGCCCTTGTCAGGGCGACCTTCCCGTCAGGCATTTACGGCAGCGACAATGGCGACGCGGCGGCGCAACCGGGTTATGTTGAAGGCGGACGGTTCGGGAGCGTCCCGCGTCGTACGCTTCTACCCATGTCCGTCAGCCCGACGATCCTGCCAGAAGCCATAGTCGTAGTAGCGATAGCCGTACGGCCGATACGCGTACCCGTAGGATTGGTAACCGTATGGCCTGTAGCCATAGCCGTAGTAGGTCGGACGGCCGTAGTAGTAGCTGTTGGGGTAGCCGTAGCCGTCGTAGTAGGCGCAGCCGGCGGTCGAGATCAGCAGGCAGGCGCCGATGATCAGCTTGAGGTTGCGCATGATCGCCTCCTTGGGCGGCCCATGGTGGGGCTTGCCAAAGAGATAACGAAAGCGACGGTGGCGGCTCGGGGGCTTTACAAAGGTTTGATAAAGGCCGCCGTCAACGGGTCGACATCGCGGGACGAAGGCCTGCCTAGAGGGCGGCCGGCGCGGGTCCGCGGGTCGGCTTGGCGTTCAGCTTGGGCGGATGGGTGACGATCGATTTCAAGGCCGGCACGGGCTTCCCGAGCTTTCTCAGATTCGGCAGCGGGCGCCTGAGCTCGGGGATGCCGTTGAATGCCTGCTCCATCGCGTGCGCTGCGCCGAGCACATGACCATCGCCGCGGAAGCGTCCGATTACCTGGAGGCCGAACGGCATCCTCTTATGGTCGGTGCCGCACGGCAGGGACACCGCGGGATTGGTCGCCAGCGAGATGACGTAGACCGACGCCATCCAGTGGTAGTAATTGCGCAACCTCTTGCCGTCCATGTGGTCGATATAGAGTTGCTTCCATGGAAACGGCGAGAAACCGACGGTCGGACTGAGAACGAGATCGTAGTTGCGATAGAGCTCCTGGAATTTGCGGAAGATCCGCGTCTGCTCGGCATGCGCCCAGGCAAAATCGGCCAGGCTCATGTTGGCGCCGATCTCGTAGTTGGCGCGGATGTTGGGGCCGAGAAGGTCCTTGTTGTGCTCGTAGGCGTCGCGATAGCGCGACACGAAGCTCACGGCGCGGATGACGTCGAAGCAACGGTCGGTATCGCCCAGATCGATGTCGACCTTGTCCAGGCGCCGGAACAGATGCTTCATGGCCTTGATCTTCTTGCGCATCGTCGCGCGGATTCCCTTCTCGACCGGAGCGGTCCCGAAGTCCTCGGTCCAGGCCACGCGCAAGCTGCCGAGATCGACCGGCCACGGCTCGGCGAAGGCTGCGCCTTCGATGGGAAAGGACAACGGATCGGTGTCGTGCTGGCCGATTTGCGTCGCGAAGAGCAGGCACGTGTCGGCCACCGTGCGAGCCATCGGGCCCAGTACCGAGATCGGCGTCCAGCCCATCGCGCGTCGCTCGACGGCAACCATGCCGGGCGAGGGTCGGAAGCCTACGATGCCGCAGTAAGCCGCTGGATTGCGCAACGAGCCGCCCGTGTCGGAGCCCGTGCAGACCGGCAACATGCCGGTGGCAAGTGCCGCCGCCGAGCCGCCCGACGAGCCCCCGGCATTGAGCGCCGGATTGAAGGGATTGCCTGTGGCGCCCCATACGGGATTGCGGCTGTTGGAGCCGGCGCCGAATTCCGGAACGTTGGTCTTGCCCACCACGACCGCCCCGGCAGCGCGCACGCGCGCTACCATCACGTTGTCCCAGCCCGGCACGAAGTCGCGATAGAGCGGCGAGCCGTAGGTCGTCAGAAGGTCCCTGGTCTCCTCGAGATCCTTGATGCCGATGGGCAAACCATGCAGCAGCGGCAGGTCCTCGCCGCGGCGGACCGCCGTCTCCGCGGCCTTCGCTTCCTTGCGCGCGCGCTCGATGCACATCGCTGTCACGGCATTGACGGCGGGATTGAGTCTCTTGATGCGCTGGAGGCTCGCTTCCAGCAGTTCGACCGGCGAAATTTCCTTCGTGCCAATGCGCCGGCGCAGCTCCACGGCGGATAAAGCAAGCAACTCTTCGTTGACCATTGATCCCCCTTCGCTGGCCGGAGCTTAGCCCTTCCCGTTTCATCGAGGGAAGGGCACGATGGCCGTGGAGGAGGGAAGCATGGCGCATGCGCTCCGCGACAAGGCTGCCATCAGCGGCATCGGCGAAACAGCCTATACGCGCGGCACGACCAAGAGCGGTCTTGCCCTGCAGCTCGAGGCGAGTCTCAAGGCGATCGACGATGCGGGACTCAGCCCGCGCGATATCGATGGTGTGATTCCTTATTTCCCGGGTGGCGGCATCGCGGAGGATTTCATCGCCAATCTCGGCCTGCCCGATCTTGCCTTGTCGGCCTTCATCCCGATGGGCGGCGCGACGTGCGTGGCGGCGCTGCAGACCGCAGCCATGGCGGTGGCGACCGGTGTTTGCCGGAACGTCCTGATCTCCGTCGGTCGCACCGGCTACTCTGGCGCCCGGGTCAGCACGCGCCTGCAACAGTTCCCGCAATTTGCGCTGGCCGCCGAGTTCGAGGCTCCGATCGGCATGTTCGCGCCGGCGCAGCTCTATGCCCAGGGCGCGCGCCGTCATATGGAACTCTACGGCACGACGACGCGGCATTTCGCAGAAGTCGCCGTGGTGACGCGCCGGCACGCGATGTTGAACGGCAACGTGGTGATGAACAAACCTCTCACCGTGGAGGAGCATCAGGCCTCGCGCATGATCTCCGATCCGTTCCGCCTGTTCGATTGCAGCCTGGAGAGCGACGGTGGCGCGGCGGTGATCGTGACTGCGAGCGAACGGGCGCGCGATCTGAAGAAACCGCTGATCACGATCATGGGTGTGGCCGAGGGCCATCCCGAATCGCCGGCGTCGATTGCCCAGCGACCGGACCTGCTGGAATTCGGTTTGGCCAAGGCCGCACCGCGCGCCTATGGCATGGCCGGCGTCGGGCCGAACGACATCGACGTGGCCGAGATCTATGACTGCTTCACCTTCACCGTGATCAACCAGCTCGAGCTTTTGGGCTTCTGCAGGAAGGGTGAGGGCGGGCCGTTCGTCATGGACGGACGCATTGCGCTGGGCGGCGATCTGCCGATCAACACCCATGGCGGCCTGCTCAGCCAGGGCCACGTCGTCGGCCTCAACCATGTGATCGAACTGACCCGCCAACTCCGCCGCGAGGCGGGCAAGGCGCAGGTAGAAGAGGCCGAGCTGGGGCTCGTCACCGGATATGGCGACATGGGAGACGGCTCGGTCGCGATCCTGCGGAGGGCCGCATGAGCGCCACGACTCCACCGATTCCCGAACGGCCGCTGCCGATGCCGACTCGCGAGAGCCAGCCCTACTGGGATGGTTTACGTGAGGGCCGTCTCATGCTTCAGCACTGCGCGCGATGCGGACAGGTGCGGCACTATCCGCGTCCCGTCTGCCCGCATTGCTTTTCGATGGAAAGCGCGTGGCGCGAGGCCCCGCTCGATGGCCGCATCCACAGCTGGACCGTTTGCCATCACCCGTTCAATTTTTTCTTCAAGTCGATGACGCCCTACGTCGTGGCACTGGTCGATATGGAGGCCGGCGTGCGGATGAACGCGCCGATGCGCGGCATGGCCGAGCGCGCACTGAAGATCGGCGCCCCGGTACGCCTGGCCTTCGAGCCGGTGACCGAGGACGTGACGCTCCCTTACTTCACTCCAGCTTGAGGACGGCCCGCCTCAGGACCTCCTTGTGCCGTGGACCGGAGCGTCGGCTTGCGCCACGATGGCCAAAGCATGCCTGTCATCGCCTCCCGGCGCCCGTCGCCGATCGCCTGGTTCATCGCGCCGGCGCTGCTGCTGTTCACGCTGTTCTTCATCCTGCCCTTCGCCGTCATGGTGGCGATGTCGTTCTTTTCATCGAACCCGATCAGCAATCCCAACGCACTTGTGACGACGCGCCACTATCAGCGCTTCATCGAGGATTCGGCGGGCATCTTTCATGACGCGCTGTGGGAGACCCTGCGCATCGGCCTGATCACGACCGTCATCTCTCTGCTGATCGGCTACCCGCTTGCGCACTGGATGGCGCGCATGCAGTCGCGCCTGGGTCATGCGCTTGCGCTGATGGCGGTGATCACGCCGCTGCTCACGGGGATCGTCGTGCGCACCTTCGCCTGGATGACGATCCTGCAGGACAAGGGCGTCATCAACACCACGCTGATCTCCTGGGGGGTGATCGGCAAGCCGCTGCCGCTGATGTACAACGAGTTCGGTACGGTGGTGGCGCTGGTCCATATCTATGTGCCGTTCATGGTGCTGACACTGATCGGCGTGATCGGCCGGATCGACGAGCGGCTGGAGCAGGCGGCGCGCAGCCTGGGCGCGGGCCGTGTGCGGGCCTTCGTCGAGGTGACCCTGCCGCTCAGCCTGCCCGGCATCCTGGCGGGCTCCCTGCTGGTCTTCGCGCTGTCGATCAGCGCCTATGTCACGCCATCCTTGATGGGCGGAACGAACGTGCTCACCCTGCCTATGCTGATCGCCCAACAGGTCGGCACCAGCTTCAACCCCGGCTTTGCCGGCGCGCTGGGCGTGATCCTGCTCGCCGTTTCGCTGGCGATCGTGATCGCCTACAACCGCATCCTGGCGCGCTTTGCCGGCGAGCAGGGGCTGGCATGAGCGTGGTGCTGAACAGGCGGCCGTTCGATCCGGGCAAGGCGGCTTATCTCGGCCTCAATCTCTTGTTGCTGGTCTTCCTGCTCGCGCCGATCGCGATCATCTTCGTCTTCGCGCTCAATCCGACACCCTACATCTCTTTCCCCCCGGTCGGGATCACCCTGCATTGGTTCGACAAGTTTTTCGAGACCGGCGACTTCATGCGGTCGCTCTGGCTTTCCCTCTGGATCGCAGCCTGCGTGCTGGTCCTCTCGATCGTGATAGGCGGCGCCTGTGCGCTTGCCCTGGCGCGCGGCGATCTGCCGGGTCGAACCTTTCTCACCGCCTTCTTCATGTCGCCTCTGATGCTGCCGGCGATCCTGACCGGCCTGGCGCTGTTTCAGGGCTACCTGCTCGCGGGCATCGGCCGGCCGATCTGGGGCCTCATCATGGCGCATACCCTGATCGCGGTGCCTTACGTCCTGCGCACGACTCTCGCCGTTCTGTACAATTTCGACCGGCGCATCGAGGAGGCGGCATCGGTACTGGGGGCGAGCCCGTCCCGCGTCTTCTTCGAAGTCACCTTGCCGCTGATCCAGCCCGGAGTCTTCGCGGGCGGCGTCTTCGCCTTCATCGTCTCGTTCGACCAGTTCCCGGTCTCGCTTTTTCTGGTGGTTCCCAAGGGCGAGACGTTGCCAGTGGTGCTATTCAACTACATGAAGTTCGACCTCGACGGGGCCATCGCCGCAGCGTCGATGGTCTCGATCCTGCTGGCGCTGGCCGTGGTGCTGACGCTGGAAAGGCTGATCGGCCTCAAGGCCTACGTTAAGCTCTGAAGGACAAACAGGAGACTTCGACCATGAGCCCACGCCATCCGGTTTCAAGACGGGCGGTGCTTCGCAGCGGCACCGGCCTGGCCGCTTTCGCAACGCTCGGTGCGCCCGCCATCCTTCACGCCCAGACCAAGACGCTCAAGATCACCACCTGGGGCGGCAAATGGGGCGACATCATGAAGGCGACGGTCCTGCCGGCCTTCGAGAAGGAACATGGCTGCACCGTCTCGGCCGACCAGGCCTTCCCCTACGTTCCGAAGCTGCAGGTCAGCCCCAAGAACGATCCGCTCTACGACGTGCTGCACACCAACTCCAACGAGCAGTGGCTCGCCGTCGTCGACGGGCTGGTGATGGACAAGATCACGGCCAAGGAAGTGCCGAACGTTGCCGACGTCTATCCCTATGCCGTGAGCGACAAGATCGTCGGCGTGTCGATCTTCACCAGCGCGATCGGGCTCGGCTACCGGACCGACAAGGGCATCACGCCGCCCAAGTCGTGGAAGGACCTGGCGGATCCGAAGCTCGCCGGCGCCCGCGGCGGCTATCTCATTCCGGTCAACAGCCTCGGCCAGTGCCATCTCATGATGCTCGGCAAGGTCTACGGCAAGGGATTGCAGGATCTCGATGCCGCCTACAAGGCACTGGAGCAGCTCAAGCCCATCAAGCTAGTCGATTTCACCGGTCAGATGGAAAAGATGCTGCTGTCGGGCGAGGTGACGGAGGGTGTGATCCACGATTCCGGCGTCTATCGCTATGACGGCCAGAACCAGCCCGTCGATTTTGCGAGTCCGGCGGAGGGCGTGATGGCCCTTGAGCAGGTGCTGAACGTGACGCCGGGTTCCAAGGTGAAGGAACTGGCCTTTGCCTATATCGACTACATGCTGCGGCCGGACGTGCAAAAACTCCTGGCCGAAGGCGTCTGGTACTCTCCCGCCAACAAGAAGGTGAAGCTCGAGGCCAAGTACGACGCCAAGCTTCTGACGACGCCCGAGAAGGTCGCCACCCTGATCCAGCCCGACTGGAAATGGTACAACGCCCGCAAGGACGACATCGACGCACGCGTCACGAAGATTCTCAAAGGCTGATCGGAGGTGTCATCCCGAGCGCAGCGAGGGACCTTTAGAGTCACAGGAAAGGTCCCTCGGCCTTCGGCCTCGGGATGACAAGGTGCGTCAATGACTTCCGCCGCCATCAAGCTCCAACGCGTCACCAAGACGTTCGACGGCAGGGTCGTTGCCGTCGACGGAGTCACCCTGGACATCAAGGCAGGCGAGTTCTTTTCGCTACTGGGTCCCTCCGGCTGCGGCAAGACCACCTCCCTGCGCGTGATAGCGGGCTTCGAAACGCCGGACTCCGGCCGGGTTCACGTCGGCAGCCAGGACATCACCGATGTGCCCGTACATCGGCGCGACATGGGCATGGTGTTCCAGTCCTACGCCCTCTTCCCCCACCGCACGGTGGCCGAAAACGTGGCCTTCGGCTTGCGCATGCGCGACGTACCCAGGCCCGAGATCGCCAAGCGCGTCGCGGCTGCACTGGCGCAGGTGGCGCTGACGGGCTTCGAGGAACGGCGACCCGGTCAACTTTCCGGCGGCCAGCAGCAGCGCGTCGCCCTGGCCAGAGCCTTGGTGATCGAGCCGCGTGTACTTCTGTGCGACGAACCGCTGGGTGCGCTCGACCGCAAGCTGCGTCAGCAGATGCAGTTCGAGCTCAAGGAGCTGCAGAGAAGGTTGGGCGTCACGCTGGTGTTCGTGACGCACGACCAGGAAGAGGCGCTCGCCATGAGCGACCGCATCGCCGTGATGAACAAGGGCCGGGTCGAGCAGGTGGGGGCGCCGACGGAGATCTACGAGCGTCCGCGTACGCGTTTCGTCGCCGACTTCATCGGCGAGATCAATCTTCTCGAGGACGGTTCGCGTCCTTGCGCGCTCCGGCCCGAGAAGGTCCGGCTGGTGCCGGCCGCCGAAGCGCGGCTCAAGGGTACGGTCGAGACCGCGAACTTCCTCGGCGGCGCCACGCTTTATCGTGTGAGCGCGGGCGGCCGAACCTATCTTGCCCGCGAGACGCATTCCGGCGAACGAAGCCCCCGATCACCCGGCGATGCAGTGGGGCTTGCCTGGAACGACACCGACGCGGTGCCGTTGGAATCGTAGGGAGGGCGGTATGGGTCGAACTCTCGGCATCATTACCATCGGACAGGCGCCACGCGACGATATCGCATCGCTGTTTGCCCGGCATGCGCCCGCAGGCACGAAAGTCTTGTTGCGCGGGGCACTCGACGGACTGAGCGACGCCGAAGTCGACACGCTCCAGCCCGAGAGCGGCAGCGACACCCTGTATACGCGTCTGCGCGGCGACCGCGACGTCAAGATTTCCAAGAAAGCGGTGATCGCGCGCTCGCCTGAAACCTTGGCCAGGCTGCGGGACGACGGGTGCGATGCGATCGTCTATGCCTGCACCGGCGATTTTCCACCCATGACCGGTGACGAGGGCGTCCTCTTCCCGTCGCGTGTCCTGAACGGCCTTGCCACCGCGCTGCTGCCCAAGGGCCGGTTGGGTCTTCTGATTCCGCTCGCCGAGCAAACCGAGAAGCTCAGCTCCAAATGGGCGCGGCCCGGACTGGAGGTCGTGGCGGAGGCGCTGGCGCCGAGCGCCGATGCCCGTGAAGCAGCCGCGGCTGCGCAAAGACTGGCCGTTCGGAAGCCGGACCTCGTCGCCATGGATTGCATGAGCTACACGCCCGCCATCAAGGAGCAGGTGAAGCCGGCGCTCGGCGTTCCGACGCTGCTCGCCATAACCGCGACCGGGCGCGTGCTTCGGGAATTGCTGGAATGAAGCTGCAGTGCTGCATCGTGGGTGGCGGTCCGGCCGGCATGATGCTGGGGTTCCTGCTGGCGCGCGCCGGCGTCGATACAGTGGTGCTGGAGAAGCACGGCGACTTCCTGCGCGACTTCCGCGGCGACACCGTCCATCCCTCGACGCTGAACGTCATGGACGAGCTCGGGCTGCTCGATGATTTCCTTAAGCTTCCGCATCAGAAGCTGTCGCACTTCGCGGCGCAGTTCGGCGACAAATCGGTGCACATTGCCGACTTCAGTGGCCTGCGACTGCGGACGCCATACATCGCGATGATGCCGCAGTGGGACTTCCTCGACTTCCTGGCCGAGCGAGGCAAGCAGTATCGTGGTTTCAAACTTCTGATGAATGCGGAGGCGCACGCCCTGATCGAGCAAGAGGACCGGGTCGTCGGCGTCCGAGCGACGGTGAACGGCACGGAGCACGAGATCCGTGGCGATCTGGTAGTGGGTGCCGACGGCCGGCATTCGATCGTGCGGACGGCGGCCGGCCTGCAGGTCGAGGATATCGGCGCGCCGATGGACGTGCTCTGGTTCCGACTTCCTCATCGCGACGGGGACCCGATGGAGCTGGTGGGACGATTCGATGTCGGCAGCATTCTGGTCCTGCTCGATCGCGGCGACTACTGGCAGTGCGCCTACGTCATTTCCAAAGGCTCGGCCGAGAAGGTGCGAGCCGAGGGTATCGAGAAAGTGCGGGAGACCGTGAGCCGTCTGATGCCGGCCTTCGCCGATCGTGTCGGCGAGCTCAGGAGCATGGACGACCTCAAGCTGCTCACCGTCGGCGTCGATCGCCTGCGCACCTGGTGGAAGCCGGGCGTGCTCTGCATCGGCGATGCCGCCCACACCATGTCGCCGATCGGTGGTGTCGGCATCAACATCGCGATCCAGGATGCCGTCGCTGCCTCCAACATCCTGGCCGGGCCGCTGCGCGAGCGTCGCCTGAGGGACGCCGATCTGGCCGCGGTTCAGGGGCGACGGCTGTTTCCCGCCCGTGCAACGCAGGCCATGCAGGTGTTCCTGCAAAAGCGCGTGATCGCGCCATCGCTGGCGAGCCGTGACGGCAGGATGGAAGTGCCGCTCTTCATGCGTTTGATGGCATGGTTCCCGCTGCTGCGCCGGTTGCCGGCCCGGCTCTTGGGTGTAGGCGTGCGGCCCGAGCATGTCCGCACCAGCCCGGCCTAACGCCGCGCCGAGACCAGCAGGAAGGGCGGTCGCTCGCGCTCGCTGGCCCATTCCGGATGCTCGGCGATCTGATCGTCGGTCGGCGCCCATTCCTCGACACGCAGAAGAGCGAAGCCCTGCTGCAGCAGCTGGTTGAGATAGGTCGCCATCGTGCGATGCTGCTTGACGACACCCTTTGCGAGCCAATCGGTCGTGCGTGGACCCTCGTCGAGATAGCGATCGACCGGCCAGACTTGACGGCCTCCCTCTGTTCTCCAGCCTTGCTGGCTCGGCGCGGTCATGATTGGATGCTCAACCGAGAACACGAATCGTCCTTGTGGCACCAGCGCCTGATGAACTTGCGCAATCAGCGCCGGAAGCCTCCGAAGATAGTGCAGGGTGAGGGAGCTGTAGACGAGATCGAACGTGCCTTCCGGCAAGTCCAGCCCCTCGAGGTCAGCCTGGCGATAGACGATCGCCGGATCCGAGGTCATCTCCCGCGCCCGCGCCAGCATGTTTTCCGAAACATCGATGCCCAGCACCCCGGCGGCGCCCGCTTCGCGAGCGAAGCGGCAGAACCAGCCGAAGCCGCAGCCAAGATCGACCACGCGTCGACCGCGAAGGTCGGGCAGCATGGCCTGCAGGCTCGGCCATTCCGGCGCGCCGGCCAATCCCTGGACCGAGCGCGGCAGGGCGCTGTAGCCGGCGAAGAAGCTCGCGTTGTCGTAGATGTTCTGGGTCACTTCACGCTGGCAGCTGCTTTCGATTGGCGGATGGCAAGCGCCAGCGCGACACCGAGATCGACGAGCATCTTTCCGGTGGCTTCGTCGTTGAGCTTGCCGTCGACGAATTTGTTCTGCGCCTGGCCGATCATGACTTCGGGCTTGTTGATCGGCCGGCCGTCGAGGAATACCAGCGTCTGACGAAGCTGATACTGCGCCCGCGCTGTGCCGAGCAGGCCGCCGGAAGCACCGAGCATGCCGACCGTCTTGCCGGCGAAGGGCTGCGGCGTCATGCGCGACAGCCAGTCGATGGCGTTCTTCAGCACGCCCGAGATGCCGTAGTTGTACTCCGGAGTGACCAGGAGGAGACCGTCGGCCGCCAGCATCGTCTTCTGCGCCGCCTGCACCTTGTCCGGGAAGCCCTGGGCCTGGACGTCGGCGTTGTAAAGCGGCCAGTCGCCGATCTCGATGGTCTCGACGGTGACGTCCTTCGGTGCGCGTTCGATGAAGGCATTCAGCGCCATGCGGTTGAACGATCCTTTGCGCAGGCTGCCGCAAAAAGCGGCCAGCTTGATGGACTCGGGCATTTGCGTACGGTCTCCCTGGAAGTGGTTCCTTTGTCAGGCGACAAGCAGCCGGCTACATAGAAGGCGCTGAGGGAGTTGGCAAACGCCATGCCGCTACGCGACATTACGCTTGATGACATCGAATCGTTGGCCGTGGGGGCCTGGGTGCTTGGCACCGGCGGTGGCGGCAGTCCGTATCTCGGCCTGCTCAACATGCGCACGCTCTACAGGGAAGGCTTTCGTGTGCAGCTCCTGCCGGCGGAGGAACTGGCGGACGACGATTGGGTCGCTGCCGTCTCCAATATGGGAGCGCCGCTTGTCGGTCAGGAACGGCTGACGGACAGCCGCACCATCGCCCGCGCCGTCGATCTGATGGAGCGCCATACCGGCCATAGCTTCCGCGGCATCATGGCGCTCGAGATCGGCGGCGGCAATTCGATCCAGCCGTTCATGGCGGCGGCGCACCTCGCGCGACCGGTGATCGATTCCGACATGATGGGCCGCGCCTATCCGGAGGCGCAGATGACCTCCGTGGCGGTCGGGGACCTCAGGCCCTGTCCGCTGACCAGCGTCGATGTGCGCGGCCTGGAATCGGTCGTGGAGAAGGTACCGACCTGGAAGTGGATGGAGCGGGTGAGCCGCAAGATCTGCGTCGAATATGGCTCGATCGCTTCCACCTGCAAGGCGCCGCGCACCGGCGCCGAGGTCAAGAAGTGGGGCATCCACGGCACCACGACCAAGGCGATCGCGATCGGCCACGCCGTACGCGAGGCGCAGCGCAAGCACGAGGATCCGGTCGCGGCGATCCTGGGCGTCGAGCCCGGCAGGATCCTGTTCAGGGGCAAGGTCGTCGATGTCGAACGCCGGGCTACCGAAGGGTTCCTGCGTGGCAGGACGAAGTTCGACGGCATGGACGACGATCGCGGATCGACGCTGGAGATCGCATTCCAGAACGAGTGGATCGTGGCGTGGCGCGACGGCAAGCCGGTCGCGATGTCGCCGGATCTGATCTGCGTGCTCGATTCGATCGCCGGCGAAGCGGTCGGCACGGAGACCATCCGCTACGGCCAGCGCGTCACCGTGATCGTGCTGCCGCCGCCGCCGGTGTTCCTGTCGGAGAAGGGGCTGCAGCACGTCGGCCCGCGCGCCTTCGGCTATGACATCGACTTCAAGAGCGTCTTCGCGTGAGCTTGCGCGAGATCACCGCCGACGACATCGAATCGCTTGCGGTAGGAGCCTGGGTGCTGGGCACGGGCGGCGGCGGCAATCCCTACCTGCCACTGCTCAATATGCGCGCCCTCTACCGCGAGGGCCATCGCGTGCAGCTGATCGATGCGTCGGAGCTCGCCGATAACGACTGGATCGGCACGGTCGCGAACATGGGTGCGCCGCTGGTCGGCCAGGAGCGGCTGACCGACAGCCTGACGCTTGCCCGCGCGGTCAGCGTGATGGAAGAGCATGTCGGTCGCCGTTTCAGGGCGCTGATGAGCATGGAGATCGGCGGCGCCAACGGCGTGCGGCCGCTGATGGCGGCGGCCCACCTCAAGCGCCCGGTGGTCGATTCCGACACAATGGGCCGCGCCTATCCGGAGGCGCAGATGACCTCGGTCTCCGTCGGCGGTCTCACGCCCTATCCGCTGAGCGCGGTCGATGTGCGCGGACTCGAGTCGATCGTGAAGAAGGTGCCGAGCTGGAAATGGGCCGAGCGTGTCGCGCGCAAGATCTGCGTCGAGTACGGTTCGGTGGCCGCGACCTGTCAACCGCCGCGCACCGGCGCCGAAGTGAAGAAATGGGGCATCCACGGCACGACGACCAAGGCGATCGCGATCGGCCGTGCCGTGCGCGAGGCGCAGCGAAAGCATGATGATCCCATCGCCGCCATCCTTTCGGTCGAGCCGGGCAAGCTCCTCTACAGGGGCAAGGTGATCGACGTTGCGCGCCGCACGACCGAAGGCTTCCTGCGCGGTGTGGTGCGCTTCGACGGCCTCGACGACTGGAGAGGATCGACGATGGCGATCAATTTCCAGAACGAGTGGATCGTAGCCTTGCGGGACGAGAACCCGATCGCCATGACGCCCGACCTGATCTGCGTCCTCGACTCGGTATCAGGTGAGGCGGTGGGCAGCGAGACCATCCGTTACGGTCAGCGCGTGACTGTGATCGCGTTGCCGCCGCCGCCGGTCTTTCTGTCGCCGAAGGGGCTGGAGTATGTCGGCCCGCGAGCCTTCGGCTACGACCTCGACTTCAGGAGCGTGTTTTCGACATGAGACGCATCGGCATCGACGTGGGCGGGACGAATACGGACGCCGTCCTGATCGAAGAAGGCAGAGTGATCCGCGCCGTGAAGGCACCGACCAGCGAGGATGTGACCACCGGCATCCTCGAGTCGCTCGCGCGCCTCGGCGAGACGGGCGTGCTGAAGGGCAAGGGAATCGACGGGGTGATGATCGGGACCACGCATTTCATCAATGCCGTGGTGCAGCGTCGGCATCTCACCAGGGTCGCCGCGCTCAGGCTCGGCATGCCCGCCTCGGCTTCCTTGCCGCCGTTCTGCGACTGGCCGGAGGATCTGGCGGCGCTCGTGCGCGGCGGGGTCTGGATGGTGGAAGGCGGCCACGAATATGACGGCCGGCCCTTCATGCCGCTCGACGAGGCGGCCGTGACCAAGGCCGTCCAGGAGATGAAGGCCGCCGGCCTGAAGTCGGTCGGCATCTCGGCGATCTTTTCCCCGCTCGATCCGTCGCACGAGCGGCGAGCGGCCGAGTTGGTGGCCAAGGTGATGCCCGATGCCACGATCACCTGCTCGTCCGATCTCGGTCGCATCGGCCTCCTGGAGCGCGAGAACGCCGGTCTCCTGAACGCCGCACTTGCCGACCTGGCGCGGGACACGATTGCGGCCTTCGAGAAGGCGATCCGGGATTCCGGTATCGCCGCGCCGCTCTTCATCACCCAGAACGATGGCACGGTGGCCGAGGCAAGCCAGGCGCGGCGGCTGCCCGTCTACAGTTTCGCCTCGGGCGCGACGAACTCCATGCGCGGTGCCGCCTATCTCTCGGGCCTGCAGGACGCCATGGTGATCGATGTCGGCGGCACGACCACCGACGTCGGTCAGCTCAAGCACGGCTTTCCACGCGAGGCCAACTCGGTTGTGAAGGTGGGCGGCGTGCGCACGCTCTTCCGCATGCCCGACCTGCTGTCGATCGGGCTCGGCGGCGGCAGCCATGTCGAGCTCGACCCGCTGAAAGTCGGCCCGGTATCGGTCGGGTATCGCCTGCTGAAGGAAGGCATTGCCTTCGGCGGCAGGCAGCTCACCACCACCGACATCGCCATCGCCGCCGGGACGCTGGCCTTGGGCGACAGGGCAAAGGTCGCCCATCTCGATGCCGACCTTTGCCAGAAGGTGCTCGCCGAGGCCGCGCGGCTTGCCGAGGAGGCGATCGACCGCATGAAGACGGAAGCAGGCGACGTCCCTTTGATTGCTGTCGGCGGCGGGGCGTTCCTGATCCCGGAAAGGCTTCCGGGCGTGTCCCAGGTGATCCACGTGGAACATGGCGACTGCGCCAATGCGGTCGGCGCGGCCATCGCCCAGGTGTCGGGCGAGTGCGACCAGATCTTCAAGGACCTGTCGCGCCCCGAGGCGCTGTCAGCGGCGCAAGGTATTGCCAACGACCGCGCAGTCGCCGCCGGCGCCGAGCGGGCGACGCTCAAGACCATCGAGAGCGAGGACATGCCGCTCGCCTACCTGCCGGGCAATTCGGTGCGTGTCCGCGTACGCGTGGTTGGCGACGTGGCGGCGAGCTGAACGTTACACGACCTCGGCTGGCGCCAGCCGGCAGGGGTGATCGGGATCGCCCGACTCGATCTGGATCGTGCTGTGCCCGATGCCGAACTTTTCTGCCAGCTCTCGCGCCGAACGGCCGAGCAGGCCGTCGTCAACCGGGCAGTCCGGGCGGACGAGATGCGCCGTCAGCGCGATCTCGGTGGTGCTCATGCCCCAGATATGGAGATCATGCACTTCCGTGACGCCGGGCAGGCTGGCGAGATAGGCTTCGATCGCCCGCCGGTCGATGTTCTGCGGTATCGCGTCGAGGGCGAGATTGATCGACGCGGTGAAGAGGGACCAGGTGCCCAGCATGATCACGATGGCGATCACGATGCTAACGGCGGGGTCGAGCCACAGCCAGCCGGTCGCCATCACGGCCAGAGCCGCGATCACGACGCCCAGCGACACGGCCGCGTCGGCCGCCATGTGCAGGAAGGCGCCCCTGATGTTGATGTCGCTCTTGCCGCCGCGCACGAACATCAGGGCGGTAACGGTGTTGACGACGATGCCGACCGCCGCGACCCAGAGGACCGTCGTCTCGGCCACCGCTTCGGGCCGGGCAAGGCGGTGGACGGCCTCCCAGACGATCATGCCGACGCCGACCAGCAGCAGGATCGCGTTGGTGAGCGAAGCCAGGATGGAGCTGCGCTTCAGGCCGTAGGTATGGCGGTCGGTCGGTCGACGCTTGACCAGCGCGGCGGCGCCCCAGGCCAGCAGCAAACCGAGAACATCGCCCAGATTGTGCCCGGCATCGGCCAGCAGGGCGAGCGAATTGGCGAGGAAGCCATAGACCGCCTCGACCACCACGAAAACCGCATTGAGAGCGACGCCTATCGCGAACGCGCGATTGAAATCCACGGGCGCGTGACCGTGTGAATGCCCGTGGGCATGTGAATGTCCGCGCGAATGACTGTGCCCGTCGGCGGGGGTGGCATGCAGGTGCTCGTTCATGGCCGCGACGCATCGTTATAGTGTTCCATATAATTGTTCATTTGAACAATCGTTTGAATATATAGACCGTCGCATCATGCGGGTAAAGGTCGGGTCCGACAGTACCGGGTCGTCAATCCTTTGTGATTGCGCAGAAGCAGCCTTCATTTCCCGGCCAAGCTGCTAGACTTCGGCGGGCCCGCGGCGCCTCTGGTTCGCCGCGTCGGTCGACCGTCGTGGAATTGAAGGGAGGATCGCATGAGGATCGCTTTACGTTCCAGTGTCGCAAGTTTGGCCGCGGTTGCCGTCCTGGCGGTGGCGCCGGCGGCCTTCGCCGAGATGCAGCATTACTCGGCCGAGCTGAAAGCTGCGTCCGAAGTACCGGCTAACGACAGCAAGGGCGCGGGCATGCTCAATGCCACCTATGACACGGCCAGCAAGAAACTCACCTATGACGCGACCTATTCGGGCCTGACTGGCCCCGCGACAGCGGCGCACTTCCACGGGCCGGCGGCGGCCACCGCCAATGCGGGCGTGGTCGTTCCCGTGAAGGATGCCAAGACGCCCATGAAGGGCGAGGCGACCTTGACCGATGCGCAGGCCGCCGACCTGCAGTCGGGCAAATGGTATTTCAACGTCCATACTGCCGCGCATCCGGGTGGCGAAATCCGGGGCCAGGTCATGAAGAAGTAGTCGCTTTTCCGGCAGGTCGGTCGGCACAGCCGGTGCCGATCGGTCTACTGCTCGCGCCGGTACAGGAAGCAGTTGTCGGCGTGGGGCATTTTGATGCCCTGGTAGAAGGTCATGGCGGTCGGGGCGGAGAGCAGCAGCGTGGTCGTCATCGGGCCGCCCGCCTGCGCCCGCGTCTCGTCGATCAGGCGTCTGCCGATCCCCTGCCCCTGGCAAGCCTTGTCGACAGCCAGATCGGACAGGTAGCAGCAGAAGCAGAAATCGGTAAGCGAGCGTGCGAAGCCGACCAGCCGGCTGTCCTGGCGGGCGGTCACGATCAAATTGGCATGAGCCAGCATGCGCTCCACGCGGCCCCGGTCTTCAATCGGCCTGTTCAGGCCCGATTTCCTGACGATGTCGATGTAGTCGTCGGCGCCCAGAAAGTCTTCGCGGGCATAGACGGTCGTCATGTGTTGAGCCACCTCCTGAGGGCATTGGTCAGGTCGTCGGGCTTCTCGAGCGGAGACATGTGCCCGCATTCCTCGATGACGACCAGTCGCGCATTGGCGATATCGGTCGCCATCTCCTGGGCGCGGAGCAGCGGCGTGGCCTGATCCTGACGGCCGACGATAACCACGGTGGGGACGTCGATGTCCGCCAGAAGCGGCCGACTGTCGGGTCGGGCCATGATGGCCTTCTGCTCGCGCACGAATCCGTCGGCGCCCACCTCCTGCGCCATATCGAGGATCGGCTGGACGATCGTCGTATCCTTGAGGCGGGCGGGATGGATGAGGGTCGGCAGTAGCGAGGGCTGCACCCCGTGGAAGCGGCCGATGCGCGTCTGCTCGATGAAGCCGCGCCGCCGTGCGGTGGTCTCCGGTGCATCTGGTGTCGCCTGCGTGTCGATCAAGGCCAGCCGCTCCACGCGATGGGGAGCGCGCCGCAGGATCTCGAAGGCAACGTAGCCGCCCATGGAGAAGCCGCCCAGTGCAAAGATGGCGGGGGCGGCCGCGAGCGCGGCTTCGGCCATGGCGGCAAGCGAATCGTGCCGGTAAAGCTCCGGCACCACGACATCTACCAGGTCGCCGAGCGCGGCGATCTGATGCTCGAACAGACGGCGCGTATTCAGGAGTCCCGGCAACAGTACCAGAGTAGATCGCGGCATCTTTCGATCGGAGGTTTCGCCGAGGCAGCCCGCAGGAGCGAATGCCACGCGACCGGCTTGTGCGCAAGATCCGGCGAACCGACCGCTGTCGCCATCGTGGGAGGAAAAGGGCTTGACTCGGGTCCGGGCTGAAGGCCGGCTTGCCGGATGACCGAACACGCAGATGTCGGCGATCCGAGACTGTATCGGGAGGATAGCTGGCGGCCCCACTTCGCGCGTCTCAGGCGCGAGGATCCGGTGCACTACCATCCGGAGAGCCCGTACGGCCCCTATTGGTCCGTGACCCGTCACGCCGATATCATGACGGTGGAGCTCGACCATCGTACCTATTCGTCGGCCTCCGAACTGGGTGGCATCCAGATCAAGGACCAGCCGGCGGGCGAGGAGTTGCCGAACTTCATCCGTATGGACCCGCCCAGGCATACGGCGCAGCGCAAGATCGTGGCGCCGATCGTCGCGCCCTCCAACCTCGCCAACATGGAGGGATTGATCCGCGCGCGCACTGCGCGGGTGCTCGACGGCCTGCCGCGCGGCGAAGCCTTCGACTGGGTCGACCGCGTCTCGACCGAGCTCACGGCGATGATGCTGGCGACGCTGTTCGACTTTCCCCAGGCCGAACGGCGCCGGCTCACCCACTGGTCCGATGTCGCCATCGCCAACCTCGATGCGGCGGATGCCGTGGTGAAGAGCGAGGGCGAGCGCATGGCCGAGCTGCGTCGGATGGCGGACACGATGGCGGTTCTGTGGAAGGAACGCGCGGCACAGCCGCCCAAATTCGATCTGGTATCGATGATGGCGCACGCCGAGGCGACGCAGAACATGCCGCTCAACGAGTTCATCGGCACCTTCGCGCTGCTGATCGTCGGCGGCAACGATACGACGCGCAATTCCATGACCGGCGGCCTGATCGCGCTGAGTGACAATCCGGCGGAATATGCCAAGGTCCGTGCCGACCGGCGCCTGATCCAGAATCTGGTCTCCGAGATCATCCGCTATCACACGCCGGTGATCCATATGCGCCGCACCGCGACCAAGGACACGAAACTCGCCGGCAAAGCGATCGGCAAGGGCGACAAGGTCGTGATGTGGTACGTCTCGGGCAATCGCGACGAGACAGCCATCGAGGAGCCCGAGCGCTTCGACGTGGGTCGCCCCAAGGTGCGCCAGCATTTGTCGTTCGGTGCCGGCATCCATCGTTGCGTCGGCGATCGCCTGGCCGAGATGCAGTTGCGTATTCTCTGGGAAGAGATCCTGACGCGCGACCTGCAGATCGAGATCGCCGGCCCGCCGGTGCGGCTCTACTCCAATTTCATTCGCGGCATTCGCGAGTTGCCGGTCGTCCTGCGGCACTGATCACTTTCGAGAAACCGCGCCGCGAGTACTGGCTTTGGCGTCGATCCTTGATGAGGATCGCCGGACCCACTAGCGTTGCCCCTCGATGACTATCCGAATCCGAAGGGAGTGAGCAATGAAGCTCTATTACATGCCAGGCGCCTGCTCGATCGGCATCCATGTGCTGCTCGAGGAAATCGGCAAGCCGTACGATCTGCAGAAGATCGACGGTGCCAAGCAGGAGCAGTACGGGCCGGAGTTCGTGAAGATCAATCCCAAGTCCAAGGTGCCGACGCTGCAGCGTGACGACGGCTCGGTGCTGACCGAGTTTCCGGCCATCGCCACGTGGCTTGCGCGCAGGAATCCGGAGAAGGGCCTGTTGCCCGCCGACGCCGATGCCGAAGCGCGCGTGCTCGAGGCGATGGATTATGTCGTGTCGACCATGCATATGCAGGGTTTCTCGCGGATGTTCCGGCCGGTCAACTTTGCGCCGAGCGAAGCCGACCACGACAAGGTCAAGGCGCGCGGCAAGGAGGTCATGGAGAAGGGCTTGGCGCTCATGGACAAGGGGCTCGAAGGCAAGGAATACGTCGCGGGAAAATTCTCGATCGCCGACGCGGCGCTCTTCTACATCGAGTTCTGGGCCGCGGCGCGCATGAAGATGACGCTGCCCAAGAACTGCGCCGCACATTACGCGCGCATGAAGGGACGGCCCGCGGTGAAGCGGGTGCTGGAACAGGAAGGTCTGGCGCAAGCGGCGTAAGGGTCGAGGAGCGCACCTCCCGGGGTGCGCTCCCGTGACCAGCATGCCTCTTCCCGCGGCTATCGGATCCCGCCTTCGGCTGCCCCTGATCGCGGCGCCGATGTTCCTCGTGTCGGGGCCGGCGCTGGTGAAGGCAGCCTGCCGCAGCGGCGTGATCGGCGCGTTTCCCACCGCCAACTGCCGCACGGTCGGCGAGCTCGATCGGTGGCTGGCCGAGATGAACGACGATCAAGAGCGCGCCGCCGACGAGTTGGGGCGTGCGGCCGCCCCCTTCTGCCCCAATCTGATCGTCCACCGCTCCAACCCCCGAGTGGCGGACGATCTTGCCTCCGTGCTGCACGCCAAGGCGGAGATCGTGATCACGAGCGTCGGTTCGCCCGAGCCGGTAATGAAACCGCTGAAGGACGCAGGCTGCCTTGTGCTGGCCGATGTCGCCTCGGTGCGCCATGCCGAGAAGGCGGCCGCGGCGGGTGTCGATGGCCTCGTATTGCTGACCGCCGGTGCCGGCGGTCAGACCGGCTGGGTCAATCCGTTCGCCTTCGTGCGCGCCGTGCGCGCTTTCTGGGACGGCATCGTGGTGATGGCCGGCGGCATGTCGGACGGACGGGCCGTGGCGGCAGCGCAAACCCTGGGCTGCGATCTTGCCTACATGGGCACCAAGTTCATCGCCACACGCGAGAGCCTGGCCAAGGACCGATACAAGGCGATGCTGGTATCGAGCCGGCTGGACGATGTGCTGCTGACCCGTGCCTTCACGGGTCTGGAGACCAACATGTTGCGGCCCTCCATCGCCGCGGCAGGCCTCGATCCCGACGACTTGCCGGTTCGCGGCGCCATCGACATCGCCAAGGACATCAATGTCGCCGAGCGCGACAAGCCCGACGCCAAGCGCTGGAAGGACATCTGGAGCGCCGGTCACTCGGTCTCCGGCGTCGCCGACATTCCGTCGGTCGCCGACCTGGTCGAGCGAACGGCCGGCGAATACGCCGCTGCCAATCTTCAGGGCCAAATCTTCATTGCAAGTGATAAAGCCCGTTCGCGAAGCCGAACTCGGCCGGCTTGATGAGCTGGGTGCTGGCCACTCGCACCCGGTGCAGCTTGCCTTCGAGGTTTTGCTCCCAGAAATCCAGGAACCTGGTCAGATGGGGAAAGCGGGGGGCGAGGTCCAGGTTTTGCCAGACGTAGCTCTGCAACAAATGTCGGTGGTCGGGCATCCAGTACAGGATCTCGGCCGTGGTGATGCGGTAGTTGTTAAGCTGCGCAACAAAAGAACGATCCATCGATCACTCCTTGACACCGCACTCCGGCAGGAATAATCACGCATCCTCAACGAGAATCCAATAAAATTCGTTCCAAATCAAAAGGTTAGCAGCACTCATTGGAGATTGCTGCTCGTGCGAGATAACCCAGTGGGAACCTTTTCGCCTCTACCTTGACTCGCACAAGGGACAACCCTAAATCCGCTATGCCTTTGGCACTCGACTTGAGAGAGTGCTGACAGGCTGGAAATCACGGCCGAAGCTCGGCCGTGCAGGTGAAACCCGGGTTTATGGAGGCTACAGCATGAAGTTCCGTCCGCTTCACGATCGCGTCGTGGTCAAGCGCGTCGCGGAAGAAGAGAAGACCAAGGGCGGCATCATTATTCCGGACACGGCCAAGGAGAAGCCGATGGAAGGCGAGATCATCGCCGTTGGTCCGGGCGCCCGCGACGAGAAAGGGGCACTTGTCCCGCTCGACGTCAAGGCAGGGGACCGCATCCTGTTCGGCAAGTGGTCCGGCACCGAGATCAAGCTCGACGGGGTCGAGTACCTGATCATGAAGGAAAGCGACATCATGGGAATCCTCGAAGGTTCCGCCGCGGTCAAGAAGGCCGCCTGATCGTTTCCCGATCCATCAACGCATCAACTCATCCATCCAAGAGGGATTGAACAATGGCAGCCAAGGAAGTCCGCTTTAGCGGCGATGCCCGCCAGCGCATGCTGCGCGGCGTCGATATTCTCGCCGACGCGGTCAAAGTGACGCTGGGTCCGAAGGGCCGTAACGTCGTGCTCGACAAGAGCTTCGGTGCACCGCGCATCACCAAGGACGGCGTGACCGTCGCCAAGGAAGTCGAACTCGCCGACAAATTCGAGAACATGGGCGCCCAGATGGTGCGCGAGGTGGCCTCGAAGACGAACGACGTTGCAGGCGACGGCACGACCACCGCAACCGTGCTCGCCCAGGCGATCGTCCGCGAGGGCATCAAGTCGGTCGCGGCCGGCATGAACCCGATGGATCTCAAGCGCGGCATCGACATTGCGGTCGAGGCGGCGGTCGAGGAGATCAAGAGCCGGGCCAAGAAGATCACGGGCTCGGACGAGGTCGCGCAGGTCGGCGCCATCGCCGGCAATGGCGACAAGTCGATCGGCAAGATGATTGCCGAGGCGATGAAGAAGGTGGGCAACGAGGGCGTGATCACGGTCGAGGAGGCCAAGAGCCTCGAGACCGAGCTTGATGTCGTCGAGGGCATGCAGTTCGACCGCGGCTATCTCTCGCCGTACTTCATCACCAACGCCGACAAGATGATCGCGGAGCTCGAAAGCCCGTACATTCTCCTGTTCGAGAAGAAGCTTTCGGGTCTGCAGGCGATGCTGCCGGTTCTCGAGGCCGTCGTGCAGTCCGGCAAACCGCTCCTGATCGTGGCCGAGGATGTCGAGGGCGAGGCTCTCGCGACTCTGGTCGTGAACAAGCTGCGTGGCGGCCTCAAGATTGCCGCCGTCAAGGCGCCGGGCTTCGGCGACCGCCGCAAGGCGATGCTCGAGGACATGGCGATCCTGACCGGCGGTCAGCTCATCAGCGAGGATCTCGGCATCAAGCTCGAGAACGTGACGCTCGACATGCTCGGCAAGGCCAAGAAGGTCATCGTCGAGAAGGAGAACACCACGATCGTCGACGGCGCGGGCAAGAAGAGCGACCTCGAAGCGCGCTGCGGCCAGATCCGCCAGCAGATTGAGGAAACCACCTCCGACTACGACCGCGAGAAGCTCCAGGAGCGCCTGGCCAAGCTCGCGGGCGGTGTTGCCATCATCAAGGTCGGCGGCGCCACCGAGGTCGAGGTGAAGGAAAAGAAGGACCGCGTTGACGATGCCATGCACGCCACCAAGGCGGCCGTGGAAGAGGGCATCGTCGCCGGCGGCGGCGCGGCTCTGCTCTACGCGATCCGCGCGCTCGACAAGCTGCGCGCCGGCAACGACGACCAGAAGGTCGGCATCGAGATCGTGCGCCGTGCGCTGCAGTCGCCGGTCCGGCAGATCGCCGAGAATGCCGGTTTCGATGGCGCCGTGGTGGCGGGCAAGATGCTCGACCAGAAGGATGCCAACTTCGGCTTCGACGCCCAGAAGGGCGACTACACCGACATGGTGAAGTCCGGCATCATCGATCCGGTCAAGGTCGTGCGCACCGCGCTGCAGGATGCCGCCTCCGTGGCGGGCCTGCTGGTGACGACCGAGGCCATGATCGCCGAGAAGCCGGAGAAGAAGGCCCCGGCAATGCCGCCGGGCGCCGGCGGCATGGGCGACATGGACTTCTAGGTCCAGCCGCCTTCAGACTTGCGGAAAGGGCCGGGAGAAATCCTGGCCCTTTCTTTTTTGCGCGAGGAGAAAGAAAGAACACTCGCTGGCACTCCCGACGACATCGATTTCGCAATCACAGCCGTGTCCTTCCGAGTCTCAGTGTGGAATGCTTACGCCAGCCCATGAACACGCATCCCGTCTCCGTGAAAGGCATCCTCCGTCACCAGGGCCGCGTGCTGCTGCTTCTGAACAAGCGCGGGGAGTGGGAGCTGCCGGGCGGGCGACCGGAGCCGGACGAGGACCAGCGGGCGGCGCTGAAGCGCGAGGTTGAGGAAGAGACAGGGCTCGATGTCGAGGTCGGCAAGCTTGCCGGCGGGCACCTGTTCGAGGTGCTGCCGGGCCGCTTCGTGCAGATCGTCGCCTATCATTGTGCGCTTGTCGGGGCATCTGCGGTGACGCCAAGTCACGAGCATCTCGAAGCTCGCTGGGTGCCGCTGGCCGAACTGGGCGACACCGTCGCCGGCTACCGTCTGCCGGACGGCTATCTCGGCGCGATCCGCCAGGCAATGTCCCAGCCGCGCGCATCGAGCGACCGCGTGGTCTGAACCGTCAGGAACCGGTCGCAGGCCGCCGCTGCGCCGAGCCAAAGTTCATTCCAGGCGTCAAATGCCTTTAGCGGAGCTGCAAGGTCAAGCTCACGCACGACGCGCCAGCCTTTCGCTCTCACGGCGATGGCACCGTTTCGTTCGGACACATCGACTTCTTCGCCTTCGGCTTCGAGGATTGCTGACAACCAGCGCCCGAAATCACGCGCACTCTGCAAATCGCCGCGCTCGACGTCCGTCGGCAGGTCCATGTCGCGCGCCGTCTCCTCGTGGAACTGCAGGCCGACGAGCCGCGCGACGCGGCCCAGCTCCTTTTGCGCATCGTCGGCGCCCAGCAGCTCCTGCAGGGTCGGCAGCATGGTGCGCACATATTCGATGGCATAGGCGCGGAAAGTCCTGAGCCGCCGCTCTTCCGGCCAGCTCGCCGTCTCGAGCACTGGTTGCCTGCTCCAGTCGAGGCGCGGCATCTCCTCGCTGCCGTAGGCGAAGCACACACGTTCGTCTTCCCTCAGCGGCCGATCATATTCGCAGTAGTAGCCTTCGAGGCCAGGCATCCCGTCCACCGTCATGCCGGTGCAGACGAAGCCGAGGTTGGGCTTGCCGAGCGACTGGCCATTGTGGCCGTGCCAGCCGTGCAGCATGGCGGCCGACACGGAATGAGGAATGGCAGCGATGGCGGTACCCCGCCAGATCCAGCGCGGCGGCGGATAGCGCACCCAGGCCTTCCGGTCGTTCTCCCGCAGGTAACCTGTCTTCACGCCACCGAGGGCGTTCGAGTGATAGTGATAGAGGGCACAAGCCGGCGCCGGCGGCTGATCGCCGAGGCCGAGCTTCTGCAGGCCGGGGAGGAACTTCTCGAGATGCTGGCGGCGGAAGTGCCGGAACACATACTCTCGTGCCGTCTCCTCGCCGCGCCGGACGACGAGGCCCAGCACGAGCGACGTCATGAGAGCATTGTAGAGGGTGCCGACGGCGCGATAGGCCGCCAGCGCCGATGCGGATGCCATCAGGCCGAGTAGCCCTCCACCGCGATGGCGCGCGACTTGCCGGCCTTGAGTCGCATGGCGAGGACGGGCTTGTACTCGGGCGAATGGTAGAAGCGCTCGAGCGAGGCCATGTCGGGAAACTCGAGCATCACGACGCGCGGCGGTGTCCAGTCGCCTTCGAGGCATGTCGTCTTGCCGCCGCGCACGATGAACTTGCCGCCGAACTTGGCGACCAGGCCAGGCGTATGCTTGCGGTATTCGACCATCAGGGCCTCATCGGTCGTCTCGACTTCAACGATCATGTAGGCGGGCATCGTTCCTCCCTCAGCCGGTTTCCATCGGCAGGCTGGCGTCGGTCGACCATTCCTGCATGGAATTGTCATAAACCGATACGTTCTTGTGGCCCAGGATCGCCGTCAACACAAAGGCATCGAGCGTGGCGGCGATGCCGCCTCCGCAATAGACGAGGAGGCGCCTGTCCGGTGCGGCGCCGACGCTCTCGAAGGCGGCCCTGAGCTCGGCGATCGGCTTCAGCGCCTTGTCGGGTCCGAACAGGCTCGCCGCCGGCACGCACGCCGAGCCCACGATGCGGCCCGGGCGGCCGTAGGTGACGCCGCCCGTGCCCTTGTGCTGCTCGTGGCTGAGCGCATTCAAAGTGAGTGTGTCCGGCTTGCCGACTGCGGCCTTGACCTCGTCCTTCCCGACGAAGATTTCGGGCCGGCCGCGCAGGGTAAGGGTCGCCGCCGGATAGGCCGATGGTTCCGTCGAGAGCGGGCGGTGCTCGGCCTTCCATTTGTCGAGGCCCCCGTCGAGGATCGCCGCATCGTCGAAGCCGACCGCCCGCAGCATCCACCATAGTCGGCTCGCCCAGACCGGTGAGGCGTGGCTGTACAGCACCACGAACGTGCCATGGCCGATGCCCTTGGCGGCAAACGTCCGGGTAAGCATGTCGAGCGGCGGCAAGGTGAAGCGGAGCTTCGAACTCTTGTCGGAAAGCTCGCTGCCGAGATCGAGATGGGCGGCGCCGGGAATGTGCCCCCGGTCATAGTTGGCGCGGCCGCTTTCCGCGATGTAGCGGCCGTCGGGGCCGGGCTTGAGGTAGGTCGTGCAGTCGAAGATCCGAAGCCCGGGCGCGCCCATGCGGCGTGCGAGGTCATCGGTCGACATCAAAGCGGCGGCATGAACGGACATCGCACTCTCCCTCGCTTGGGGAGAGTGGAGACTAGCTGGGGCCGCGCCTGCCGGCGACTGCCGCCGCGGCGCTACAGCGTCTTCTGCGGCAGCGGCGGAACGGCGATCGTCTGCGATTGCGAGGGCGTGGGCTGCGCCGCAGGCATGCTCTCGGCCGGCATCGATTGGCTCGACGACGAGGACTTCGCCACCTTCTTGGTGGTCTTGTGCGGCTTCGCCGCGTGGGCGTGGGCCCGTTTAAGGCAGGCAGCCTTGGCACTCTCGCTCTTGAGGGCACTGCACGAGGTTGCCGTGCCGGTCCTGTGCTTGACGGGCTTCGTGGTTGGGGTCGGGGTCGGGGCGGATGGCGTATCCTGGGCGAAAGACGGGGCAGCAAAGGCAACCGCGGCCACCGCCGCCAGGCTGGCGAGCAAAAGACGCATGCAGACATCTCCTGGGCCGCTTTCGGAGGAGGAGCAGTGCGGCCTCGTATGAAAAAATATTATTGGATTTGTATCTGTTGTGTCAAATTCTTAATGTTTCACCAAAAGCGCATAGCGTGCAGGCCATCCTCACCGTCGCCGCGCCGATCTTCGCGGTCATCCTTGCCGGCTATCTCGCAGGCCGGTTCCGCTTGCTGGGCTACGAAGCGACGACGGCCCTCAATCGCTTCGTCAGCATTTTCGCCCTGCCGCTCCTGTTCTTCGGCACGCTGGCGCGCACGCCGGTATCGGCGGTGCTGAATCCGGCGCTTCTCGCCGCATTCGGACTTGCCGTGCTCGCCACGTTCGGACTGGGCATGCTGTCAACCCGCATCGCGAGCCGCGGGGAAGGAGGGCTCGCCGCCATGAGCCTGCAGGGAATCGCCTCATCGTGGGGCAATGTCGGCTACATGGGGGTGCCGCTCTGCCTCGCAGCGTTCGGCGATGCCGGACTTCCACCGGCCATGCTGGCGGTGATCGTGACCGCCGTCGTCTCGATGGTGATGGGCGTAATGATGATCGAGCTCGAGGTCGCGGCGGGCCACGGTCCGTCCAGGACTTTCGTCCGCGCGGCCTGGAATGTCGCGCGCAATCCGCTGCCCCTGTCGATTGCGCTCGGTCTCGCGGTGTCCGCTGTCGGCCTCGAGATTCCGGTGCCGGCGGCCAAGTTCGTCGATCTTCTGGGCGCCGCCGCGGCGCCGTGCGCGCTGTTTGCCATTGGCCTTTTTCTCGCCGACAAGTCGATCAAGCACGGCCTGCTCGAAGCCGGGCTGGCAACGCTGACCAAGCTCCTCCTGCAACCGCTGCTGGCGGCGGTGCTGCTGTCGCTGTTCCTCGACCTGCATTCGGTGCCCGGCAAGGTAGTGCTTCTTATGGCGGCTCTACCCACTGCCGCCAACGCCTTCGTGCTGGCCAAGCAGTTCGACATCTCTATTGAGCAGAACACGGCGGCCGTGTTGTTATCGACGGCAGCGTCAGTGGTTACAGTATCTGCGTTGCTGGTTTGGCTTCGCGTTACCTGACAACAGGGGAGAGAGACATGCTCCATGAGTTCAAGCAGTTCGCGATGCGGGGCAACGTGGTCGATCTCGCGATCGGCGTGATCATCGGCGCCGCGTTCGGCAAGATCGTCTCGTCGCTGGTCGACGACATAATCATGCCGGTGATCGGCCGCATCTTTGGCGGGCTCGACTTCACGAACTACTTCATAGGGCTGACCTCGGCCGCCAGCCAGGCGCCGACCTATGACGCCGCCAAGAAGGCGGGGGCGACGTTGGGCTACGGCACCTTCATCACCGTCACGGTCAACTTCCTTATCATCGCCTGGGTGCTGTTTCTGGTAGTGCGCGGCATCAACCGTATGATGAAGAAGGAAGAGGAAGCGTCGCCGCCGCCCGCTCCGCCCTCCCAGCAGGAAGTGCTGCTGACCGAGATCCGCGATCTCCTCAGGGCACGCGCCTAGGCGGCGCGTTTTTCGACGAAGACGCGGTCGAGCTGGCGCGCCAATGCATCCGAAATACGCGTCAGCGGCAGGCGACATTCGGGTGAGGCGATCAGGCCTTGCCGCCACAGGCAGTGCTTGATCGGCATCGGGTTGGCCTCGGCAAACAGGAGCGGCACGATGCCGGCAAGTGGCGTCCAGGCCCGACGGGCGCCCACGAGGTCGCCGGCGCCGACGCGGCGATCGACCTCGATGAACCGCTCCGTCATCAGGTGGCTTGCCGCGAGAATGCCTCCGTCGGCGCCGTTGGCCATCATCGTGAAGTACAACGCATCTTCGCCGGTAAGCACGGAAAATTCCGCAGGTTTGCGCGCAAGAAGGTCGAGCGATTGCGCGATGCTGCCGGAGCTGTCCTTGGCGCCCACGATGTTGGCAATCTGTGCAAGCTCCATCAGGGAGTCGTTGGAGAGATTCACGGCGGTGCGATAGGGGATATTGTAGATCATCACCTGCCGATCGGTCGCCGCGGCGACCGCACGAAAATGCTGGATCAGGCCATCCTGGCCGGGCCGGTTGTAATAGGGACAGACCGACACGATGCCGTCGAACGGCAGGTGCTCCAGCCGCCGTAGTGTGCGCTCGACCTTGTGCGTGGCGTTGCCACCGATACCGACGAACACCGGCACTCGACCCGCCACCGCGCTCAATGTGCGTTCGATCAGAGCCTCGACCTCGCTATCGTCGAGCGTCGGCGATTCGCCCGTCGTGCCGAGTGGAAACAGGCCGTCGGCGCCGCAGGCGATGTAGTACGCGACCAGGCGTTCATAGCTCGCATAGTCGACTGCACCGTCCTTGAACGGCGTCACCAGTGGCACCCACAGGCCCGAGAGTTTCGTGTTCATGCGCTTGCCCTCTGCTTTCGCACATGATCACCGAGGGCTCTTAATAAGAATATCGAATGTTCTGGATATGATCGTTCGGTAACACTTATGTTGGGCGCATGCCTCGCAACCTCGATGTCGCCTTGCTACGCGCCTTTCTCACCGTGGTGGAAACAGGCGGGGTCACGCACGCCGCGGCGGCGCTGGGGATCAGCCAGGCCGCTGTATCGCAGCAGATCAGGCGACTGGAAGAGGCGCTCGAGTCGCGTCTGTTCGAGCGCGAGGGACGGCGGCTCGCCCTGGCGCCGGCAGGCGAGCGGCTACTCGCGCAGGCGCGGCGCATGGTGGTGCAAAACGACGAGTTGCTGGCGGCCATGCACACGCCTCCGTTCGAGGGCGAAGTGCGGCTCGGCGTGCCTTACGACATCATCGCGAGCATCGTGCCGCCGATCCTGCGTGGCTTTGCAAAGGTGCAGCCGCGTGTGCGGGTTAGTCTTGTCTGCGAGGATTCACGTGTGGTGCGCGCCACTTTGCGCTCGGGCGGCGTCGATCTCGCGCTCACGACCGAAACCGAATGTGGCCGCCACGGCGAGACCCTGCGCACCGACCGGCTGGTATGGGTCGGAGCGGCCGGCGGCGATGCGCATCTCAAGGATCCCCTGCCGGTGTCGCTTGGGGCACCAACCTGCGTCTTTCGCCCGGTCGCGATCGAGGCCCTCGGCAAGGCGCGGCGCGATTGGCGTCCGGTCTGCGAGGTGAGCCGCCTCGAGCCGGTCTATGCCGTCCTGGAAGCAGGCCTCGCGGTGGCGCCTTTGCTGCGCTCTTCGGTGCCGGAACGTTTCGAGATTCTCGGCCGTGAAGCGAAGCTTCCGCCATTGCCGGAGTTTCGCATCAACCTCTATGCGCCGCCCGGGCTCGGGCCCGCTGCGGGCGATCTGGCCGAACACGTGCGCATGGCCTTTTCCAGCCGGCCCCGAGGCCTTCACAACAATTGATACGATCCCGTGCTGTATGTGCGCAGCCGCCGAAACTACCCTGTGCCTGGTTTCGGAGGTCTTGATGCGCTTCCTGCTGCATTGGTCCATCAAGCTGGCGATCGCGGGCCTTCTCTATGTGGCCGTGACCAGCGTTGCTACAGCAACCTTGCCGAGTGTCTTCTTCGGCTTGGACGTTCCGGCAAAGGTCCAGCCACAGGCCGATGGCAGCGCTGGGAGCCAGGCGCTCGAAAAGTAGAGATAGCTCGAGGGGGCGTCGGGCCCGGCGGGCGGTTTGCGGACCGCTTGCCGGGCCCGTTCTTTCGTGAGCCTCGCGGTCGCCGGCACCAAGGTAACCCCGAGGCCCTGCGCGCGTTCCATCCTGATGGAGACCGAGCTCAAGTTCGCCCTCTCACCCGAAGCGCGCCGCATCATCGAGCACCATGTGGCGTTGCATCGCAATGCCACCGAGGCCACCGCCGCGCACACCGATCGCACGATCTATTTCGATACCTCCGATGTCGCGCTGCGCCGGGCGGGATTCAGCCTGAGAATCCGGCACCGTCGTGGTCCTGCCGGCGACGACGGAAAATATGTGCAGACGATCAAGGCCGCCGGCAACGGGTCGGGCCTGCGACGCCAGGAATGGGAGTGGACCATCGCCGGCGCCGATCTGGAACTGGAGCGCCTCGATGAAGTGCCCGGCCTGTCGGCGGCGCTGACGGGCGGCCACGCTGACCTGCAGCCTGTCTTCTGCACCGAAGTGCGGCGCAGCGCGCAAGTTCTGCATCCGGCAAATGGCGTCCGTGTGGAACTCGCGCTCGACGACGGGGTGATCGTCGCCGGCCGACAGACCGAGCCGTTGAGCGAGCTCGAGCTCGAGCTGAAGGAAGGGCCGCCGGAGGCCTTGCTGCGGCTCGGTCTCGAATTCGTGCAGGCGGCGCCGCTGTCCCTGCAGATCGAGAGAAGGGCCGACCACGGGTATCGCTTGCAGGATGGCCACGGCTCCGGAGCACACAAGGCTGCCGAAGTCGTTGTCGCTCCTCGCGCCTCGGCCGCCGAAGGCTTCGCCCGTCTCGCCGGGTCCGCACTCGAGCACCTGCTCGCCAACCAGCCGGCAGCTCTGCGCGGGGAGCAGACTGAAGGCGTGCACCAGATGCGGGTGGCCGTTCGCCGCCTGCGTTCGCTCCTGCTCCTTTTTGCGCCGTTGGTCGAGCAGAACAACCGTCGACGCTTCACCGACGAGTTGCGCCGCTTTGGCGATTGCCTGGGTACGGCGCGCGATTGGGACGCCTTTGTCGAGGAAACTTTGCCGAAGGCTCACGTACATGGCCTTGACCATGGCTGGATGGAGTCGTTGCGACAGGTAGCCGAGGAGAAGCGACATGCGGCCCACCAGGCGGTCAAGAAGGCGATCGCCGAGCCCGCCTTCGCGCGATTCGTGCTCTCCTTTCGCGCCTGGAGCGGCTGCGCAGAGGCCGCGCTGACGCCGCACGTGTCGACCCTGTCGATGAAGGACGTTGCCGGCAACTTGCTCGGTCGGCTGGAGCGCAAAGTCGCCAGGCGCCTCGATCGAAGTGACGCCGACGATCCGGCAAGCCTTCATGCGCTGCGCAAGAGCGTCAAAAAGCTGCGCTATGGCATCGAGTATCTGGATGCCTTGTTCGGTCCAGAGGCACAGCGCTACGTCAAGCGTTGCAACGCCTTGCAGAAGAAGCTGGGCGCGTTGAACGATCTCGAGACGGCTTCCCGTTGTGTCGTCGACCTTGCGGACAACGGCCGTCTGGATCTTGCCCCGGCGATGGGAGCGCTGGTGAACTGGGGCGAGGCGAAACGGCCGAAGCTCGTGAAGAAGGCACTGAAGGCCCGCGCGGCATACTCACGGCAAGGTCGGTTCTGGTGATGACGGTGTGAGACTTGGCTCCTGGCCGATCTCAAGGCGGCGGCAGGAGCCTCTTCGCCTGCATCTCGGCGAAGGCCTTGGCGAACATGACCTCGGTATCCATGACGTCGTGGAATCCGGCCTGCATGAGTTTGATGGTCGACACGAGTGCGGGCGGACCGGGCTCGGTGCGGCCGTGGCCCATGGTATAGTCGGCATATTCGAACGACAGCCCGACAAACTCCTTGAGCGGTCCCGATCGAAGCCCGTGTGCGTTGCGGATAGCAGTCCAATCCGCCTCGCGCGGACGAATCTCACGGTCGAGCGATAAGGGCGCGTGCGCGCCCGCCCCGAAGCCCAGCGCACGCGCGATGGCGGGCCAGATGTTCGGCCAGACGAACACGTCGCCGTTGGTCACGTTGAAGATTTCGTTACGGGCCGCCTGCGCTTCGCCCGACCAGGCGATGCAGCGCGCCAGGAGATCGGCGTCGACGGCCTGCGCCACCCGCCCCGCTCCTCCGGGATAGTCGAGTACCTTCTTTCCCGCTTGCCGCGCCATCGCCGCGTAGACCCCGAGGGCGGGGATGACGTTCATCGCGCTGCCGACCGAATCGCCGACGATCAGGACGGGACGCAGGATCGACCAGCTCCAGTCCGCGCCCCGCTGACGCTCGCGGATGAAGTGCTCCTGGTTCCAGTAGAAGTTGGCCTGCTCGTGCAGCTCCGAACGATTCTCCCGCGCCGGCACGAGCATCGGCCGCACGTGCACGCCATAGGCCTTGGTCCCCTGCAGGAGCGTTACATGGCGCAAGGCGGAAGATGCCTGCTCGAGCACGCCGAACAGGTTGCGCAGCATCCGGTCATTGGTCCGGATCTGCTCTTTCTCGCGCCAGCCCGCGACCAGGCCCGGCCGTTCGTAAAGGGCCGCATAGACGAGATGCGTCACACCGTCGAATTCGGCGGCAAGCGCTGCACAGGCGCCTTCATCATCGAGATCGAGTCGGAACCAGCGTGCGCCGAAAGTCTGATCCGGCCGGCGACGCGACACGGCGACGGTTTCGCATCGTTCGTCGCGTGCGAAGAGTTTCAGGGTGGCGTAGCCGACAAGGCCGGTGGCGCCAGCGATCAGGACCTTCTTGGCAGGCACGACGCGGATCGTAGCGCAACGCTTGCGCCAAAGCTCGTTCCGGCACCGTCACTGACTGCCGTCGTATTCGGCCGAAATGTCCTTGCCCGTATAGTCCGGCATCAGCGCGGCCGAGATCAGGCTCACGACGGCACAGGCGGCGATGTAGATCGCGATCGCATAGCCGGTGTGGTAGGCGGCGAACAATGCCGTGGCTATCAGGGGCGCAGGGCCGCCGGCGATTATGGAGGCAAGCTGATATCCCAGCGATGCCCCGCTGTAGCGCAGCCTGGGTGTGAACGCCTCGGCGATCAGGGCCGCCTGCGGCCCGTACATCATGTCGTGCGGAATGAGCGACAGCACGATGGCGATGAACACCGCCGACGGAATCGCGGTGTCGATCATGCCGAAATAGAGGAAGCCGAACAGGCCGGTCACGGCGGCGCCGATCAGGTACATCTTGCGGCGCCCGATGCGGTCGGAGATGTGGCCGCAAAGCGGGATGGTGACGAACGAGAGGACCGACGCGCAGAGCACGGCGGTCAGTACGAAGTCGCGTGACATCTTGAGCGTGGTCGTCGCATAGGCGAAGACGAACGCGGTGAAGATGTAGAATGGCGCCTGCTCGGCCATGCGCAGCAGCGCCGACAGCAGGATCTCGCGCGGCTGGCGGCGGACCACCTCGGCGATCGGCGCCTTCTCGATCTTGCGCTCGGACACCAGCTTCTGGAACACCGGTGTCTCGAGGATGCCAAGCCGGACCCAGAGCCCGATGCCCACCAGGATGATCGACAGCAGGAAGGGAATGCGCCAGCCCCAATCGAGGAAGGACTGGCCCGCCCAGGCGCTGAATCCCAGGATCACCAGGTTGGAGAGGAAGAGGCCCGCCGGCACGCCGAACTGCGGCCATGACGCCACCAGTCCGCGGCTGCCATGGTTGCGCGCCCATTCCATCGAGATCAGGACCGAGCCGCCCCATTCGCCGCCGACGCCGATGCCCTGGATCACCCGAAGGATGGTGAGGATGACCGCGCCCCAGATGCCGATCGAGGCGTACGTCGGCACCAGAGCGATGGCGAACGTAGCAAGGCCCATGCACATCAGGGTCGCGATCAACGTCGCCTTGCGGCCGATGCGATCGCCGTAGTGGCCGAAGATGGCGGCGCCGATCGGCCGGCCGACGAAGCCGACGAAATAAGTCCCGAAGGCTGCAAGCGTCGCCGTCAGCGGATCCTCGTTGGGGAAGTAGAGCTTGCCGAAGACCAGACCGGCCGCAGTACCGTAGATGAAGAAATCGTACCACTCGATGGTCGTGCCGACTGTTGCGGCAATGACCGCCCTGCGCAGCTGGGTCCCGTGCTCAGCCGCAGAAAGCGTGCCAAGACCTTCCGCTGTCACCATGGCGCTGCCTCCGTGGTCTTATGCAACCCGTAACGCCATTACCCGTTTCGGGTTCCATATTCTATGCATTGTGCCCGCTCTTGGCGATCATCCCATCGTAGCGGCCGGCCCAATCTCAGTGCGACCGCAAATTCGCGGAACATCAAAGGTCGCTTGAACCGTCGAAGGTCCTAGAGCCGCAGGGTGATGGTGTGGGCAGCGCTGCCGATCGGCCGGAAGCCGAGCCTCTCGTATAGAGCCCGAGCCGGATTGTTCTTCATCACGTCGAGGGTGAAGTCCTTGCCTTTGCGCCGGGCGCGATCGCTCATCCAGGTCAGGAAGCCGGTGCCGAGTCCCTTGTTGCGCTTCTCCGGCACGAGATAGAGGTGGCCAAGATGAATGGCGAATCGCGTTTCGGTGCAGTGCAGCCAGCCGGCGTCGCCGCCTTCGGCCATGAGCACCGACGCGCCCTCGTCGGCGAGCGCCTGGCGCACGTGCTGCTGCTGCACGGCATCGTCCCACGCGAAGAGGCCGACACTGAGCGGCTGCAATGCGTCTCGATACAGTGGCCAGCAAAAGCCGAAATCATCGTCGCGCACACGGCGGAAGTCGAAAGGCGGCATGGCGATCAGCGCAGGCGCCGCGATACCGCGATGGCGACCACGCCCGCCAACGCCAGTCCGAGGCCGATCCAGATCCACGGTCTTTGATCGATCATGAAGCTCGTTTTGGGATAGGGGAAATACCCGCTGCCTTGGCCCATCCACACCAGGCCCGTCAGCGCGGCGAGGACTCCCAGGATCAGCAGGATTTTGCGTGTGAGCGGCATGTCCCAGCCTATCGCGACGGCCGCGCGATGGCCAATTCCACGGCCCGGCAATCGACCGGACCGTGAAATTAGTCTGCTCGAGGCTCAGGTCAGTGCATCTTCTCGTGCGGATCGCTGTCACGGTCCGGGTTGATGGCGCCGCCCGGGCGATCATGGTGCCGGTCGAATCTCTTGTCACGATCGATGGCGGGATTGTCGCGTGTGCCCGGCACCTCCGCCTGGTTGCGGTCCCGGGTGTCGCGATCCGATGGACGGATCACTCCCTGATGGTCCATCGGCCGTGCGGCTCCATTGCGCTCGATCGTGCCCGTGCCGGGAGGCTGATCGTTGTCCGCGGCGAAGGCGATCGGGCTGCTGCCGATGACGGTGAGGCCGGCGGCGATGGCAAGCGTGCAGGGGATGCGCATCATTGTCCTCCTCCTTCTGTCGTTCGCGTCGAAGCACAACGCGCTCGCGAGCGAGCGGGCTGCCTCCCGGTGACTGAGTCGGCGGCGATTTCAGGCAGATGTCCATCATCCGGGGCGCAGGTCACGCCGATTGGGAACGGCGCTGGCGAGCGCGGCATGCAGTTCGCCGCGATGGGCGAGCAGATACGGCGCGCCGTACTTGGTCTCCGCTTCCGGGCCGGACAGCAGGTCAAACAGGACCTCGATGCCGGCACCGATCACGGCCAAGTTCAATCTCTCCTGGCCATGAGAACAACGATGCCCCAGGCAGCGCCGACGCTTCGACCGCGCCATTGCGCGCTGACCACGTCATCCGGCTTTGCGCACGCAGCCTGTGGGTCACGGAAATCTTGTCGCGCCCGCGGGATGACGATTCGTCTTGGAGCGTATCCTCTCGGCGATCATCCTGGAGCGGCTGATGACAGAAGAAATAGGTGGCATCCCGCGCCTGCCCAGTACGCGTGAACTCGTGGCCGACGGGGTGGTGCATGCGCTTGGGGTGGGACTTGGCCTGCCGGCCGCGATTGCGCTGGTGGTGCTCGCGACGCTGAACGACAGGTCGGGCAGCGTAGGGCCGATCGCGATCTATGCCACGGGCCTGGTCGCCATGTTCGTCTGTTCCGCCGCCTACAATATCTTTGGCAAAAGCAGGCTGCGGGCCTGGCTGCAACGCTTCGACCATGCCGCGATCTTCGCCATGATCGGCGGCACCTACACGCCGTTCACGGTGCTTCGGCTGGAAAGCGTGTGGTCGGCTGTGCTCACCAGTGTGATCTGGGCCGCCGCTGCCTTGGGTATCCTTGCCAAGCTCCTGCAGCCGCGCTGGATCGAGCCGGTCTCCGTCGCGCTCTATCTCGGCTTGGGCTGGATCGGTCTCGTCGCCATCGGTCCCCTCATGAAGGCCATGGATACCACGACATTGGCCCTGCTCGGCGCCGGCGGTCTGATCTACACGATAGGCGTAGTCTTTCATCTGTGGCGCGCGCTGCCTTTCCAGAATGCCATCTGGCACGGCTTCGTGCTGGTCGGCGCAGCCCTGCATTACGGCGCCGTCCTCAGCATGATGGACTGATAGTGGCGCTGCGCGCATCCGCCCGGCGACAGTGCACGTCGGATGATGCTAATCAGCCTCGCACCCTCCGACCTCTAATCCGTGACCTGTGCAACGGGTCCTCAACAATTCGTGGTGATGACGGTTTCTTCTCATCCGTTGGGCCGGCCAGATCGCCATCGCGTCGCCATTGCGCCGCTGCCCTGGCCGGTTCACTGCCTTCTCCTGATCATGGCCGCGGTCTGCGCGGTTCTTGCTCTGCGTCAGCGCCCACCTGCAGTCGTCATCGAGCTCTCGCTCGCCGAGCGCATGCAGGCTGTTCCCGAGATCGAGTGGTACGAACCGCCGCCGCCGCCCACCACGGCCGAATTCCAGCCAGTGCTGGCCGAAGCGGAACAGGACGCGCCGGCCGCGCTTTTCGACCAACCGTACGAAATGATCGTCCGGCTCGAGCGCGGCGAGACTCTCGACGGCGTTCTTGCCGACATCGGTGTGGTCGATGCCGATCGCGCGGCGATCGTCGACGCGCTCGACGCTCTCCTGAAGAAGAGAAGCCTCGCCGCGGGCGAGACGCTACGGCTTTCGTTGCAGCTTCCGGCCGATGCTGGCGATGCGCCGCTGGTGCTGGAGCTGCAGGTACGGCCGCAAGCCGAGCGCGAATACATCGTCACGCGGCAGGAAGACGGCTCGTACGGCGGGGAGGCGAAAGTCTACAAAGTGCGGCCGCGCATCGTGCGCATCGCAACCCACCGGATCGGCTCCTTGCTGGCAAGTGGCGTGAAGGCCGGTGCACCGGCGGCGGCCCTGCGCGAGTTCATCAAGGCGCTGTCCTACGGCGTCGATTTTCAGCGCGAGTTGAGGCATGACGCGTCTTTCGCCCTACTCCTGGAGGAGGGCGTGACCGACGACGGACACGTTGCGCGCGCCGGCCATCTGCTGGCCGGCCAGCTCGATCTCGCCAAGCGTACGGCGACCGTGATTGCCTTCAAGCCCGAGCATGGTGCGCGCCAGTTCTACACACCGGATGGCGATAGCGTGGTGCGCGCCTTCCTGCGCACGCCGATGGACGCCTCTCGTATCAGTTCGCCCTTCGGCATGCGGCGCCATCCCATCCTGGGTTACAGCCGCATGCACGAGGGTGTCGATTTTGCCGCTCCTAAGGGCACGCCGATCCTCGCCGCCGGCCGGGGCACGGTCGTGAGAGCGGGCTACTATGGAGGCTACGGCCTCTATGTGGAGCTCAGGCACACCGCCACTGTCGCCACCGCCTACGGGCATATGTCGCGACTGGCCCGCGGTATCCGGCCCGGCGTGCGCGTCAAGCAGGGCCAGGTGATCGGCTTCGTCGGTGCGACCGGTCTGGCGACCGGTCCGCACCTGCACTACGAATTCCACCGCCGCGGCCGGCCCGTCAATCCCTTGACCCAGCGTGCCTCGATCCGCAGGCATCTCACCGGTCGCGACATGAGCCGGTTCTCCGCGCTCGTGCGTCAGTATCGCGAACAGCTGCGAACGGCGCCGCTCATCGGGACGGCGCTACACTGACTTGCGGTCGGTTTCCCCGTGGAGGCTTGCGATCGCCTCCGCCACGCTGAGGAACAGGCGCTCGCGGCCCAGAACGGCCAGCAGACCGAACTTCTCGAGCGCTTCGTGGGCGCGTGTCGATTCGAGTCGTGCCATGGCGAAATCAATGCCGCGTGCGCGGCACTCCTCGACCAGTTCGCGCAGCGCTTGTGCGCCGGTGTAGTCAATGGCGGCGATGCCGCCGGCCTCGAGCACGACCAGCCGGACCGAGGGACGCCCGGCGATTGCGGCCAGCATGCCACGCCGGAATGGCTGGGCGTTGGAGAAGACGAGTGACGCTGGAAAGCCTGCGACCAGGACGCCGTCCACCACTTCGCCTTTCGGGGTTGCCGCGGTGGCGGGCCACCAGATGGTCGTGCCAGGCACATGCTTGAACTCGCTGACCCGGGTTTGTGTTGCGATCCAGACGCCATGCAGCAGCGAGAGTCCAATCCCGACCGCGACGCCGGTCGGGATCGGCAGCGCGATCACCGCGGCCGCCGTCAGCCCGATCAGCGCGGCCTCTCCGGGTGCCTGCTGCGCCACGGCCACGATCACGTCGATGCGCACGATGCGGATGGCGACGAACAGCAGCACGCCCGCGAGAGCCGCCTGGGGGACATGGGCCAGCAACCTTCCGCCAACCAGGGCCACGGCGGAGACCATCGCGGCCGCCAGTATCGCCGCGGCCTGGGAGGTGCCGCCCGTCTCGCGAACCACCGCGGTCCGCGGCGGACTCGCATTGACCGGGAAGGAGGCGAGCAGGGCTGCGCCAAGATTGGCGAAGGCGAGGCCAAGGTAGTCACGATTGACGTTGATCTCGGCGCCCTGGTCCGCGAACGAGCGGCTTACGGCCGCTGTCTGCATCATCACGATCAGCGCCACGATGAGGGCCAGCGGCACCAGCGTACGCAAGCTGTCGAAGCTCAGCGAGGGCACGATGGGCATCGGCATGCTGTCCGGCAGCACACCCAATACCACAACCCCCTTGCGCTCGAGCCCGAAGCCGATCACCGCCATGCTCGCAAGCGCCATGGCGATCAGTGCGCCCGGCAATCGCGGCTTGAACCTTTCGGCCAGGAAAGTCAGCGCCAGCGCGCCAAGGCCGATCGCGACCGACCAGGGATTGCTGCCGGATGCGGTGCGCGTCAGCGTGGAGAGCCGGTCGAATAGATTGTCGTCCGGCGCCTTGAGCCCCATCACGTCGGGAAGCTGTGAGGCCGCGATATGCACCGCGATGCCGACCAGAAAGCCCGTCACGATCGGCGTCGAAAGGAGATCGGCGATCCAGCCCAGCCGCAGGAGTCCCGCAATCAGCAACACGAGCGCCACCAGAAACGCGAGCGTGACCGCCGCCGCAGGGAGGCTGGTGGCACCGGATGCTGCGAGCAAGGCCAGCGCCCCGGCGAAGATCGGCGTGATGGTACTGTCGGCGCCGGCTGTCAGGACGCGGCTCGCACCGGGTGCAAGGATGGCCAGCGTCGCGAACCCCAGGGTTGCGCCGATGAAAGCGTAAAAGCCCACCTGCGGCTCGAACCCGCCGAGCTTGGCCGTCGCCATCTGCTCGGGGATGGTGATGGCGGCGAGCGTCAGCGCGGCCAGCACATTGCGCATTGCCCCGCCTTTGGCTGTCGATTTCGTCTGCCGCATCGCAACATTCTAACGGAAGAATCACGGAGCCCGGTGGCGGTTTGAGAATCACCTGTCCCGGGGTCTATGCTTGTCCGAGACCGCTTCTCCGGGAGGACGCCGATGGAATTCGGCATGTTCCACGAGTTCCAGCAGCCGCCGGGCGCGACCGCGGCCGAGGCGTTTCGCCAATCCTTCGCCCAGGTGGATGCCGCCGAGCGTCTCGGGCTCGACGCCATGTGGCTTGCCGAGCTGCACTTTGCTCCCGAGCGTTCCGTGCTCGCCTCGCCGCTGATCCTGGCCGCCGCCATCGCCGAGCGGACGCGGCGCATGAAGATCGGCACCGCGGTCCAGGTGCTGCCGCTTTGCCATCCGCTCAGGCTGGCCGAGGAAGTCGCGACCGTCGATCAGCTGTCTGAGGGCCGGCTGATCTTCGGCGTCGGACGCTCGGGCTTTGCCCATACTTATGCGACCTACGGCGTCGACTACGGTGAAAGCCGCGAGCGCTTCGCCGAGACACTTGCGATCGTGAAGCGTGCCTTCACCGAGGAGCGCTTCTCGCACAAGGGCAAATACTTCTCGTACGAGAATGTGCGGCTGGCGCCGAGGCCCGTGCAGAAGCCGTGGCCGGAGATTCGGGTCGCCGCGGCGAGCCCCGACACTTACGAGGAGATGGGCACACTCGGTCATCCGATCTTCATCGCCGCCCGCACCGGCGATCTCTCCGAGCTCGCGCCGCACGTGAAGAACTATCGCTCGGCCTGGGCCAGGGCGGGCCATGCCGGCCGCGGTGAAGTCTATTTGCGCGTGCCGGTCTATGTCGCTGCAACCGAGAAGGCCGCGCGTGAGGAGCCGCGCGAGAGCATCATGCATCTGCTGCGCTATATCGGCGATCGCCTGGCCGCATCGGCCACGGCGTCGGGTGCTCGAGCGATCGAGAACCGGGCGGCGCGCGGGGCGAAGATGCAGTCGATCGAGTACGACGACGTGTTGCGCGAACGCATGATCGTCGGCACGCCGGCAAGCGTGATCGACAGGCTGCAGGAGCTGCGCGACGAGCTCGGCCTCGACGGCATCCTGGCCGAGCTCAATCCCGGCAGTCTGATCCCGCACGAGCGCGTGATGACCGCGCTGCAGTTCCTCTGCGAGGAGGTGATGCCGCGCTTCAAATAGCGCGGTTCATGCCTGCCGCTTTTTCTTGCTTATCGGGCGTGAGCGGCCGCGACAGCGCCTGGCGCTTCCTGCGGGCGGTCCTCCTCCCAGCGATAGCCGAAGGAGGGATAGTTCTCTATCCGGTCGAAGGTCGGATCGACGGCGCGGATTTTCGCCCGGATCCGCTTGATGATCGAGCGGACGTTGCTGCGATAGCCGTTCTCGCCGTTGCCGGCGACGAAGCCGGTGTGGTGAACGACGTCGTACACCGCGCGATAGCTCACGAAATCGCCGGCGCTGGTCGCCAACAGGCGGACGACCCGGAACTCCATCAGCGTGAGATCGAGCTCCGCGCCGTTCCAGAACGCACGGCTGGTGCCGCCGTTCAGGAGGAGCGGGCCGCGCTGCTGGATCTCCTCGGTCTCGGCGACCGGCTTCTGCGCGGCGTCGAGAATCTTGCGCACCCGCCTGGCCAGGATCGGCAGGCCACGCGTCTTGTCGACGAAGTCGAGCGCGCCGTGGTCCAGCGCCTCGCCCTCGAGTGAGGGCGTTGACCGGCCGGTGAGGAAGACGACCGGCAACCCGACACCGGCATCGCGCAGCCGCTTCAGCAGATCGAGCCCGGGCATGGCCGGCATCATCCAGTCGAGCACGATCACGTCGCCGGCGATGCCGTTGGCGATCTCGGACAGGAGCCGCCAGCCGTCGGCAAAGCTCGTCACGGCAAAGCCGAGATCCTCGAGCTCGGCAGAGGCGGCGTCGCGAAAATCGACGTCGTCATCCACCAGGATCAGTCGGATTGGTTTGGCGGTGACGTGTGCCACCGGCCCTGCATCCATGCGCTCAGGCGCACGATTGCCCGCGATATCAAGCATTTCTGAGTCTCTCCACACACTAGCGGAGAGTTCCGTACCCCTACGGAAGAGCCCCGCCCCCAAGAGGTACTTAAACAAATTATCTGGCATTCTTAAAGTGAAAAATGATGCCCGGTGCTACCTACAGCCGGCGGTGGAGCATGAAGCCACTGCAAATAGCAATGGCGGCAAAGGCTTCGCTGCAGTGCGATTGTGACAAATTTGCGCCGCACCTTCCCTTTGCTCAATCGCTGAAGATATCTTTGGAAAGAGGCGTCCGTGCTGACCAAGAGAGCGCAGACTCTCGTTGAAGGGGGTAACTCAGCCGCATGATGAATTCCATGGGGTCGTCGCAGATCGTGAACAGCCTTGGGCACGCTCCGACCAGCCGCCGACGTCCGATCAGCCTGGTGTTGGTCGACGATGACGACGACTTCCGCGAGGCTGCCTCGGGCGAACTGGAAGATCTCGGCTTTTCGGTCCAGAGCTTTGCCGACGGCGCCGACATGCTCGCGGCCTTCGCGCGCGGCATGAGGGCCGACGTGATCGTGCTCGACTGGTTCATGCCGGCGATGATGGGCATCGACGTGCTGGCCCACGTGCGTCGCGCGGGCAACTGGCTGCCGGTCGTGTTTCTGACCGGCCATTCCACGGCCGGCCTGAAGGACATGGCGCTCAAGGGCGGCGCCGTCGATTTCATGGACAAGATGGGCGGCATCCCGAGCCTGGCCGAGCGGCTGCGGGTCCTGCTGGAACCGACGAAAGTCTCCGGCTGACGTTAGGCCGGCCGCGCAACATCCTCGAATGGGCAGGCGTTAATCGTGCCTGACCCCGAGGAGAACCGGTCATGACGAAGATTTCGCTGCTGGTCGCCGCGGGCATTGGCCTCGCGGCCTCGCTCGGCGCGTGCGCACAGGGATAGAGCCGCACCCACTCCTACAGCGCCCGCTACGGCACCAACGGCACCGCCGCCGACGCCACCGCCAACAACGGCAGCGTCTCGACCAGTGTCGAAGCCCAGCGCCAGAAGGTCTACAACAGCTACTGATGGTCGTGAGGCGAACCGCCGGCCAAGGCGGCGTCTCCCCGGCAAAGAGCCGTGTAGCCTCCAGCACCTAGAACCCCATGCCTCCCATGCCCGGCATGCCGCCCGGGGCCGCTGCGGGTGCCGGCGGCTCCGGCCGTTCACCGATCATCGCCTCGGTCGTGATCAGTAGTCCTGCCACCGACACCGCACCTTCCAGCGCCGTGCGCACGACTTTGGTCGGGTCGATGACGCCAGCCTTGATCATATCGACATACTCCGCCTTCTGGGCGTTGAAGCCGAGGTGGGGGTCCTTCTGGTCGAGCAGGCGGCCGGCTACCACCGCGCCGTCGAAGCCGGCATTCTCGGCGATCTGGCGCAGTGGCGCCTGCAGGGCGCGTCGTACGATATCGATGCCCACCTGCTGGTCGTGGTTGGCGCCGCGCCGGCCCGCCAGGACGCGGGTGGCATAGAGCAGCGCCGCACCGCCGCCTACGACCACGCCTTCCTCGACCGCGGCCTTGGTCGCATGCATGGCGTCCTCGACACGGTCACGCCGCTCCTTGACCTCGGTCTCGGTGGCGCCGCCCACCTTGATGATTGCGACACCGCCCGCAAGCTTGGCCAGCCGCTCCTGCAGCTTCTCGCGGTCGTAGTCGGATGTCGTTTCCTCGATCTGCGCCTTGATCTGCGCCGTGCGCGCCTGGATGTCCTTCTTCTTGCCGGCACCGTCGATGATCGTGGTGTTGTCCTTGTCGATGCGCACGCGTCGCGCATTGCCCAGCATGTCGAGCGTCACCGTCTCGAGCTTGATGCCGAGTTCCTCGCTGATCAACTGGCCCGCCGTCAGGATGGCGAGATCCTCGAGCATCGCCTTGCGCCGGTCGCCGAAGCCTGGCGCCTTGACGGCCGCGACCTTGAGGCCGCCGCGCAGCTTGTTCACGACCAGGGTCGCGAGCGCCTCGCCCTCGATCTCCTCGGCGATGATCAGGAGGGGCCGGCCCGACTGCGCCACCAGCTCGAGCAGCGGCAGGAGCGGCTGCAGGCCCGAGAGTTTTTTCTCGTGGATCAGCACGTACGGCCCTTCGAGCTCGCAGATCATTTTCTCGGCGTTGGTGATGAAATAGGGCGAGAGGTAGCCGCGATCGAACTGCATGCCCTCGACCACGTCGAGTTCGGTCTCGAGGCTCTTCGCCTCCTCGACGGTGATCACGCCCTCGGAGCCGACCTTGTCCATCGCCTTGGCGATCATGTCGCCGATCGACTTGTCGCCGTTGGCCGACACCGTCCCCACCTGGGCAATCTCCTCACGGGTCGAGACCTTGCGCGAGCGCGCCTTCAGCTCATCGACGACCCACTCGGCGGCGGCGTCGATTCCGCGCTTGAGGTCCATCGGGTTCATGCCGGCGGCGACCGACTTCGCGCCCTCGCGCGCGATTGCCTGGGCGAGCACGGTCGCCGTGGTGGTGCCGTCGCCGGCGGTGTCGGAGGTGCGGGTCGCGACCTCGCGCACGAGCTGCGCGCCCATGTTCTCGAACTTGTCGCTGAGTTCGATCTCCTTGGCCACCGTGACGCCGTCCTTGGTCATGCGCGGCGAGCCGAATGACTTGTCGAGCAGGACGTTGCGACCCTTCGGCCCGAGCGTGACCTTTACCGAATCGGCCAGGGTATCGACGCCGCGCAGCATGCGGGCGCGGGCGTCGTCGCCGAAACGCAGTTCCTTCGCAGCCATGTCATCTTCCTCCGCTGAAAATCAGGCGCGACCAGAGTCGCGTTCCATATGCCCCCTATGTCCCCTGTGACGCGGCAGACGCCATTCACGCCTCGATCGGTCGAGGCGACCGTCCTGCCGCCGCCAGAGGTCGCCGGCCGTCGGCCGACATCCGTGCTGCCCACCCTAGGCCTTTTGCGTGCCGGAGTCTGGCCCTGTCGTGCCCGCTGCAAAGAACTCCGACGCCGACGATTGCTCAATGCTTCGGCCGGAGGGCGGCACCACGCCGAATTGGACCGCCGGTTCCTGTATGGGCAAGCGAGGAAGGCAACAGGGAGTAAGCGGCAATCTACCCCGCCACCTCCGCCAAATTCCCATGAAACCACCGCAGGTTCCGTTCGAGATGGCCGAGGAGCAGGCGGTCGTTGGCACCGCTCGAGAGGCCGCGCTGGATCTGCTCGCACACGGCGAGGTCCTCGCCGTTGAAGACGGCGGTGTCCATCAGCTCGAAGGAGCGCGCCCAGTGCGTCTCGGCCTTTTCGTCGGCGGGCCTGTCGGGCGTCAGCATGGTGTGCACGAACAGCGTCTCGTCGGCGGCGGTCGGGAACATGCCGAGATGACTGATATAGTCGGGATGGTAGACGATCACCGAATTGGGAAAGACGAGATGCACCATCGTGGCATGGCGCTGCGGGCTCCAGCACTCGGCGGGCAGGGTGCGGATCTCGCCGGTCGTCTCCCGCGCCACCAGGTAGCGCAGATGCCGGCCGACCGGCTCGGCGGCCGAGACCGAGTCGTGGAAGAACGATCCGATCGTGCCGGCATGCAGGCGGGTCACGTGATAGACCTCGAGGAAGGCGTCGACGATCAGCTTCCAGTTGGTGGCGCGCGTCACCGCATGCTGGCGATAGAAGCGGTGCCGACCCATGCCGATCGCTTCGAGGTCCTCGTCGAGGCCGCCCAGATAGCTTGCGATGTCGATCGGTCCGGCGTCGGGATCGAGCACGGCGAAGATCAGCCCATGCCGCACCGCTGAGGGCAGCGCGCGCAAGCCGCGCCGCGCCTTGTCCAGGCCCGGAAAGGCGTCCGCGCGCGGCACGCCCGCGAGGCAGCCGTCGAGCCGATAGGTCCAGTTGTGATAGGGGCAGACGAGGCTCTGCCGGTGGCACACCACGTCCTGTTCGGTCAGGACGCGTGCGCCGCGGTGGCGGCAGACATTCAGGAAGGCGCGTACTTCGCCGTCGCGGGCACGAGACAGCAGCACGGGAACGCCGCAGATCTCGCGCGCCAGCACGCTGCCGGGCTCGAGCTGGTCGATATGGCCGAGGCAGAGCGGCAGGCGCCGGAACAGCCGCGCACGCTCGCGTTCGAAGTGCGCGGCATCGCGATAGATCGCGGGATCGAGGCTCGCCATCTCGACCGCGCTGTCGCGATGGCCTGCCGGAGTCGCGCGCCGGTCGAGCTCGGCGAGCAGGCGTTCGAACAGATCGTGCCACGGCGCCTTGGACGCAACGGCAACGTCGCTGGTGTCGAGCATCGTCATGGCTGGGACTCCACGGAGCGAAGAAGGGGATGCGGGAAGGGTCGCGCCGAGACGGCCTGCAGGCAGAAGGCCACGATCGCATCGACCAGTGCCTTGGTGGTCGGCGCATCGCCCTTCTGCGGCTTGGCTTCGGGCGCCAGCGGGCCGATCAGCGCCTCGATCAGCGCGCCGATCACGCAGGCGGCCGCGGCGCGCGCATTCTGGGGCGGGAATTCGCCATTCCTGACGCCATCCTCGATCAGCGTCTCGAAGACGTCCGCGAAGGCGCGGCGATAGATGAGACGTGCGGCATCGACTTCCGGCTCGGCCGGCTCGGCGATCATGGCGTAGGCGAGGCGCTGCGCCCGCACAGCGCGCAGCGCAAAGACGCGCAGTGCATCGGCGAGTCGCGCCGCCGCGGAGCCATCGCTTCGTGCCACCGCGGCCACTACCTCGACCTCGTGGCCGGCATTCAGCGCCAGCGCCTCGGCGAATAGCTCGCCCTTGGATGGGAAGTGGCTATAGACCGTCCCAGTTGCGACCGCGGCCGCCTCGGCCACCGTGGCGACCTGGGCGCCCCGGAACCCGACTTCGGCCACTACCGCGCGCACCGCCTGCAGGATGCGGTTCCGCTTGTCCTGCAACTGCTCCTGCACCCGCTCGGTTCGCCGGTAGGCCATGGAATGAACCTTGGTTCAATTCTTTATTGAAGGAATGAACCAAGATTCGGAATATGTCAAGCGCGGCCTTTAGGGGGCTTGGACGGCTCGTTGTGCGAGCTCTCCGACGAAAGGCGCGTGCTGGCATCGTTGTCCCGGGTGGCAGATCGGTGCAGCGAGTCGCAATCCCGGTCCCGCCAGCCGCTGGTTCGAACGTCACGACCATGTGCGTCCCTGCCCGGAGGAAGGCTGCCCACAGCTTTTCCGCCGGCGCATCGAGGGGCGGGTCTCGCTCATGCCGGAAGCGAAACCGTGCCGGTCACTCGACCTTCGCGCCCGACGCCTTGATGACGGGTGCGAGCCGCTTTTCGTCGGCGGCGCGATAGGCGGCGGTGTCGGCCGGGCTCATCCAGAAGGCAACCGCGCCCTGCTTCTCGAAGGCCGCTTTCACGGCCGCGCTTTCGAGCGCTTTCTTGGTCAGGTCGGCGCACTTCTCCACCATCGCCGGCGGCAGGCCGGCCGGACCGCAGATGCCGCCCCACGAGGTGATCTCGAAGCCGGGCAGGAATTCGGCCATGGTCGGCAGATCGGGCACTGCAGGGTGGCGCTCGAGCGACGTCACCGCCAGCCCACGCACCTTGCCGCCGCGCATCAGGGTGAGCGGGCCCGGGATGTTATCGAACATCATGTCGACCTGCCCCGCGAGCAGATCCTGCTGCGCCGGCGCGCTGCCGCGATAAGGTACGTGCAGCAGGTTGAGATGGGCGAGCTGCTTGAAGATCTCGCCGGTGATGTGCGGCGTGGTGCCGGCGCCGGACGAGGCGAACGAATACTTGCCCGGACTGTCCTTGATCAGCGCGATCAGCTCGGGCACCGACTTGGCGGGCAGATCGAGCCTGGTCATCAGCATGTTGCACACCGACCACATCATGGCGATGGCGGTGAAGTCCTTCTCGACGTTGAAGGGCAGCTTGGCGTAGAGCGTCGGCGCGATCGACTGCGAGGCGATGGTGTAGAGCCCGATCGTGTAGCCGTCCGGCGGCGCCGTCGCGATCGCCTCGGTGCCTACATTGCCGCCCGAACCGCTCTTGTTCTCGACGACGAACTGCACGCTTGTCAGCTCGGACAGCTGGTTGCAGACGATGCGGCTCAAGGTGTCGGTCGGCCCGCCGGGAGGAAAGACGTTGATGTAGCGCACGAGCTTGTTCGGCCAGTCGCCGGCGGCGCGGGCAATGCCGGAGGCAATCATCGGCGCCGCCAGTACGCTGCCGGAAAGGGCGAGTGCGCGACGGCGCTTCACGAGGAACCTGCGCATGCTGAACGTGTCTCCCTGAGCTCTGGTTGGATGCGATCCTACAGACTTTCGTCCGAATCGCACATCCCCTGCATCAGGTGAAATGACCCTATCGGTCGCGCAAAAATCTGCGCGCCGACTCGATCGCCTCGGCGATGCCGACACGTTCGATGCCGACGCCGGGCGGGAAGGCGCCGAGCAGGCGCGAGGGCAGGCGCGAATCGAGCATGACGAACATGCCGCGGTCGTCGGCGCGTCGGATCAGGCGGCCGTAGGCCTGCTTGAGGCGCAGCCGCGCCAACATGTCGTCATAGGCATTGGCGCCGGCACCGGCCGCTTTCCACGACGCCTTGCGGGCGCGATGCAGGATGTCGGGGCGGGGCCAGGGCACGCGGTCGAACACGATCAGCCGCAGCGAGCGACCCGGCACGTCGACGCCGTCGCGCACGGCGTCGGTGCCGAGCAGGCAGGATTGCTCCTCGGCGCGGAAGATGTCGACCAGGGTAGCGGCATCCATGCCGGCGATATGCTGGGCGTAGAGCGGCAGGCCCGCCTCCTCCAGCGCCGGCGCAATGCGCTGATGGGTGGCGCGCAGGCGGCCGATCGCGGTGAAGAGGCCGAGCGCACCGCCGCCCGCGGCGAGGAACAGTTCGCGATAGGCCGCCGCCACCTGTTCCGCATCGTCGCGCTTCACGTCCTTCACGATCACGACGCGCGTGGCGGCGGGATAGTCGAACGGCGAAGCCATCGCCGCTCGCATCGCCGGCGCGGGCAGATGCCGCGTGCCGGTGCGCGCTTCGGCGGCGAACCAGTCGGCGAGGGCATTTTGCGTCTCGTCGTTGGCTGGAGCGGGCAGGCCGAGCGAATCGCGCAATGTCGCCGAGGTGATGACGGCGCCGTGCGCCGGCTTGATCACCGAATTCACGAACGGCTCGGTGGGATCGAGATAGTGGCGGTACATGCCGACATCGATGTCGCGGTTCTGGCTGCGCTCGATCGCGAACCAGTCGACGAAAGCCGGATCGGCGTCGCGGTGCAGGCCGCGCAGCATCGCACGCCACGCCTCGAGCGTGAGCTCGCAGCGGTTGGCAAGCGAGCGCGCCACGCCTTCGATGCGCCCGCGCTGGCCTGAATCGAGCTTGTCGGCCTCCGCTTCGAGCTTGTCGCGCAGCACGCCGCGCAGTTTGCGTACCGGGATCAGTATCTGCTCGAACAGGCCGGCCAGGGCATCGGCCGACTCGATCAGGCCGGGGTTCAGCGGGCGGATGTCGCATTCCTGGCCGAACCCCTGGTCCTCGCCCGCGGCCCGCGCCCGTACCTGGCGACGCACCAGCGCCAGGAACTCCTCCGCCGGGCCGAGCACGGTGCCGTCGGCGAGGCGCGTCTGCCAGTTGGGTGCGGGCAGGCGGCGCGCGAGCTCGAGCAGATGCCGCAGCGCGCTTTGAGCCTCCTGGTTCTCGCCCAGAAGATCCTGGACACGCCGTTCGAGCCCGCGAGCCCGGCTGCCGCGCCGCCCTTCGGCCCCGAGGATCCAGCGCCGCAGGTCGGAGCATTCGACACCGCTCAGATGTGCGCCGAACGCGCTATCCGCTGCGTCGAACAGATGATGGCCCTCGTCGAACACGTAACGCAGCGGCCGCGTGGCATCGTCCAGGCCACCCATCGCCGCCTGCACCATCACCAGCGCATGGTTGGCGATGACGATATCGGCCTGACGCGCGCGACGAATGGTGCGCTCGACGAAGCACTTCCGGTAGTGCTCGCACGCCGAGTAGATGCATTCGCCGCGCCGGTCGGCCAATCGCGTGATGCGGCTGCGGCCGATCAGGTCGAGCAACCAGGCCGGAAGATCGCCGCCGATCATGTCGCCGTCGCGCGACGCCAGCGCCCAGCGCGCCAGGAGGCCGAGGCCGACCGCGTTCTCCGGCGCCAGCCCGGTGCGCAAGACGGCTTCCTGGAAGTTCAGCAGACAAAGATAGTTCTCACGACCCTTGCGGATCACCACGCGGCGCCGCTTCTCGGCCGAGTCGCGATACAGCCGGTCGAGCTCGCCGTCGATCTGACGCTGCAGGTTCCGGGTGTAGGTCGCAATCCAGACCGGTGCGCCGTTTTTCTCCGCCCACAGCGACGCGGGAGCGATATAGCCCAGCGTCTTGCCGACGCCTGTGCCGGCTTCCACCAGCACCACCCTGGGGTTGTCCTCTTCCTCGCGCGGCGCGAAGGCTTCCGACGCCGCCGAGGCGTAGTCGCTCTGCGTCGGCCGCGCCTCGGCAAGGTTGGGGCCGGCCGCCACGAGCTGCGCCAGCCGCAGCCGCGCGGCGCGCGGCTCGATCGGCTGCGAACCGGGCGGTGTCGCCGGTGGCGGATCTTCCCAGGCAGGCAGGTTCTTCCAGACGTCGAGCCCTGCACCGAGCCGCGGCTTCTTCGGTGGATCGGCATCGATGCCCAAGGCGAGCAGCACCTCTTTGCCCCACGGCCAGCCGCCGCGCGCCATGACGAGCGCGATGTCCTTGAACTCGGCCGAGGCCAGCGCGGCCATATACTCGAGTTCGTCGAGGAGCGCGCGTGCCGCATCGGGCAGACGCGCCAGTTCGGCTTCCGGTGTCGCGGGCGCAGGCAGGTCGAGCGCCTCGCAGAGCCCGCGCACCGTCGGCAGGCAGAATGTCGCCGGCCGCACGAAGGCAAAGAGTTCCAGCAGGTCCCGTGCGGCGAGCGACTCGAGCCCCAGCCGCGCTGCCGCCGCCGACGCATGGCATACCAGCGGAAACGAACCCGCTGCGCGCGACCCGACCACGTGCGCCGCGATGCTCTCGATTTCGCCGTCTGCCGACAACCACAAGGCGCCACGCGCGGTCGCGATTAGAGCTGGCCAGGAAGAGGGAGGCGCCATCAACAGCCCCGATAGCATACAATTGCGCGACAATGAGGCTTCGCCGTCGACTCTTCCTTTCTGCTGCGGGCGCGAGCCTCGCCGTTCCGGCTGAGGCTGCCGATCTCGATGTCGCAATCGTCGGCGCCGGCATGGCCGGCCTGTCGGCAGCCAAGACCCTGATGGCCAAAGGCAAGCGCGTGCTCGTCGTGGAGGCCCGCGACCGCATCGGCGGCCGCGTCGTGACCGACACCTCGCTCGGCTTTCCCTTCGACATGGGGGCGGCCGGTCTGATGCCGGGCAGTTCGCTGGCGCGCGAGCTTGGCGCCAGGGCCGCCCCGCCGCCGCTCGCAGGCGCGATCCTGGTGAACGGCAAGGAGCTCAGCCGGGACGAATATGCGCATTACGAGAAGATTTCCGCCGACTTGGCCAAGAAGGTCGAGGAGGTGCACAAGCTATTGCCGGGCATCGATCCAAGGCAGGCGCTCGTTCCCAAGGAGGCGCTGGAGCAGGTGGCGCTCGCCGAGTTTCTCCGGCGAACGCCCTTCCAAGGGGAGCAGGATGTGCCCGAAGGGGTCGGCCTCCTGGTCGCGCGTTGGGCGGCCCATGTGCCGGTGAAGACCGGCGCGCGGGCGGTGCGCATCGATTCGACGGCGCCCTTGGTGCGCATCGTAACGCCGGGCGGTGACGTGCGGGCGCGGGCGGCGATCGTGACCGTGCCGGTCGGTGTGCTGGCCGCCGGCGTCATCGGCTTCGCGCCGCCCTTGAAGGCGGACAAACGCGGCGCGATCGCGGCTCTGCCGATGGCGCTCTACGACAAGGTCGCGGTCGGCTTCTCGCGCCACGCCGTCGACGCGCCGGCCGATGCGCGCGTGACAGCGCTGACACCGCATGGCCGCGTACTGCAGGTCATCGCGCGCCCTGCCGGCCGCGACGGTGCGATCGTTCTGGCCGACAATGACGAGGCCCGCCAGCTCGAGGCCAGCGGTCCCAGCGCCGCGGGCGCCTGGGCGCTGTCCGCGCTGGCCGAGATCTTCGGCAAGGCGTTGCGGCCGGCCTTTGTCGGCGCTGTCGCGACGCGGTGGGGACAGGATGTCTTTGCCCGCGGCGCGTGGTCGGTCGCACGCGACGGCCAGGCTGGTGAGCGTGACCGCATCGTGCTCGCCCAGCCCCACGATGGACGGGTCTTCTTCGCCGGTGAAGCGACCGAAGGCGGCGATCTCGCCGGCGCCCATTCCTCGGGCGTGCGGGCCGCGACCGAGGCGCTCACTTTGCTCGCGCGGCGTTAGAGTCAAAATCGACCAGAATGCACTCGGCACAAACGACGCCGTAATGTGAACTTGGTCACATACGTTGGTCCCGGTCGAACTAGAATAAGCAAAGTTGCGTTGGTGTGGCTTCCTTCGTTCCAGACCAGTCGAACGGGGAGACAACCATGAACATGAACGTCACGATGACGTGGCGAGCAGCCCCGCTGGGGCTGAGTCCGGCGCGGCGTCTCAGGTGCTATAGTGGTCCCTGACGAAGGCGCGGAATGGGCCATGACGCAGGACTTGCGGAGCTGGCTGTCCGGAATCGGTCTGGGCAGCCATGCTGATCGCTTCGCCGAAAACGGCATAGACTGGGACGTCTTGCCCGAGTTGTCGGACGGAGACCTCAAGGAGCTGGGGCTGTCGCTCGGCGACCGCAAGCGGCTTCTGAAGGCAATCACCGGACTCAAACCGATTGAACCGGCCCCGGTCGAACCGCCACGCACCGCTGCGGTCGACGGCGTAAAACCCGACTTCGCGGCCGAGCGGCGTTCCATCACGGTGATGTTCGTCGATCTTGTCGGCTCGACACCGATGTCCGAGCAGCTCGATCCCGAGGATATGCGGGAAGTCCTGCGCGCCTTCCACGCCGGCTGCGCCGCCGCCATCGACGCCGAGGACGGCCACATCGCGCGTTATCTCGGCGACGGCATCCTGGTCTATTTCGGTTATCCGCATGCGCACGAGGACGACGCTGCGCGCGCTGTCCGCGCGGGATTGGGGATCGTCAACCGCCTGCACGCGACCAACCAAACGCTGGCTGCGCAATATTTGGTGCGCCTGCAGACGCGGATCGGAATCCATACTGGTCTTGTCGTGGTCGGCGATGTCGGGGCGGGCTCCGCTCGCGACCGGGAGGCGATCGTCGGCGAAACGCCGAACATCGCCGCTCGCTTGCAGGGTGAGGCGCAGCCGGACACGGTTGTCGTCAGCGCTGTCACCCGGCGGCTCGTCGAAGGTCTCTTCGCCTTCGAGGATGTCGGCCAGAGCGCCCTGAAGGGGGTGTCGGCGCTGATCCGAATCTTCCGCGTCGTCGGGCCCTCCGAATCGATCGACCGCTTCGACACCCGAGTCCAGCGCGGCCTCACGCCCCTTGTGGGGCGGGTCGCCGAGCTCGACATGCTTCGCCAGCGCTGGGATCAGGCCCGCGACGGCGAGATGCGGTGCGTGCTGCTGGTCGGCGAGCCTGGCATCGGCAAGTCGCGGGTCGTGCGCGCCTTCCGCGACGGCCTGGCCCAGGAGCCGCATCAGGCCATCACCTGCTACTGCTCGTCCCACCATCGCAACAGCGCCTTCGCCCCGATCATCCTCTGGCTTTGCCGTAGCCTCGGCATCGAAGCGCAGGGCGATGCCGGTGCGGCCAAGGCCAAGCTACAGGCCGCCATGCTTGGTCTTGGACTGGACGATCTCGAGATCGCAGCGACGCTGGCCTCCCTGATCGGTCTCCCGGCGATGGACGCCGGCGAGACACCGGAAGTCTCGGGGCTGATGTTCAAACGAAGGGTTCTCGACGCGCTGTCAGCCACCATCGGCGCGATGGCGCAACGCCAGACGCTCTTCATGGTCGTCGAGGATGCCCACTGGGTCGATCCGTCGACTCTCGATCTGCTTCGCGAGCTGCAGGAGCAGCTGACCACGGGTCGCCTGCTGCTGCTCATCACGGCGCGGCCTGAGTTCAAGCCCGGCTGGAGCTATCCGCAGTTGGTTCAGATGAACCTCGACCGCCTGTCGCGCCGCGAGCGCCAGGCCATGGTCGAGCAGATCACCGGCGGTAAGGCGCTTCCGGGCTTCGTGCTCGACCAGATCGTGTCACGAACCGATGGCGTGCCGTTGTTCGTCGAGGAATTGACCAAGACTGTTCTGGAGGAGAATGCCTGGCGCGACGCGGGGACCCACTATGAACTTGAAGGGCCCTTCCAGGGGATCGCCATTCCGGACTCGCTGCAGGGTTCGCTGCTGGCCCGGCTGGATCGGCTCGAGCCGGCTGCGCGGGAGATCGCCCAGACCGGCGCCGTCATCGGTCGCGAGTTCAACCAGGATCTCCTTCGTGCTGTCACCGAGTTCGGGGACGAGACGCTGGATGCCGGGCTCGACCAGTTGGTGGCGACGGAAATCGTGCGCCCGGTCCGGCTGCCGCGCGTTGCCGGAAAGGCGTATGGCTTCCGCCACGCCTTGATCCAGGACGCCGCCTATCAGTCCTTGTTGCTGGCGCGACGCCGCCAGCATCATGCCGCGATCGGCCAGGCCATGGTCGAGCGATTCCCGGAATGGGCGGCCGCCCAGCCGGAAGTCGTCGCCCAGCACCTCACGGCAGCCGATCTGGTCGACCCTGCGATTGCGGCCTGGCAGCGGGCCGCGGAGAGTGCCGTACACCGCGGCGCCTTTACCGAAGCCCGGACACACGTGTCACGCGGTCTTGATCTCATCGAACGGCTGCCGGCCGACGACCTTGTTCGCTCGGCGCGCGCCTTGCCGCTGCTGCTGATGCGCGGCCAAACCGAAATACACAATGCGGAACCGCAAGCGTTGTCGACCTATCGCGAGGCTTTGGACAGGGCCAGACGACATGGCCTGGCGACGGGATTTGCCGAGGCAGCGATGGGCTTTATCGACGCACAGCAAGTTGTTGGCTTGCACAGCAAGGAAGGCATTGCACAGATCGAAGGGGCGCTCCGTGCGATCGGGCCCGATGAGGCTGTGTTGAAGTGCCGCCTGCTGGGCCACCTGGGCAGGGCCCTCCTCCTGGTTGGCGAAGAGGACCGCGCCGCGACGGTCACGCGCGAGGCGCAGTCGATGGTGGAACGCCTCGGCGATCAACGCAGCCTGTATGGGGTTTTATATAACCAGCTCCTGGGTCCGTCACCACCGTCGGCACCGGAGTTCGATCAAAAACGCCAACTGCTTCGGCAGTTTTGCCAAGTTGCGGAAGCGGGGGCGGGCGCCGCTGACGTGCTATATGCCTTCCTTCTTGGAGCTTCCAAGTTCCTCGAAATGGGTGACCATGACGATTTCCAGGCGGTCGTTCGGCGCCTTGCAGAGATGGCCAACACCACGCAGTCGCTCACCTTTCGATGGCAGGCATTGTGTACCCAAGCCATGGAGGCCATCCTTCATGGCGACTATCCCTTGGCGGAGCGAAAGGCGGAGGAGGCGGTGTCGTCAAGCCCGGACACCGCCTCTGGGTCCGTTGCTGGCATCTACGGGATGCAGATGTTCACCATCCGGCGGGAGCAGGGCCGGTTGGCGGAGATCGCGCCGCTCGTGAAGCAATTCGTCAGCGAAAAGCCCGAGGAGGCGATCTGGAGGCCGGGGCTGATGCTGATCGCCAGCGATCTCGGCTTTCATGAACAGGCGCGCGTCCATTTCGAGGCAATGGCGCAGTCGGACTTCGCCCTTCCGATGGATGCCAAGCGTGCGATCACTCTCACCTATCTTGCGGAAGTCTGCGCCGCGCTCGGGGATTCGCTTCGTGCCGAGAAGCTCTACGAGCTGCTGCTGCCTTATCGCGATGTGGCGATTGTCGCACCACCCCACACGCTGTGCTGCGGCGCCGGCGGCCACTATCTGGGATTGCTGGCCGCGGCGATCTCCGACTGGGAGGGCGCCGAGACCCATTTCAAGGCTTCGCTCGCCTTGAACGCGCGGTTGAAGGCATGGCCGCGGCTCGCCGACACGCGGTTCGAGTATGCCCGCATGCTGTTGGCACGGGATCGAAAGGGAGATAGCGTGCTGGCATCCGAGCTGCGTAGCATGGCGATTGCCGCCGCCGAGCGCATGGGTATGGGCGGCCTGTTGCATCGCAGGGCCAGACTTGCCGTCTCGAAGTGACGGGAGAGCACCATGCCGCGATACCTGATCGAGAGAAATTTCGCCGATCGCCTGGAACTCACGAAAGACGGTGTGGACGCTGTCAACCGCATCAACGACGAGGAGGGAGTCAAATGGCTCTTCTCCTTTCTCAGCGCCGACAAGATGAAGACCTATTGCCTCTATGAGGCGCCGAGTGCAGAGGCCATCCGCATCGCGGCGCGGCGCGCGAACGTGCCGGCCGACGTGATCATCGAAATTAGTGCCGAAGTGCGGCCGGATATGTTCGCCTGACGTCTGTTGGTCCCCTTCCGTGGCGCCGACGAATCCGGAGGAGATGTTTCGACGGCATGCCTCGGGTTGTCCTGAATGGAGGGTATTGGCCGGGGTCAGAGTCTGAGCCGGGTCAGTCTCTAACAGACCGCCCAATGTGACTACGGGGATCGGTCGGGGAAAGAGCAATAGACGGGCGCGCCCTGTTGGACTTCGATTCTAGCGCCTGACGAGGCGGCAGAGTGCCGCCGCCAGCACCAGCGCGGCGGCTGCGCACCATGACGGGCCGGCGAAGCTGCCGGTGACGTCATACACATAGCCCGCGAAGGTGGGGCCCACGATCTGGCCGGCGCTGAAGGCCGCGGTCATGAGCGCAATGCGGCCGCGCGGATCGCCCTCTCCTTCGCGGGCGGCAATCAGGCCAAGCGCCGTTAGTCCCATGAACGTGCCACCGACCAGGATCGCAGACAGGATCACCGTCGCCTCCGTCATCCAGACGGCCGACGCGGCGACGCCGATCGCCTCGACGATCGCGGCGATCGCGTAGGTCGCGAGGATGCCCCACCGCGCACCAAGGCGCGTCCACAGCGCCACCGATGGCGCGGCGGCAAGGCCGAACATGACCCAGATGTAGGGTTCGAGCGCCGCGATCTCTTTCGAGCTTCGCACCATGGCGACGATGAAGGTCGCAGTGATGATGTAGCCGAAGCCGAACAGGCCGTAGGCGGCCGCCAGCATCGCGAATCGCGCGCTGAGCTTGCTCGGTGTTCCTGCCGCGGCAGCCCTCGGGCCGGAGGGATCCGCAGGCACTGTTGCCCACACCCCAACGCTGGCTGCAAGCGCCAGCGCCGCGCTCGCCAGCCACATGACGTGCCAGTCGCTCATCGTCGCAACCAGCAAGGCGGAGGCGACGATTCCGCTGCCGACGCCGGCGAAATGCACGGCGGACAACGCGCTTCGACCAACAGCGGCCAACCGGTCGAGCACGAGGGCGGAGGCAAAGATCAGGATGAAGGCCGAGGAGATTCCGGCGACCAGGCGCAAGAGGAGGAAGACGCTCAGCGACACGGTGAATGCCATGGCCGCGAGGCAGACGACGTTCACGGCCAGCCCGCCGAAGAGCCAGGCGCGGCGCGACCCCGGCAGGCGCAAGGCCGCCAGCAGCGCGCCGGCGAAATAGCCGATGAAATTCGCCGACGCGATCAGTCCGGCCTGGCTCTTGGTGAGGCCCAGCGCCTCGACCATGGGTGGCAGGATGGGGGTGTAGACGAAGCGGCCGATGCCGATGCCGGCGGCCATGGCCAACAGGCCGCCGAATGCGAGACCTATGGGTGTTCTTGTCATGGCGGGCCGGCCACTTTGGCGCCGTCGTCACATTGACGCAAATGGCCGCCGCACCTAGTTTCGACGCTTCATGTCACAGTTCGATCGCACCATCGCCGAGGCCGCGCGCGCGTGGCCGTTTGAGGAAGCCCGCAAGCTTGTTGCCCGCATCGGTGGCAAGGCGCCGGCCAAAGGTCATGTGCTGTTCGAGACCGGCTATGGACCATCCGGCCTGCCGCATATCGGCACGTTCGGCGAGGTGGTCCGCACGACCATGGTGCGCCATGCATTCATGCGGCTGAGCGACGTACCGACGCGGCTGTTCTGCTTCTCCGACGATATGGACGGGTTGCGCAAGGTGCCCGACAACGTGCCGAACAAGGAGATGCTGGCCCAGCATCTCGGCAAGCCGCTCACCTCTGTGCCCGATCCCTTCAGCAACGAATATTCGTCGTTTGGCGCCGCCAACAACGCCCGCCTGCGTGCCTTCCTCGATTCGTTCGGCTTCGAGTACGAGTTCCAGTCGGCCACCGACTGGTACAAGTCCGGCCGCTTCGACGAGATGCTGCTTGCCATGCTGCGCCACTACGACGAGGTGCAGGAGATCATGCTGCCGACGCTTGGCGAGGAGCGGCGGACGACCTACTCGATCTTCTTGCCGATCTCACCCAAGAGCGGCCGCGTACTGCAGGCGCCTGTGATCAAGACCGACGCCGACGCCGGCACGATCGTCTATCGCGACGAGGACGGCTCGACCGTCGAAACGCCGGTGACGGGCGGCAACGTCAAGCTGCAGTGGAAGGCCGATTGGGCCGGCCGCTGGTTCGCGCTCGACGTCGACTACGAGATGTACGGCAAGGATCTCATCCCGTCGGCCGAGCTCTCGGCCAGGATCGTGCGCATCCTCGGCGGCCGGCCGCCGGAAGGGTTCAACTACGAACTGTTTCTCGACGAGCAGGGCAGGAAGATCTCCAAGTCCAAGGGCAACGGGCTTTCGGTCGAGGAATGGCTGCGCTATGCGCCGCCCGAGTCGCTGGCGCTCTACATGTTCCAGTCGCCGCGGCGGGCCAAGCGGCTCTATTTCGACGTCATCCCGCGTGCCATCGACGACTATCTTGCCTTCGTCGAGAAGGTACCGGACGAGGATCCGCAGAAGGCGGTCGACAACCCGGCCTGGCATATCCACGATGGCAAGCCGGTCGATCATCATGCGGCCGGCGTCAGCTTCGCGATGCTGCTCAATCTTGCGAGTGTCGCGCACACCGACGACAAAGACGTGCTGTGGCAATACCTGCGCCGCTATGTCCCGGGCGCGACGCCCGAGAACGCGCCCTACCTCGATCGCCTGCTGCAAGGTGCAGTGGCCTACTATCAGGACTTCGTGAAGAGCACGAAGAAGTTCCGGCTGCCGGCCGAGAAGGAACGTGCAGCGCTGCGCGACCTCGCCGAAACGCTGCGCAGGATCCCCGAAAACGAGAGCGCGGAGTTCATCCAGAACGAGGTCTACGAAGCGGGCAAGCGCCACTTCGCCAAGGAAGATCTGCGCCAGTGGTTCAAGACTCTCTACGAAGTGCTGCTGGGCAGCGAGCAGGGACCGCGCATGGGCGCCTTCGTCAAACTTTACGGCCGCGACAACGTCGTGCGCCTGATCGAGCGGGCGCTTGCCGGCGAAGACCTCTCGAGAGCGGCCTGATCCGCCTTCACGAAGGCTCCCCGTTCGCCAGGCGGCCGCCGTGGCTTTCTCGCAAGTCGCGCGGCTTGCCATTTAGTTGATTAGCATCCTATCTTTCTGGCCATGGGCCGGCCCAGACAGATCGATTTCGGCTTCAGCGTCGCCCGCATCGCGCGGCGGCTGCGCCAGGCGGTGGACGCCGAATTGCGGGCCTATGGCCTGACCGAGGCGACCTGGCGCCCGCTCGCCTATGTCGGACGGCTGGGCGGCGGTGTGCGCCAGAAGGAGCTGGCGACCGCGCTGTCGATCGAAGGGCCGTCGCTCGCGCGGCTCCTCGACAACCTCGAACGCCGCCGCCTGATCGAGCGACGTGAGGACGAGACCGACCGGCGCGCGCGCGGCATCTATCTCACGCCGGCAGGCCGCGATCTCGCGATACGCGTGGCGAAGGTCGGTACCGAAATCCAAAGTCGGCTGTTGGCCAAGGTCCCACCGGCGGACCTCGACATCTGTCAGCGCGTGCTCGGCAGCATCGAACGTGAGCTGGAGGAACGGCAAGAGGGCGTCCTCGCCGCAGACCTGAAGCGAGGCGAGTAAAACGTCGAAGCGATAGGCCGCAAGGAGGAAACGATGAACCAGATCGAGGTCAATGCGCCGAACCTGTGGCGGCTCGATACACCGGGTGCCGCAGATTGGCCGCGCAGCGCGCGCCCGGACGCAGTGAAGAAGTACTTCATGGTTTCGGCCGACGGCCATGCCAACGAGCCGGCCAACCTCTGGTTCGAGCGCATGGACAAAAAATACCATGATCGCCTGCCGCGGGTGGTAACCGACAAGGACGGCGTGCAGTGGCGCGTGTGCGAGGGCTACCGACCCGACCGCCTGCGTCTGTCGACGCTCGAGGGCGAGGATATGGCGCGCAACAAGGCCGGTGCCGATCCGCTGGGCCGGCTGGCTGACCACGACCGCGACGGCATCGATGTCGAGCTGATCTTCCCCAACAAGGGCCTCGCCATGTGGGCCACGCCCGATCCGCAGTTCGCCATGGCGCAGTGCCGGGTCTGGAACGACTGGGCGTGGGAGCAATTCGGCGCCCATCAGAATCGCATGATCCCGGCGGGATCGCTCGCCAGCGGCGACCTCGAAGGGTCGATCGCCGAGGTGCAACGGCTCGCCAGGCTCGGCTTCAAGTGCCTGACCTTGCCCTGCAAGCCGGTCTGGGGTGGCCACGACAGCAACCACGTGAACTACAACCTGCCGCACTTCGATCCCCTGTGGGCGGCGATCACCGAGGCCAATCTGCCGATCACCTTCCACGTCTCGACGGGACGCGACCCGCGGGCGGCGCGCGGCAATGGCGGCGCGGTCGTGAACTATGTCTCGCATTCGCTGTCGCCCACCATCGAGCCGGTCGCCAATCTCTGCGCGTCGGGCGTGCTGGAGCGCTTCCCGACGTTGCGCTTCGCCACGATCGAGGCCGGCATCGGCTGGGTCCCGTGGCTGCTCGAGGCAATGGACGAGGCCTACAAGAAGCATCACTTCTGGGTACGGCCCAAGCTCAAGAACCTGCCAAGCGAATACTATCGCGCGCACGGCTTCTCCTCGTTCCAGGAAGATCGGGCCGGCCTCGATCTCGCCGAACGCCACGATCTCGCGCGCAACTTCATGTGGGCCAACGACTATCCTCACCACGAAGGGACTTGGCCGCATTCGGCCGAGGCGATCGAGCGCACGATGGGGCAGCTGTCCGACGACACGCGCGCCAAGGTGCTGGGGCTGAACTGCGCGCGCTTCCTCGGGATCGAGGTCCCGGCGCGCTATCACGCGAACTGACAGCGCGGCGATGGGCAAGCGCACGCTGCGCGGCAAGGTGGCCATCGTCGGTGTCGGCGAGACCACCTACTACAAGCACGGCAAGGCGCCGGTCTCGGAGTTCACCCTCGCCCTGCAGGCGATCCTGGCCGCGTGCGAGGATGCCGGCATCGATCCGCGCCGTATCGACGGCTTCGCTTCCTATTCCAACGATCGCAACGATCCGTCACGCCTCGCCGCAGCCCTCGGCCTGCCGGCGCTGCGCTTCTCCAACATGAACTGGGGCGGCGGCGGAGGCGGGGGCTCGGCGGCCGTGGGCAATGCCGCGGCCGCGGTGGCATGCGGGATCGCGAACTGCGTCGTGGTCTTCCGCGCACTGGCGCAAGGCCAGTTCCAGCGCTTCGGCGCCGCGCCGCCCGGCGGTAGCGCTCAAGGCGAGGCCGCCCTCAACGCGCCCTACGGTGTGATGTCGCCCGGCCAACGCTACGCCATGCGGGCGATGCGCTTCCTGCACGAGAACGGCATCGCGCCGTCGGCGCAGCGTGCGATCGCGCTCGCCTCCTACCACCATGCCCAGGCCAATCCGCGAGCGGTGATGCACGGTCGGCCTCTGACGCCGGCGGCCTATGACTCCTCGCGCTGGATCGTAGAGCCCTGGCGCCTGTTCGACTGCTGCCAGGAGAACGACGGCGCGGCGGCGCTGGTCATCGTCCCAGCCGAAGAAGCCCGTGATCTCCGCCAGCCACCGGCCTATCTGCTGGGCGCTGCGCAGGGCTCCGAGTATCGCAACGGCGCGCGCGGCCACAACGCGCCGCTCTACGCCACCTCGAGCTTCACTACCGTGGCGCCGCAGCTCTACGAGATGGCAGGTGTGAAGCCCGCCGATGTCGACGTGGTGCAAAGCTACGAAAACTTCACCGGCGGCGTGCTAATGAGCCTGATCGAACACGGCTTCTTCCCGGCCGAGAAGGCGAACGAGTTCCTGACGGTCGATAACCTGATCGCGCCCTCGGGCAAGTTGCCGCTCAACACGTCCGGCGGCAATCTCGCCGAGTGCTACATGCACGGGCTCGAGCTGCAGCTCGAGGCGGTGCGTCAGCTACGCCGGCAGTCGACGTCGCAGGTGCCCGACGCCGAGGTATCGATGGTGATCTCCGGACCCATGGTGACGCCAGTCTCCAGCATGATCCTCGGGACGGGAGCGACACTATGAGCTACCTGCCGAAAGGTCTGCCGGCGCCGGTGCCGGAGAATGACGGGCTCGACAAGCCCTACTGGGAGGGAACGCGGCGTGGCGAGCTCCTGGTCCAGCGCTGCCGCAAGTGCGGCACCTTCCAGTGGGGACCGGAATGGATCTGCCACAAATGTCTCGGCTTCGATCTCGGCTGGCACAAGGTCTCGGGCAAGGGCCGCATCTACAGCTGGGAGCGACCCTGGCATCCCGTGCATCCGGCGCTGAGGGATCATGGTCCCTACATCGTGGTCCTCGTGGAGCTGCCCGACGCCGGCCAGGTGCGCATGCTGGGCAACCTGCTGGGGGATCCGACGCAGGACGTGAAGATCGGTGCCGAGGTCGAGGCGGTGTTCGAGCCGCACGACGACGCCAGGCCGCCATTTACTCTGGTGCAGTGGAAGCTCGCTTCTCGCGGGTGACGGCCGCGAGGTAGGCGAGAAGCAGCGCCTCCAGCAGCGCGTCACTCGCCGGCTCCATCATCGTGCGCGATCACTCGCGCTCCGGGCCAAGGCGAAGGAGAACGGCGTCGACGAAGCAGCGCTTGCCCAGCCACTGAGGCAGCGGAAACAGGAGCTCCAGGAGCGCGGCATCGGTCGGCGTCCGGCGCGGCCGGTTTCGCTTCACTTCGAGTCGGAGGGAGGCATGGGGCGCTACGGCATGCCTGACCGCGGCGAGCGCGGCCGTTTCATGAGCGACGAGGACGAGAGCTACCACGGCCGTTCCCGGCCGCGATACGGCGATGACGATCGGGGCGGTCGCGGTCGTCGCCACGGCGGCTGGTACGGTGATCCCGAAGATCACTCCGCAGCGGGTCGTGAGCGTTGGGCTGAAGGTGGCCGCGGCGGGCGGCACGAAGGCCATGAGGACCACCGGTCGAGCCGTGGCCGCGACTATGATGAAGACCAAGGAGACCGCCGCTCCGGCGATCGGCATGGCGGCTGGCATGGCGACTCGCGCGGCCATTCCAAGGCCTCATATCGAGGATGGAAGAAAGGCGCGGCCGATCTTCATGATGATGACGCCTATTGCCGTGGCGAGCGCGGCGGCTGGTGTGGCGATTCGCGCGCCCATGCCGGGGCGTCGCGTCGCGGCTGGCAGCACCGTCGCTGACGACACACATACGAACCGCCCGGCGGAGCCGGCTGCCGGGAGGTCGGTTTTTAGTTGTCGATCGTTTGCCGCCAATCGGATCGTATCAGCCGGCTATACGCCGTTTCGGCCACGCCATAGGAGCCGTTGGCGCGTCGCTCCAGCCCGGTGCGATCGAGGATGGTAATCAGACTGCGGCGGGAGCGGATCAGGTGTCTGGACTCCAGGACCTGGAGCGCGATGGTCACGCCGGCACGTCGCACCCCCAGCGTTTGCGCCAGGAAGTCGTGCGTGACGCCGACGTCGTTCGAGTTGAAGCGGTCATGCGACATCAGAAGCCAGCGTGAAAGCCGCTCCTCGAGCTTGGCGCTCCCGTTGGCGAGCGCCGTCTGGGTGGTCTGAGCCATGAAGGCGTGGACATAGCGCAGCACCAGCGCCGAGAGGCTTGCGCTCTGACGTGCCAGTCGGATCAACGAGGCTGCCGCGATGCGCCAGCCGTGGCCGGGCACTTGCACGATCGATTCATTGATTGCGACCTCGTCACCGAGGATGGCGCCGAAGCCGGTCATGCCGTCGAAACCGATCAAGCCGACCTCGATCCGGCGGTCGCGCGGCGCGCGGGCCATGACGGAGACGATGCCGTTTTCGGGAAAGACGACGGTGGAGATTGCGGCGCCAGGCGATTCGAGAACCTGCCGGCGTGCCAGGGTAACCCGCTCGAGGTTGGGAACCAGCGCCGCGGCATCGGCTGCGGACAGGCTGTCGAGGAGCACGTTTCGGAAGGTTCGACGCGGGGCAATGCTTGCGTTTCCCACCTCACTCGACACGCCGTCCCGCATTCGTCACCTCAGTCTGACTGGCCTGCCTGTTCGGTTGCAGGAGCGAGCCATGCGAGCACAACGTCCTCTCGTGCGGTCGAGTTGCAGTGATGACCGGCATTCCCAGCCGCACAAACAAGACGCCGCAGCCGATACCGCGGCGTCATGCAATGATCTTGCGCTTCTCTTCGCGCCCTGAGCGCGGGGTTATCAGTAGTAGCGACGCTGTGGCGTGGTCGCCGCACCCGCGCCTGCGCCCAGCGCGCCGCCGATCAGCGCACCTGGCAGGACGCCGAGGCCGCTCACGCCGCCGATCACCGCGCCCGAGCCGGCACCGATGGCGCCGCCCGTCACTGCGCGCTGTCCCCAGGTATCGCCACAAGCGGTCGCGGTCAGAAGAATGGCTGCAAGAACGATGTAATGACGCATGGCAATCCCCTGTTATCAAAGCGAAGACCCTGGCGGCCTCCTAACCCTAATACGCGGGGAATTGGGGCGAAAAGTCGGCGGACGGCGTGGCGGAGTCATGGCGCGCGCGGGATAACTTCCGCACCTCACAGGCGAGAGACGGTCGCACGTACCTTATCCAGAAAGGCCTCGCGCGACCGAACTGTCGAATGATCCATGTCATAGTGTGCGAGATAGAAGGAACGTGCGTTTCTCGCGCAGAGCGGCTTCATGCCCCGCATCAGTACCTTGTAGCCGGCATTGCCGGCGAACAAATGCACGATCCACCATGGCGAGCCGTAGCTCGTCACCACGCCGAACAATTTGATGTTGTGCAGGGCAGGGCGCAGATGCGCGTCCCCGGAGTCATAGGTGAAGGCGATACCCGGACCCCAGACGCGGTCGACCCAACCCTTCAGCATGGCCGGCATCGAGAACCACCAGTGCGGGAAGCAGAGGATCAATCCTTCCATCTGCTTCAGGGTGGTCGCGTAGGCCGCCACGGCGCGGAGATCATAGTCGTTGCCCATATAGCTGCGCCGCTCGGACTCGGTCATCGCGGGGTGAAAATCCTCGCGATAGAGATCGGTGGCGACGACGCTATGACCGCTGGCCGCGAGCGTCTCGACAATGACGCGAAACAGCGCATGATCGTAGCTGTCGGTCAGCGGATGGCAATGGACGACCTGGATGCGCATGGCACGGGGCCAACGCCCCGTGGTCGGCCGAGTTCCGATCAGATCACACGCTGGGTGCGAGCAAAGGCCATGTAGAGCTCGTGCGCGTGCCGGGCGATCGGTCCGGGCTGCAAGTCGCGACTCTCGTAGCGGCTGACCGGCTGCACCTTGCCGGCATTGCCCGTGGTGAAGATCTCGTCGGCGTCGTCGAGGTCAGCCGTCGTGACCGTTCGCTCGTCGACCTGGATGCCGGCATTGCGCAGCAGCTTGATGGTCCGGTTCCGCGTGATGCCAGCCAGGAAACTGCCGTTGGGCGCCGGCGTCGCGACGCTGCCGTCCCTGGCGAGAAAGATGTTCGAGCTGCAGGTCTCGGCAACATTGCCGAGCGCATCGAGCACGACGCCGTTCTGGAATCCGCGCTTCAGCATTTCGGCCACGCCGCGCGACGAATTCGGATAGAGACAGCTCGCCTTGGCGTCGGTCGGCGCGCTTTCCGGTGTCGGCCGGCGGATCGAGTGGCAGAGACCGAGCGTCAAGGGCGTGCCGGCGCGCATCGGCGATAGGTAGATGCAGAGCAGGAACTGGGTCGAGTCGGGATCGACCGAGATCGGGCCCGGGCCTCCCTTGGTCGCCCAGAACATCGGCCGCACATAGAGCTCGGCCTTTGAGCCGAAGCGGCGGACACCTTCGTGCATGAGCTCAAGGATCTCGCCCGCCGTTTTGGTTGGCGTCAACCCCAGCGCATGCGCCGAGCGCACGACACGCTCGGCATGCAGATCGAGGTCCGGTCCGCAGCCCTCGAAGGCACGGCCGCCGTCGAACACCATCGAACCGAGCCAGAAGGCGTGATCGCGCGGGCCGAGAATCGCCGGGTTGCCCTCGTGCCACGTGCCGTTCCAGTAGGTAAGCGTGTCCATCTATTCCTCGTCCGCGAAAGCCGGCGGGAATAGCAGACTATGGCCTGCCGGGGCCAGCGCTTATTGGTGGCGGATCCTGGGCTCGCCAAGCAAACGGGGCGACCGTCGCAGAGCCGTCCAGGATACCTCCAGAGGGCGGTCACGTTTTCGCGCCAGCGCCCAGCGCGACAGGTCTCCGGCCAGATTGCTGGCATGCGGACGCTGCAACAGCAGCCGTGCGGAGGCGTCCGGTTCGACGGTGAGGAGCGGCGCGGGCCGCCCCCGTTCGAAGGCGAAGTTGCGATGTCGGGCGTACGTCATACGGTGAGAAATGGTTTGAGGCGCGCTCGGTTGCGACTCCCAATGGCCGAAAGACGGCTGCAGCACGGCGCAAATACCCCAATCGGCCGGGGAAGCGTTTTCATCCGGCGTCGTACCTTCATGCGAGGCGGCTTCAATCCGCCGATGTTTGGAGGCAAGTCATGATGACGCGTTCCTTGATCACCGCTCTTGCCGCTGCCGCGATTTCCGCGCCGGCGATGGTCGCCCCGGCAATTTTCACACCGGCGGCCGCCCAAGCCAGCATGAGCTTCGGGCTTACGATCGGCGTCCCGCCGCCGGCGCCGATGTACGAGCCGGTTCCCGCCCCGCGGCCGGGCTATGTCTGGGCGCCGGGCTACTGGCGCTGGGACGGCGGTCATCATGTCTGGACTCCCGGCTATTGGATGGCGGCGCGCCGCGGCTATCACTGGGTGCCCGACCGTTGGGCGCACGTCGATCACGGCTGGCGTCACGAACGCGGTCACTGGGACCACGATTGGGATCATCACCACGGCTAGCAACCGGTGATGTGGCGGAAGGAAGCGGGGTATCGATGGCCCCGCTTTCTTTTTTGGGCGCCGGCTTTGCCATGAGGCTATCATGTCTCGCCGACCTGCGGCCTCGACCACCGGAGAAAGACCATGGCTGCTCCCATCGCCCTACGTCTCCACCCGAACGACAATGTCGTCGTGGCGAGGATGGACATCCTGCCGAACACGAAGGTCGAGGGCGATGTCGTCGCGGCGACGCGCATCCCGCCGGGCCACAAGATCCTCACGCGCGCGGTGAGGAAGGGCGAACCCTTGCGCAAGTACAATCAGATCATCGGCTTTGCGATCGACGATCTCGCACCCGGAACTCACGTCCACACGCACAACTGCGCCATGGGCGACTTCGAGCGCGACTATGCTTTCTGTGCCGATGCCCACCCGACCGATTTCGTTCCTGAAGCCGAGCGCGCCACCTTCGAGGGCTATCGGCGCGCAGACGGGCGGGCGGCGACGCGCAACTACGTTGGCATCGTCACGACCGTGAATTGCTCGGCGGCGACCAGCCGCATGATCGCGGCGAAGCTCGCTCCGCTGGTCGATAACTATCCCAACATCGACGGAATCGTGCCGCTGACGCACGGCGGCGGTTGCGGTATGGCCGCTTCGGGTCTCGAGATGGACGTCCTGCGACGCACCCTGGCGGGCTATGCGCGTCATCCGAACATGGCGGCCGTGGTTGTCCTGGGCTTGGGCTGCGAGGCCAATCAGATCTCGGGCCTGATGAGCGCCGAAGGTCTCAAGGAAGGACCCAACTTCATTCCCATGACCATCCAGGACGAGGGCGGCGTCGCCAAGACTGTGATGCGCGCCGTCGGCTTCCTGAAGGAACTGCTGCCCGACGTGAACGATGTTGGCCGCGAGACCATATCGGCCGGCGAGCTGATCCTGGCGCTGCAGTGCGGCGGATCAGACGGCTACTCCGGGATTTCGGCAAATCCGGCTCTGGGGGCTGCCGTCGATCTTCTGGTGAGGAACGGCGGCACGGCGGTCTTGTCGGAAACGCCGGAAATCTATGGGGCCGAGCATCTGCTGACGCGGCGAGCGGTCTCGCGACAAGTCGGCGAGAAGCTTGTCCGTCGCATCAGGTGGTGGGAGGAACACTGCGCCCGCACCGGCGGTGAGATGAACAACAATCCGTCTCCCGGCAACAAGGCGGGCGGGCTGACGACGATCCTCGAGAAATCTTTGGGTGCAGTTGCGAAGGGCGGGACAACGAACCTGGTCGACGTCTATGAGTATGCCCAGCCCATTACGGCCAGGGGCTTCGTCTATATGGACTCGCCGGGCTACGACCCGGTCTCCGCAACCGGTCAGGTGGCCGGCGGCGCGAATGTCCTGTGCTTCACGACCGGCCGGGGCAGCGTGTTCGGCTGCAAGCCGACGCCTTCACTCAAGCTTGCGACGAATACCTCGCTTTATCGGCGCATGACGGACGACATGGACATCAACTGCGGCGCGATCGTCGACGGCGAACAGGGCATCCAGGAGAGTGGCCGCGAAATATTTGAACTGATCCTGAAGACAGCTTCGGGCCAGAAGACCAAGTCCGAAGCATTGGGAATCGGCGACGATGAATTCGAACCCTGGAAAATTGGTGCAACAATGTGACCGCTGAAGCGTTTGGGAGAGGCGACCTTGACTTGGCGGCGGTAGACTCCCACATGCCCGTCACAACTTACGAAGATTGGCCTTGCTTTGGCGGCCCAAGCCACAACGGCGCGCGGACCAACGAGCTGTTTCCCCAAGTTCTCCGAGTTGCCGCAGATCGATGCAGCGAGCGCACCGTCTGCGCGTTTTCGTGTGTGCTCGCTACGCTACCAAGGAGAGAGTAATGCCCACAGGCACCGTGAAGTGGTTCAACGCCACGAAGGGTTTTGGGTTCATCCAGCCATCGGAGGGCGGCAAGGACGTGTTCGTGCATATCAGCGCGGTCGAGCGCTCCGGCCTGAACGGTCTCAACGAGGGCCAGAAGATCAGCTACGAGATCGCGACGGAACGCGGTCGCTCGGCGGCCGTCAATCTCAAGGCCACGGACTGATCTTCGATTGTGGACGCAAGCACGGCGGCGCCGGCCCGGCGCCGCCGTCGTCGTTTTGGTGAGCGAACGATTGTGCGCAGGGGCCCCTTGAGGCCAGTCGCCTCGGCGGCGACTATGTCTTGCCGGACTTCCGCAAGACGACATGCCGACCGATCTTCACTATCTATCGCTTGACGACGTCGCGCGCCGGCTCAAGGCGCGCGCCCTTTCCTCGGTCGAGGTGACGCGCGCGATTCTCGACCGGATCGCGAAGGTCGATCGAGAGCTCAAGAGCTATGCGGTGGTCACTCCCGAGCGCGCCCTGGCGGACGCGACTGAGCGCGACACAGAGACGGCCCTGGGCAAGCGGCGCGGTCCGCTTCACGGCGTGCCGGTCGCCGTGAAGGATCTCTGCGATACGGCGGATGTGGCGACCGCCGCCGGCATGGCGATCCATCGCCACCACGTGCCGGACAAGGATGCGACCGTCGTGGCCCGCCTGAAGGCGGCGGGCGCGGTGATCCTCGGCAAGTTGCAGATGACCGAAGGTGCATTCGGTGCCCACCATCCGAGCATTCCGGCGCCAATCAATCCGTGGAACGCGGCCTACTGGACGGGTGCCTCGTCGTCGGGATCGGGGGCGGCAACCGCGGCCGGCCTTTGCTATGCCTCGCTGGGGTCGGATACCGGCGGCTCGATCCGCTTTCCTTCGACCATGAATGGCCTGTCGGGCCTGAAGCCGACGTGGGGCCGCGTGAGCCGAGCCGGAGTCTTTCCCCTCGCCGGCTCGCTCGACCACATTGGTCCCATGGCGCGCAGCGCCCTCGATTGCGCGTGGATGTTGGGCGTCATCGCCGGTCGCGACCCGGACGATCCGACCGCAGTTGCGTTCCCGGTGCCCGACTACGCGGCCGTGATCGACGCCGGCGTACGCGACAAGCGGATCGGCGTACCTGCCGGTCTCGCCGATCTCGATGCCGATTCGGAGCGCACTCTCGGCGAGGCCGCCGCGGCCTTGAGAAAGTCAGGCGCCGAGATCATCGACGTGGCACTGCCCCAGATGTTCGACCAGGGCGCGCGGGACTGGATAGGCTTGTGCAGTGTCGAGACAGCGTTGGCCCACCAAATGACCTATCCGTCCCGCGCCGGCGAGTACGGTCCGGTGCTTGCCGGGTTGATCGAGACCGGCCGATGCATGACCGCGGTCGACTATGCCCGCCTGCAACAGCGCCGCGCGGCGCTCGCTGGCGCTCTCGACGGCCTTCTGGCTTCGCTCGATCTCCTTTTGATGCCGGTCATGGGAACTGCCGCCTGGTCGCTGGACAAATTGGCGGCGACCGGACGCGATCCGGAGGCCGTCGCCGCGCGGCTGCGCTACACTGCGCCCTTTGATTTGAGTGGTCACCCGACGCTTACTTTGCCAGGTGGCATGACCGGTGACGGCATGCCGACAGGATTCCAGATCGTGGGCCGAGCCTTCGACGAGGGCGGAATCCTCGCGGCTGGTCACGCCTTTCAAAAGGCGAGCGACTGGCACCTGAGGCGCCCGCTTCCATAGGGATCGGCTGTCCGGCTGCATGGACGGTGAATCGCCGCTGCGATACAATAGTTGTTCGCTGCGGCCCGTGGATGCGATCAAGACAGCCAGTCTATGAATTTCTTCTTCAAGCGCAAATGGCGGCTGAAGCCCAGCATCCTCACCCTTTTCATTCTGCTCACCGTGCCGGTGTCGGTGACCATCGTGGCGGTCACCTATTTTTCGAATCGGTCGATTGCTCATGCACATGCCGGCGCGCTGGTGGAGCATTTCCGGCATGCCGCCTTGAAAGACGTACAAAGCGACTTCGAGCCCTTCAGAACGATGGCGCGCTCAGCCGCTGTCCTGGGCACCGAGCAACCCGACTTCTATTTTACCGACCGCTCGTTCGAGTATCTCAACAGCCTCCTGGTCCATGATGACAAGATCGTCAGCGTCTATGTCGGTCTGAACGACGGCACGTTTCGCCAGGCTCGCCGCGTCGACCCGCAGGTCAAGGTCTTCGATGAATTGCCGCCGACCGGCTCGCGCTTTGCCTATCGCTGGATCCTCAAGACCAGCGACGGCGGCGTGCTGGACCGCTATGAATTCCGCGACCCCGAAGGGCGGGTTCTCGGGGTGGCGGAGCAGCGCACCACGTACGATCCACGCATACGCGGCTGGTATCGGCATACGATCGACGCAAAGTCCACGTTCGTCACCGATCCCGATGTCTTCTCGGCGCTCGGCCTCGTAGGCTTCACGATCGCCGCACCGTTCTATGCCCACGGCAAGCCGCTGGGCGTGGCGGCCATCGACATCACCCTCGACGGCCTGTCGGAGTACCTGGCCGAGCGCAAGATCAGTCCGGGAACGCTGAGCTACATCCTCGATTCCCACGGGCTGGTCATCGCCAATTCCAGCCGGTCGAAGACCTATGCCAGCGAAGACGGGCAGGTCGAGCTCAAGCACGTGACCGAAACGGGGGACGATCTGCCTGCCGCGGCGATCGCCGCGCGTCCGCGCGACCAGACGACCCTTTATTCGTTTACCCATGCCGGCCGGGAATATGTCGCCAGCCTGTCCGCCGTGCCGCCAGCCCTCGGCAAGCATTGGCAGCTCTTCATCATCGCGCCTCTCTCCGACTTCGCGAGCGGGCTGCAGCGGAACAACGAGCGCCTGCTTGCCTTCGGCCTGCTCGCAATGGCGCTGCAACTCGTGATCGTCTACCTGCTGACCGGTATCGTCTCCGCGCCGCTGGAAAAGCTGGCCTGGAAAGTGAACCGCATCCAGGAGTTCGAACGGGACAGCCTCCCCAGCCAGGACTCGCCGATCCGCGAGATCTCCGTCCTGTCTCAGGCGGTCGACAAGCTCGATTCCGCCTCTAAGGCATTTGCCGCCTTCGTGCCAGTGGGACTGGTCAAGCAGCTCCTGCAGTCGGATCAGAAGCTCGAGCTCGGCGGCCACAGCCGGTTCCTCACGATATTCTTCTCCGACCTCGAGGCCTTCTCGAGCCTGTCGGAGGAAGTCCCTTCGCAGGAGCTGCTGCTGCGAGTCTCCGCGTATTTCGGCCTGGTCACGCATGCCGTGAATGCCGAGCACGGGACAATCGACAAGTTTCTCGGAGATGGCGTGATGGCTTTTTGGGGGGCGCCCGCCCTGCTCGAGGATCATGCCTGGCGCGCCTGCGTGGCGGCGCTGCGTATCCAGAAAGGCATGGAAAAATTGAACGAGCAGTGGCGCGCGCAGGGACTCAAGCCGCTCAATCTCCGTATCGGGATCCACAGCGACGCCGTACTGGTAGGCAACGTGGGCTCGCCCGAGCGCATGAGCTACACTGTCGTCGGCGACGGCGTGAACGTGGCCGCGCGCCTCGAAGGGATCAACAAGGAGTACGGTACGCGCATCTGCATCAGCCACAGCGTCTTCAAGGAAGCCGGCGAACGGCTTTGCGTGCGGCCGGTCGACGAGGTGACGGTCAAGGGCCGGCGGTCGAAGATTCCCATCTACGAGTTGCTCGGTGCATACGGCGCCGGCGCTGACCTCGAGCCCGACGCGGCGGCGCTTCGACTCGGCGATCTTACCCGCTCCGCCTATGCCGCCTGGGCGGCTCACGATGGCGCAGCGCCGGGCCTCTACCAGAAGGTGCTCTGCGAGTTTCCCGCCGATTCCGTGGCCAGGGCCTTCGTGAGCCGGGTCGCGACATGAGCGCGGCGGCCGATGTCGCACTTGACGAGGCGATCGCAACGCTCCGCCCAAGCGAATATACCGGCGCCTTGATCCAGGTCCTGCGTGCCGCACCGCGCCGAATCGAGGGCGCGAGCGTGCTCGAGATAGGTTCCGGCAGCGGCGTCGTGCTGGCCGCCGTCGGCGAGCTGGGCGCCGCGTCTCTATGTGGCGTCGATATCGAGCGTGAAGCCGTCATCATGGGGGCCCGGCTGCTGGACCGGCTTGGGCATGGCGACGTGGCGCAATTCCACCTTGGCGACATGTGGCAGCCCGTGAAGGGGCGCCGCTTCGACCTTGTCGTCGCCAATCTCCCGCACTTTCCGATGACACACGGCAGGTTCGCCGGCCGCCGACCGAGCTGGAGCCGCGGAGGCGTCGACGGACGGCGCCTCCTCGATCCCTTCCTGCAGGGTCTTGCCCGACATCTGTTGCCCGGTGGCCGTGCCGTCATCGCGCACAACGGGTTCGTGGGGCTGGAGGAATCGCGGGCGATCCTGCGACCTCACGGCCTGGCGCTGACCGTGGTCTCGACCGTTCTCGTGCATATTCCGACCGCGAAGGTCGAGCTGATGACGGGCGACATACTCGAGGCCGAAGACGGCCGGAGCATCCATCGCTACGGCCCCTATGTCTTTGCCGACATGCACGTTGTCGAAATTGCCGCTTCGGACGATCCGGATTGAGATGGGGGCCATGCGAGCATTCGCGGCCGCCCGGCTTGCGCTCGCGATCCTCACGCTCGGGCTCGGCATGCCGGCATGGGCACGAAAGACGCCGGCGCCGGACGCCGCGCTGGCGAACCTTCTCGAGGCGGCGCGAGCAACGACTCGGACCGGCTGCGCGCAAGCGAACACCGATCGGCTGGTCCGCATCTTCTGCGCCGGGTACATCCGGATCGGTGTGCGTGACTACTATCCGCTGTTTGCAACGCGCACAGGCGACGTCCGCGAGGGCTACGAAGTCGATGTGGCCCGCGCGCTGGCGGCGAAACTCGGCGTGGCGATCGAGTTCTCGAGGGTGAATGCGGCGAGCCGCATTCCGTTGCTGGCGGAGGATCGCATCGATCTGGTCATCGCGACCATGGGGCACAACACGCAACGCGACGGACAGGTCCGCTTCATCCGGCCGCACTACTATCGTTCGGAGACCGTCCTGGTCGGGCCCAGGGAGCTTGCCATCTCCGGGTGGAAGGACATCGCCGGCCGCACGGTCTGTGTCACGATCGGCAACGGCTCCAACGCCAGCCTGGTGTCGCATGGCGCGCGCCTCTTGCTCTTCGACGAGGCCGGCGTCCTGCCGGAGCGCCTGAAGGACGGGACCTGCACGCTGGCCGCACAGGACGACAGCTTCTTCGCCGAAGCCTTCACGCACCGCGGTTTTGCCGCACGCTTTGCTCCGAAGTTCGGCTTCGCCCAGGTGCCGTGGGGCATGGCGGTCGAGCGGACCGGCGGCGAGAAATTGGCGCGTGCGCTCGATCTGATCAGCCAGATTTTCCACCGCGACGGCATATTTCTCGAACTCGCGCGCCGACACCAGATCGCGGCCGGGTTCCTTGAGGAGCAGCAGAAGGTCTGGCGCAGCCCCGCCTGCGACACCGACGCCGGCAGCACCGATTCCAACTGCATCCTGCCGGCACTCGATACTGCGCTGGAGCCGACGCGCTTTGCCGGCGCCGTGGCCGCCTTCGAGGACTGGTTCTCTTCTGCCACGGGTGTCGAGCTTTCGCTGCCCATGCTGACCACCGTACCGGCCTGGTCGCTGTTGTTGAGCGGCGTCGGAAATACCCTGGTCCTGATCGGCGGGGCGCTGCTTGCCACGTTGCTCTTCGCCCTGGGCATTGGTGCCGCCTTGAGTTCGACGGCGGGACCGCTGCGATGGCTGGCCAGGAGTGTCGTCATCCTCTTGCAATCCTCGCCGATCGTACTGACGCTCGTCGTCGCCGCGGCTGTCGCGCATGCGCTGTTTCCCTTCTCGGCCGCGGTCGCGCTCGGAGCGGCGATCGCGGCGCTTGGCCTCGCCAACGGCAGCAACGCCGGCCAGGCGATCGGCGAGGCGATGCGGACCCTGCGTCTGGAGTGGCCGGCACAAGAGCAGAGCGCCAGCGCGCTGTTCGCCCGGGCCGTCGGCCGGTCGGCCACGCAGATCGTGGCGTTCCTGATCAACGCCGCCAAGGGAACGCCGATCGCAAGCTTCATCGGGGCGCCCGAGCTCCTGAGCGCACTCACCGACATCACCTCCTTCTCAAGCGGAAGGGCGACAACCTACACGCTGTTGCTGATCTTCTACACGCTGGTCGTGATGCTGGTCGTTTCCGTTTGCCGGCGCCTTCAGGCAGTTCTCGAGCGCGGAAAGGCGGCGTCATGATCGGTCTGCTCGAGCGACTGTGGTCGGACTTCTTGCCGTTGCTGTGGGCCGGCATGGCCGTGAACTTCGAGATCGCAGGCATTGCGATCGCCCTTGGGCTTGCGTTCGGTCTGGCGCTTGCGTTCGCGCACTTGCGGGGAGGCCTGATCGGTACGGGCGCGGCCACCGCCGTCACGCTGATGCGCGCTGCACCTACCTTCGTCGTGATGTTCTTCCTGCTGAATGCCCTGCCCCGGGAAATATCCGTGTCAGGCGTGATGATCGTGGCGCTTTCCCTTGTGCCCTACTCGGCGGCATTCGTCACAGACAGCAGTCTCGATGCGCTGCGTCATTTGCGGAGCGGATCGGCGTTGGCGGCGCTGCAATTCCTACCCAACGTCATGAGGGCCTTTTTTGTGTTGGTCATGTCTTCCGGCGCCGGCGCAGCGATCGGCGTGGGCGAGGGGATCTCGGCGATTCTGCGTCAAGCCGAGCAGCTCCCCGCATTGGGCGATCGATTGGTCCTGTTCGCCATCGGCGTCGCCTCGTTCGGTGTGCCGCTGCAGTTGGGCTTCCTCGTTCTGCGCTTCGCGCAGCGCCGTCTTGGCCTCCGGCTCACTGGCCGCCATTCCCGACGAATAGGATAGAGTGTCCCGATGGAATATCGCTCCGTCTTCCGTCCCGGCCTGTTCGCCGGACAGACCATCATCGTGACCGGTGGAGGCTCGGGCCTCGGCCGCTGCACGGCGCACGAGCTGAGGTCGCTCGGCGCCCGGATCGCCTTGATAGGCCGCACCCTGGAGAAGCTCGAGCGCGTCAAGCAAGAACTCGGGGATCCCGACACCTTCGTCTTCGCGGCCGACCTGCGGCAGGAAGATCAGGTGAAGGCGGCCATCGACGGCGTGATGGCCTGGGCGGGCCGAATCGACGGATTGGTCAACAATGCCGGGGGACAGTTTCCGGCGTTGCTCAAGAACATCTCGCTCAATGGCTGGAATGCCGTCGTCGCCAACAACATGACCGCGACCTTCCTGGTTTCCAAGGAGGTCTATCTGCGGTGGATGGAGCGCAGTGGCGGCGCGATCGTGAATGTCGGGGCTGATTGGGAGCTCGGCAATCCCGGCATGGGACACAACGGCGCTGCCCGGGCGGGCCAGACGAACTTCACCTACACCGCCTCGGTCGAATGGGCGCATGCGGGCGTGCGGGTGAATTCCGTGATCCCGGGCTTCATCGCCTCGTCCGGCTTCGACCGATACCCGGAGCGCGCCCACGACGTGTTGCGCAACGTCAAGAGCCGTATCCCGTTGAAGCGCCACGGCACCGAGTCGGAGATCGCGGGCGCCATCGTCTACCTTCTGAGCGAGGCCGCCGCCTATGTCACGGGCGCGACGCTGCGGGTCGATGGCGGTCTGCACAATGTCGGCAAGGCGAACTTCTACGAAGTGCCCGATCACGACAAATCCCGGCCGTTCAACGGCTTTCCGCTCTATCGCCTGCCCGATGTCCTGAAGCGTTGACCCTGGCCTCACCGTGCTGTGATCTGCCACGACTGATCCGGCGGCAAGGAGGTAGAGTATCAAGAGACGATGCGGCGTACCTGGACTTGGCCTCTCGACCTGCCGCCGGAACAGCTTTGGCCGGTCCTGGCGGACACCAGCCGACTGAACGAGGCGATGGGATTGCCATCGTACGTCCTCGAGGAGACGCCGCAGTCCAACGGCACGATCCTGCGGCGCGGCCGGACCAAACTGGCCGGCTATATGTTCCAGTGGGAGGAGAGGCCCTTCGAGTGGATCCAGGGTCAGTACTTCCGACAGGATCGCATCTTCAGCAGGGGCCCCTTCGGTCGTGTCGGTTCCGCATTCCACGTGGAGCCGAAAGGACAGGGCAGCATCATAGTCTGTACAATTGAGCTGGAGTCACGTTCGCTCGTGGGCCAACTGATTGGCGGCGCCTTCGCGAACCATGCTGCGGCAGGCCTCCACAAGCGGATCCGGCAGGCGGTTGCCTTCGTGAATGGCGAGCGACCGACGATGTTCGAGCTGCCGGCGCCCAGACTACCCGAAGGAGCACGCGATCGCGCTGCGGCGCTGGCCGAGGCCATCGAGCAAAGCCCGTACGGCAACGGCCTGGGGCGCCGGCTCTGCGACTATGTGCTCGATGCCATGGCAAGCGATCTCGGTCGGCTCAGGCCCAAACGCCTGGCACTCGAATTCGGCATCACCCAGCGACCTGCGATCGAAGCCTGCCTGAGCGCTGTCCGGGCGGGACTGCTTACCATGAAGTGGGAGCTGCTTTGCAACAACTGTCGCGGTGCCAAGTTCAGCACCGCGGCGCTCAGCGAATTGCCACGCGGTGCACACTGCCCATCCTGCAACATCGACTACGAGCGCGACTTCGAGCGCAATGTCGAACTCGCCTTCGCGCCTGCCCCGGCGATCCGGCCGCTGATGCAAGGCAGCTATTGCCTGAGCGGCCCGATGACCACGCCGCACGTGCCGGTACAGCTTCTGCTCGCGCCGGGCGAACGACGCACCATCTCGGTCGAGCTGCCGGCTGGTCCCTATCGCCTGCGCACCTTGCATCCAGGTGCCTATGCCGACGTGGATCATGAAGGAGGCACCGCGTTTCCGGGCCTGCGCGTCACTGCGCGCGGCGTCGAGGCCGCCGAGAAGGGTGTCCCGGGTCAGGTTACCTTCTCGAACGAGGCGGATTTCGAGCTCGCCGCGCTGATCGAGGATCGCCGCTGGACACAGGATGCCCTGACCGCGCCGGAGGTCATCTCGCTGCAGGCGTTCCGCGACCTCTTCGCCGAGGCGACGTTGCGTCCCGGTGACGAGGCCGCTGTAGGCCATGTGACCTTGCTCTTTTCCGATCTGCGCGGGTCGACGGCGCTCTATGAGCGCGTCGGTGACGCCGCGGCCTTCAATATCGTGCGCGATCACTTCGCTTTCCTGGCCAAGATCGTGCGCGATCACAATGGAGCCGTTGTGAAGACGATCGGCGACGCGGTCATGGCCTCGTTCGGCGATCCTGCCGATGCGGTGATGGCCGCGTTCGCCATGCAGGCGCAGATCGCCGACTTCAATCGCTGTCACGGCGGCGACAAGGCCGATCGCCATCTCGCCATCAAGCTCGGCGTCCATGCAGGCCCCAGCGTCATGGTAAGCCTGAACGACCGGCTCGACTATTTCGGCTCGACTGTGAACATGGCCGCACGGTTGCAGGGACAGAGCCAGGGCGGCGACATCGTGCTGAGCGAGGCCGTCGCGTATGATCCAGCCGTGAAGCCGCTGCTTGCCATAGTGCCGACACGCCTGGAGAGCGTGGACCTGAAGGGCTTCGACAGTCCCGTCAGCTTCGTGCGGGTCCTGCCAGCCGCTTAGGTGCCGAAATGCGCGGCCAACACCGCCGCCGCTTCGTCGTTGGCCCGGAGCCCTTGCGACAGGAAGCGGGTGAGCGAGAAGAAACCGTGAATCGTGCCGGGATAGTTCACGTAGGTCGTCTTCACGCCGGCATCGATCAGGCGATCGGCGTAAGCGCGGCCTTCGTCGCGCAGCGGATCGTAACCGGCCGTCAGCACGAAGGCCGGCGGCAGGTTCGAGAAGTCGCGCGCCAGCAACGGTGACAGGCGCGGATCGGCGGAATCGATCCCGGCCGGCACATAGGCCTTCCAGAACCAATCGATAAGATCCCTGGTCAGAAAGTATCCCTCGGCGAATTCGCGCCGGGAGCGGCTCGGTTTGCTGGAATCGGTCGCGGGATAGATCAGCATCTGAAAAGCCGGCGTGGTCTCGCCGGCGTCGCGGCAGATCTGGCAGACCACCGCCGCGATGGCACCGCCGGCAGAGTCACCGCCGACGGCGATGCGCGTGGTGTCCGCGCCGAAAGCGGCGGCATTGTCGCGGATGTGCCGGAAGGCAGTCACGCCGTCGTCGATCGGCGCGGGAAAGGGATGCTCGGGCGACAGGCGATAGTCGATCGCGATCACCTGACACCGGCTCTGGTTGGCGAGACGCCGACAGGTCGAATCATGGGTCTCGAGGTTGCCGATCACGAAACCGCCGCCGTGATAGTAGATCAGCGTCGGCAGGAGGCCGGCCGATGCGCCGAGCGGCCGGTAGCGCCGGAAGGGCATCTCGCCGCCGGGACCGGCAAAGGCGCCGTCCGCAACCTCGCCGACATCCGCTGGTGGTGCCTCGCTGTCTTCGGACAGCTTGTCGACCGCCTGCCGGCCGACCTTGTAAGGCAGAGTATGCAAGAGAGGCCGGCCGTCCTGGGCAGCCTTGTCCATCAGGTCCAGCAAGTTGCGAGCCTCGGTGTCGAGCATCTCGGTCACTCCGGAGTCAGTCGAACGATTGACGATAGGCGAAGAGCGCGGGCGCACCGCCGGTATGGATGAAGACGATATCCTGCCCGCTTGTCCATCGGCCGGCCCGGATCAGGGCGATCAGTCCAGCGAGGCCCTTGCCCGAATAGACGGGGTCGAGCACCAACCCCTCGAGTCGTGCGCCGAGCTTGATCGCCTCGATCGTCGCCTCATGTGGCACGCCGTACCCCGGACCGGCGTGGCCCGCGACGACCTCGACATCCTCGGCATCGAACGGCTGGTCGAGCATGGCGGCCGCCGCCCTGCCGTAGGCCACCGCATCCGCGCGCACCCGCTCGGGTTCGGCGTCGATGTCAATGCCCACGATACGGGCGGCCGGCAGGCAATGCCGGGCGGCCACCAGGCCAGCCTGCGTCCCTCCGCTGCCCGAGCAATGCACGACCGCCGTCGGCGCAAAGCCGAGCGCCTCGCGCTGGCTCGCGATCTCCACCATGGTCGAGGCGTAGGCAACGGCACCCAGGGGACTCGATACGCCATAGGGAACGACATAGGGGTTGCGCCCGCGAGTGCGCAGGTCTTCGGCAAGCGCGCTGATGGCGCGATTGCGATCGCCGGTCCAGGGAACGTCATGCAGGATGGCGCCGAACAGGCGATTGAGCAGGGCGTTGCCGGTTTTGTCGTAGTCGGCCGATGGCGCCGCGAGCCGTCCATGATAGACGGCGAGATGGCAGGCAAGGCCGAGCTTCGCCGCTGCGGCCGCGACCTGGCGCTGGCTGTTCGATTGCACGACGCCGCCCGAAACCAGCGTATCGGCTCCGCTGTCGAGAGCTTCGCGAAGCACATAGTCGAGCTTGCGCAGTTTGTTTCCGCCGAGGCCCAGTCCGGTACAGTCGTCGCGCTTTACCCAGAGGCGAGGGCCGCCGAGATGGGCCGACAGGCGCTTCATCGGCTCGAGCGGCGTCGGCAGGTGCGCGAGGCCCAAAGGCTTGAAGCGGGAAAGGGTGTCGCCGAGGCGCGCTCGCATGTCTCTATCCATCGCCGGCAACGGGGGACGTCGGTGGGACTGATCGAACCTGATATTGGCGCCCCTGACGAGCTGGGTCCATTTATCGATTTCACGTCGTTTTCAGGGCGTCGGGTCCGCGCGGCGCGGCCTTGACGGGCAGGCGCCGGGCCTATTGGCCGAAGCCGCTCCAGCCGACGGCGGCGCCGGCCGCCAGCAGCCACAGGGGATGCAACCGGGTCCTTGAGGCGACCACGGCGACGCCGGCGCTGATGGCAACGAGAATCCATTCGTGATCGGCCGCCCGAACGATGAGCACGGCACTCGCGGCCACGAGACCGACTGAGATCGGGATCAGACCGGCCTGCACGGCCTGTCGCCACGGGTGCTGCTTGAAGCGCCGCCACAGGCGCAAGGCCACCGCCGTCAGGACCGAAGACGGGCCGAAGATCGCCGCCGTCGATACCAGCATGCCGGCCCAGCCCGCGACGTGCCAGCCGATCAAGGGCACAACCATCATGTTCGGGCCCGGCGCGGCTTGCGCCAGCGCGAACAGGGCCGCGAAGTCGGCGTCGGTCAGCCAATGATGGACGTCCGTCACCTGGCGATGCATCTCGGGCAGGATGGTATTGCCGCCGCCGAACGCGACCAGCGAGAGCTGGCTGAAGATGACGGCCAGCGCGATCAGCGTCGAGTTCACGCGCCGATCCTCCTGGTCAGGACGATGCTGACCGGCGCCAGGACAAGCATCACCGGGACGAGCGGCCATTGCAGGACGGCGATGGCAACGAGGCAGACCGCGGCAACGCCGACCGCAATCGGCCTGCGCCGCATCGGCACGGCGATCTTGACGGCCATGGCGACCAGCAGGCCCGCCGCCGCAGCTGCCAGGCCGGCGAACATGTGCACGACGTGCGGGTCCGACTGGAAGCGCGCATAGACGATGCCGAGCGCGATCACGATCGCGGTCGGCGCGGCGATCAAGCCGACGAGCGCCGCAAAGGCACCCGCGATGCCGCGGAAGTTCATGCCGATCGCGGCCGCGAGATTGATGATGTTGCCGCCGGGAAGAAACTGGCAAAGACCAAGCAGCTCGGTGAACTCGGGCCCGCTCAGCCATCGACGTCGCTCGACGATCATGTTGTGGGCAAGCGGCAGCACGCCGCCGAACCCGGTCAGGCCCAGCATGAGGAAACCGCGGAACAGTTCGCCGATCGTCGGCGCCGCCGAGACGAGCGGGAATTCCGCCTCCGCTCTTTCGCTGTCGCGCAGGGCCATCGAGAGGAGCTAGAAGCTGATGGCAGAGATGTCCAATATATGTTTTGGGCGAAATCCATATGGACCAGGTCTGGCGCTCGGCCGGCCGGCTTTCAGGGTGGGGCACCATACCGCCTGCGAATAGGTGGCTGTTTTCGCGGTTCCGAGCGTTTATTGTTGATGGGGAGCGAAGCGAGAGACCTTTTGCCAGCCTGAAGGTCCCGCTGAGCTTCGGGACGACAAGTGGAACTCATGGCCGATTTTCCGAAGAAAACCCTCGCCGATTGGCAAAGCCTCGCGACCAGGGAACTGCGCGACAAGCCGCTTTCGTCGCTCGACTGGACCACGCCCGAGGGCATCGTGGTGAAGCCGCTCTATACGGCAGCCGATCTCGAGAGTCTCGAGACGGTGGGGACGCTGCCCGGGTTCCCGCCCTTCACACGCGGCCCGAAGGCGACGATGTATGCCGGCCGGCCGTGGACGGTGCGCCAGTATGCAGGGTTCTCGACGGCTGAGGAAAGCAACCGATTCTACCGCGCCAATCTTGCGGCGGGGCAGATGGGGCTCTCCGTGGCGTTCGATCTGGCGACCCATCGCGGCTACGACTCCGATCATCCGCGAGTCGTGGGTGACGTCGGCAAGGCTGGTGTGGCGATCGACTCCGTCGAGGACATGAAGATCCTGTTCGACGGCATTCCGCTCGACAAGATGAGCGTGTCGATGACCATGAACGGCGCCGTACTGCCGGTGCTCGCGGGCTACATCGTGGCGGCGGAGGAGCAGGGCGTGCCGCAGGAGAAGCTTTCCGGCACGATCCAGAACGATATCCTCAAGGAGTTCATGGTCCGAAACACCTATATCTATCCGCCCGGACCCTCCATGCGCATCGTGGCCGACATCATCGAGCACACGGCGAGGCACATGCCGAAGTTCAACTCGATCTCGATTTCCGGCTATCACATGCAGGAGGCGGGCGCGACGTTGGTGCAGGAGCTTGCCTTCACGCTGGCTGATGGTCTCGAATATGTGCGGGCGGCGAAGGCCAAAGGCCTCGATATCGACGCTTTTGCGCCCCGGCTCTCGTTCTTCTTCTGCATCGGCATGAACTTCTTCATGGAAGTGGCGAAGCTGCGCGCCGCCCGCTTCCTGTGGGCCGAGTTGATCAGGCCGTTCGACCCCAAGAAGGCCGACTCGCTGTCACTGCGTACGCATTGCCAGACCTCCGGCGTGTCGCTCACCGAGCAGGATCCCTACAACAACGTCATCCGCACCGCCTACGAGGCCCTGGCGGCGGTTCTGGGGGGCACCCAATCGCTGCATACCAACTCGTTCGACGAGGCGATCGCGCTGCCGACGCCGCAGTCAGCCCGGATCGCGCGCAATACCCAGCTCATTCTCCAGCACGAGACCGGCATCACCAAGGTCGTCGATCCGCTGGCCGGCAGCTACTACGTCGAATCGTTGACCGCGAGCCTGGTCGCCGAGGCACGCAAGCTGATCGGCGAGGTCGAGGCGCTGGGCGGGATGACCAAGGCGGTCGAAGCCGGCATGCCCAAGATGCGCATCGAGGAAGCGGCGGCGCGCAAGCAGGCGCGCATCGATCGCGGCGAGGAAGTGATCGTCGGCGTGAACAAGTTCCAGCCCAAGGAAGATGCGACGGTCGAGATCCTCGAGGTCGACAACGACGCCGTGCGCAATGCCCAGGTGACGCGGCTGCAGAAGATCCGCTCGAGTCGCGACGAAGGCAAATGCGTCGCGGCCTTGAAGGCGCTGGGCGAAGCAGCCCGCAACGGCACCGGGAACCTGCTGACCCTCAGCATCGAGGCGACCCGGGCACGGGCAACGGTGGGCGAGATATCGTCCGCACTCGAAGGCGTCTATGGCCGCTACCAGGCGACAATCCGCTCGATCTCCGGCGTCTATGCCGGGGAATGGGAAGGCGACGAGGGCCTGGCGCGCATCCGCACCGACATCGCGTCCTTTGCCGAAGAGGAGGGTCGCCGGCCGCGCCTGATGGTCGTCAAGATGGGCCAGGACGGCCACGATCGCGGCGCCAAGGTAATCGCGACGGCCTTCGCCGATTTGGGCTTCGACGTCGATATTGGGCCGCTGTTCCAGACGCCGCAGGAAGCGGCGCGCGCCGCGATCGAGAACGACGTGCATGTCATCGGCGTCTCGAGCCAGGCGGCCGGGCACAAGACCCTGGTGCCCCACCTGATCGAGGAACTCGGCAAGCAGGGCGGCTCGGACATCCTGGTCGTCGTCGGCGGCGTGATTCCGGCTCAGGACTACGATTTCCTGAGGAAGACTGGAGTCGCCGCGATCTATGGTCCTGGAACCAACATTCCGGCGGCGGCGGCGGAGATCCTGTCGATCCTGCGTCAGCGCGACCACAAACGCGCGGCGTGAGCAGTCGCGACGAGTCTTACCGCCGCATCGCGATCTTCTCTTCTTCCGTAAGTGGCCGCTCGCGGAAAAACAGCATCTTGCCGTAGATCGTGCCGAAGCCCGTCTCCGCTTCGAGTTTCACCGGATAGCGGAAGGACGTGTCGTCGAGTCGGGCGAACCACAGCTTCATTGGTCGCTCGCGTTTGCTTTCGGCTTCCTTGGGTGCGTCGTCGAAGTCGCCGGCGACCCGCTTGGTATAGACACTGCATATCAGCAGATCGCCTCTCGCGCCGGCCACGCCCGCCGCCGCTGCCGGCTCGGTGCCGATCTTGGTGAGCACGACGTCGATGCGCCGCTTGCCGTCGTTGGAGGCAACGGTCCGGTCACAGGCGGCGTCGCCCGCCATGCCGACCTGCATCGCCGCTGACAGTGGGTCGAGCGACCCGTTACGCTTGTCCTCCGGAATTGCCTTGTCAGGCGGCGGGTTCCAGGGCGGCTCGCTCTTCCCTTTCAGGGCTCCGCCTGGGCCATATTGCGCAATCCAGGAGCGCGGCGTGTCGCCCACCACGATCGACAACGAACCACCGGCCGGGCGAGCGCCTTGCGCTGCAAACCCACCCCAGGCCCGGTTCTTGCCGTCATAATTGATGGTGACCGCCTTGATCAGCCCTTCCTTGAAGGTGTGGCTCTCGACGTCGTAGCGGTGGTCGTTGAAGCGGGCCGTGAAGTCGATGCGAAAGCCGGTGAAGGCCAGATACGTGATGGCATAGCCGACCTCCACCTGTCGCGCCTCCTCGGCCAACGCGGCCGGCGAAAGGCCGCTGCACAAGGCAAACGCGATCAAGGCCCTACGAAAAGTCATGAAATAGCGCTCCGTGGGGACTTACCCCGACCCTGCAGGCACGATAGAAGGCCGACGCCCTCTCTGCCACCGAGCTTGCGCGCCCGAACCGGCCTTCCGTCCATGTCACCCCCAGGCAACGATCGTCCTCCCACCATCGGTCTCGGCCGGTCATGGGCCGTGCTCGCCATATTGGCCCGTCATTTGTGGCCAAAGGGCGAATGGGGGCTGCGCACGCGCGTTGCGGTTGCCCTGGCGCTCCTCGTGCTGGCGAAGATCGCCAACGTTTACGTCCCCATCCTCTACAAGCACGCCGTGGACGCATTCGGCACTCCGCAGGCCCAGGCGGTGACGGTACCGGTGGCCCTGATCCTCGCCTACGGACTGGCGCGCGTGCTGGCCCAGGCCTTCGGCGAGATCCGCGACGCGATCTTCGCACCCGTCGGGCAACGCGCGATCCGCAACCTCGCGCTCCAGGTCTTCGGTCACCTCCACAGCCTGTCGCTACGCTACCACCTCGAGCGCCAGACCGGCGGGCTCAGTCGCGTCATCGAGCGCGGCACGCAGGGGATGGAGTTCCTGATCCGCTTCACGACCTTCAACATCCTGCCGACGCTGCTCGAGATCGCGCTGGTGGGTGCGATCCTGTGGCGGCTGTACGACTGGCGCTTCACCGCGGTCATTTTGGGCGTCATTGCCGGCTACATCGTCTTCACGATCACGCTTTCGGAATGGCGCATCCAGTTCGTGCGCCGCATGAACGACGCCGATACCGACGCCAACGCCAAAGCGATCGACAGTCTCCTCAACTACGAAACGGTGAAGTACTTCGGCAACGAGCTTCACGAAGCGCGGCGGTACGACGTCGGCCGACGACGCTATGAAACGGCGGCGATCCGCTCGAGCCGCACCCTCTCGCTGCTCAACATCGGCCAGGGCCTGATCATTGCCGCAGGCCTCGCTGGCGTCATGGTGATGGCCGGCAGCGGTGTCGTCGATCGCACCATGACCGTCGGTGATTTCGTGGCGGTTAACGCGTTCCTCCTGCAACTCTATGCGCCCCTCAACATGCTGGGCTTCGCCTATCGCGAGATCCGCGGGGCGCTCGTGAACATGGAAAAGATGTTCGGTCTGCTCGACGTGCCGGCGGAGATCGCCGACAGGCCCGGCGCGCCGGCGCTTCACGTCGGCGGCGGCGAGATCGTGTTCGATCATGTCGACTTCCATTACGAGAAGGCCCGGCCGATCTTGCACGACGTCAGCTTTCGCGTGGCGCCCGGCGACTCGGTGGCCATCGTGGGCTCGAGCGGGGCGGGCAAATCCACCGTGTCACGTATCTTGTTCCGGTTCTATGACGTGGCCGCCGGGCGCGTCCTGATCGATGGCCAGGACATTCGCGACGTGCAGCAGGCGAGCCTGCGCGCGTCAATCGGTGTCGTGCCGCAGGATACGGTCCTGTTCAACGACACGATCTACTACAACATCGCCTATGGCCGGCCCGATGCAAGCCGCGAGGAAGTGGAACAGGCGGCGAAGCTCGCGCGTATCCACGATTTCATCATGGCGTTGCCGCAGAAGTACCAGTCGACGGTCGGCGAGCGCGGCCTGAAGCTCTCGGGCGGCGAGAAGCAGCGCGTGGCGATCGCGCGCACCATTCTCAAGAACCCGCGCATCCTGTTGTTCGACGAGGCGACCAGCGCGCTCGACACCCGCACCGAGCAGGAAATCCAGCGCTCGCTCGAGGAGGTGAGCCGCGGCCGTACCACACTGGTGATCGCGCATCGGCTCTCGACGATCGTCCACGCCGACGAGATCGTGGTGCTCGACCGCGGCCGCGTGGTCGAGCGCGGCCGGCATGGCGAGCTGCTGGCGCGAAACGGCCTCTATGCCGATATGTGGCGGCGTCAGCAGGAAGCCGCGGCCGAAGCCGAGCGCAAGGTCGAGGCCGAAGCCGAGAAGCTGCCGTCCTTCCGCGCGGAGGGACATCTGCGTGTCGCCGAATAGTGTTGCGTCGCGCCAGCCATTGCTGCCGATCCTCGCCGCCTGTGGCGCGGCCGGCCTGCTGGCCGGCACCTCGTGGCCTCTCGTACCTCTCGCCCTGGAGCGGCAGGGGTTCGACAAGCTCGTGATCGGCGGCATCGCCGCGGCCTGGGGCATCGGCATGCTCCTGACCGCACCGCGCATCCCCCATCTTGCGGTGCGGCTCGGCACGGTGCCGTTGATCGTCGGTGCCGTGGTCGTGGGTGCCGCGGTTTCGGTTGCCTACACGCTCACCAGCAACCCCATCGTTTGGTTCGCACTCAATCTCGCGCACGGCGCGGTCGATGGTGTGCCGTGGGTCCTGAGCGAGATCTGGATAAACATCGTTGTCGAGGAACGGCGCCGCGGCCGCGCGATGGCGATCTACGCCATCCTGATCGCGGCCGGCATGGCGCTGGGGCCGTTCGTCCTGCAGGTGGTCGGCGTCTACGGGCCATGGCCGTTCCTGACCTGCGCCCTGATCGCCTTGCTGATCGCGGTGCCGCTGCTGCCCTATTGGAAAGCGGCACCTGCCATCGCGCCCCAGGCGGGAAGCGGCTTCGTGGCGGTCGTCCTCGCCGCGCCGCTCGCCATGCTTGCCGCCTTCTCGAGTGGTGTCGGTGAACAAGTGGCATTCAGCTTCCTTCCGGTCTATGCCGTAGGCGCCGGCGTGGCGCCGAAGACCGGAGCGCTGTGGCTGTCGGCGTTCGTGGTTGGAAACCTGGTGCTGCAATGGCCGGTCGGCTGGCTGGCCGACCGGGTCGACCGGCGCGCGGTGCTGGCCGGCGCAACGATTGCGAGTGCGGGCCTCGTTCTCCTGCTGCCGGTGGTGCCGGCGCATTCGCCCGCGGTTCTGGCCATCGTGCTGGTCTGGGGCGGCATTTCGTTTGGTATCTATCCGCTCGGCCTGGCATTGCTCGGCCAGCGGTTCCGCAACGGCGATATTGCCCGCGCCAACACGATCTTCTCGATGCTCTACATCGGCGGCGGCCTGATCGGCCAGCCGCTCACCGGGGCGGCGATGGATCTCCTGGGGGATTCCGGCCTCGGCTGGACGCTGGCCTTCTTCTATGCCGCGGCCGGCATCGGCGCCTTGGCGGCGTTGCGCCGTGGCGTCAAAGGCGATCCCTATGTCGTCGAATAGTGTCATCGCAGCGCCGTGGCGGGCGTTGCTGCCCGTCTATGTGGCCTGCCTCGCCTTTGGCGTGCAGGTCGGCGCGGCCCTGCCGCTGGTGCCGCTGGCACTCGAGCGGCGCGGCGTCGACAATTTCACGATCGGGCTGGTGAGCGCGGCCTGGGGCATCGGCATGATCTCGACCGCGCACCGCATTCCCGCCGTCGCGGCGCGTATCGGGGTGATCCCGCTGATTTGTCTTTCGCTTGTGATGACGGCGGCCATCTCGGTCGCGTTCGCCTACACCGAGGACACGATCCTCTGGTTCGGTCTCAGCCTGCTGTCGGGCGTGTCGGGCGGCATTCCGTGGGTCGTGAGCGAGATCTGGATAAATATCGTCGTGGACGAAGGCCGTCGCGGCCGCGCCGTGGCGATCTATTCGACCCTCGTGGCGGCGGGTCTGGCCGTCGGGCCGGTGATCCTCCAGGTCGTGGGCGTCTACGGACCGCGCCCGTTTCTGGCGACGGCAGCGCTCACCCTGCTGATCGCTGTGCCGTTGCTGCCGAACTGGCGCACCGCACCGGTAGTTGAGGAGGCGGCCGGGGGCAGCTTCCTGCGCATTGCACGGCTCGCGCCGGTCGCCATGTTGGCCGCCTTCGCCTGCGGATTGGGCGAGCAGGCCGCCTTCAGCTTTCTGCCGGTCTACGCCGTGACCGCAGGTGTCCCGCCCGAGACCGGGGCCATGTGGCTCTCGGCTTTCGTAATCGGCAATCTCGGCTTGCAGTGGCCGATCGGCTGGGCTGCGGACCATTGGGATCGCCACAAGGTGCTCGCCGCCTGCGCGCTCTTCAGCGCCGCCATGACGATCCTGCTGTCCATGATCGATCTGCGGAGCGAGGGAATTTTCGCGCTGCTGTTGCTTTGGGGAGGCATTTCGTTCGGCATCTATACGGTCGGCTTGGCGCTGCTCGGCCAGCGTTTCACAGGCGGGGAGATCGCGCTCGCCAACGCCGCCTTCACGATCTTCTATACCATCGGCGGGCTGATCGGGCGACCGATCGCCGGCGCCGCAATGGATATCATGGGCCACGCGGGTTTCGGGCCGTCGATCGCCATCTTCTATCTGGCGGCGGGTGCGGGCGCCTTGCTGGCCTTGCGCCGACACCGCTGATAAAGCTTGCCCGCCATGAGCCCGTCGGTCGCCAAATCCGGCCATGCCGCCGATTCCCTGCTCGAGCCACTGCTAGCCGGCGATCGGCGCGCACTTGCCCAGGCGATCACTCTGGTCGAATCGACGCGTCCGGATCACCGCGAGCGCGCGGACGTGCTCCTGGCTGCCGTGCTGCCGCATTCCGGCAAGTCGGTGCGGCTCGGCATTACGGGTGTCCCCGGCGTCGGCAAGTCGACCCTGATCGAGCGCTTCGGCCTGTCGCTGCTGGAGCGCGAGCGGTCGCTTGCCGTGCTGGCGATCGACCCGTCGTCCAAGCGCGGCGGCGGCTCGATCCTGGGCGACAAGACACGCATGGAGGAGCTGTCGCGCAGGACCACCGCCTTCATCCGACCGTCGCCGGCCGGCGCCACCCTGGGTGGGGTAGCGCGCCGCACACGCGAGGCAATGCTGCTGGTCGAGGCGGCAGGCTTCGACACTGTGATCGTCGAAACCGTGGGTGTCGGACAGTCGGAGACCGCTGTCGCCGATATGGTCGATATGTTCATCGTGCTGTTGCTGCCGGCAGGTGGCGACGAACTGCAGGGCATCAAGCGCGGCGTGATCGAACTTGCCGATTTGATCGTGGTGAACAAGGCCGACGGCGATCTGAAGGCGACCGCGCGACGGTCGGCCGCAGACTACAAGCACGCCCTGCGCATGCTGCGCTCCCCGACCGCGGGTTGGACGCCGGAAGTGACGACCTGCTCGGCACACACGGGCGAAGGCGTGGCCGAGCTTTGGGCGATCGTCGAACGCTTCAACCAGGCGGTAGGCGAGAAGGGCATCGCGCGCCGCCGCGCCGGGCAGGCGCGTGCCTGGATGTGGAACGAGGTCGGCGAAACTCTGCTGGCTGAATTGCGCAAACATCCCGAGGTGAAGCGCCTGGTGGGCGGACTGGAGCGCGATGTCGAGAGCGGACGATCGACTCCCGCCGCGGCCGCCCGGCGCATGCTGGAAGCCTTCCATGGCCGCTAAGTCGTTCGTGAGGCGCGCCCGCCGCGCCGCCGCCAGGGCAGAATCGCCGTTCTGGAAGCGCAAGACGCTTGCTCAGATGTCGAGATCCGAGTGGGAATCGCTGTGTGACGGGTGCGGCATGTGCTGCGTCAACAAGCTCGAATACGAAGGGACGGGCGAGCTTGCCCAGACGGATACCTGCTGCAAGCTCCTGGATCCCAAGACGGCGCGGTGCCGGGACTACAAGAACCGAAAGAAGATCGTGCCCGACTGCATCCAGCTCACCCCAACCGTGGTGGCGACGATGGACTGGCTTCCCAAGACCTGCGCCTACCGCCTGATCCATTTCAAGCAGGATCTCTATTGGTGGCACCCGCTGGTCTCGGGCGACCCGGAAACCGTGCATCAGGCGGGAATCTCGGCGCGCGGACGTGTGATTCCCGAGGACCAGGTCGAGGATATCAGCGAAAGGATCGTGGACTGGTTCGCTTGACGGCCCCTGCCCGGGCCCCTAAAAAGCCCGCCTTCCCGCCCGCTGGCGGGATGGTTTTTTATGGAAATCGTCATGCCTCGTCGTTGCGCCCTGTCGGGCAAGTCCGTGCAATACGGCCACAATGTGAGCCACGCCAACAACAAGACCAAGCGTCGGTTCATGTCCAATCTGCAAGTGGCTTCGGTTCTGTCCGACGTGCTGGGACACAGTGTGCGCCTGCGGCTCACGCCGCGTGGCATCAAGACCATCGAGCATAATGGCGGAATCGACGCCTATCTGCTGGGCACCAACGACAGCAAGCTCAGTCCGGAAATGCTGACGCTGAAGCGCCGGGTCACTTCGGCCAAGGCGAAGAAGGATGCAAAGAAGGCCGCGTGAAGCGGCCTTTTATTTGACCAGCTCGAACATCAGCAGCAGGTTGCGCTGCAACGGATTGAAGTTGTCGTCCGAGATCATCCAGAGAAGGATCTCGCCGTGCCGGCCCGTGGCCGCGGATATGCCTTCCAGATTGTCCACCACGTACGGGGAGGCGAGGAAGGCCAGTTCTTCGGCATGCACCGTGCCTCCGGGCCTGAGCGTGCTCGCGTCGAAGTGCATGATCCGTACGCGCACGCCCCGGATCAGGTCGAATGCACGCTCGAGCAGGACAAGAGAGCCGTCCGGAACCTGGGCGATCGCCGTCGGATGGAAGTCTGGGATGGTCGCGTACTCGAAGCGGCTCCAAGCATATCGGCCCTCGCCCGCTGGCACGCCGATCCAGCCGACATTGAATCCCGACCGGAGCGAATATTCCTCGCTGATCGCAATGAGGCGTCCGTCCCGCAGCGCGGTCAGAGTTTCGACACCGCCATTGCGGGGCTGGCGGCGGAAATCTTCTGGGGCGTCGACGGCGACTGGTACGCCGTCCAGGGTCGTGTAGTGCCAGATGCGGTGGTGCCCCTCGAACGACACCATCCACGAGCCATCGGGCATGCGAGCCATCCCCTCGGCATCCGACCATTCCTTGCCGACCAGCGGCTTGCCGTCGGGCCCATGCAGCGGGCCGATCCGGGCGTTGCTGATGCCCGACAGATTGCCGTGCTGGTCGTAATCGATGGAGGCGATGAGCCAGTCGCCGACATCGGAGACCGAGGCGAGGCGGCTGCCATCGGGTGTGACATGGAGATCCGACCATCCGCCGAAATGGGCCGAGTTGGCATGGAGGGAGAGACCGCCGCGCCAGATCAGCCGGCCCACCTGCCGCGCCGAGGGATCATCGAGCTTGAACGGCTCCTTCTGGGTCCGGATCTCGAGCGGTCGCGACCGCGTGTCGAGCGGTGCTGTCGCCGGCGCGCCGCAGGCAGCGGCGAGCAACAGGCAGGCAAGCACAAGCAAGCGGAAGAAGTCGGGCAGAAAACGCCGGTTCGAAAGATCAGGCCGCGCGGCGACTGCCGGACCTTCCGCTGGACCTGGCGGTGCGGGCAGCGCGAACATCCTTGTTGTCATCTTCGTCGAACAAGGCGGCGAGCTGCTCCATCATGGTGCCGCCGAGCTGATCGGCATCGACGATAGTGACGGCCCGGCGATAGTAGCGCGTGACATCGTGGCCGATGCCGATGGCTATCAGTTCGACCGGCGAGCGCGTCTCGATCCAGTCGATGACGTCACGCAGGTGGCGTTCGAGGTAGTTGCCGGGATTGACCGACAGGGTCGAGTCGTCGACCGGCGCCCCGTCGGAGATCACCATCATGATCTTGCGCTCTTCCGACCGTGGCAGCAGCCGGTTGTGCGCCCACAGAAGCGCCTCGCCGTCGATATTCTCCTTTAGGATGCCTTCGCGCAGCATCAGGCCGAGGCTCTTGCGCGCGCGGCGCCACGGCGCATCGGCCGGCTTGTAGATGATGTGGCGCAGGTCGTTGAGGCGCCCCGGGTTCCCGGGCTTGCCGGCGGCGAGCCACTGCTCGCGGCTCTGGCCGCCTTTCCAGGCGCGCGTCGTAAAGCCCAGGATCTCGACCTTGACGCCACAGCGCTCGAGCGTGCGGGCAAGGATGTCGGCACTCATGGCGGCCACGGTGATCGGTCGGCCGCGCATCGAGCCCGAATTGTCGATCAGGAGCGACACGACCGTATCGCGGAAGTTCGTGTCCTTTTCCTGCTTGTAGGACAGCGAATGCATCGGATTGGTGATGATGCGCGTGAGCCGCGCGGCATCGAGCATGCCCTCGTCGAGATCGAACTCCCAAGCGCGGTTCTGCTGCGCCAGAAGCCGGCGCTGCAGGCGGTTGGCGAGCTTGCCGATCACGCCCTGCAGATGGGAAAGCTGCTGGTCGAGGTGGTTGCGCAGCCGGCCGAGCTCCTCGGCGTCGCAAAGCTGGTCGGCCTCGACGATCTCGTCGAACTTGATCGTGTAGGGGTGATATTGCTGGCCCAGCGGCTCGTTGCTGAGAGCGCCGGGCGGCAGCCAAGGGCGCTCGGCGCGGCCCGGTTCCTCCTCGTCGCCGGAGCCCATCTGCATCTCGGTCTGGGCCTGATCGGCGACGGTCTCCGATGCATCTTCCTGCTCGGAGGCATCCTCCGTCTCCTCGCCCTGTGCGCCATATCCCTGCGTTTCGCTCGAATCGCTCTGGTCGTCGCCGGTTTCGTTCGACTGGCCGTCGGCGTTCTCCTGATCCTGCGACTCTTCCGGATCTTCGTCCTGCAAATCGGCTGATTCGTCGCCGAGTTTCAGATCGCGGATGAGCTGACGGGCGGCGCGGGCGAAGGCGTCCTGGTTGCCGAGCGCGTCCTTGAGCTTCTGGAAGTCGCGGCCGGCGGCGGCTTCCACGTCGGCCCGCCACATATCGACCATCGCCTTCGCCGATTCCGGCGGCGATGCGCCCAGAAGCTGTTCCCGCGCGATCAGGCCGATGACGTCGGCGATCGGGGCGTCGTCCTTGGTCTTGATGCGGCCATGGCCGCGCTGGTCGGAGCGCTGGCGCCAGAGCGCGGCGAGATTGTCGGCGACGCCGGCCATGCGCTTGGCACCCAGCGCCTCGACGCGCACCTGTTCCACCGCCTCGAAGATCGCCCGGGCAGTCTCGCCGCGCGGCACGCGCCGCAGATGCATCTTGCGATCATGGTGGCGCAGCTTCAGCGCCATCGAATCGGCTTCGCCGCGAACGCGGCTGACATCCTCCACCGGAAGGTCGCGCGCGGGCACGGTGATGCGCGCCTCCTGGCCCAGCAGCGAACCGCCGTCGGGCACGAACGAGACGTTGACCTCACGGCGGGAGATCGCCCGCATCGTGGTGGCAGTGACCCGGCGGAACTCCTCGAGGGGAGTCGTGTCCTTGGCCATCGGCGCGCCCTAGTGCAGCTTGCCGCCCTTGCCGCTGCTCGGTGGCAGATCCTTGCCGAAACAGCGCTGGTAGTATTCGGCGAGCGTGCTGCGCTCGACCTCGTCGCACTTGTTGAGGAAGGTGAGGCGGAACGCGAAGCCTATGTCGCCGCTGAAGATGCGCGCATTCTCCGCCCAGGTGATCACGGTACGCGGCGACATGACGGTCGAGATGTCGCCGGCAATGAAGCCCGCCCGTGTGAGGTCGGCGAGCGCCACCATGGCCGAGATGATCTTGCGGCCGTCTTCGCTGTCGTAGGACGGCGTCTTGGCGGCGACGATGTTCACTTCCTGGTCGTGCGGAAGATAGTTGAGGGTGGTGACGATCGACCAACGGTCCATCTGGCCCTGGTTGATCTGTTGCGTGCCGTGGTAGAGACCGGTCGTATCGCCGAGGCCGACCGTGTTGGCGGTCGAGAACAGCCGGAAGGCCGGATGCGGATGGATCACCTTGTTCTGGTCGAGCAGCGTCAGCTTGCCCTCGACCTCGAGCACGCGCTGGATCACGAACATGACGTCGGCGCGGCCGGCATCGTACTCGTCGAACACCAGGGCCGTCGGGTTCTGCAGGGCCCACGGCAGGATTCCCTCGCGGAACTCGGTAACCTGCTTGCCGTCGCGCAGCACGATCGCGTCCTTGCCGATCAGGTCGATACGGCTGATATGGCTGTCGAGGTTGACCCGGATGCACGGCCAGTTGAGGCGGGCCGCCACCTGCTCGATATGGGTGGACTTCCCGGTGCCGTGGTAGCCTTGGACCATGACGCGTCGGTTGAAAGCGAACCCGGCAAGGATCGCCATCGTCGTGTCGTGGTCGAACAGATAGGCGTCGTCGACCGCCGGCACATGCTCGGTGATGCTGCTGAAGGCAGGCACCTCCATGTCGGTGTCGATGCCGAACACCTGGCGAGCCGAAACCTTGATGTCCGGCATACCCGAGACGTTCTGGCGGGCCACGGTCGTCGTAGAAGCCATCAGACGAATTCCTAACAAAGCAAAACCCGCCAGATTGCGGGCCTAAATCCAATAGTCGCAGGCCCTATTGTGCGCTGCAAGCGGCCAATTGGCAGGCCAGACGCGCGTCCATGTCAATCGGCGGGAAGATGCTCCGATGCCCGCAATGTGGAATAGGCCGCGTTGATCTCCTTCAGCTTTTCTTCGGCCTCCCGAGCCCCGCCATTGGCATCGGGATGATGCAGTTTGACCAGCTCCTTGTAACGAGATTTCACGTCGGCCAGCGTCAAGGGCCATGAAAGTTCAAGGACTTCGATGGCACCGCGCTCCGCAGGCGTCAGTTGCTCGCTGCCATCGAGACGCGGCGTCGGCCGTTCGGCAAGGCCGGCATCGTCGCTGAGGCCGAGCGGATCGTGGATTCGCGGTCCGCCGCTGCGACGGCCGCCCAACGGCCAGACAGGCCGGCGCCATATCGTATCGGCTCTGATATGTTGCTCGATCTGGGCGGCGTCAAGGCCAGCGAAGTAGTCCCACCGCTTGTTGTAGTCGCGCACATGCTCGAGGCAGAACCAGCGATATTCGTTCAGTCGGTCGCGTGCCAAGGGCGCGCGGTACTCGCCATGCTGCCGGCAGCCGGGCGCTTCGCAAACTCGCTCGAAGGAGACGTTGCTCTCGGTCGCGGTCAGAGGTTTGGCTCGCCGTCGCGGCATTCCGCTAATATGAGTTCAAGCGAATGGCCGGGCAAGAGAGGCGAGCGATGGGTGACGTGGCAATAGCAATTGACAAGAAGCTTCGACAGCGTTTCTCGCCGCTGCGGCTCAGCATCGAAGATGAATCGTCGCGCCATCGCGGCCATGCCGGCTATCGCGAGGGTGGCGAATCCCACTTCCGCGTCGAGATCGTATCGTCGGCCTTCGAAGGACAGACCCGCGTTGCGCGCCAGCGTCTCGTCTATCAGGCGTTGAAGGACGAGCTCGCTGCCGGCCTGCATGCCCTTGCGCTGACGACGCTCACACCCGAGGAAGACCGCAAGCCATAGCCTACCCGTGGCGCTTCCCGGATCAACCGTCGAGCTCGATTTCCTTGCCCGCGGCGGCGGCACGTACGGCCTCGGCATCGGGGCCGGTATAGAAATGCGGCGCCCAGCGCTTGACCACCTCGCCGTCGGATGACCAGGCATGACACGTGTCGATGACGTAGGGCTTGCGTGGCGACCGTGCGGCGCGGCTGGCCGGAGCGGCGCCGTTCTTGGCGCGGTGGACACGGTTCAGCTCGCGCGCCTTGCCCGAGGCCACGGTCTGGAACGCCGTCGTGGCGACCGGCCCCAGAAGCTCGACGATGTGGGTGCAGCCATGAACCCCGCCCAGCCGGGCGCGGACCTCGCGATGGAAGCCGCCGCCGATCCTGAGCCCGATCAGCTTCCTGAAGTCGGGCGCGACGTTACCGCAGACCTGGTAGGGGGACCTGTCGGTGACGGCCTCGATATCGACGATCGTGAACTTGTGGTCGAGCGTCAGGCGGATCGACATGTCGTGCACGAAATCGCCGGCCCTCAGCGGTCCGCGCCATTCATTGGGATGCTCGTAGGTCTTCTCGTCGGTAATGCGGCCCTCGATGTCCCACAGGCCGTCTTCCCGGAAGAAGCCCTGGCAGGTGACGCGGCGCGTATGCAGGTGCTGTCGCCCGGTCGGCGGCGAAAGCGGCATGGCAAATCCTCTCGGCTGGTCTTCAGACGTTGGGCGCCTGTATGGCGTTCGGCGGCACGATTCGCAACTCGGCGATGCGGGTGCCTTCGCGCTTCAAAATCTCGAATCTGAAGCCGTAGAAAGCATAGGTCTGGCCGACCTCGGGAATGCGCCGGGCTTCGTAGAGAACGAGACCGGCGATGGTCGTGGCCACGTCCTCGGGCAGCTCCCAGCCGAATTCGCGGTTGAGATCGCGTATCGGCACGCTGCCCTGGCAGATCAGGCTGCCGTCCTCTCGCCGGATAACGCCGCGCTTGATGGCGTCGTGCTCGTCCTCGATGTCGCCGACGATCTCCTCGATGATGTCCTCGAGGGTGACGATACCCAGCATCACGCCATATTCGTCGACCACGATGGCGAAGTGCTCGTGCCGGGCCTGGAAGGCATTCAATTGATCGAACAGAATGGTCGACTCCGGGATGAACCAGGGCGGCGTCATGACGTCGGCGATACGCACCGTGGCGGGTCCGCCGGCCGCGTTGACTGCGCGAAAGAGGTCCTTGGCATGGACAACGCCCACGATGTTGTCCGGCTGGCTTCGATAGAGCGGGAGACGGGTATAGGGTGCGGCCAGCACCTGCGTGACGATCGACTCGGTCGGCTCGTCGGCGTCGATCAGCGCTACGCTCCCGCGATGCACCATGACGTCGCTCACGGTGCGATCGCCGAGATCGAGTACCGAACGCAACATGGCTTTCTCGGCCGGCGCGTCGGCGTCGGTGAGATCGATGCCGTGAAGCTCGATGGCGCCGCGCAGGAGTTCGTCGTGCTCTTCCGGATCGGGCGTGCGGTCGGTGCGCGCGCCCAGCAAGTGCAGGAAGGCCCGCGATATCCACGATACCGCGCGCGCGAATGGTCCCAGGATCTTCAGGCTGACGATGATCGACGGCGCCAACATGAGGGCCACGCGGTCGGCGCGCAGCAACGCCCACGTCTTCGGCATGACCTCGGCGAAGATAACCACCATGATGCCGATCGCCACCGTGGCATAGACGACGCCCGCCGCCCCGAACAGGGCCGTCAGCACGGCGGTGCTCAGCGACGCCGAAAAGATGTTGACCACGTTGCTGCCCAGCAGCACGGCGCTGACCGTCTCGTCCTTGCGGTCGAGCAAGTGATTGACGAGCTTGGCGCGACGATTGCCTTGCTGCGCCAGTCGATGCATGCGCGGCCGGGACACCCCGGTGATGGCCGTCTCAGCGGCTGAAAGGTAGGCGCCGAGCAGGAGGCAAAGCAGAACCAGCGGGGCCGCGGCGACCAGCGGTACTTCGAGGTTTTCCATGGGACGTCAGGCAGCGATGGCAGCGTCGAGCAGGCCTCGCAGCGCCGTCTCGTCAACTTCGCGGGTGACGAACGCCTTGCCTATGCCGCGGACGAGCACGAAGGTCAGGCGGCCTGCCTCGGCCTTCTTGTCGCCGCGCATATGGTCGATCAGCCTCGCCGCATTCCACTGCCTCCGATTGTCACCGCCGATAGTGCGCAGCCGCACCGGCAAGCCGACCGTGCCGAGATGGTGGCGTACACGCTCGGCGTCGGGCGCGGGACAGAGGCCGAGCCGGGCCGACAGAGTGAAGGCCATCGCCATGCCCGCACCCACCGCCTCGCCGTGCAGCAGGTCGGGACCGAAGCCGGTTTCGGCCTCCAGCGCGTGGCCGAAGGTATGGCCGAGATTGAGAAGGGCCCGCAGGTCGGTCGTCTCGCGTTCGTCGGCGGCGACGATGCGCGCCTTGGCGCGGCAACTATGCTCGATGGCGTAGGCGCGCCTGACCCCATCGCCTGCGATCAGGGCACTGCCATTCTTCTCGCACCAGTCCCAGAACGAGGGATCGTCGATCAGGCCATACTTCGCCACTTCCGCATAGCCCGCCAGCAATTCGCGCCGGGGCAGGGTGTCGAGCACATCGGTGTCGGCCACGACCAGACGTGGTTGATAGAAGGCGCCGACGAGATTCTTGCCATGACGGGTATTGATGCCCGTCTTGCCGCCCACCGAGGAATCGACCTGTGCCAGCAGCGTCGTGGGCACCTGGATGAAATCGACGCCGCGCAGCAACACGGCGGCGGCAAAGCCTGCGAGGTCGCCGACGACGCCGCCGCCCAGCGCCACCAGCGTGGTCCTGCGATCCGGGCGGCGGTCGAGAAGGTCGTTCATAAGGCGGCCAAAGCCGGCGAGATCCTTGGTGCCTTCGCCGGCAGGGACCGTGACGCTTGCACTCTGGACACCGGCCCGCTCGAAGGAGGCTGCAACGCGAGCGCCGTAAAGCGCCGCGACGGTCTGGTCGCTGACCACGAGAACGCGTGGCGCGGCGAGCAGGGGCGCCGCCAGCTCGCCCACCCGGTCGATGAGTTGCGCTCCGATCGCGATGTCATAGGCGCGGCCCGCGAGATCGAGGCGCACCATCCGCGGTGCCGACGATCGAGCATTCATGCCGGCGCCCCCAGGGGCTGGAATGCGAGATGCCGGCGAAGGGCATCGATCACCTGCTCGGTCGTGATCTCGGCCGGTTGCGCCGTCGACTCGACGACCAGATCGGCCTCGGCATAGACCGGATAACGCTGGGCCATCAGCCGGGCGAGAACGTCGCGCGGATCGCCCTGCCGCAGCAACGGCCGGTGGGCCCGCTTCTTCACGCGCTCGAAAAGCACCTCGAGATCGGCGCGCAGCCACACGGTGACCGCTCGTGCGCGCAACAGCGCGCGCGTGTCGGAGTCCATGTAGGCGCCGCCGCCTGTGGACAGCACATGCGGCGGTCCCTCCAGCAGGCGCGCGATGACTCGTCGCTCGCCGGTGCGAAACTCCACCTCGCCGTAGCGCTCGAAAAATTCCGCCACCGTGCAGCCGGCCGCGCGCTCGATCTCGTCATCCGCATCGATGAACGGCAGGCCCAACCGTGCGGCAAGCCGCTTGCCGATTGCCGTCTTGCCCGCGCCCATCAGTCCGACAAGGGCCACGGTACGCGATACAGGCGGGGCTGGAGAAGGGGAGTCGATCACTTCATGCAGGGATGTCGCGCAAACCGGCCGCGGTTTCAAGCGACCAGCGATTGCCGGCCCGGCATCGGACGGCTAGTTTGCCGCCGCTGTGCCCCCTATTCGGTCCATTCGGTCCAAGAGTCATTTTCGCGCGCCTCCCTCCCGGGTATGGCCGTTGGTGATCGTTGTCGTCGTTCTTGTGCTGGTCGGTGCGGGACTTCTTCTTGCCCTGTTCCAGCCTCGCCCGGCGGTGCGGCACTTCGAGGTGACCGTGCCCAGTGATCGCTTTGCGCGCTAGCCTCGTCGTCGCGGCCGGCCTCGTTGTCGCGGCCGCGGGCGCTTCCGCGCAGGGCCCGAACCTCGATGACCGTCCTACCGGCTTCCTGACCGAGAAGACAGGCGGCATGCCGGCCGACAGCTGGTCCGGTACGACCCTGGCCACTGCCAAACGACTGGTTTCGGCCCTGCCGGCGGCGCCTCGCAGCCGCGCTTTGCGCGACCTGCAGTTCGACGTCATGGTGAGCCTGCTGACGCCGCCCGCCGCGGATGGCAGTCCCTTGCCGAGCCTCTTCGCCCGCAAGGTCGACCGGCTGGCAGCCATGGGTGAGGGCGAGAGCCTCAACGAGATGGTGCGCAGCGCCGGCGATTACGACGATCCCGCAGTGGCCACCACCGTCACCAACGCGATGATGATGGCCGGCGAACGCGACGGTGCTTGTGCGGTCGCCGATCGTCACACGCTTTTGGAGCCCTTCGCCCGTCGCGCCCAGGTCGCCTGCATGCTGGCCAAAGGCGACACCGATGGCGCGCTGCATGCGGCGGCGGCATTGCGCGGCAGCGACCCGTCGCTTGCCGCGTTGGTCGAAGTCGCGGCAGGTGTCAGACCGCCCGTCGCGGCGCCGCCAGGCCCTGCCGATGGACCGGCCATGGTCCTTCTTTATCTTGCGCATCTGGCGCCGCCGACATCGCTGCTCTCGACGACGCAGCCGCCGTTGATCCGCGCGCTGGTCGGGCAACCCGCCTTGCCGATGGCGACACGGATCGACATCGCCGAGCGTGGCGAGGCGCTGGCGATCATCGAGGCCACCCGACTGGCGGATCTTTATGTGGATGCCCTGCGCCAGGGAGCGCCACTGCCGCCGGCAATGGAGCGCCGGGCACGGCTGGTCGCGTCGGCGCGCAACGCGGCCAAACCGCAGGAGATCGTCGACGCCGTTCGCGCCGTCTATGGCGAGACGCGTGGCAGCCCGCTGTTTCCGACGATCGCCCGGGCGAGCGCCGCCGCGCTTCTCAACCTTCCCGCCAAACCGGCCTACGCCGATCTGGCGCAGGAGGCGATTCGCGGCTTCCTGCTGCTGGGCGACAAGCAACTCGCCAAGGCCTGGACAAAACTTGCCCTGCAGGCCGCCTACAACAATGCGCGCGCCCTGAACGCCCTCGACCGCCTGATGCCGCTGATCGAGATCGCCGGGATCGACAGCGCGCCCAAGGTGGTACCGGAGGACATCAACCGCTGGTACGAGGTGGTGCGCCAGGACGATGCCCGCGCGGCTGCCTTGCGCGGCAACGTCCTGCTTGCGCTGTTTCGCGGGGTCGGTTTCGATATTGCACCGCGTTCGACGGACCTGCCCGAAACACCACCATCGGGTGTCGGGCTGGTGATGCCCTCGGCAGGGGTCCTCCAGGCGCTGCAGGCCGCCGGCGCGGGGCATCGACGGGCCGAAGCTTCGCTCCTTGCCTGCGGTGCAATCGGTGAAACGCCGCTGACGGCTCTCCATCCCGCGGCGCTCGCGATCATCGTGCGTGCGCTGCGCGACGCCGGCGAGGACAGGGCTGCGCGGCTGTTCGCGATCGAGACGGCGATCGCGCACGGTTTGTGAGGCGCCGTGAGAAAGAGGCCATCGGCGACGCTGTCGCATGAAGCGGAGGCCTTCATCGAGATGATGGCGGCCGAACGTGGCGCCTCGAGGAACACCGAGGCGGCTTACCGCAGCGACCTTGCCCATCTCGAAACCTTTCTCGCCCGCCGCAAGCAGAAGCCCCGAACCGTCGATGAAGCGGCGCTGCGCGCCTACCTGAAGTCGCTCGACTACGTCGGCATGACTGCGCGAACGGTCGCGCGGCGTCTGTCCGTGATCCGCCAGCTCTTCCGCTTTCTGTTGGTGGAACGCCTGCGCGAGGACGATCCCTCGAGCGCCCTCGATTCACCGCGGCTCGGCCGGCCTCTGCCCAAGGTGCTGTCGCGCGCCGAGGTCGACTGCCTGATCGAGGCGACGCAAGGCAAGGAGGCTGGCGATGGCGGCCGCATGGCGACGCTGCTCGAGATTCTCTATGCCGCCGGCTTGCGCGTTACCGAGCTGGTGACTTTGCCGCTCGCGGCAGTCGAGCGCGACCCGACGATGCTGGTGGTGCGCGGCAAGGGTGACAAGGAGCGGCTGGTGCCGCTTTCCGATCCCGCGCGAAGGGCGATTGCGGCATGGCTGCATATCCGCGCCGGTCTGCTGGGTGACGGCGAGACCTCGCGCTATCTGTTTCCCTCACGCGGCCGGGCGGGCCATCTGACACGCCAGCGCTTCGCGCAGCTTCTCAAGGAAGCGGCGCTGGAGGCCGGCATCGATCCGGCGCGCATCTCGCCGCATGTGCTGCGTCATGCCTTCGCCAGTCACCTGCTCGAAGGCGGCGCCGATCTGCGCAGCGTGCAGTTGATGTTGGGCCACGCCGACATCGCCACGACACAGATCTACACGCACGTCCTCGACGAGAAGCTGCGCGCGCTGGTGCAGGAGAAACATCCGCTGGCGCGGCGCCGGCGCCGGGCGGTTGACAGGACTCGGACGCCGGGCGACACCTCATCGCGATGACGACGTATCTCGAATTCGAGAAGCCGATCGCGGAGCTCGAAAGCAAGATTGCCGAGCTCAGGCACCTGCCCAACTCTGCCGACGTGGACATCGCCGACGAGGTCATGCGCCTGCAGGACAAGGTGCAGAAGCTGCTGCGCGCGACCTATGCCCGGCTCACGCCATGGCAGCGCGTCCAGGTCGCCCGTCACGCCGAGCGCCCGCATGCCCAGCGCTACATCGATCGGTTGGTCACCGACTACACGCCGCTCGCCGGCGATCGCGTTTTCGGCGAGGACGCTGCCATCGTCGGCGGCATGGGCCGGCTCGAGGGCCGCAGCCTGGTAGTGCTGGGCCAGGAGAAGGGCGACGACACCGAGTCGCGACTCAAGCACAATTTCGGCATGGCGCGGCCGGAGGGCTACCGCAAGGCGCAACGGCTGATGCGGCTGGCCGATCGCTTCAACCTGCCGGTGCTCACTTTCGTTGACACGCCCGGCGCCTATCCCGGTTTGGACGCCGAGGCGCGTGGCCAGGCCGAGGCCATCGCGGCATCGATCGATACCTGCCTCGCGATCGGAGTGCCACTGGTCAGCGTCGTGATCGGCGAGGGCGGTTCGGGCGGGGCGCTCGCGATCGCCTCGGCAGACCGGGTCTATATGCTGGAGAATTCGGTCTATTCGGTGATCACGCCCGAGGGCTGCGCCTCGATCCTGTGGCGCTCCAACGCCAATGCCCAGGACGCGGCCGAGGCAATGAAGATGACAGCGGCCGATCTCAAGAAGCTCGACGTCATCGACGAGGTCATTCCCGAACCGATGGGCGGTGCTCATCGCGCTCCCGACGAGGCGATCGATGCGGTCGGCAAGGCCGTGTCCGGCGCGCTGGCCGAGCTCTCGCAGCTCGATCGCGATACGCTGCGACGGCAGCGCCAGGACAAGTTCCTCGCCATGGGCAAGAAGGGACTGTGAGCGCCTCCCCCGGCGACTGGGGAGGAAAGTGACTCTGCGTCTCAGCGTTCTCGATCAGTCTCCCGTCCGCAAAGGCGGCACGGCGGCACAGGCAGTGGCCGAGACCCTCGAGCTGGCAAAGCTCTGCGATCAGTTCGGCTACCATCGCTACTGGCTTGCCGAGCATCACAGCAGCGCGGCCTTGGCCGGTTCGGCACCCGAGGTGCTGATGACGCGCGTTGCGGCGCTGACCAGCCACATGCGCATCGGGTCGGGCGGGGTGATGCTGCCACACTACAGCGCATTCAAGGTGGCCGAGAATTTCCGCATGCTGGAGACGCTTTTTCCGGGCCGCATCGACCTCGGCATCGGTCGCGCGCCGGGCAGCGACCAGCGCACCATGCGTGTCCTGGCCGACGGAAGATCAAATTGGGCAAGACCGGAGAGTTATCCCTATCAGGTGCGCGATCTGGTGGCCTGGTTGCATGACGCCTTGCCGGACAGCCACCTCGGTCGTGGTGTGACGGCCCAGCCGACGGGTCCGACGGCCCCCGACGTGTGGCTGCTGGGGTCGAGCGACGAAAGCGCGGCGCTGGCCGCGCATTTCGGCCTGCCTTTCTGCTTCGCTCATTTCATCAATCCCGACGGCGGCGATGTGGCGACACGCGCCTATCGCGCCCGTTTCAGGCCATCGGCGCTCCATGCCGAGCCGGTGGCGATGATGGCCGTCACGGTTCTTTGCGCGGACACCGACGAGGAGGCCAATCTTCTGGCTACCAGCCGCGAAGTGTGGGCAATGCGCCTGCTTTCACGCGGCGAGGCGGGGCCCGTGCCGTCGGTCGAGGAAGCGCTGGTCGAAGCCAAGGCACCGGAGGCAGAGCGATGGCTCCCGAAGCTCAGGCGACGTTCGATCGTCGGATCGCGCAAGACCGTGCGCATGGGACTCGAGGAGCATGCCGCCAGGCATCAGGTCGATGAGGTCATGGCCGTGACCATCTGCTACGCCTTCGAGAAGCGCAAACGCTCCTATCAACTGCTGGCGGAAGAGTTCGATCTCGCGCCGCCCTAGTCTTTTTTCGTGCCGGCCGTTGGATCCCACATCGGGGCGGCGAGAGTCTCGGCAAACTGCTTGAACATCAGGTTGAACGAGACGCTGATGCGCTCCGTCTGGCCGTCATTGGCAGGCACGCTGTGTCTCAGCCATGCCGGAAAGATCAACAGCCGGCCCGGCTTGCTCTCGGCGTCCGCGGCATTGGCGGTTAGACGCGTGAACTGCCGCGGCCGCGGCATGATCATCGAGGGACGCGGATCCTGGAAAACGATGTGCGAGCCCGATTCCGGTACCGCCACGTAGTAGACGCCGCTCAGATAGTTGTTCGGATGATTGTGCGTCGGATGGTAGGCACCCGGAGGATTGATGTTTGCCCAGCAGCCGGTGATGGTCATGGGATGCTGATCGACCTGCAGGAAGCGAGCCACACCGCGCGCCGCCGTCTCGACCAGCTTCACGAAGTCGGCGAAGGCGGGGCGCGTGTGCAGGTCCTGCGGCGTCTGCCAGTTGCTGCCCGCCGGCACCTTCGGTCGCGGCGAGATGATCTTCTCGATCTCGGCCTTGAGCTTGCTGTTGAACGGCGCGGCCTCGGCGGGTTTCAGATCGACGATCCAGATGGCCGTCGGGAAGAGTTCCTGGACTTCCTGCTTCTCGATCATGCCTCACTATAGCGAAATCACTTCGTGATGGCGCGTTACAGAGCGTCCATGCGGGTGGATGACGATCAGAAATCGCATTTCAAAATCTCTCCGCGGCAAAGGCGCCGGAACCTGATTGCTGTTACGCCTCTTCGGTGGTCCAATCGGGTCCGAACACAGGATCGGGAGGAAGAGCATGATCACCGTGCAGCCGATCACATCAGGCTTTGCAGCCGAAGTCGGCGACGTCGATCTCGGCAAGCCGCTGTCCGTCGAGAACCTGGCCGAGATCCGCTCGGCCTTCACGCGGTATGCGGTGCTGGTCTTTCCGGATCAGACCTTCGACGACGAAAGCCAGCTCGCATTTGCGCGCAACTTCGGCCCGCTCGAGACGACGGTGTTCAAGCAGCGCAAGGATCACAAGCTTCGCCTGCATGAGAACCTGGCGGATGTCGGCAATCTCGACGCCGACGACAGGATCCTCACAAGCAGCGACCGTCAGCGTCTCTACAATCTCGGCAATCGCCTGTGGCACACCGATTCGTCGTTCAAGCGCGTGCCGGCCTATTGCTCCATGCTGCATGCCCGTTCGATTCCGCCGATCGGCGGCCAGACCGAATTCGCCGATCTGCGCGCCGCCTACGATGCCCTGCCCGAGCCGACGAAACGACGCATAACGGGCCGCATCGCCGAGCATTCGATCATGACCTCGCGCGCCAAGCTCGGCTTTGCCGATTTCGACGAGGACGAGCGCCGCGCTTTTGCGCCGGTGCCCCAGGTGCTGGCGCGCCGCCTGCCCGACAGCGGCCGCATGAGCCTCTATCTCGCGAGCCATGCCGGCACGATCCGCGGCATGCCGCAAGCGGAAGCCGAGGCGCTGCTGAAGGAGCTGATCGAGCATGCCACGCAGCGGCAGTTCGTCTACAGCCATCGCTGGCGGGTGAGTGACCTTGTGATCTGGGACGATCGCTGCACCATGCATCGCGGCATGGAATTCGACGATCAGCGCTACAAGCGCGACATGCGCCGCGCCACCGTTTCCGACGTCGCGCCAACTTGCGAGCAGATGGGGCTGGCGGTGGCGGCGGAATGACGCCGGCTGCCTTCCGCAGGCTTGCCCTTTCGCTCCAAGGTGCGTCCGAGGGCGCGCATGGCGGCCATGCCGACTTTCGGGCTGCGGGCAAGGTTTTTGCCACTCTGGGCTACCCCGACAACGAATGGGCTATGGTCAAGCTCACGCCGGACCAGCAGCGCATGTTGTGCGAGGTCGAACCTGCCGTCTTCCGCCCGGTCAACGGGGCCTGGGGCCGGCAGGGCTCGACCAATCTGAAGCTGTCGACTGCCGACACGGCGACGGCGCGCAGCGCCCTTGCGATGGCCCGGCGGAATGTCGCGGAGAAGAGAAGGCGATGACGATCGATATCGAGCCTCTGAAGAAGCAGCTCGGCCGCAAGCTCGAGGACGAGGACGTCGTCACCGAGGCGCCGCTCAAGGCGATGGTCGCCACGTTCGATCGTCAGGACAAGGTGCCGAAGCCGGGCGAGCCGATCGCGCCGGGATGGCATCTCTGCTTCCTGCATTCCTATGCCCGCCGAGCTCAGCTAGGCCAGGACGGCGCTGCCGCCGAGGGCGGCGTGCTGCCCAGGATCCCGATGCCGCGCCGCATGTATGCGGGGTCGACCTTCACCTTCGATGGTGACATCCGCGTCGGCGACAAGCTGCGCCGCGAGCTCGAGTTCACCGACATTCAGCTGCGCCAGGGCAGCACGGGCAGCCTGATCGTCACGACCCAGACGCGCCGTATTTTCACGCCGCGCGGGCTCGCCTTGACCGAGGCCGCCAACACTGTCTTCCGCGAGGAGGTGAAGGCGGGGCAGAAGAGCGGCGTGCCGGTGCGGGACGCCGCGCCCAGGGACGTCTCCTGGCGGCGCACCATCAAGCCCGATCCCGTGATGCTGTTCCGCTACTCGGCGATCACCTTCAACCCACACCGCATCCACTACGACCGGACCTATTGCGTGGAGACCGAAGGTTATCCTGGCCTCGTGGTCCACGGGCCATTTGCGCAGCAGTGCATCTTCGACCTGTTGCGCGATTCGATGCCGGGACGTGAAATCAAGGCGCTGGCGGTGCGTGCGCGCGCGCCGCTGTTCGATACGGCACCGTTCGAGGTGATCGGTCGGCCGACGTCGGACGGCAAAGGCGCCGAGCTCTGGACCGTAACACCGCAGGGCACGATCGCGGCCCAGGCGACGGCGACGCTGGCCTAGTCGTTCGCTGCGCCGAAGCGCAGCGGGCGAAAGAAGGCGCGGATATCTTCGATTAGCAGGCCGGGTTCCTCGAGCGCAGCGAAGTGGCCGCCTTTGGGCATGTTTGTATGCCGCTTCAGATTGTAGGCGCGCTCGATCCACTCCCTGGGCGGCGCCGGCGCGAGATCGGCCGGGAAGGCGGCAAACCCCGTCGGCGTCTCGACACGCCGGCCCGGCGGAAGGCCGCGCGGCTTTTGTTGGGCAGCGCCGCGATAGAGCCATGTCGCGCTCCCCGCCGTGCCGGTGAGCCAGTAGACCATGATGTTGTCGAGCAGGAGATCCATCGAGAAGCGGCTGGTCAGATCGCCTTGGCAATCGCTCCAGTCACGGAATTTTTCAGCCATCCAGGCAGCAAGGCCCACGGGAGAGTCCGTGAGTGCGACGCCGAGCGTCTGCGGCCGTGTGGCCTGGATGCGCTGATAGGCGGTCTTGTCGTCGAGCCCGGCGCGCATCGTCTCGAGCCAAGTCTTCTCCGCCGCGCTGAGTTCAGCCGACTTGAGATCGATGCCCGGCCGCAGCCCCATCATATTCAGATGCAGTCCGACAACGCCCGACTTCCAGTCGTCCTTCTCCTCTTTCAGCGGATGGTCGAAGGCGAGCCAGGAGGAGACGACGGCGCCCCAATCGCCGCCCTGCGCTCCATAGGGCCGGCGATAGTTCAGCTTGTCGTGCACGAGCTGGTGCCACAGGGCCGCGATCGCGCGCGGTCCGACCGGCCCCGTGCTGCCGTCCTCGCGGACAGGCGGTCCGGAGAAGCCGTAGCCCGGCAGCGACGGCACGATCACGTCGAAGGCATCGAGCGGATCGCCGTCATGCCGCTCGGGATGGGCGAGGAAATCGATGACGTGCAGGAATTCGACGATCGAGCCCGGCCAGCCGTGCGTGATCACGAGGGGCATCGGTCGCGGCGCACCCTCGACCTCCGTCCCGGGCTCGCGGATGAAATGCAGCCGCTGCCGGCCGATATCGACCAGGTAGTTGGGCCAGCGGTTGATCGCTTCCTGGCACCGCTGCCACTCGTAGCCATGACGCCAATGATCGACGAGCGCTGCCAGGAATTCGGGATCGGTGCCGGACGACCAGCTTCCCCCGTCGGCGATTGCGGTCGCAGGCCGCCAGCGCCGCAGCCGCTCGTCGAGATCGATCAGCGCGCGCTCGGGAATATCGACCTTGAACGGCTCGGGCGTGTCGTAGTGGGCATCCGCCATGGCGCCATCATAGCGGTTGGTTGAGTCAATCCTCCAGCAATTCGGCCTTCAAGCGCTGGCGAGCGGCCGAATCGAGACCGAGCGCCTTTTCGGCAAACGCTTCCGGGCTGCTGAAATCTGCGCGTACGACCTCGAAAGCCGCCTCGAGATAGGGCCGCCGCGCCTCGATGATGGCAGCCCGGGTGTCGATGTCGAGTTCCGGATAGCGGCCAAGATGCCCAATCCACAATGCGTTGGTGCGCAGATAATCCTCGACCACGGTATCCCACGGCACCCCGAGCAGGGACAGCAAGAGCGCCGATGCAAAACCGGTGCGGTCCTTGCCCGCAGTGCAATGGAAGACCAGCGGTCGGCAACGGCCGTCGCTCAGCGTCGCGAAGAGAGTGCGAAAGCCGGGCGTACAGCGGCGCGGATAGTCCCGATAGTGATCGGTGAGATACTGCATCATGAGGGAAGGCGAGGCGCTGCCGTCGGCGATGGCGCGCCGGATCCTATCGCCAATGCCGGGCTCGATGTGGGCGCCGACGACGCGGCATTCGATACCATCGATGCGATGCGGCGTCTCAGCGGCCTCTTCGACACCGCGTAGATCGACGATGGTACGCACGCCGAGCTTGCCGAGCGACGCGCGGTCGGCATCGGTCAGGGCGCCGAGATGGGCCGAACGGAACACCGCTCCACGCCGCACGGTGCGGCCGTCGGCGGTGCGATAGCCGCCGAGGTCACGGAAATTGGAGCCACCTTCGAGCGGCACGACAAAAGGCACAGCAATGGTGTCCATGAGCGCTGGCTTATCATGTCCTGCGCTTGGGAATCTTGTCTGTTTTGAGTCAGAATCCTTGCGTCAGCGTCACTGGGAAGGTTCGCCGCCGGCCGAACGGCGGGGCGCCGATGCCCATCCTGGTGCCGTTGCGCCGCACGGATTTCGGAATTGCAATGACCTTGGCCGGCGATCGCTAGGTCGTGAAGCCGAGGCGGCGCTTGATGACGTAGATGCCGCTGGCACTCAGGGCGAAGCCGTCGGGCATTTCGCGCAGCCATCCCATCTCGATTGCGCAGTCCAGCACCGCGTTGGCCTCCGCAGAGCTCTCGAGGGCAACCCATTCCATGACCAGTCGTGGACCCAGGTCGACGGGACGTGGCTTGCCATCGGTCTGGTGAAAAAGGGAAGTGCACATCTCGAGCGCCAGATCCTGTAGTGCACCGCTCATCGCCATAGGTCCTACTCTCGCCAATACGCGTTCTCTAACGTACGAATGGCCAAAAGGTTCGCAGCTGGCCGCACCACTACCAGGGCGCACGAAGCGCTCATCGCGGACGGGAAACGGCGGTCAGACCCGTCCGTGGCAGTGCTTGAACTGCCAAGTCCATGCAAAAGCGCCAGCTTCTGTTGAACTTTTCGCCTCAAAAAAGACAGTGCCAAACATCTGCCTAACCACTCAACAGCCCAAAGGGATGATTTGGCAGTATAGCAAGGCGAGCTGATCTCAGCACGTTTGGCCGCTTACTGCCGGACGACCGAACCGTGAGAAGCGGCGAAGTCTGTCTTTTTTTGGACCAAAAAGTACGCGCGCCGGTGCCGCACAACCGACAGCGCACCGTTTTTCAAATGAAAAACGCGACGGATCGGCCGCGGAGGTCCGAGAGTAAGTTGAATGCCCCCTTGAATATGCACGCATAAACCATATATGGGCGAATGGTAATGGAGAGATGTCTGTAACTTACTGATATAACGCCAGAATAATGGTCTACAGATACTCCTTATTACTTATCGCTCTTTAGTTGAGAGCAGCGTCTAACTTAAAAGGCGATGAAACAGTGGATAAAATTGACCTCGAATCAACAAATCAGCTTCTCCGGGTAATAGTGGCGATCCTGATAAGGGGTGGAGACAACCCCATGTCCCTTAAGCAGCAGATCGAAATTCTTAGCGATGCCGGTATGCGTCCTAAGGACATTGCCACCGTCCTGGGCAAAAGCGGGACGCATATTAACAAGGAGCTGACGGGGATTAGGAGGCAGAAGGGAAAGAAGTAAATGGCAGGCAAGAACTACAAAGCGGAGTCCGTCGAGGACCTGCTGCGCGACCTGATGATTGTCCAGCTCGCGCTGGGCGGCGTCGGTCAACGTGAAATCCGCCAGATCGCGGGAGTTGATGCCAACCGCGTCGCCCGGATCGCGAAGCTCGTAAAAAGGGCGAAAGACTAATGCGGCCGGTGACGGATCCTACTGACCGGCTCGAGCAGAAGCTCGACACAATCATAGACCTGCTGAAGCACCTGATCGTACTGCAGCTAGCCGAGAAGAAGGTGGCACATCAGGCCATCGGCAAGCATGTCCATCTCGCCAAGGCTACCGTCGGCCAGATGCTGAAGGGGATCAAACCAATGACTGACGTAGCGAGAAACCTGCCGGCCGACATCTCTGCCAAACTAAACGTGCTGATCGCGTTGACCCTGAAGCAAATGACCGGTCAGAAGGGGTTTGCAAAAAGTAAGCGCAACACCGGAGCGGGCGAGATCATCCATTTCCTCGCCGAAATGGGCCTCGATGCGAAAGACATTGCCGCCATCGTCGGCTCGCCAGTCACCAGCGTCCGGACACTGCTCACGCCGACGCGGCGAAAATAGCGCATCCGACGCTCCGCATTTCTAGGAAGGTAGGGAAGCATGAAACGCAAGGCCGACATGAAATCTGTTGAGGAAAAGCTCGACCGTGCTCTGACGCTTCTTTCGCAGCTGGTGGCGATCGAGCTAGCCAAAGGAGGTGTAAGCCACGCCGGCATCGGGAAGCTCCTCCGCATCTCGACCGGATCGGCCAATGGGTTGATCAAGGGCTACCGGCCCGGCAGCGCGAAGGGCGCCTGATCGGGCGGCTGAAAGATGGCGAACGCAATCGAAGTCTCAGACAACCTTTCGAACGTCAACGAACAGATCGAGGCGGTGGCGAATGCTGTCGGGAAGTCGAAGGTCCGGCGCCAGGTTTTCGAAGCGGTCTATCACCACAAGTCGCTGACAAAGACGGTCGGCCAGATCGCCGAACGGACGGGTCTCTCGCGAATGCAAGTACTGCAGGCCGGTCGGCATCTCGTGCTGAAGGGCGCGGTGAAGCAGGCGAAAAAGGACGGCGACACCGCTTATCAGCGAATTGACGCCATCTTCGCACACCGCGCTCAAATCCTGAGCCTTGCGGGTAACCCTGCCAAGATCGCGAAGTTGCCAACCAAGCGGAAAACCGCTGTCGTGCTGCCGAAGTTCGTGAAGGTCCCGTCGACTGGCGCGCAGGTAACGCGCATCACGGTCGACGATATCGAGTCCTTTAGGCTCGTCCGGAAGATCAAAAATTCACCATCGCTGCCGAAGACGGTCAGCGAGGAAGGAATCAAGGTCGGTGTGCAGAAGATTCTAGGCGAGCCCGGCGCCTTCAAGGACTGGGGCGGCGAGGACAGTGACCTTTATAGCGGAAGGCTACGCATCAACGGCAAGCGCCATGCAGGTGCCTTTGCCTTTAAAGGACCAGGAGAGCCCGGCGCGCTCGTGCCGGGGCGGATGGGCAAAAACGGTGACCAGCTCAGTCGCCTATTCCGCCAAGACGCCGACGTGTTCCTCGTGCAGCACTGGCGTGAAATCAAGCCGAGCGTTCCCGAGATGATGCGCTCTCTTGCCGTCGCGAAATCCGTGAGCACTGGTAAGCTCATCCGCTACGGCATCATCGACGGCACCGACAGTGAACGCCTTCGGCGGGCCTATCCCGCCAAGTTCAAGCCGGTGACGCACAAGAAGCGGAAGTAATCCTAGCCACCGCTGCTGACTGATGGTTGCGATCGTAGGGGAAGTCGGCCATCGCTTTGCCTGAGCAGGTTTTGCCTAGGAACCAGCCACAATCAGCTCGTGCCTAACAAGTGCCTAACAGTTTACACTCACAAAAAGTCCAATAAAATAAGACTTTTATACCCGCCCGTGGCAGTGCTTGAACTTCCGGCCCGACCCGCACGGGCACGGCGCGTTGCGTGCGACCTTGCCCCAGGTCGAGGGATTGTTCGGATCGACCGTCTGCTTCGAGGCCGGGCGCGCAAGCGTCGCCACGCCGCCGCCCGGGGGGCCGGCCGCGTCGAAGCCGGGGTCGCCGGCCATCGCCGAGGCAAGCGCGGGATCCTCGTGGACCTCTCGCATCTGCACCGGCTCAGGCATCGGCGGCGGCTCCATGCGGAGCTGCAGGTTCGCGAGCACGTTCACGACCGATTCGCGCAGACCGGTCAGCAGGTCGCTGAAGAGATTGAATGCCTCGCGCTTGTATTCGTTCAACGGATCCTTCTGGCCGTAGGCGCGCAGGCCGATGCCTTGCCGCAGGTGGTCGAGATGCAGCAGGTGCTCCTTCCATGCCTGGTCGAAAAGCTGCATCAGCACGCTCTTTTCCACCTGACGCCACACTTCCGGCCCGTACTGCGCCACCTTCTGGGCGAACAGCCGGTCGACCGCCTCGTTCAGGCGCGTCTTGATCTGTTCCTCGGCGATGCCTTCTTCCTTCGCCCAGACATCGATCGGCAGGTCGAGCCCGAACACGCGCTGCACGTCCTCCTTGAGCTCGGCGGTCTTCCACTGTTCGGCATAGGCATCCTCGGGGATGGCGCGCGACACCATGGCGTCGACGACGTCGCGTCGCATGCCGACCACGACGTCGGAGACATCCTCGGTGGCCATCAGTTCGAGCCGCTCCTTGTAGATCTCCTTGCGCTGGCTGTTCATCACATCGTCGAAGCGCAGGAGGTTCTTGCGGATCTCGAAATTGCGCGCCTCGACCTTGCCTTGCGCGGTTTCCAATGCCTTGTTGAGCCAGCGGTGGGTCAGCGCCTCGTCGTCACCCATGCCCTTCTTCTGCACCCAGTCCAGAACCTTGTTGCCACCGAAGATGCGCATCAGGTCGTCTTCCAGCGACAGGAAGAACTTCGAGCCGCCCGGATCGCCCTGGCGGCCGGAGCGGCCGCGCAGCTGGTTGTCGATGCGGCGGCTTTCGTGGCGCTCGGTGCCGACCACGTAGAGGCCGCCCGCCGACCGCACGATCTCGCGATTGCGCTCGACGTCGGCCTTGATCTGCGCCGCGACCTTCTCCAGCTCGGCAGTGCGTTCGGCCTCGTCGGGAACGCGGGTCGCGATCTCCGTCTCGGCCTGGCGCAAAAGCATGTCGGCATTGCCGCCGAGCTGGATGTCGGTGCCGCGGCCGGCCATGTTGGTGGCGATCGTGATCGCTCCCGGACGACCCGCCTGGGCCACGATCTCCGCTTCCTGCTCGTGATAGCGTGCATTCAGCACGTTGTGCGGGATCTTGGCTTTCTTCAGTTCGTCGGAGAGCCCCTCCGACTTCTCGATCGACACCGTGCCGACCAGGACCGGTTGGTTGCGGGCGCGGCACTCGCCGATCAGCTTGACGATGGCGCGCGTCTTGTCGGCGAAGGTGCGATAGATCTCGTCGTCCTGATCCTTGCGCGCGACGGCCACATTGGTGGGGATCTCGACCACTTCAAGCCGGTAGATCTCGGCAAACTCGGCGGCCTCCGTCATTGCTGTGCCGGTCATACCGGCGAGTTTGGGATACATGCGGAACAGGTTCTGGAACGTGATCGAGGCCAGCGTCTGGTTCTCGCGCTGGATCTCGACCTTCTCCTTGGCCTCGAGGGCCTGATGCAGGCCTTCGGAATAGCGACGGCCCGCCATCATGCGGCCGGTGAATTCGTCGATGATGACGACCTGGCCGTCCTTGACGATGTAGTCGACATCGCGCGTGAAGAGCTTGTGGGCCCGCAGCGCCTGCGTGATGTGGTGCAGAAGGGTGATCTGCGAAGGCGCGTAGAGGCTCTGGCCCTCGGGCAACAGGCCATCGGCGCGCAGGATCTCCTCGACCGCCTCGATACCGCCTTCGGTGAAAGTCACCTGCCGGTTCTTTTCGTCCTTCTCGTAGGCGTCGGGCTTCAGCCGCGGGATCACCGCATCGGCCCGTCGGTAGAGTTCGGAGGAATCCTCGGCCGGTCCGGAGATGATGAGCGGCGTGCGCGCCTCGTCGATCAGGATCGAGTCGACCTCGTCGACGATCGCGAAATTGAACGGCCGCTGGACCATTTCGTCGCGACGGAACTTCATGTTGTCGCGCAGATAGTCGAAACCGATCTCGTTGTTGGTGCCGTAGGTGATGTCGCAGGCGTAGGCGGCCTTGCGCTGCTCGTCGCCGAGGTTGTGCACGATCACGCCGACCGTCAGCCCGAGGAAGCTGTAGATCCTGCCCATCCACTCGGCATCGCGGCGTGCCAGATAGTCGTTGACCGTCACGACATGGACGCCCTTGCCCTCGAGGGCATTGAGATAAACGGGTAGCGTCGCGACCAGCGTCTTGCCTTCGCCGGTCTTCATCTCCGCGATCTTGCCGGAATGGAGGACCATGCCGCCCTTGAGCTGGACATCGAACGGCCGCTGGCCGAGGGCACGCTTGGCGGCTTCACGCACGGTGGCGAAGGCCTCGATCAGAAGATCGTCCAGGGTCTCGCCTGTGGCCAGCCGCTCGCGGAACGCGATCGTTTTGGCGCGCAACTGCTCGTCGGAGAGCGTGCTGAATTCGGGCTCGAGCGCATTGATCTTGGTTACAGGCTTGTCAAAGCCCTTGACGACGCGGTCATTGGCCGTCCCGAACAAGCTCCGGGCAAGCGCTCCAAGCATGAAATCCTCGATATTCTAAAGACTTAGGCGGGCACCCGGCCCGCCCTGCCTATCACAGATAGAGAGCGTGTGATGGAGTGTCAACGCAAGCGCCGCCGGTCGCTTCGGCAAGCCGCACCGGATCACGGAAAAGTGCCGTAATTGGCGGCGAGGAAAAGATGCTGCCGTTGGTCCGGGCGCTTGCTTGAGGCGAGCCGCCCTGTGTAAACGGAGGCCGCCGGCCGCCGCGCGTCCCCACTTCTTCCACGTCCTTCTCTTCCCTCACTTCTGGAGCCATCCATGAGTCTTCGCCTGCGCCTCCTGCGTGCCGCCCTCGCATGTTTTGCCACGGCAGGCATGGCCGGCGTTGCCGCCGCCCAGCAGCCCGCCACGAAGGCGCCGGCTGCCAAGCCGGCCCCGCAGCCCACGGCCAAGCCCGCCGAATCGCCGAAAGATCCGGTGGTCGCCACTGTGAACGGCCAGCAAATCCATCTCTCTGAGCTGCAGGTCGCCCAGCAGTCGCTGCCACAACAGTACCGCAACGTGCCGCTGGCCACCGTTTTCCCGGCGTTGCTCGACCGCATGGTCGACAGCAAGCTGGTCGAGCAGGACGGGCGCAAGAACAAGGTCACCGACGATCCTGCCTTCAAGAAGCGCATGGCCTTCGTCGAGGACCAGGTGGTCCAGGACTTCTGGCTGCAGAAGCAGATCGCCGAGAAGGTGACGCCCGAGAAGATGAAGCAGGCCTACGACGAGAAGCTGAAGAACCTGCCCGCCGAGGAGGAGGTGCATGCGCGGCACATCCTGGTGGCGACCGAGCCCGAGGCCAAGGCGATCATCGCCGATCTCAAGAAAGGGACGCCGTTCGACAAACTCGCCAAGGAGAAGTCGACCGACAAGGCATCCGGTGCCGAGGGCGGGGATCTGGGTTGGTTCAAGAAGACCGACATGGTGAAGGAGTTCGCCGACGCCGCCTTCGCGTTGAAGAAGGGCGCGCTTACCGACACCCCGATCAAGACCCAGTTTGGCTACCACGTGATCCAGGTCGAGGATCGGCGCAAGGCCGCGCCGCCTTCGTTCGACGAGTTGTCCGACCAGATTCGCCAGGACCTGGCGCGCCAGACAGTGACAGCGATGCTGAACCAGCTTCGCGCCGAGGCCAAGATCGAGAAGTTCAACATCGACGGCAGCGCGGCCTCGCCTGCCGCGCCAGGCGTTGCTCCAGCGAAGCCGGAAACGCCGGGCACTCCCGCCAAGTAGAAATTCCCGTTTTTCGGCGTTTCTGGTGTAGGCTCCCGTCTTTCGGCCGCTCGGCGTATCGCCCGGCCGCTGAGAGGGACTTCCATGGCCGAAAAGCACGCCGTATCGCCGCTCGCGCCCAAGACGACGCCGGTGCTGCCGCGGATCGCGGGAGTAAAGCTCGCAGTGGCGGCATCGGGCGTGCGATATGCCGGTCGCAATGACGTCATGCTCGCCGTGCTGCCGGCGGGCGCAACCGTCGCAGGCGTCCTCACGCGGTCGAAAACTTCCTCGGCGCCGGTCGACTGGTGTCGAAAGAACCTCGGGCGCGGGAGGATCCGGGCGATCCTGGTGAATGCCGGCAACGCCAACGCCTTCACGGGCAAACTGGGCGACAAGGCCGTCGAGGAGAGCACGCGCGCGGTCGCACAGGCGCTCGGCTGTCCGCGCAATGAAGTCTTCATGGCCTCGACAGGCGTCATCGGCCAGCCCCTCGACTGGGAGAAGATCGCCGCGATCGTTCCGACCTTGGTCAAGGGCGCGCGGGAGGACAACTGGTCGGCTGCGGCGGCAGCCATCATGACGACGGACACCTTCCCCAAACTCGCCACGCGCCAGGCCAAGATCGGTGAACGGACGGTGACGTTGAACGGATTTCTCAAGGGCTCGGGCATGATCGCGCCCGACATGGCGACCATGCTGAGCTTCGTGTTCACCGACGCTAAGGTGCCGGGCGTCGTCCTGCAGAAGCTTCTGTCCGACTCGGCCGACAAGTCTCTGAACTGCGTGACTGTCGACGGCGATACCTCGACGAGCGACACGCTCCTGCTGGCGGCGACCGGCGCGGCCCGTCATGCGCCGATCGAGGAGGCCGACGATCCGGTGCTGGTCGACTTCAAGCGGGCACTGGACGAGGTGCTGATCGATCTGGCGCAGCTTCTGGCCCGCGACGGCGAAGGGGCGAGCAAGTTCGTGACCATCAATATCGGTGGCGCTTCCTCCAACGGCGCCGCGCGCAAGATCGGGCTCGCGGTTGCCAACTCTCCGCTCGTCAAGACCGCGATCGCCGGCGAGGACGCAAACTGGGGCCGTATCGTCATGGCGGTGGGAAAGTCCGGCGAGCGCGCTGATCGCGACAAGCTCAAGATCTCGATCGGCGGCGTGAAGATCACCGAAGGCGGCCAAGTCGTGCCGAACTACGACGAGACGCCGGTCGCGAAGCACATCAAGGGGACGGACATCGTGATCGACATCGATCTCGGCATCGGCCGCGGCCGGGCGACCGTGTGGACCTGCGACCTGACACACGGCTACATCGATATCAACGGCAGCTATCGTTCTTGAGCCTGTCGTTCGACCAGGATTGTCCCGGCGGGCCGCCGCCACTCGGCGATCGCCCGCTCGTGCTGGTTGCCGCCGTCGCGCTGGTCGATGCCGACGGCCGGGTGCTGATCGCGCAGCGGCCCGAGGGCAGGACGATGGCGGGCCTGTGGGAATTTCCCGGCGGCAAGGTCGATCGCGGCGAGACGCCCGAGCAAGCCCTGGTGCGCGAACTGCATGAGGAGCTTGGCATCGAGACGGCGACGAGCTGCCTGGCACCTGTCGCCTTCGCGAGCCATGGCTACGAAAAGTTCCATCTGCTGATGCCTGTTTTTGCATGCCGCAAATGGGTCGGCATCCCGCAGCCGCGCGAGCGCCAGACGCTGAAATGGGTGCGGCCCGCTGAACTCGTGCGCTATCCCATGCCGCCGGCCGATCTGCCGCTGATCGGCGTGCTGCGTGATCTGCTTTAGGACGGCTGTGTGAGCGGAAGGCCGTTTCGCCAGCCAGTAAGGCGCCTGAAAATCACGGCCTGAGCAGTCCCGATCAAGGCGGCGCCGCCGTAGGAGACGAGAGTCGCGACCGTCCAGGCAATGATGGCCGCCCCTGCCGTGCCGTCCAGCATTCCACGGACCAGCGACAGAGGGACGAGAGCCGCCATGATGGTCGCGATGCCGCTGGCGAAGAAGATGACGAACAGCACGCCGATGATCGGCCAGGCGTTGCCGCGGCTCGCGGCCCAGGCCTGTCGCGGCGTGAAAGGCGTGTCGATCGCCATCGCGGCGAGACCGAAGCTGACACGCAAGGCAAGCAACGCCGAGATGAAGAAGCCTGTGCCGAGGGGCGCCGCCATCGCCTCGCGGCGGGCGATCGCCGGGTCGAGCGGGACCTGGCCGAGCGCCGCGGGATTGATCGGTCCTGCGGTCAGGGTGAAGGCCCCCAGAAGGAGGAAGGTGATGCCGGCCACCCGGATCAGGTAAAAGAGGAAGGCGGTCTCGCGTGCCGACCAGCGTACGCCCGGCAGATGGCCCAGCTGCTGCGACCCCAGGAGTGTCACGCGCATCCAGCCCACCATGAACATCGTGGTCGGGATGACGTCGGCCGCCTTTTCCAGCAGAACGACGATCAGTGATTCGGCCGCAATCGCGTCGCCCGCGATCCTGAGCAGCAGCGACAGGATCCAGGGGATCGTCACGAGATGGAAGAACAGGGCGAGGTTGTTGAAGAAGAAGCCGAAGCTCTCCGACAGGACTTCGCCGAACGACAACCTGACAGCCGGCACGATCAGGTCCGATCCACTTTCTGGCCGGTGCTCATCTCGGTCGTGCCGAGCGCCGCGGCCAGTCGGTGCCGTGCAGCGCCCGGCTTCAGCGGCTTGGGCTGCGAGGCGTGCGGCCTCCAGCCGTGCAGGAACAGCACCTCGAAGCTCGCGGTCACCCGCGCCGCCGGCGAGTCGAAGCGCTCGCCATAGATCTCAGCCGCTCGCAAAAGCGTGGCACGTCGGCTGAACCCGCGCCGCCGTTCGCCGACGAGGTTGCCTTCGCCCATGGCGCGCAAATCGCGCATCAGAGCGAGCGCGTGCTCGTACTCGACCTCGATCGTGTCGCTGTCGGCGACCGGCAGGGCGAAGCCCGCGCGCTGCAACAGGGCGGCCGCATCGCCGAGATCCGCGAACGGCGAGACCCGGGGACTCAATCCGCCTTCAATTTCGCTTTCTGCCGCGGCCAAAGCCTCGCGAAGCTGCCACAGCGTGCGGCCGCCCAGCATGGCGCCGAGGAACAGGCCGTCGGGCTTCAGGATGCGCCCGATCTGGATCAAGGTGCCGGGCAGGTCGTTCACCCAGTGAAGAGTCATGGCGCTCAGCACGAGATCGAAACAGTCGGCCGCAAAGGGCAACGCCTCCTCGTCGGCCACGATGGCAGGCCCCGCCGCACGCCGGGCAAAGTTCAAGCCGAGGTCCGAGCGCACCAGTTCGCCGACCGACCGGCGGCCGCGCAAGGCCACGGCAATCTCGTCGCCATGGGAGCCGAGATCGAGCGCCAACGGAAATGTCCGCCGTACATCGTCGAGGCGCTCGACCAGGCGCTCGGCGATCTCGCGCTTCAGGAACGAGCGCCGATCCCAGTCGCGTGCCGCGCGCTCGCGCCTGGCGCGCAGGACCGCGCGATCGAAGATCAGCAGGGGGTCGGGGGATTTCACGGCGTGTATGTAGGGCTAAAGGCAGGCCAGGAATAGGGGTTCCGCCCTGATGGCGGCACATTTGCCGGGTGCAATCGAGCTCATGCCGCTCCGGATTTGTGCAGCCGCAGGCCGGCGCCTGCTCGACAGCGTCCTGCCTCCGCTCTGCCTGGGATGCGGCGAGATCGTCGGCACGGCGGGCGCGCTGTGCGCGACGTGCTGGCCGACTTTCTCCTTCATCGCGGCGCCACATTGCGTCTGCTGCGGTACGCCCTTTGCCGAAGATCTGGGCGGCGAGGCTCTGTGCGCTGCCTGTCTTGCCCGACGCCCACGCTTCCGCAGGGCCCGCGCCGCATTGATCTACGATGATCGCAGCCGCCGCCTGATCCTGCCCTTCAAGCATGGCGATCGGACCGATATGGCGCGCACGTGCGGCGCGTGGATGGCGAGTGCCGGTGCCGAGCTCCTTGCCGCCGCCGATCTCGTGGCTCCCGTGCCGCTGCACTGGCGGCGCCTCTTTAGCCGCCGCTACAATCAGGCGCTCCTGCTGGCGCGCAATCTCGCGCAGGGCACGTCGGCCAGGCTCGCGCCCGATCTACTGCTGCGCCCGCGCTGGACTGGATCGCAGGCAGGGCTTGCGGCCACGGAACGCCGGCGCAACGTTCGGGAAGCGTTCGTGATCCATCCGCGCTGGAAAGCGGGCGTAAAGGGGAAGACCGTTCTGCTCGTCGATGACGTTCTGACCACCGGCGCCACGGTCGAGGCGTGTGCCCGCGCCCTGCAGCGTGCCGGTGCGCAGTACGTTGACGTCCTGACGCTGGCGCGGGTCGTCCGGCCGACGCTATAGTCAGGGCAAGGAGTTCTTCATGGCGAGGGTCGAGATCTACACAACCCCGTTCTGCGGCTATTGCGCCCGTGCCAAGGGCCTGCTCGAAAAGAAGGGCGCGGCCTATGACGAGATGGACGTGATGGAAGATTCGGCCAGGCGGCTGGAGATGCGCGAGCGGTCGAAGCGGACGACAGTGCCGCAGATCTTCATCAACGGGCGGCACATTGGTGGTTCCGATGAATTGGCGGCGCTCGACCGGACGGGCGACCTCGATGGCTTGCTCGCCCAGCCGGGCTGACGGGAGCGGAACATGGTGACCACGTTCAAGGCCGGTCTGATCCAGACCAATGTCAGCAACGAAATGGCGGAGAACGTGACCTTCGTGCGCGAGCAGGCGCGGCTCGCCCGCGCCGCCGGCGCCGACTTCGTGATGACGCCGGAGAATACCGGTCTGATTGGTGCCAACCGGGCCGAGACGCTGGCCAAGGCGCAGATCGAGGAGAGTCACGCCATGCTCGCGGCCTGCCGTGCGGCGGCACGCGAGACGGGCGCCTGGTTCCTGCTGGGCTCGATCCATGTGCGCGTGCCGGGCGAGGAACAGATTCGTAACCGTTCCTATCTTATCGACGCGTCAGGCGACGTGACCGCGAGCTATGACAAGATTCACATGTTCGACGTGCAACTTGCCGGCGGCGAAAGCTATCGCGAGTCCTCGACCTTCAGGCCTGGCGAGAAATCGGTCCTGGCCGAGACGCCGTGGGGCGTCCTCGGCATGACGATCTGCTACGACCTGCGCTTTCCGTATCTCTATCGCGATCTCGCTCATGCCGGCGCCACGATGCTCGCGATTCCTTCGTCCTTCACTGTCCCGACGGGTCAGGCGCATTGGCATGCGCTGATGCGCGCCCGCGCCATCGAGACCGGCTGTTTTGTCTTTGCGCCCGCCCAGGTCGGCATCCATAAGGGCTCGAACAGGAAGACGTACGGCCATTCGGTCGCCGTGGCGCCGTGGGGCGAGGTGCTGGCCGACGCCGGCGGCGAGAAAGCTGGCTTCGTCATCGCCGATATCGATCTCGGCAAGGTCGCGGAGGCGCGGAGGATGGTGCCTTCGCTGACTCACGACCGCAGTTATCAACCTCCGGTGTCGCATAAGGCCGTGGTGGCAAGGGCGGCGGAATAGTCTCTACAATCGGCGCGCGGCAATCCGTTGCACGACCGCCATGCGCGGCTGGCGGACGGGACGCGCTTCATAGGCGACCACGGAGAATCGGCCGCGCACGACGTCAAGCAATTCGCCGTCGTCGAGCAGGAATTCGGGACGGGCCGGTTTTCCGAAGCGTTCGTTGCCGACCATGAACGTCTCGTAGAGCAGTACGCCGTTGCACTGGACGGCATCGAGCAGAACCGGGATCAGCGGGCGGTGCAGGTAATTCGTCACAACGACGGCACCAAAGGTCCGGCCGGGCAGGGGCCAGGGGCTCCCGTTCTCGAGATCGGCTTGCAGGCCTTCGATACCGGCACGCTGCGGAAGTCGGCTCACGTCGCGGTCGATCGCAATCACCGAATGACCACGCTCCGCAAAAAGAAGGGCATGGCGGCCAGAACCGGCCGCGATATCGAGAACCACAGTCTTTGGCGGCGCCAGCCCGGCCCATCGAACGATCCAGGGCGAGGGTAGCATCCCTCTTGCTTCCGACACGCTCAGACCCCATCATATTGGCACTCTCCCAGCGGGAGTGCCAACAGCCGGAAGTTACCCGTATTTTATGATTTTGTACCGACTGCGCTGCTCCAAGGGCCACGAATTCGAGAGCTGGTTCAAGGACAGCAAGACCTACGAACGGCAGGAAAAGAAGTCCCTGATCGGCTGCGCCGTCTGTGGTGACGCCAAGGTAGCGCGTGCGCTCATGTCGCCCCGCATCGGCAAGGGTGGCGAGAAGGTCGAAGTGGAGACGCCAGCGGTGACTGCCCCACCTCCGAGCCCGACGGCCGAACAGCAGAAAATGGCGGCACTGGCTCGCCATATGCCGAAGGAGTTGCGCCAAGCCCTGTTGAAGGTGCGCGCCGAGGTCGAGAAGACGTGCGAGCATGTCGGCGACAAGTTCGCCGAGGAGGCGCGCAAGATCCACTACGGCGAAGGTGACAAGCGGGGCATCTACGGCGAGACGACCGACGAAGAAGCAGCGGCCTTGGCCGAGGAAGGAATCGAGTTCGGTCGCCTGCCGTGGATCCCGAGAGGGAACTGATCCTTGGCCACTCGTCACACTACCGGCGTGGCCCTTTCAGGTTGAGCAGGTTGGCGGTCAGGATCAGCCCCGCACCAAGGCCGGTGAGGAGATCGACCCGCTCGGCGTAGAACATCCAGCCCGCCAGCGCTGCCAGCGGGACACGCAGGAAGTCCATCGGTACGACGGTCGTTGCATCGGCATGCTGCAGCGCGCGGGTCATGCAGTAGTGCGAGTAGGTGCCGACGAAGCCGATCACAAGGAGCCAGGCCCAGACGTAGGGCGACGGCGACCGCCAGACGAGCAATCCCGGAACGAGCCCCACCGCCGACTGGATCACCATCATCCAGAAGATGATGGCGATCGTGCTCTCGGTGCGCGTCAGTACCTTCACCATGATTACCGATGCGGCGAAGCCTAGGGCGGCAGCGAGCGCGATGAGCTGACCGACATCCGCCGCGCCGGAGAAGGGACGCACGATGATCGCCACGCCGACCAGGCCCGTCATGACGGCGATGTTCTTCCAGACTCCCATGCGCTCGCCGAGAAAGCTGACGGCGAGGATCGCGGTCCAGATCGGCATGGTGAACTCGATCGACACCACCTGCGCGAGCGGGATCAGCGTCAGGGCCATCAGCCAGGCGAACTGTGCGCCGTAGTGGACGATGTTGCGCAGGACATGGAGCCAAGGCCGCGAGGTCCGGATCGCACCGAGGCCGCCGCTGGCTCTCAACAGCGGATAGAGCATGAAAAGGCCGAGGATGGAGCGCATCATCGTGACCTGGAAGACATGAAGCTCGCGCGTGGCCTCGCGTCCTGCCACGGCCATCACCGTCAGGCAGCCGAGCCACCCCGCCATCCATGCCGCGGCCTTGACCGTCGGCGACGACAGCGGGCCGGCATCGGCTTCAGTTCGTTGTGCTTCGGACGCCAGCGGCTTTGCTCCCATACAGCATATAGTTCACGTCGAAATCGCTCCTGCTCAGCGACCAGGTCCGGCTGAGCGGATTGTAGATGACGCCGACGATCTCCTGCGCCGCGATGCCCCCGGCGCCGAGGCCGCGCACGACTTCGGAGGGCTTCAGGAATTTCCGCCAGTCGTGCGTTCCGCGCGGCAACCAGCGCAGCACGTATTCCGCACCGGCAATCGCCAACGCCCAGGCCTTGGCGGTGCGGTTGAGGGTCGACAGAAAAAGCAGGCCGCCGGGCGCGACGAGCCGGCCGCAGGCCTCCAGGAAAAGATCGACATCGGCCACGTGCTCGACGATCTCGAGTGCCAGCACGATGTCGAACCGCGAGCCCGACTGGGCCAGGGCTTCTGCCGTGGCGACGCGATAGGCGATGACGAGTTCCTGGCCGCGGGCATGGAGACGTGCCGTGGCGACATTGCGCTCCGCAGCGTCGATACCGGTCACGTGCGCGCCAAGCCGTGCCATGGGTTCGCAGATCAAGCCGCCGCCGCAGCCGATATCGAGCAGCGACAGCCCCCGTAGCGGCGAGCCGCTCAGCGCCTCGCGCTGCCAATGGGCGGCGGCACGATCGCGGATGTAGCCAAGGCGTACCGGGTTGAGCCGATGGAGCGGTCCGAACTTGCCAGCCGGATCCCACCATTCGTCGGCAAGGCGCGAGAAGCGCTCGACCTCGGCGGGATCGATCGTCGAGGCGTTGGGGATATCCGCGGAACCAACCATCGCTGCTGCCCTTGACCCATGTGGTGCTGCCGGTGTCTATACCCCGCTCTCGAGCAGGTCCATGGCGCGCATCGTTCTCAAATTCGGCGGCACTTCGGTCGGCGGCACCGATCGGATCAAGACTGTTGCGCGCAAGGTCAAGGCCGAGGTCGAGCGCGGCAATCAGGTTGCTGTCGTGGTCTCGGCGATGTCCGGCGCTACGGACCAGCTGGTGAAATGGGTGAACGAGATCGGGCCGCTCCACGATCCGCGGGAGTATGACGTGGTGGTCGCTACCGGAGAGCAGGTCACCATCGGCCTGCTCGCGATGGCGCTTCAGCAGGAAGGCGTGAGGGCCCGCTCATGGGTGTCCTGGCAGCTCCCCATCAAGACCGACCAGGCCCATGCCAAGGCACGTATCCAGCAGATCGACACGAGCGGGATGGCGCACTCGATGGCCACCGGTGAAGTGCCGATCGTGCCGGGCTTCCAAGGCGTTTCGCCGGAGGGCCGGATCACGACCCTGGGCCGCGGCGGCTCGGACACCTCCGCCGTGGCACTGGCGGCGGCGCTCAGAGCCGAACGCTGCGACATCTATACCGATGTCGATGGCGTCTATACCACCGATCCCCGGATCGTCGAGAAGGCGCGCAAGATCGACCGCGTGACCTATGAGGAAATGCTCGAAATGGCCTCGCAGGGCTCGAAGGTGCTGCAAACCCGCTCGGTCGAGCTGGCGATGAATCATCATGTGCGTGTACAGGTGCTGTCGTCGTTCGATGGAACCCTGGGCAGCGACCTGCCCGGCACGCTGGTTGTGGACGAGGACGAGATCATGGCCCAGGGGCTCGAGAAATCCGTCGTGAGCGGCATCGCCTTCTCCAAGGACGAGGCCAAAGTAACCGTCACACACGTCGCCGATCGTCCCGGTGTCGCGGCTGCGATCTTCGGCCCGTTGGCCGGCGCCAACATCAACGTCGACATGATCGTGCAGAACGTGTCCCTCGACGGGAGTTCGACCGACATCACCTTCACGGTGCCACGGGCGGATCTGGCTCGTGCCGTCGAACGGCTGGAGCGCGCCAAGAGCGAGCTCAAGTTCGCCGAAGTGAAATCCGACATCAACGTCGCCAAGATCTCGGTGATCGGCGTCGGCATGCGCAGCCATGCAGGCGTCGCCCTCAAGATGTTCGAGACCCTGGCCGCCAAGGGCATAAACATCCAGGTGATCTCCACTTCGGAGATCAAGGTGAGCGTGCTGGTGGCGGCCGAATACACCGAGCTTGCGGTCCGAGCCCTCCACACGGCCTACGAACTCGATGCCACGTGAGCAACGGATGCATGAGGTTGCCTCATGCGCAGCATAAATAGTCGGTAGGCATTTCGGCGCGGCTCTTGCTATAAGCGCCTTATGCACGGCGCACGCGTCCATGTGACCTGTCAGAACGCCCGGCCGGCCCTGTCGGCGACGATGTGGCGTGTCTGCACGTGCGTCATCGACCGCAGCTTCGTCGTCATCCGACTCAAGCATCCAGCGGTCTGACCATGGAGAGAGGGACTCCCCTGGCCGGACCGCGAATGCTCCTCAAGCGGCTCCGGGACACGATGGCGCGTGGCGTCTCCGCCGAGGACACGCTCGGCGAGGTCGTGCGCCTGGTTGCCAACGAGATGGTGGCCGAGGTCTGCTCTATCTATATCCTGCGGGCCGGCGAGGTGCTGGAGCTGTTCGCAACCCAGGGCCTCAATCCAACCGCCGTGCATCGCACGCGCCTGCGTATCGGCGAGGGCCTGGTGGGCGACATCGCCGCTCACGGCCGGCCACTCGCCCTCGACGACGCCCAAAGCCATCCTCAATTCGCCTACCGGCCGGAAACCGGCGAGGAAGTTTATCACTCGCTGGCGGGGGTCCCGATCCTGCGCGCCGGCCGCGTGCTGGGCGTGTTGGTCGTGCAGAACCGCACGCGGCGGCAGTACGACGAGGAAGAGATCGAGACCCTCCAGACCATCGCCATGGTCCTGGCGGAGATGGTTGCGGCCGGCCATCTGGTCAGCCCCAACGAGGTCCAGCAGGTCGACGGGCTCGGCCTGCTGCCCTTGCGCATCGATGGCGTGCAGCTCACCGCGGGCGTGGCCGTTGGGCATGCCGTGCTGCACGAGCCACGCATCGTCATCCAGCGCGTCGTAGCCGAGGATATTCGCGCCGAGCAGAAGCGCTTCGAGGAAGCGCTCGAATCGGTGCGCGACGACGTCGACCGCATGCTCGAGGCGCACGACATGCAGTCCGGCGAGCATCGCGAGGTGCTCGAGACGTTCCGTATGTTCGTCGACGATCGCGGTTGGCGCGAGCGCGTGCGCGAAGCCATCGGCTCGGGCCTTACCGCCGAAGCCGGCGTGCAGCGCGCTTTCGACGATGTGCGTGCCCGGCTCGGCCAGTCGACAGATCCCTACATTCGCGAACGGCTGAGCGATTTGCAGGACCTGACCAACCGGCTCCTGCTGCGCCTGACCGGCCGGGCGGCCGCCGAGTCAGGTGTGCAACCCGACGACATGATCGTGATTGCGCGCGACATGGGCCCGGCTGAGTTGCTCGACTATGATCGCGCCCGCTTGCGCGGCGTCGTGCTCGAGGAAAGCTCGGCGATGAGCCACGTCGCTATCGTGGCGCGCGCACTCGACATTCCTGTGGTGGGTCGCGCGCCCGACGTGCTGTCGCGTGTCGAGCCGGGGGACGCCATCGTCGTCGATGGCGACAGCGCCCAGGTCCTGGTGCGGCCGGCCGAGGACGTGCTGCAGACGGTTTATGCCGCAATCGAAGTGCGCACCGCGCGGCGACGGAAGTATGCAGCGCTGCGCGATCTGCCATCGGCAACGCGCGACCAGGCGCGCATCGGGCTGCACATGAATGCCGGCCTGTTGATCGACATGCAGCATCTCGAGGAAACCGGCGCTGATGGAGTCGGTCTCTATCGGACCGAGATCCCGTTCATGGTGCGCTCGGAATTCCCCGACGTCGAAGCGCAGGCATGGCTCTATGGTCGCGTGCTCGACATCGCCGACGGACGACCCGTGACCTTCAGGACCCTCGATGTTGGCGGAGACAAGGTACTGCCCTATGTCGATTCGTTCGGCGACGAGAATCCTGCGATGGGATGGCGCGCCATCCGTATCGGTCTCGATCGCCCGGCGATGTTGCGCCGGCAGTTGCGCGCGCTCATCCAGGCCGCGAGCGGCAGGCCGCTGTCGGTCATGTTTCCGATGATTGCCGACGTATCCGAACTGCTGGCGGCACGTGGCCTGCTCGACCTCGAGCTCGAGCGTGTGCGCCGTCGCGGCTTGCCGGAACCAAGTCGCCTGCGCGTTGGCGTAATGTTCGAGGTGCCGGCCCTGGCCTGGCAACTCGACAGTCTCCTGCCGCACGTCGACTTCATTTCAGTTGGAACAAATGACCTCGTGCAGTTCCTGTTCGCGGCCGACCGGGGAAACACACGCGTGGCAGGACGCTACGACAGCTTGTCCCCGACCTTGCTTCGGCTGCTACATTTTGTTGTGGAAAAGACCCGTCCGGCCGGTGTCGACCTCGCTGTTTGTGGCGAGATGGCCGGCCGGCCGGTGGAGGCTCTGGCCTTGCTGGCGATCGGCGTACGCACATTGTCCATGTCGCCGGCATCGATCGGTCCCGTTAAGGCTATGATTCGTTCCCTCGACCTTGCTGAGGCCAGCGCGTTTGTATCTTCAGCACTCGCGCAACCTGATCGCCCCCTGCGTGAGACAGTGCGCCTGTTCGCTGCCGATCATGCCATCGAAATTTAGCGCGTCGGGGCGAATCGCTTTTGCCCTTGCAAAGCGCCTCTGGTAAAACTTTAACCAAGGCAGGGCGGCGGGGACGATTCATGCCGGATCAGGTTGAGTGGCGAGCGACGGAGCACGACACGACGGGGCACGCCGTCGGGCGATTGCTGCGGGAACAGCGCGAAGAGCGCGGCATCACGATCGAAGAAGTTGCCAAGAGTCTGCGTATTCGCAGTGCCTTTCTCAAAGCGATCGAGCAAGGTCGTTTCGAGGAGCTCCCCGGCGCTGCCTACATTCCGGCGTTCCTGCGGGGCTATGCGAGTTACCTCGGTCTTGATGCGCAGAAGGTCCTAACCGCTTACCAGCTTTCCGGTTCGTTGCCCGTCGTGCGTCCGGTTTCCCTGCCGGCGAACTTCCCTCTGGCCGAAAGACGCGCCCCGGTGGGTCTCGCCGTGCTGACGGTGTTGCTGGTGGTCGCCGCCGGATACGCGGTCTGGCATTATCTGCCACAGCAACAGGAAGTAGTCGCCGAGAAGGTGCCGCCTGTGCCGGACCGTCTGCTCGCCGAGCGCCCGGCGAAAAGTGATTCTTCGACCAGTGAGACGGCCCACCTCGCCACGGCGCCTGCCGTCGTGACGCCCAGTCAGGTCCAGTCGAAGGTGCGGGCGGCGGCACCGGCGCCGATGCAGGCCGGAGTGCCGGCGGCCTCTGGTCCGCCACCCGAGATTCCGCTCGTTCCGCCGCCGGCCGTGATCGCCGTGCCTGCCGCACCGCCTCCTGTCATCGTGACGGCGCCGGCGGCCGGTCAGGCGCTGGCCGCCCAGCCTCCGGCTATCGAAACCCAAAGCAATCCGCCCGCTGTCGATCCCCAGGAGGCCGTCGTCCGTCCGCCGCCACCGGCCAGCACGGACAGCGCGATGGTCGTGGCGACTCCGACCAAGTCGGATACGCGGGTCATCGTCCGGTCGAACAGCTGGGTCGAGCTGCGATCCCCCAATGGCGACGTTCTTGCCCAGACCTATGTGCGTGCCGGTGAGAGCTATACCGTGCCCGCCGGTATCGCCTATCGCATCATCGAGGCCCGCTGAGAGCACGGTTTAGGGAAGCATCCTCGGCAGCGGGCGAATGACGGGGGTCGCTGGATAAGCCGCCTGCCGGTCGCTACATTGGCCGCATGAGCATCAGGCCCTATCGCGATATCATGCGCCGCAAGTCGCGGCAGGTGATGGTCGGATCCGTACCGGTGGGCGGCGGTGCGCCGATCTCTGTACAAACCATGACCAACACGCTGACGGCGGACGCTGAGGCGACCATCGCCCAGATCCGCCGCTGCGAGGAGACTGGCGTCGACATCATCCGGGTGTCCTGCCCCGACGAGGACTCGACGGCGGCGCTGCCCGCGATCGTCAAGGCCTCGAAGGTGCCGATCGTGGCCGACATTCATTTCCACTACAAACGCGCCATCGAGGCCGCCGATGCCGGCGCCGCCTGCCTGCGCATCAATCCCGGCAACATCGGCAGCGCCGACCGGGTGCGGGAGGTCGTGAGGGCGGCAAAGGACCACGGCGTCTCCATGCGCATCGGCGTCAATGCCGGGTCACTCGAGAAGGATCTCCTGGAGAAGTACGGCGAACCCTGTCCCGAGGCGATGGTCGAGTCCGCGCTCGATCATGCACGCATCCTGCAGGATCATGATTTCCACGACTTCAAGATCAGCGTGAAGGCCTCCGACGTCTTCCTCGCGGTCGCCGCCTATCAGCAGCTTGCCGACGCCTGCGACTATCCGCTGCACATCGGCGTGACGGAGGCAGGAGCTCTGCGCACGGGCACCGTGAAGTCTTCGATCGGCCTCGGTGCGCTTCTGTGGGCGGGGATCGGTGACACCATCCGCGTCTCGCTCTCGGCCGAGCCGGAGGAGGAGGTGCGGGTCGGGTTCGAGCTCCTGAAGGCGCTGAACCTGCGCCATCGCGGCGTCAATATCGTTTCCTGTCCGTCCTGCGCCCGTCAGCAATATGACGTGATCCGCACTGTCGAGGCGCTGGAAAAGCGTGTGGCGCACATCACCACGCCGATGACCGTCTCGGTGATCGGCTGCGTCGTGAACGGGCCCGGCGAGGCCCGCGAGACCGACATCGGTTTCACCGGCGGCGGCAACGGCACGCATCAGGTCTACATCGCCGGCGTGCCGCATCATCGCCTGAAGGATGCGGGCATCGTCGACCATCTGGCCGGGCTGATCGAGAAGAAGGCGGCCGAGATCGAAGCGGCGAAGTCCGAGGGCAAGGCCGAGGAAGCCGACCGACACCGCGCCGCCGCCGAGTAGCGCCGTTCGCTCCCCCTGCTCTGCAGCTCCCTCCCGAGGCGATTTCACGTGAGCAAACTCCAGCCCGTACGGGGCACGCACGATCTTCTTCCGGATGAGTACCGACGTTTCGCCCACGTGGTGGAAACTGCGCGCGATGTCGCGCGTCTCTACGGCTACCGCGAGATGGCGACGCCGATCTTCGAATTCACCGAGCTTTTTGCCCGCGGCATCGGCGAGACGACGGATGTCGTGTCCAAGGAGATGTATACCTTCTCCGATCGCGGCAACGAATCGCTTACGCTGCGGCCGGAATATACGGCCGGCATCTGCCGCGCGTTCATCTCCAACGGCGAGCTGGCGCAGCAGCTTCCGCTGAAAATCTTCGCCGCCGGGCCGATGTTCCGCTACGAGCGGCCGCAAAAGGGCCGGCAGCGGCAGTTCCACCAGATCGATGTCGAGGTGCTGGGCGCCTCCGAGCCAGGGGCCGACATCGAGGTGATCTCGCTCGCTGCCGATATCCTCGATCGGCTGGGCATTCTCGACCGCTGCGTGCTGAAGCTCAACTCATTGGGCGACCCGGCATCGCGGCTGGCCTATCGCAGCATCCTGCATAACTACTACCGTGAGCACGAAAACCGGCTCTCCGAGGATTCGAAAAGTCGGCTGCAACGAAATCCGCTGCGCATCCTCGACAGCAAGGACGAGGGGGACAAGGCGGTGAACGCGAACGCGCCATCCTTCGCCGATCATCTGAATGCCGCGAGCCGCGATTTCTTCGACGCGGTGAAGGGCGGCCTCGCGGCGGCCGGCATCCCGTTCGAGATCGATCCCGCCCTCGTGCGCGGTCTCGACTACTACACGCATACCGCGTTCGAGTTCGTGACGACGCATATCGGCGCGCAAGGCACCGTGCTGGGCGGCGGCCGGTACGACGGCCTGATCGCCGAACTGGGCGGGCCGCCCACCGCCGGCATCGGCTGGGCCGGCGGCATCGAGCGCCTGATGATGCTGGCCGACGAGCCTGCCCCGTTGCCGCGGCCGGTGGTGATCGCGCCGCTGGGAGCTGCGGCCGAGGCCAGGGCCCTCGGCATCGCCCGTGAACTGCGGCGCGCCGGCATCGCCGTCGAACAGGACTATCGTGGCAATGTGAAGCGCCGCATGCAGCGCGCCAACAAGCTCAACGCCCGCGCCGCCGTGATCATCGGCGACGACGAGCTTGCAAAGGGCGTGGTCCAACTGAAGGACCTCGACAGCGGCGGCCAGCAGGAAGTGGCGCTCGACAAGCTCGTCGACGTTCTCAAGGGCTGATCCATGTCGCTTCTTCAGAAGCTCGACCAGGTCGTGGCGCGGCATGCCGAGCTGCAAGCCGCCCTTTCCGGTGGGGCACTCGATTCGCAGAGGTTCGTAGCGGCCTCGAAGGAGTACGCCGATCTCGGGCCGCTGGTCGAGGCGGTCAACGAGTGGCGGAAGGCGGAACGTGAATTGAAGGACGCCGAGGCGCTGGCCGCGGATCCCGACATGAAGGCGATGGCCGAGGAAGAGGCGGCCGAGATCAAGAAGCGTCTGCCCGAGCTCGAGCGCGCTGTGAAGCGCATGCTCCTTCCCAGGGACGCCGCAGACGAGAAGAACGCCATCCTGGAGATACGCGCCGGAACCGGCGGCGACGAGGCGGCGCTTTTCGCCGCCGACCTCGTCCGCATGTACCAGCGCTATGCCGCCGAGCGTGGCTGGAAGTTCGAGATCATGGAGCTGTCCGACACCGGTATCGGCGGCTACAAGGAAGCGATCGTCACGGTGAGCGGCAAAGGTGTATTCGCCCGGCTGAAGTTCGAATCAGGCGTGCATCGCGTCCAGCGCGTGCCGGCAACCGAAGCCTCGGGTCGGATCCACACCTCGGCCGCGACGGTGGCGGTGCTTCCGGAAGCCGAGGAGTTCGATGTCAAAATTGACGAGAAGGACCTGCGCGTCGACGTGTTTCGTGCATCCGGCCCCGGCGGTCAGTCGGTCAATACGACGGACTCGGCGGTGCGCATCACCCACATTCCAACCGGCGTGGTGGTGAGCCAGCAGGACGAGAAGAGCCAGCACAAGAACAAGGCCAAGGCGATGAAGATCCTGCGCGCGCGCCTCTACGATGCCGAGCGCCAGCGCCGCGACGATGCGCGTGCCGCCGACCGCAAGGGACAGGTCGGCACCGGCGACCGCAGCGAGCGCATCCGGACCTACAATTTTCCGCAGAGCCGCGTGACTGACCATCGTATCAACCTGACGCTCTACAAGCTCGACGAGGTGATGGAAGGGCGCGCGCTCGACGAATTGATCGACGCGCTGATCGCCGACGACGAGGCGACGCGTCTGGCGGAGCTGGCGAGCTGAACACCACTTACGATTCGCTGTTGCGTGACACGGCCGTCGCGCTGGCCGCAGCCGGCATCGACAATGTCCGTTTCGAGGCCCGCTTGCTGTTGGCAAAGGCGGCGGGCCTGCCGGTCGAGGCGTTGATCGGCCGCGGCCGTGACCCGGTGGCGGCGGCGATCGTAGACGCGCTCCGCTCGCTGAGCGTGCGGCGCCTGCAGCATGAGCCAATGGCCTACATCCTGGGCGAGCGAGAATTCTGGGGCCTGCCGTTCAAGGTCACGCCGGAAGTCCTGGTGCCGCGACCCGACAGCGAGACCATCATCGAGGCGGGGCTGGCGCTTCTGCCCGACCGCGAGCGCTGCTGGCGATTGCTCGATCTGGGGTTGGGTTCGGGCTGTCTGTTGCTCACCCTCCTGAAGGAATTGCCGAACGCGGGCGGCGTCGGCCTCGAAATCTCCCACGGCGCTCTCGAGGTCGCTCGGGACAATGCGGCCGCCTTGGATGTTGCCGCGCGGGCGACTCTTGTACAGGGGGACTGGCGGCAGCCGGGCTGGGAGGACCGGCTGGGCGGGCCGTTCGATCTCGTGGTATCCAATCCACCCTATGTCGAGTCCGCGGCGATCTCCCGGCTCATGCCGGAAGTGGCGCAATACGAACCTCGGCAAGCCCTCGACGGCGGACCGGACGGACTGACCGCATACCGGACCATTGCGGCTGCCGGCCGCAGATTGGTCACACCAGAAGGCCACCTCCTGTTTGAGGTGGGACATGGGCAAGCGACTGAAATAGTGGGTATTTTGGCTTCTGTCGGCCTCGCCCCCTTGCCGCCCTGGAAGGACCTGGGGGGTATTGAAAGAGTGGTTGGGGCGCGCCATTAAAAGGTTGGCAAGGCAACGCTTAACGACTACGTTCCATCTGCCCCTTGGGGAGGCTTCGCCCGGCCCGGCAAGTGCCGACGGGCAATCGACCCTCGATATATTGAGCTGGGACGGCGCCCGGGAAGGGCAGAGGGGCTCGCGAACAACAACACCGTCCGGCGTGCAAATGGCCCTAGGTTTATGAGACCAAACAATCGTCAGCGGTCGCGTGGCGGCCGTAGTGGTGGTGGCGGCGGCAGCCATGGCCATCACAAGCAGCATCACAATCCCAACCGCCCACCCAACCGCAACCAGATCTTCGACAGCAGCGGTCCTGATGTGCGGGTCCGCGGCAACGCCCACCAGGTGTTCGACAAATACCAGGCGCTGGCGCGCGAAGCGGCGGCGTCGGGCGATCGGATCATGGCGGAGGCCTATTGGCAGTACGCTGATCACTATTTCCGCGTGATCCAGACGATGGGCGGCTTCACTCATCGCAACAATCAGGGTTGGGGCGAGGGCAGCAGCGAAGAAGGCCAGCAGGGCAGTCCGCAGCAGCCGGGTCAGTCTCCCCAGCCGGCGCAAGCTAATGGCAACGGTGCCGGCTATACACAGGACGATCGGAACGCCAATCGCGACGAAGAGCGGGGCGAGACCGAACCTGGACTGGGCGGCGTCGCCTTCCTGCAGAACGGCCGCGGCACTCCGGCCAATCCCGATCCGGCAGCCGAGGACCAGCCCGACGTTCCGGACTTCACGCCGACTGCCGGTCGGCGTGGCTGACCGACCGCCGCGCCCCGTGGTGCGCGGCATTTCTTTTTCCTGAAGCTGGCCGGCGCCGGCGGCCGTTCGGCGCTGTCTGGCGGCCGCTCGAATAGGAGTGGCCGAGGCCACGCGCGCTTCGCGCTTGCGCCGGCTTCCGATGCCTCGGTCATCGAATCTCTCCCCTGATCCGAATGCCGTCGGTGTCCGGTGCGGTGCGCCGATCTTGTCCGGAAAAGCCGTAGTGCTGGTCCGGTCTTGCACCACGACGCGCACGCCCCATATCGAGCGCAGGATGCCCGTATAGGGGTCCACTCTTTCGCCCGCCGCAGGACGGGGGCGCGAAATGAAAGGGTAGAGTGAGATGAATCAAGAGAAATACACTGAGCGCATGCGGGGCTTCCTGCAGAGTGCGCAGATGCTGGCCCTGCGCTCGGGGCACCAGCGCTTCATTCCCGACCACCTTCTGAAGGTGCTGCTCGACGACCCCGAGGGGCTCGCCGCCAACCTGATCACCGCCGCGGGCGGCGACTCCCGCGCCGTGCATCGCGCGGTCGAGGCGACGCTTGCCAAACAGCCCAAGGTCGAAGGGCAAGGCGCCGGCCAGATCTACATGGCGCCGGAAACCGCGCGGCTCTTCGACCAGGCCGAGGCCATCGCCGAGAAGGCGGGCGATTCCTTCGTCACGGTCGAGCGGATGCTGATGGCCCTGACGCTGGCCAAGGGCACCGATGCCGCCGAGGCTCTGGCCAAGGGCGGGGTCAAACCCCAGGCGCTCGAGAAGGCGATCGCGGAGCTGCGCAAGGGCCGGACGGCGGATTCTCCTTCGGCCGAAGGAAGCTACGACGCGCTCAAGAAGTATGCGCGCGACCTCACCCAGTCGGCGCGCGAGGGCAAGCTCGACCCCGTGATCGGCCGTGACGAAGAAATTCGTCGCACCATCCAGGTTCTGAGCCGACGGACCAAGAACAATCCCGTACTGATCGGCGAGCCGGGCGTCGGCAAGACCGCCATCGCCGAGGGGCTGGCGCTACGCATCGTGAACGACGACGTGCCGGAATCGCTCAAGGGCAAGAAGCTGATGGCGCTCGATCTCGGCGCCATGGTCGCGGGTGCCAAGTATCGCGGCGAGTTCGAGGAGCGGCTGAAGGCCGTGCTCTCGGAGATTGCCGCCGCCGAGGGCGACATCATCGTCTTCATCGACGAGCTGCATACGCTGATCGGTGCCGGAAAAGCCGATGGCGCGATGGACGCGTCGAACATGCTGAAGCCCGCGCTGGCGCGCGGCGAGCTGCATTGCGTCGGCGCGACCACGCTCGACGAATATCGCAAGCACATCGAGAAGGATGCGGCCCTTGCCCGCCGCTTTCAGCCGGTATTCGTGGCCGAGCCGACGGTCGAGGACACGATCTCGATCCTGCGCGGCCTCAAGGAGAAGTACGAGCTGCATCACGGCGTGCGCATCGCCGACGGCGCCATCGTCGCGGCAGCGACGCTTTCCAACCGCTACATCACCGACCGTTTTCTGCCGGACAAGGCGATCGACCTGATGGACGAGGCGGCAAGCCGCATCCGCATGCAGGTCGACAGCAAGCCCGAGGAACTCGACGAGCTCGACCGGCGTGTCATCCAGCTCAAGATCGAGCGCGAGGCGCTCAAGAAGGAGAGCGACGAGGCGTCGCGCGAACGGCTGGAGCGACTGGAGAAGGACCTTGCGGAGCTCGAACAGAAATCCGCGGCGCTTACCGCACAGTGGAAGTCGGCCAAGGACAAGCTGGCCGATTCTCAGAAGCTCAAGGAGCACCTCGACAAGGCCCGGTCCGAACTCGAGATCGCCCAGCGCAAGGGTGAGCTCGGTCGGGCGGGTGAGCTGGCCTATGGCGTGATTCCCGACCTCGAGAAGAAGCTCAAGGAAGCCGAGGGTCACGACGTATCCGGCGGCAAGGGCGTGAAGGAAGAGGTCACGCCGGAGGACATCGCCGCCGTCGTCTCGCGTTGGACGGGCGTGCCGGTCGACAAGATGCTCGAAGGCGAACGCGCCAAGCTGCTGCGCATGGAGGAACAGCTCGGCAAGCGAGTCATCGGCCAGGAAGAGGCAATCCGGGCCGTGTCAAACGCCGTGCGGCGCGCACGGGCCGGCCTGCAGGATCCGAACCGACCGATCGGATCGTTTCTCTTCCTCGGGCCTACGGGTGTCGGCAAGACCGAGCTCACCAAGGCGATCGCGGAGTTCCTGTTCAACGATGACCAGGCGATGGTGCGCATCGACATGAGCGAGTTCATGGAGAAGCATGCCGTTAGCCGCCTGATCGGCGCGCCTCCGGGCTATGTCGGCTACGATGAGGGCGGCGTGCTGACCGAAGCGGTGCGCCGCCGGCCCTACCAGGTGATCCTGTTCGACGAGGTCGAGAAGGCACATCCCGACGTGTTCAACGTCCTTCTGCAGGTATTGGACGACGGTCGCCTGACCGACGGCCAGGGCCGCACTGTGGATTTCAGGAACACGCTGATCGTCCTCACCTCCAATCTCGGCAGCTCCTACCTGGCGGCGCTGAAGGACGGCCAGTCGACGGACACTGTGCGCGAGCAGGTGATGGAGGAGGTGCGCCGCGCCTTCCGGCCGGAATTCCTCAATCGCCTCGACGAGATCCTGCTGTTCAGCCGGCTCAGCCGGGCGAACATGACCGATATCGTGGAAATCCAGCTCAACCGGCTGCGCAAGTTGCTCGGCGATCGCAAGATCGAGCTCAAGTTCGACGCCAAGGCTCTGCAATGGCTGGCGAACCGGGGCTACGATCCGGTCTACGGCGCGCGCCCGCTGAAGCGCGTGATCCAGCGCAGCCTGCAGAACCCGCTGGCGACGCTGCTGCTCGAGGGCAAGATCGGCGACGGCGAAACGGTGGAGATCGGCGTCGACAAGGGCGAGCTCACCATCGGTGGCGAGCGGGTCATGAGCGAAGCAGCCGACTGACGGCAGCGGTCGATGAAGCCAAGGCGAAAGGCCGTTCGCCGAGCACGGCGGACGGTCTTTTCGTCGCGCCTTCCTATTCGTCCCGCGCGAACTGCGCCGCGGCGCTCTCTTTCGCCTTGGCCGGCAGCGACGCCTCGGCGAGCGAAGGCGCGTTCTTCAGCTCGCTGAGATATTGCCGGGACAGCGTCCTGAAGCGGACGAGGTCTTTGCCGCCGAGCGCCGCGCGCATCGCGAACTTCTGGGCGAGCGGATTGACGGGGTGTCCGTTGCGGTAGAACTCGTAGTGCAGGTGCGGTCCGGTCGCGAGGCCGGTCGAGCCGACGAAGCCGATCACCTGGCCCTGACGAACCGACACGCCGGGCCTGATGCCCGGCCCGAGTCTCGACATGTGGCCGTAGCCCGTCCCGATCTGACTGGTGTGCTGGAGCTTGACGAAGATGCCGTAGCCGCCGTTGGGTCCGGCCATCACCACCTTGCCGGCGCCGGCGGCGAAGATCGGCGTGCCGACGGGCGCGCCGAAGTCGACGCCTGTGTGCATGGCGCTGAAACCCAGGATGGGATGCATGCGCATGCCGAAGCCGGAGGTGACGTGTGAGGCATCCATCGGTGTGCGCAGAAAGGAGCGCACGACGCTTTCACCCTTGGGATCGTAGAAGCCGTCGGCGCCAGCGTGAGGACGAAACCGCATGACGGTGATGGTGCGCTTCGCGAGCCTGAGCTCTCCCGCCAGCAGCCGGCCGGGATCGGCAACGTGCCCGTCGCTGGTCACCTGCTGCTCCAGCAGCAGGGTGAAGTGCTGTCCTTCCTTGAGCTCGCGCTGGAAGTCGACGTCATAGGAAAGGGCGCGAATGAATTCGAGGATTGCCGTGGTCGGCGCGCCGGCCCTGGTGCCGCTTTGCTGCAACGAGCCCTTGCGTACGGCGTCGACCCGCACGATGCGCGGGCTGACCTTGTAGATCTTCTCCTGCGCTTCGTAGGAACCGTCGTCACGCCGCGTCACGATGTACTCGCGCTGCGGTTGCGGACGTATCGACAGCTCCAGGACGCGCGGCGCATCGGGCTGCTCGGGCACGGTCTGCAGTTGCAGATCGATCGATTCACCGACGGCAAGCTTTCGCTTCTTCAGGAGCGATTTCAATTCGGCGTCGATCTGTCTGCGGTCGGTCTCGGGCACGTTGATGTCGGCCAGCACCTTTTCGACCGTATCGCCGCGTTCCAGGCGCAGAGTGAGTTCGTAGCGATCCGGTGCGGGCTTGTCGCTATCGGCCTCCTGATCGGTCGGCTTGAGCTCGAAGCCTTTGAAGTCCGCCGTGGTCAGTGGCGGCACGGGCTCCGGATCGGGCAGCACGATCGAAGCGGATGGAACCGGAGAGGCCGGGGCCGCTGCGACTTCAGGCGCCGGGGGGTGGTGAATGACGATCACCGCGCCCACCGTCGCCGCAATGGCGGCAACGGCGAAGAGCACGGGCCGGAACAGCCTGAACGCCGCCGAACGGGCGGTTCTGGGCCGGTCCGACGGAGAGGGGAAATCCGTCATGACCGTTGACCTAATACGGACTCGGTGGATCCGAATCTCGGCTGGGGTTGGTGCTACTGGCGGTGATTTTGTCCCCAGCAGCAGGTCGCTACATATTGATGCCGGAAAGCCTACGCCAGCACAACAATACAATAGGTTTGACCAGCGATTTCAGCGTTTTAGGCGCAGGTCGAATTTTTGGAATTTTGCGTTTGACACCCCGAAAGACCCCCCATATAAGCGCGGCTCCCACGGCGAACGGGGCGTACCGAAAACGTCGCGCGTACTTGCGACGAAGGGTTGTTCGACCCCAATGGTTCCTGTTTCGCTGAGGTCTCGGCCGCAAGGCCGTGCGTTCTATGCATCGTATGTTCGGAAAGGGATACGCCGGCGGCGGCGAACGTCAGTGCTTCGGCATGGACGTTTTCGTCGTCGCTAGTTCGAGGTCCGGCTTTCGGGTCGGACAAGTAATCTAGTGACGGGATCTCGCTCTTCCTTTCGGAGGAGCACGTTAAACTTGAGAGTTTGATCCTGGCTCAGAACGAACGCTGGCGGCAGGCTTAACACATGCAAGTCGAACGCGTGTAGCAATACACGAGTGGCGCACGGGTGAGTAACGCGTGGATATCTGCCTTTTGGTTCGGAATAACCCCGGGAAACTGGGGCTAATACCGGATGGTTCCTACGGGATAAAGATTTATCGCCAAAAGATGAGTCCGCGTCCGATTAGCTAGTTGGTAGGGTAATGGCCTACCAAGGCGACGATCGGTAGCTGGTCTGAGAGGACGATCAGCCACACTGGGACTGAGACACGGCCCAGACTCCTACGGGAGGCAGCAGTGGGGAATATTGGACAATGGGGGCAACCCTGATCCAGCCATGCCGCGTGAGTGATGAAGGCCTTCGGGTTGTAAAGCTCTTTTGGCGGGGACGATGATGACGGTACCCGCAGAATAAGCCCCGGCTAACTTCGTGCCAGCAGCCGCGGTAAGACGAAGGGGGCTAGCGTTGTTCGGAATTACTGGGCGTAAAGCGCGTGTAGGCGGTTGTCCAAGTCGGGTGTGAAAGCCTTGAGCTCAACTCAAGAAATGCACTCGATACTGGGCGACTCGAGGACCGGAGAGGATAGTGGAATTCCCAGTGTAGTGGTGAAATACGTAGAGATTGGGAAGAACACCAGTGGCGAAGGCGGCTATCTGGACGGTTTCTGACGCTAAGACGCGAAAGCGTGGGGAGCAAACAGGATTAGATACCCTGGTAGTCCACGCCGTAAACGATGGGTGCTAGACGTTGGCGAGCTTGCTCGTCAGTGTCGCAGCTAACGCGTTAAGCACCCCGCCTGGGGAGTACGGCCGCAAGGTTGAAACTCAAAGGAATTGACGGGGGCCCGCACAAGCGGTGGAGCATGTGGTTCAATTCGACGCAACGCGCAGAACCTTACCAGCCCTTGACATGGGACTCGCCGGGAGCAGAGACGCTCCCTTCGGTTCGGCCGGAGTC
>NZ_DATBFE010000056.1:0-11905 GCF_036558665.1 Reyranella sp. | reverse complement strand
CCGCCGCCCATGCCCTTGGCGATCGCCATCACGTCGGGCGCGACCCCCGACCATTGATAGGCGAAGAGCTTGCCCGTCCGGCCGAACCCGGTGTGGATCTCGTCGTAGAACAGCAGCAGGCCGTACTCGTCGCAGATCGCGCGCAGCGCCTTCAGGAACTCCGGCGTGGTCTCGCGCACGCCGCCCTCGCCCTGGATCGGCTCGACCAGGATGCCGGCCGTCTCGTCGTCGATCATGTCGCGCACGACATTGGCGTTGTTGAGCGGGGCATGGCTGTAGCCGGGCGCCGGCGGACCGAAGCCTTCGAGGTACTTCTCGTTGCCGGTGGCGGCGAGCGCGTTCAGCAGGCGGCCGTGGAAGGCGGCCTGGAAGCAGACGATCTTGTAGCGCTGCGGCTTGCCGTTCACGTACTGGTACTTGCGGATCAGCTTGATGCCGCCCTCGATCGCCTCGGCGCCGGAATTGCAGAAGAACATCGTGTCGGCGAAGCTGAGTTCCGCCAGCCGTTGCGCCAGCTTCTCGCCGTTGCCGATCCGGTAGAGGTTCGAGGTGTGCCAGAGCCGCGCGCCCTGCTCGGCGAGCGCCTTGACCAGCGCCGGATGGCAGTGACCCAGCGCGTTCACGGCGATGCCCGAGGTGAAGTCGAGGTAACGTCGGCCGTCCGTCGCGTAGAGATAGTTGCCCTCTCCGCGTTCGAACACGACGTCCTTGCGACCGTACGTCGGCATCACAGCCGTAATCACAGCGAGGTCCTCCTTCAAAGCAAAAAACCTCGCCGACCCGGCGATTCCGGGCTGGAAACACCGGGTCTTGACGAGGATCGGCCACTATCGGACCGAGGTTGGGGTGTGTCAACTTTGGCCGCCTCCGGGCTCGCCGCTGCCTTGAGGGCCGGCAAGCCCTCTGCTAGGAGACCGCCGCCCCCGAAGATCCCGTCATGACATCGATTCCCACCCGCAACCGTCAGCTTGTCCTGCGCCGCGCCGATTTCCGGTCGGTGCCCGAGATGCTGGACTATGCGGCCCGGGGCGAAACCGGCGTCACCTTCTACAATGCGCGCGGCGAACTGCTTTCGGCCCTGGCGTGGCGGGAGGTGCGGGAGCGGGCGCACGTCACCGCCCGCAAGCTGATCGGCGCGGGCTTTGCGCGTGGCGAGCGGCTTCTCATCACTGCGGATACCTGGCCCGGCTTCTTCGACGCGTTCTTCGGTGCCCAGTATGCGGGCCTGCTTCCGGTCCCGGTGTCGATTCCCGTCGGAATCGGCGGCAAGGAGGCCTATCTCGATCAGCTGCGCCGCCAGTTCGCCGCTTCCGGCGCCGTCGCAGCCGTGGGCATCGACGATCTCGCGGGCTTTCTGGCGGAAGCCGCCCGGGAATTTCCGGGCCTGCGTCTCCATGGCGGTATGGAAGCGATCGATGCGCTGCCCGAGAAGCAGGTCGATCTGCGGCCGCTCGGACCCGACGAGCATTGCTACATCCAGTTCTCCTCGGGCAGCACGCGCCATCCGCATGGTGTGCAGATCACACAGGCGGCGCTGATGGCCAATCTCGCCGGCATCGTCGGCCCGGCGGGCCTCGACGTCTCGCTCGGCGACCGGGCGGTGAGCTGGCTGCCGCTCTATCATGACATGGGGCTGATCGGCTTCCTGATGTCGCCGCTCTGCAGCCAGATGTCGGTCGACTACCTGACGCCGCGCGATTTTGCCCGCCGGCCCATGCAGTGGCTGGGCCTCATATCGCGCAACAGGGCCACGATCGCCTACAGCCCGAGCTTCGGCTACGACCTCGCCACGCGTCGCGGCGCCATGCAGGTGCCCGACGATCTCGATCTCTCGAGCTGGCGGGTGGCCGGGATCGGCGGCGACATGGTGCGCCCCGACGTCCTCGATCGCTTCGCGGAAGCCTTCGCCTCCAGGGGCTTCGACCGCTCGGCCTTCCTGCCGAGCTACGGCATGGCCGAGGTTTGTCTTGCGATCACCTTCAGCGCCCACGGAAGCGGAGCGCAGACCGATGTCGTCGATCGTGCGGCGCTCGGCGAGGCCCAGCGTGCCGAGCCTGCCGCCGATGCCGCGGACGAGCGGCAGGCGCGCCGCTTCGTGATCTGCGGCAAGGTCCTGCCGGGGCACCGGCTCGAAGTGCGCGACGAGACGGGCAAGAGGCTGGGCGATCGGGAGGTCGGCCGGATCTTCGTCAGGGGGCCCAGCATCATGCCGGGTTACCTCGACGATCCCGCCGCGAGCGAGGCTGTGCTGTCGGCCGACGGCTGGCTCGATACCGGCGACCTCGGCTATCTCCTGAACGGCGAGATCGTCGTCACCGGCCGCGCCAAGGACCTGATCATCGTCAACGGCCGCAATGTCTGGCCGCAGGACGTCGAATGGGCGATCGAGGCCAAGCGCGTCGTCAAGAACGGCGACTCGGCCGCCTTCTCGATCGACACGACGGAAGGCGAGCGCGTGGTCGTGGCGGTCCTCGCCCGCGTCGCGAGCGACGAGGCGCGCGTCGCGCTCGCGCGCGATGTGGCGGGCGCGGTACGCGAGGCCATCGCCGTCGACTGCGATGTCGTGCTGGTGCCGCCCACGCTCGGCCTGCCGATGACCTCGTCGGGCAAACTTTCCCGCGCCCGCACCAGGGCAAACTATCTGGCCGGGCTTTACACGCCCGCAGCGCCTTCCTCGAAGCCCGCCGCGGCCTGAGGAGCGACAGGCAGGGTGCGGAAGCGGATCGCGGTCACCGGTGCCACGGGCTTTATCGGACCGCATCTCGTGGCGGCACTGGCGCGGCGAGGCTGGACGCTTCGACTGCTCATCCGCCGGTGGTCGCCCCTGCCCTCGCTCGCCGGCGTAGAGGCCGAGATCGTGTGGGGCGACCTGGCGGACGAGGCGGCGCTCGGCGACCTCGTTGCCGGAGTCGATGCAGTGGTCCATGCCGCGGGGCTCATCAAGGCCCGCCGCTCGCAGGACTTCATGGTCGTGAACCGGGATGGGACGGCGCGGCTGTCGGCCGCCGCGCCTGATGTACCTTTCGTCCTCCTGTCGTCCCTGGCGGCACGTGAGCCGCAACTCTCGGCCTACGCCGCAAGCAAGCGCGCCGCCGAGGAGGTGTTGTCCCGGCGGCAGGCGTCCTGGCTTGCGGTGAGAGCGCCTGCTGTCTATGGGCCCGGCGACCGCGAGACGCTGGCCTATTTCCGGCTGGCCCGGCGAGGGATCGCGTTGCAGCCGGCCATGGCCGGCGCTCGCCTGGCCTTGATCCATGTCGCCGACCTTGCCGAGGCGCTCGCTTCGGCGGTCGAACGCGCTCCGCCGGTCTCGGTCTACGAAATCGATGACGGACACGAGGGCGGCTACGACTATTCCGACATGGCCCGTGCAGCGGGACAGGCGCTCGGTCGTCGGGAACATAAGGTACGCGTTCCTCGTATGATGATGAGGGCCGTTGCCGCGGCGAACGAGGGCGTGCAGTCGCTGGGAGGCCCGCCACGAATTCTTACTTCGGACAAGGTCAATGAGTTGTTTCATCCCGATTGGACGGTTCACGACCACCGTTTCGCCACGGCCGTCGGTTTCACGCCGCGCTTCGATCTCGGCTCCGGCTTTCGCGACACCATCTTGTGGTACCGCGCCCAGAACTGGCTCTAGGGGCGGTGAAACACACCGTAACAATTTGTTATTTCACAAGGATTCGCTCTTTCTGCCACAAGGCGCCATGTCTGATGCCCAGACTGGGGAGCTCCTCTTGCGTACCGCACTAAATATGATCGTCGAGAACGACGACGTCGCCGACACGGTTGTCCTGCGACGGCCGCCCGCGCGTGCCGAAGTAATGGCGGAGATTTGCCGGCAACTCGAACCGTTCCAGGCCGACGACGGCCGCGCGATCACCGGCGCCACGGTCATCGCCAAGGACCTGTCGATCGATTCCCTGGCCGTGATGGACATGGTCATGGATCTCGAGGACGAGTACGACGTCTCGATTCCGATGAACGTCGTGGCGGAAATCCAGACTGTCGACGAGCTGGCCGACACGATCGTTGCGCTGAGCGCGCGCCGCTAAGCTTTCCAATCCATGGGTCTGTTCGACCGCCACGCGGGTCTGCTGGACGCCTACCGCGACGTCCGCACGACCGGCGCCGATCCGTTCCAGATTCGCATGGAACGCGTGCTTTCGCCGACCGAGGCCGTCATCAACGGCAAGAAGACGCTGCTGGTCGGCACCAACAACTACTTCGGCCTGACCTTCGACCCGTCGTGCATGGAAGCGGCGATCGAGGCCATCCGCGCCGAGGGCACCGGTACGACCGGGTCGCGCATCGCCAACGGCAGCTACAGCGAGCACGTGGCGCTCGAGAAGGAAATCGCAGAATTCTACGGCAAGAAGCATTGCATGGTCTTCACGACCGGCTATCAGGCCAATCTCGGCGTGATCTCTACGCTGGTCGGTTCCGATGACTTCCTGCTGATCGATGCCGACAGCCATGCCTCGATCTACGACGCCTGCAAGCAGACCCAGGCCGAGGTGGTGCGCTTCAAGCACAACGACCCGACAAGTCTCGACGCCCGTCTGCGGCGGTTGGGCGACAAGCCGGGCAACCGCGTGGTCGTGCTGGAAGGCATCTACTCGATGCTGGGCGACAGTGCCCCGCTCGAGGACTTCGTTGCGGTCTGCAAGAAGTACAATGCCTATGTGTTGATCGACGAGGCCCATTCGCTGGGCGCGCTGGGCGAGCATGGCCGCGGTCTTTGCGAGGCGGCGGGCGTGCTGGACGACTGCCATTTCATCGTCGGCACCTTCTCCAAGACACTGGGCGCGATCGGCGGCTATTGCGTCTCGGACGATCCGGATTTCGACATCCTGCGAGTGACGACCCGGTCGTACATGTTCACGGCCTCGCTGCCGCCGTCGATCGTCGCATCGGTTCGCCAGGCTTTGCGGATCGTGAAGGCGAGGCCCGAGTTGCGCACGAGGCTCTGGGACAATGTCGCTGCGCTCTACGACGGGCTGGCAGCGCAAGGATTCAAGCTGGGGCCGGAGCACGGCCCGGTGGTCGGCGTTCATCTGCCCGATCGCATGATGGCTATTGGTTTCTGGCGGGCCATGCTCGATGCCGGCATCTATGTGAACGTCGCCGTGCCGCCAGCCACACCCAATGGCGTGTCGCTGTTGCGCTGCTCGGTGTCGGCGGCGCATACCAGGGAACAGATCGATCATACGATCGAGGTCATGGCTGGCATTGGCCGCCAGCTCGGCATACTCGACAGCACGTCGAAGCTCCGCGCCGTCGGGGGCAACCGCTAGCCGTCGCTGCCGAATTGCCGCGCCGTCGCAAACGGAGAAGCCCTGCATGTTCACGCTGGCGCACCTCTCCGACCCGCATCTTCCGACGCCGTCGGCGCATCTGGGCCAGCTTCTGAACAAGCGGGCGACCGGCTACTACAACTGGTGGCGGCACCGCGTGCATCTTCATGTGCCGCAGGCGCTGGCCGTCATCGTTGCCGACATCAAGGCGCAAGCCCCCGACCATATCGCGCTCACCGGCGATCTCGTGAACGTGGCCCTGCCGGAGGAATTTCGTCGCGCCGCGGCCTGGCTCGAAACCTTCGACCGGCCGGATCGGCTGACCGTCGTCCCCGGCAACCACGATGTCTACGTCCCGGTGCCGTGGAACGAAGGCGTTGGTCTCTGGGGCGCCTACATCGCGAGCGACGGCGCGCCACCGGCGGAAGGGCCCGAGGTCTTTCCGATCCTCCGCCGGCGAGGTCCGGTCGCGCTGATCGGTCTCTCGACGGGTGTCCCCAAGCCCCCTTTCCTGGCAACCGGCGACCTCGGGGCGGCGCAGATCGCGCGGGCGGAGAGCCTGCTCGCCGAGACAGCCCGTGAGGGGCTCTGCCGCATCGTGTTGATTCACCATCCGCCGCTCACCGACCAGTCGCGCTGGAAGTCTCTCACCGATGCCAAGGCATTCCAGACCATGATCCGCCGAGTCGGCTGCGACGCCATCCTGCACGGGCACAATCACAGGAGCGAGACCGCGCGCATCGCCGGTCCCGACGGTGCCGTCCCGGTCCTTGGAGTGACGTCGGCCTCGGCAGCGCCGGGCAGCAAGTACGGGCGCGCCCGGTATCACTTGATTCATGTTGATCGCGATCGCAATGGCTGGCGCCTCGAGCTCGAGCTCCGCGCCCTCGCGGCTGACGGCCGCGGCTGCGAACCGGACGGCACGCTCATCTTCCACAGTGCACGCCGTGCTGCCGTGGTAAGTTGAGGAGAATATGGCTTCCTCCGATATCGTGGTCTCGCCGGTTGTCGGCAAGGCGGATCTCAAGGCGTTCATCGATCTGCCCAAGCGGCTGTTCGCCGGCCACAAGGGCTACACGCCCCATCTCAATGTCGAGCGCCAAGAGGCCTTCTCACCGACCAAAAATCCGTTGTTCAAGCACGTCGAGGTCCAGTTCTTCCTGGCCCGTCGATCGGGACGGGTCGTGGGGCGGATCACGGCCCAGATCGACGGCGCCTACCTCCAACGCTACGCCGACAGCACCGGCCATTTCGGCTGTCTCGTGGCCGAGGACGATCCGGCGATCTTCACGGCGCTGTTTGCCGCCGCCGAAAGCTGGCTGCGCGGCAAGGGCATGAAGCGGGTCACGGGACCGTTCAGCCTGTCGGTCAACGAGGAAGTCGGCTTGCTGGTCTGGGGCTTCGATAGCCGCCCGATGCTGCTGGTACCTTATGATCCGCCTTATGCGGGGCCGCGGGTCGAAGGCTGCGGCTATGCCAAGATCAAGGACCTCTTTTCCTACGACTACGACGTCCAGAACGCGCCCGAGACGATCGGCGCCAAGCTGATGGCGCGGGCTGGCATGGCGGGGCGAGTCAAGGTGCGCACGGCGAACATGAAGATGTTCGATGCCGAGGTGCGCACGGTGGTGAACATCTTCAACGACGCCTGGAGCGACAATTGGGGGTTCGTGCCCTTCACCCAGGCCGAGATCGACCATGCCTCCAAGGCCTTCGGCCCGGTGATCGTGCCGGATCTCTGTGTCTTCGTCGAAGTCGATGACGAGGCCGTGGCCTTCATCGTGGCGCTGACGAACATCAACGAGGCGATCGAGAAGTTCAACGGACGCCTGGGTCCGATGAACCTGGTCAAGCTTCTGTGGCGCCTCAAGATCGCCGGCGTCGACAGCACCCGCGTGCCCCTGATGGGTGTGCGCAGGAAGTACCGCAACCACCCGCTGATGGGCGCGGGGCTCGCCATGATGGCCATCGACACGCTGCGTCAGAACGGCAAGCGGCTGGGCAAGACGTCGGCCGAGCTGGGATGGATCCTCGAGGACAACAAGGCAACCAACAACATCATCCGCACGGTGGGCGGGGTGCACTACAAGACGCATCGCGTCTACGAAAAAGCGCTGGCGTGACGGCGCCGCCGCTCGGCGCCAGGCGGCCTGCTTCGGCTTTCGCCCCCCTCGCCAACCGAGCCTTCCTCGGCCTGTGGATCGCCAATCTGCTGTCGAACGTCGGCGGCTGGATGCAGACCACGGGAGCTGCCTGGGAGATGACCAGCCTGACGCGCGAGCCGATCCTCGTGGCGGCGCTTTCGGCCGCGAGCACCCTGCCGATGTTCCTGTTCTGCTTTTTTGCCGGCGTGCTCGCCGACCGGTTCGAGCGCCGGCGCTACATCATCCTCTGCCAATGGTGGATGATGGGTGTGGCGGGCGTGCTCGCCGTCCTCGCCTTGCTGGGCGAGCTCAGCGCCTGGAACCTGCTCGCTCTCAGCTTCCTGATGGGCCTCGGCAACGCCATGAATGCACCGGCCTGGCAGGCCGTGGTGCCCGAGATCGTCGCCCAATCCGAGCTCCGTCCCGCCATCGCGCTGAACAGCGCCGGCTTCAACCTGGCCCGCACCATCGGCCCGGTGATCGGCCAGATCCTGCTCGGTCTGGTGGGAGTCTTCCTCCTCTTCTTCATCAATTCGATCACCTATATCGGGGTGATCTTCGCCATGCAGGCCTGGAAACGGCCGCCCGAGGCGCACGCCGCGCAGCGCCGCGAGGGCTTCGTCGAGGCAGCCCGCGCCGGCGTTGCCTACGTCCGCGGCTCGGGCGAGCTGAAGGCGGTGTTCGCCCGTGGACTCTGCTACTTCGTGCCCGGCATCGCTCTCAGTACCCTGCTGCCGGCGATCGGCCGGTTTTCGCTCGGCCTCGACGAGTTCTCCTTCGGCCTCCTCTACGCCGCCTTCGGGGTCGGTGCCGTCTCCGGGGCGCTTGCGATGCCGGCGATCAACCGGCTGCTCGGCTCCAGTCGCGCCAATATCTGCGCGATGGGCCTGCACGCCCTGGCCATGATGGTCGCCGCTCTGGTCATGCAGCCGGCCGTCTTCGCCGTCTGCCTCGCCATGACCGGCGCCTGCTGGATGACGGTGATCGCCAACAACAGCACATCGGTACAGATGATCCTGCCCAACTTCATGCGCGCGCGCGGCATGGCCGCCAATCAGATGCTGTTCTTCGGCGCCATGGTCGGCGGCTCGCTGCTGTGGGGCAAGATTGCCGACGTCTGGGGCGTCAGGGTGGCGCTGATCGTCGCCGCGGTCTCGCTGGTGCCGTTCACCGCGCTCGCGGCGTCGATACGGCTGCCGCGCACCTCGTCGCCGCGATTGTGAATCGGAACCGTCGGCGTTTGTGTGTCGTTCACGGCACAAGATTGGTAAAAATTCTGTCGACAGGGAAGAATCCGCTTGTAACGGCGTACATTAGTTGTAGATACCAAACGAAGACGCCCACGCACGTGCCGCTGGCCCATAGTGGTTACGCAACGACGGAAAGCGTCCTTTTTGGCAGTGCCGGCCTCGCGCCGGGTCCGGGAAGGAGCTTCTGAGATGGTTGCTTGCTGTGCGGGGCGCGATCCCCGCTATCGTGTCCGTTGCCCGGCGACTTTCGCCCGGGCCACCTCGTTCGACCTTCCGCTTCGGCGGACGACCTCTTTGTCGAGTATCGGCTGACGACGCCGCCCGTCCCATTTTTCGGACGGGCTGCCGTACGTCACTGCCGTCACTTCCTCGAACCAGCCAGACATTCAGACGGGGGACCCCCCAGCGATGACCGAGCGTATTTTCCGCTATCTTCGTGAGCAGCAGCCCGAGACGCCGTGCCTGGTGATCGACCTCGACCTGGTCGAGCACAACTACCGCCGCATGCGCGAACTCCTGCCGGCGGCCCACATCTTTTACGCGGTCAAGGCCAATCCGGCGGCGCAGATCCTGGCGCGCCTCGCGGGCGTGGGCTCGAAGTTCGATACAGCATCGCGCGGCGAGATCGAGCTGGTGCAGGCCACCGGCGTGTCTGTGGACCGCATCTCCTTCGGCAACACGATCAAGAAGGAGAAGGACATCGCCTGGGCCTACGAGCAGGGCGTGCGTCTGTTTGCCTTCGACAGCGAGGGTGAACTGCAGAAGCTCGCGCGCGCCGCGCCGGGAGCCCGGGTGTTCTGCCGCGTGCTGGTCGATTGCGGCGGCGCCGAATGGCCGCTCAGCAAGAAATTCGGCTGCGCGCCGGAAATGGCCAAGGACCTGCTGCGCAAGGCCAAGGACTGGGGGCTCGACGCGTACGGTGTCTCCTTCCATGTCGGCAGCCAGCAGACCGACCTCGAGCAGTGGGACAGGGCGCTGGCCCAGGTCTCGCAGATGTTCTTTGCGCTCGCCGAGGAAGGCGTGGACCTGCGCATGGTCAACCTAGGCGGCGGTTTTCCCGCTCGCTATCGCGCCGAGGTCAGCACCATCGAGGCCTATTGCGAGGCCGTCGGCCGCGCGCTCGTGCGCCACTTCGGCAATCGCATGCCCGAGGTGATCATCGAGCCTGGCCGATCCATGGTGGGCGACGCTGGCGTGATCCAGAGCGAGGTCGTGCTGGTCTCGCGCAAGGCAGCCAACGACCGCAAGCGCTGGGTCTATCTCGACATCGGCAAATTCTCCGGTCTGGCGGAGACCATGGGCGAGAGCATCAAGTACCGGCTGCGTACCACGCGTGACGGCACGCGCGTGGGACCCGTGGTGCTGGCAGGCCCGACCTGCGACTCCGCCGACATCCTCTACGAGAAGACGGAATACAAGCTTCCGCTCTCGCTGAAGCCGGGCGACAAGGTCGAGATCATGTCGACCGGCGCCTACACGACGACCTACTCGTCGGTCGCCTTCAACGGCTTCGCGCCGCTCAAGGCGATCTGCATCTAAGCCCTCGTTTCCACGCCGAAGCGAACCGACGGGGCCTTGAGAAAGGCCCCGTCGCCGTTTATCGACCACTCGACGATCAAACAGGGGGAGCGCCGACATGGCGAAGAGAGCCGCGCGCAAGGCATCGAACAGGAAGTATCTCGCCTTCAAGGGCCGCATGGTGATGATCGGCTTCGGTTCGATCGGCCACGGTGTCCTGCCGCTGATCCTGCGCCATATCGGCATCAAGCCCGGCCAGATCACCATCATCGCCGAGGATGCGCGCGGCGGCTTGCCCGAGGTCAGGCGCTATGGCGTCGAGTTCATCCAGAAGCGGCTCACCCGGTCGAACTATCGCCAGACTCTGGCCGGCCGGCTGGGCAAGGGCGATTTCCTTGTCAACCTCTCGGTCGAGGTGGCCTCCACGTCGCTCGTCGAGCTCTGCCAGGAGAAGGGAGCGCTGTACATCGACACCTGCATAGAGCCTTGGCCCGGTGGCTATACCGACCCCGGCCTCTCGGTCTCTCGGCGCTCGAACTACGCCTTGCGCGATACCATGCTGAAGCTGAAGCCGCGCTACCGCGGCGGCCCGACGGCGGTGATCGCCCACGGCGCCAACCCGGGGCTCGTCTCGCACTTCGTGAAGCAGGCGCTGGTCAACCTCGCCCGCGATAGCGGCCTGAAGATCGCCGTCCCCGGTACGCGCGAAGGCTGGGGCAAGCTGGCCCGGCGACTGGGCGTCCGGGTGATCCATATCGCCGAGCGCGACACCCAGGTCTCGCCGCGGCCGAAGGAAGTCGGCGAGTTCGTCAACACCTGGTCGATCGACGGCTTCGTCTCCGAGGGCAGCCAGCCCGCCGAGATGGGCTGGGGCACCCACGAGAAGGGCCTGCCGTTCGACGGCGCGCGCCACGACTTTGGCTGCGGCGCGGCGATCTACCTGAACCGCCCGGGCCTGGTGACGCGCGTGCGCACCTGGACGCCGATCGAGGGGCCGTTCCACGGCTTCATCATCACGCACAACGAGTCGATCTCGATGGCCGACTACTACACGCTGCGGGATGGTGACAACATCACGTACCGGCCGACCGTCCACTACGCCTACCACCCGTGCGACCAGGCGATCATGTCGATGCACGAGTGCGCCGGGAAGAACCTGCACCAGCAGAAGAGCCAGCGCCTGATCGTCGACGAGATCACCGAGGGCCGCGACGAGCTGGGTGTGCTGCTGATGGGCCACCAGAAGGGCATCTACTGGTACGGCAGCCAGCTCGACATCCACGAGGCGCGCGAAGTCACGCCGTACAACAACGCGACCTCGATCCAGGTCTGCGCGCCGGTGCTGTCAGGCATCATCTGGGCGCTCGAGAACCCGGACCGCGGCATTGTCGAGGCCGACGAAATGGACTTCGAGCGCAACCTCGCGATCTCCATGCCCTATCTCGGCCCGGTGGTCGGCAAGTACGGCAAGTGGACGCCGCTCGAGGACCGCGAGCGGCTGTTCCCCGAGGACCTCGACCGCGACGACCCGTGGCAGTTCAAGAACTTCCGCGTGGTGTGATCCGGTGTCCCGAATACCTCGATAGCCTGCTGGACGAAGAGTGCGCGCGGCGGTCAGCCTAGATGGCCGGCCATCACACGCCCAGCAGCGCGCGCTCGCGGGTCGCCGAGACGGCCAGCAGCGCGCTGTCGAGGTCGA
>NZ_DATBFE010000055.1:0-70691 GCF_036558665.1 Reyranella sp. | reverse complement strand
CCGGGCCTTGCCCGACGCCCGCCTCTAGATACCGGAACAGCCCCGAGACGAAACACGGAAGGCGGTAACCAACCCGCGGATAAGAGTCTGATCAACCGTCGTCTCGAGCGCTCCATCTCCTGCCCTGTGCAGTTTACTCTTCTTATCTTACCCAACCCCGACGCCGTCTGGTCGCTCGGTAGCATCCTTGCTGCCAAGAACCTTGACTACGGACATAAGAGTCTAGCCGACGAGCACGCCGTCGCGCGCGAGGACGCGGCCGGCCTTCACGACCAGCTGGCGCCGAGGGCGGGTGGCGACCGCCTCGGCGACCGAGCCCGCCGTGACGGCGACAAAGTCGGCCGGCCCACCGACACGCAGACCGTAATCCGCAAGGCCAAGGACGCGCGCGGCGGCTGACGTCACCATTTCGTAGGCTACGGAAAGCTCCTGGTCGTGCCGGAAGTTTGCGCGATAGCCGATCATCATGGCGCGATCGAGCATGTCACCGTTGCCGAACGGCGACCAGGCATCGCGGATGTTGTCGGAGCCGCCGAACACCTCGACGCCATGCTGTCGCAGCAGCAGGAGGGGCGGCATGGTCGCCGCACCCGGCCCATGGCTCATGATCGCGACGCCTGCATCGGCCAGGACGTCGGCCGTCTCGGCGGCCGTTGAGAGCGCGACCGAGCCCAAAGCAAAAGCGTGGCTGACGGCAACCTTTCCGGCGAGGCCCGCGGCCTTCGTGCGAGCGGCAATGGCGAGAAGCTCTGCGATCCCGGCTTCGCCCCCGTCATGCAGATGGATGTCGAGGCCGACGCCGCGCTTCTCGGCGATGCCGAAGATCACCTCGAGGTGGCCGTCGAGATCGCCGTCGATGCCCACGGGGTCGAGGCCGCCTACGAGATCGGCACCTTCGGCGACCGCGGCATCCAGCAGATCGGCCGTGCCCGGAGAGCGCAGGACGCCGCTTTGCGGGAAGGCGACGACCTGGATGGTGGCGAGGGCGCGGAAGCGCTCGCGCACCTTCAGGATCTCGTGGAGGTTGCGCAGCCCGAGCTGGTTGTCGATATCGACATGGCTGCGCATATGCAACGTGCCGTTGGCAATAACCTGGCGCACGAGATTGGCGCCGGTTTCTGATTCCGGAACGGTGCGCGCGGCGCGCACCTTCCGTTCGGCCTCGATGCGATCGGCGACCCGATTGCCCGCCGCCTGATTGGGCACCCACGGCAGGCCGAGCAGCGTCTTGTCGAGATGGATATGGCCGTCGACCAGCGGCGGCAGGATCAACGCGCCGCCGAGATCGACATCGTCGCTCGGCGCCGAATCTCCTTGAGCGGCGAAGGCCGCAATGCGTCCGTCCGCCGCCACGACATCACGCTTGCTGCCATCCGGCAACGTGGCGTTGGCGAAGCGCACCGCCTACTTGTCCGCGACAGCGCCTGCTTCCTTGCGCACCGTGGCCACGGCGGCGCGAGCGGCCTGCGCCATCAGGCCCGAGTCGTTGGCGATGGTCACGAACCGGAAGCCCTTGCCGATCATCTTCGCAGCATAGCCCGCCGTTCCGTTGTGGATGCCGGCAAAGAGATTGCGCTTCTTCACCGCCGCCAGCAGCTTGTCGTAGATCGCCAGCACCTGCGGTTCCTCGCGATCGAGCCTCGGTACGAGCCCGAGCGAGAGCCCGAGATCGCTGGGCCCGATATAGATGCCGCTCACGCCCGGGACGTCGAGGATGGCGTCGATATTGTCGATCGCTTCCTGCGTCTCGATCATCGGGATGATCAACACCTCGTCGTTGGCGGTGGCCTGATAGGGCGTCGCCTCGCCGTAGGCGCCGGCGCGAATCGGACCGTTGCTGCGCTTGCCCTTGGGCGGATAAAGACTGTAGGACACCAGCGCCTTCGCTTCCGCGGGCGTGTTCACCATCGGACAGATCACGCCCCAGGCGCCGCCATCCAGGACCTTGCCGACGATGCCGGGTTCGTTCCAGGGCACGCGCACCAGTGGCGTCACCGGATGCCTGTCCATCGCCTGGAAGCAGGTGACCATCGACTGGTAGTCCTGCACGCCATGCTGCATGTCGACCGTGACGCTGTCCCAGCCGCACTGCGCCATGGTCTCGGCCGAGAAGCCGTTGGGAATGGCGAGCCATCCGTTGACGCAGGCCTTGCCCGCCTGCAGACGCTTCTTCAGCATGTTCGACGACATATCGGCGTTCCTTCGCTCCGGGTTAAGAGACGCCGCAGTCTACACAGCGGCGGGAAGAGTGGTGACGGATTTGTTATTGCAGGCAGGCTCTCTGGCCGTCGATCTTGCTCCTGAGGCAGGTGGCTCGATCGCGGGCTTTCGCGTTGGCGAAGTCGACCTGTTGCGACCCATGAGCCGTACCGACAGGGAGTCCGGGCGCGGCAACAATGCCGCGGCTTATCCGCTGGTTCCGTTCTCCAATCGCATCGCGAACGGGCGACTCGATTTCGAAGGAGAGACGTTCCACTTGAAGCGCAACTGGCCGGGCGTAGCGCATCCGATGCATGGCGATGGCTGGTCACACGCCTGGCATGTGGCGCATGCCGACGAGCGTTTCGCCGAGATCGTCTATGAGCACGATCGCGCCGGCACCGAAGGTGGCTGGCCCTTCCGCTATCGCGCGCGACAGAGCTACCGGGTGGAACCCGATCGCCTGATCGTCGGGATGGCGATCGAAAATCTCGAGGATCGGACTGTGCCGGCGGGGCTCGGGCTGCATCCTTTCTTCGTGCGCGGGCACGACGTCGAACTTGCTTGTCGGACGCAGGCAGTTTGGAAGACCGATGCCGAGGTCTTGCCGGTCGAACGGGTGCCCGTGCCCGGCGACTGGGATTTCCGCGAGCCGCGGCAGATTGACGACGTCGTGCTGGACAATTGCTTCGACGGCTGGACGGGCAAGGCCGCTGTCATCTGGCCGCGTCGCCTGCGGCTCGATCTCGAGGCCAGTGAGCCCTTCCGTCATGTCGTCATCTATGTGCCGGCCGGTCAGCCGTACTTCTGCGTCGAGCCCGTAAGCCATGCGAGCGGTCAAGTTGGCCTCCTGCCGCTGGCTCCGCGCGCGACGCGCGGCGGCGAGATCGTTTTTCGCATTTCCGACTTGTGAGGGATCAATGCCGCCTTTCGCCTCCTATCCCAGCCTCGAGAACCGCACCGTCTTCGTGTCCGGCGGTGGCTCGGGCATCGGCGCCTCGATCGTCGAGCACTTTGCCGAGCAGGGAGCGAAGGTCGGTTTTGTCGATATCGACGAGGGTGCATCGGCGGCGCTCGTGAAGAAGATCACGGCGGCCGGCCATGAGGCGCCGCTGTTCCTGAAGGCCGATGTGCGCGACGTGAAGGCCTATCAGGCGGCGATCACGGAGGTCGCGGCAAAGCTCGGCACCATCACGGTCCTGATCAACAACGCCGCACGTGATGATCGTCACGATCTTGCGGCCGTCACTCCCGAGTTCTGGGACGAGCGCATCGCCGTCAACCTGCGGCACCAGTTCTTCGCCATCCAGGCCGTGGCGCCGGGCATGAAAGCGGCCGGCGGCGGAGCGATCGTGAATTTCAGCTCGGTCAGCTATCACACCATGACCGCCCGCCTTTCAGTGTACGAGGCTGCCAAGGCGGCCGTGATCGGCCTGACGCGCGGCCTGGCGCGTGATCTCGGGCCGGACAAGATTCGCCTGAACGCGATCACGCCGGGCTGGATCATGACCCAGCGCCAGATCGATCTCTGGCTGACTCCCGAGGCCGAGGCAGACCTGATGAAGGCGCAATGTCTCAAGGAAAAAGTCTACCCACCCGACATCGCCCGCATGGCGCTGTTTCTGGCGGCTGATGACAGCAGGCTTATATCGGCTCAGAATTTCGTCGTCGACGGAGGGCGAATGTGAATGGAGTCGCAGTCTCCCGGCCGCGCCGGATCGGACGCTTTCTGCTCAAGGAGCTGAAGCTCGCCTTGCCGCCGACGATCTATTTCTTCTGTGCCTTCAACCTCATTGCCTTTGTCACCAACTTGCTGGTCCAGCCCTATTGGTTCGCGTTGTCCAATTTTCTTATCGCCACGGGCCTGGCGTTGATCGTCGGCAAGGCGATTCTGGTGACGAACGAGTTCTCGTTTATAGATCGATTCCGCAGCGCGCCGCTGATCAAGCCGATCCTTTACAAGACGATCATGTACAGCCTGATCGTTCTTATGGTCCGATTGCTGGAGCAACTCGGCCACTTCCTGCTGGATGAGCGCGGTTTCAACACCGCGTGGCAGGCCGCCGCACAGAGTTTCACCTGGCGCCACTTCACGGCGGTCCAAGTCTGGCTCGCGGTCTGCTTCCTGATCTATGTCGGCGTAGTCGAGGTCAACGCCCGATTGGGTCGAGGCCGCCTGATGCATCTGCTATTCGGCGGCAAGGACATCGGCGCCAACTAGAGTCGCGACGATCTAGGGAATCTCGTAGACCGCCATTTCCGAGGCGATACCGCGCAGCGCGTGCTGGCGTGCTGCCGGCGTAAGGCCGCCGGCCTTCAAAAGGCTGGCGCTCTGCGCGTTGCCGACCACGCTATTGGTCGCGAGGATCGAGGGCGTCAGGGCGAGACCTTGTACCCGCGAGGCGAGGTTCACTGTCTGGCCGAAATAGTCCTGTCGTTCATTCAAGGTCACCGCCAGGCAGGGACCTTCGTGGATGCCGATCTTGAGCAGGAGGTCGTCGCGACCGCGCGCGTCGTTCAGCTTGCGCATGGCGTCGCGCATGCGGAGCGCGGCGGCCAGCGCATGGTCCGGCGTCAGGAAGGTGGCCATCACTGCATCGCCGATGGTCTTGACGACGGCACCGCCCTCGGTGGCGACGATCTCGTTCAGGGTCCGGAAATGCTCACGGACCAGATCGAAGGCGACCAGGTCGCCGACCCGCTCGTAGAGCTCCGTCGAGCCCTTGAGGTCGGTGAACAGGAAAGTGAGGCTGGTGATCTTCAGCCGCTGGTCCACGTCGAGCGTGTCGGTGCGGTAGATGTCGCGGAACGTCTGGTTGGATAGCAGGCGCTTGGCGGTCAGGAACGGCCGCCGCTTGCCGACGGCGCGGTGCATGGCGTCGTTGGCGACCCAGACAATCGGCAGGACCCGGCCGGCGGAGCGATTCTCGAGCGACAGCCGGAGGGGGCCTGGCCTCAGCTCTGTCGTTCCGGCCGGCGCTTGCAAGTTGGTGTAGACGAGCGTCAGGGCCTGTCGGTCGCGCGTCGGTTCGCCCTTCACGTCGATGAACTGCGCGGCGTGGGTTACCGGTTCGAGGACGATGATGGTTTCCGCCGGAAGCTGCAGCGACAGAATCGCCTTCTCGCCGGCGGGAAGCTCCACGGCATCGAGCGTGACCTGCTGCATTTTCGCCTCGAAGTCGTCCTCGGGCAGGTCGGCGCCGGTACCCCAGAACACCTGGCGGCAGTATTCCCAGATCGGAAGCTCCTCGGGATTATGCGCCGCGATCCGGCGCACTCGCGGGCTCACCGTGAAGCCGACCTCGACCATCTCGTCGAGCGTCGGCTCGTTGCTGACGGCGCAGAACGCGCAGTAGTATTCTTCGGAGCGCACGCTCTTGAGCGACGTGTTGGTATCCAGCACACCCCCGCAGCTGGGGCAAAGGACGTTCCACGACATCTCGAAAAGGCCAATCTGTGCCGCATGCAGCAGCGTCGCGATCGTCTTCTCCTCGTCGAGGCCTTCGCGCCGAGCGAGATCGAGCGGATTGATGCGTGCAAGCCGGCGATCAGGCGCTTCCCGTACCAGCCGTTCGAGTGCGGCCGCGCAATCCGCGTCAGCCGATTGGCGCAGGACGGCGAACAGAGCTTGCGCTTCGCTCATGGGACGCACGCTACGCCGAAAAGGGTCAAGCGGGAAAGCTCGTTCGGCGGCCAGGGAGATCGAGATCAAGCCATCGTGAGGGCGGGAAGGACGTCGCGCCCGAGCCAGTCGTTCAGCAAAGCCGCCAGCTCCCGCGGGCGCTCGAGCGGCGCCATATGTCCGCAGTCTTCGATGACCTCGAAGCGGGCATGGGGCAGGCATCGCGCCATGTGCTCGGTTTCGGCGAAGGTCCTGAGCCGATCCTGTCGGCAGGCGACGACCAGCGCCGGGCAGGTGATGCGCCCAAGGTCGGCATAGCCGTCGTTCCGCACCAAGGCGGCTTGCCGCGCCCGCACCGCCGGCCCAAGACGGCGCTGCATGCTGCGCAACCGCTCGAGCAGCACAGGATCGCGCTCGCGGTCGGGGTGCAGACCGGCGGCGACGCCGTTGGCCCGCGGCGGGCGGTTGCCAGGCTGCCAGCCGGCCTGGCGCCGGGCCCGCTCTTCCGCCGAATAACCGCGCGCCGACGAAGCCACGAAGGCGACGCCGGTCACGCGGTCGGCCGCCATGAGCGCCAGCACACGCGCCACGAAGCCACCCATCGAGAAGCCGATCAGCACGAACTTGCCCGGCGCCTCGGCCAGCACACGTCGTGCCATCCCCTCGAGCGTGTCGTCCTGATAGACGTTCCCGTAGTGGACCGGGCCGATGGGCGCGAGATCGGGCAGCATGTCGGTCCAGAGTTCGGCATCGCACATGAAGCCGGGGAGCAGCACCAGGTCAGGCATCGGCGCGGGCAGCTTGCGCGGGCTGGCACCGTTTATCAACATCGCCGCGACAGCAAGAGGATGCGCAGATGGCCGTTCGCAAGGAAGTCGACAGCATGGGCGAGATCGAGGTACCCGCAGACAAGCTGTGGGGCGCGCAAACCCAACGCTCTCTCATCTACTTCAGCATCGGCAAGGATCTGATGCCGCGGGAGATGATCGACGCCTATGCGATCCTGAAGAAGGCTTGCGCCAACGCCAATTTCGCCGGCAAGCGGCTGGCGCCGGAGCCGCACCGGTTGATCGTGCAGGCGTGCGACGAGATCTTGGCTGGTCGTCATCATGACATGTTCCCACTGCATGTCTGGATGACCGGCTCGGGCACGCAGTTCAACATGAACGTGAACGAGGTGATCTCGAACCGCTGCTGCCAGATCGCCGGCACGCCGCTCGGCTCCAAGAAGCCGGTGCATCCCAACGACCACGTCAACATGTCCCAGTCGTCGAACGACAACTTCCCGTCGGCGATGTACATCGCGGCGGCGATCGGAGTGACGCAGAAGCTCGTGCCGTCCGTCAGGGCGCTGCACGATGCGATCGACGCCAAGGCAAAGGAATGGGCGGACATCGTGAAGATCGGCCGTACCCATCTTCAGGACGCGACTCCCATAACGCTTGGCCAGGAATGGTCGGGCTATGCCGCCATGCTGGCGGAAGGTCTCACGCGGCTCGAGCCGGCGCTGAAGGAGATCTATCGTCTTGCCCTTGGCGGAACCGCAGTCGGAACCGGCGTCAACGCCGCACCCGGGTTTGCCCACGCGGCGGCGGCGGAGATCGCCGCACTGACCGGGCTGCCGTTCGTGTCGGCATCCAACAAGTACGCGGTGCAGGGGGCGCACGACGCACTGGTGCAGCTCTCCGGCACGCTGCGCACCCTGGCCGGCTCGCTCTACAAGATCGCCAATGACGTCCGTCTCCTGGCCTGTGGACCGAGGGCGGGGCTGGCCGAGCTGATCCTGCCGGAGAACGAGCCCGGTTCGTCGATCATGCCAGGCAAAGTGAACCCGACCCAGGCCGAGGCGCTCACCATGATCGCCGTCCAGGTCATGGCCAACGACGTGGCGGTCGGCATGGGCGGAGCGGGCGGTCATCTCGAGATGAACGTCTACAAGCCGCTCATCATCTTCAACATCATGAACTCGATCGTGCTGCTGGCCGACGGCTGTGCCAATTTCCGCAAATTCATGATCGAGGGCACGAAGCCCAACTTGCCGAAGATCAGGGAACATGTCGAACGGTCCCTGATGCTGGTAACCGCGCTTGCACCTGTGATCGGCTACGACAAGGCATCTCAAATCGCCCACCATGCGAGCGAGCACAACCTCACGCTTAGGGAGGCGGCGCTCCAGCTCGGCTATGTCAGCGAAACCGAGTTCGACCGCATCGTCGATCCGGCCAAGATGGTCCATCCTTATGTCGCAAGCGAACGGTAGGAGGACGACGCAAAGCATCGCTTACCTGGTGATCCGGCTGCCCCTGGCCAGCAGGATCATGGCGGCGAGCGAGACCGTGCCGAAGACGAAGGTCAGCCAGAGCGCGCCGGAGGCGCCGAAACGGTCGAGGACGGCGGCCAGGACCGTCGGGGCGCTCGCCGACAAAATGCCCTGCGGCAGCGCCAGACGGCCCATATAGGCGCCGAACTGGCTGCGGCCGAACAAGGCCAGCGGCAAGGTCGCACGCTGCACGGCCTTCAATCCGTTGGAAACGCCGTAGGCCAGGATGCAGACGACGGCGACTGCGGAATTGCCGCCGTCGATCAGCATCAGGCCGAGACCGAACGGCAACATCGCCGAACCCGTCACAGCCGAGGCCATGAACGAATAGCGATGTCCGAAGACGAGCTCGATGATGCGGATACCGACCTGCGAAGGACCGATCAGCGAGGCGAGAAACAATGCCGAGGCTGGCGGATGACCAAGGCCGCGCAAGATCTCGATGACGTGGATGATGAAGCCGGTGAAGACGAAGGCGCCGAACGACAACGTGATGTTGAGCAGAAGGAAGGCACGGGATCTTTCCTCCGCCGGCAGGCCACCGGCCGACGCGGGCGTCGCCATGGCTTGCGCCGGCACGGGCGCGGCTTTGGGCAGGGCGATGAAATGGATCGGCGCGCAGATCAGCAAATGCATGGCGGCATAGATCAGCACCGTGCCGCGCCAGCCGGCCAGCGCGACCAGTGCGCCGCTGAGCGGCCAGAATACGGTCGAGGCGAAGCCGCCGATGATGGCGAGGACGGCAATCGCCTGACGGGCACGCGGACCGGCGACTTGTGCGAGCGCGATGCTCGAAGGCGTATTGAGAGCCAGCGTAGAGGCGACACCCATGCCGGCCCAGGCCGCGAAGTAAACGGCCGGTCCCTGGCTGAACGCCAGGATCACGAGCGCCAGCGCGTAGAGCAACGAGCCGCCGGCCATGACGAGCCGCGGGCCGGTACGGTCCATCAGGCGGCCGATGCGGGGCGCGAACAGCGCGCCGACACCGAACATCACGGTGATGCCGGCGAACACGAGCTCGCTCGCCATGCCGAGTTCGTCCTGGATGTAGCGGCCGAGCACCGACGGCATCAGGAACGTCGTGCCCCAGCCGATGATCTGGGTGACGCCAAGGCCCAGCGTCGCGCGACCGACCGGAGCGAAAATCGTCGCGCCGCCGAGGGCGCGTATCATGTGATCATGCCGCCCGGGCTCGCTCGGGATAGAGCGAAAGCAGGCCCGCCTCGTCGGCGCTGCAGACCCCGCGCTCGGTGATCAGGGCAGTGACGAGACGGGCGGGTGTGACATCGAACGCCGGGTTGGCGGCTGGGCTGTTCTCAGGCAGGACATCGATGCTGACCATCTCGCCGCTCTCGTTGCGTCCGGAGATGCGCGAGAGTTCCCGCGCATCGCGCTCCTCGATCGGGATGTCGCGATGGCCGTCCTCGATCGTCCAGTCGATGGTGGGATAGGGCAGGCCGACATAGAACGGCACGCCGTTGTCTCGCGCGGCGAGCGCCTTGAGGTAGGTGCCGATCTTGTTGCAGACGTCGCCGCGCCGCGTCGTGCGGTCGGTGCCGACGATGCAGAAGTCGACCTTGTCCCGCTGCATCAGATGGCCGCCGGCATTGTCGGCGATCACGGTGTGCGGCACGCCGTGCTCGCCGAGCTCCCAGGCCGTCAGGCTGGCGCCCTGGTTGCGGGGCCGCGTTTCGTCGACCCAGACATGGATGGGGATGCCGGCGTCGTGCGCCTGGTAGATCGGGGCCAGCGCCGTACCCCAGTCGACAGTCGCGAGCCAGCCGGCATTGCAATGGGTAAGGGCATTCAGGCGCTCGCCGCGCGGCTTCAGGCGCTTGATCTCGGCCAGGCCGTGCTCGCCGATGCGCCGGCAGATCTCGGCGTCCTCGTCGCAGATCTCGGCGGCGCGGCGATAGGCTGCGTCGCGGCGATCGCTCGGCGGCAGCGCCGCGAGCCGCGCGCGCAGATCATCGAGCGCCCAGCGGAGATTGACCGCCGTCGGCCGCGCCGCCAGCAGCACGCTATAGGCACGGGCGAGCGCGGGGTCAGACGGGTCGGTCGCCATGGCCAGCGCCATGCCGTAGGCTGCCGTTGCGCCAATCAGCGGCGCGCCGCGCACGATCATGGTGCGAATCGCGTGTTCGGCGTCCTCCATGCGGCGCAGATCGCGTATTGCGAAGCGATGCGGCAGCAGTGTCTGGTCGATCGCCTGCACCGTCGTTCCATCAGGGCCGAGCCAAATGGTGCGATAGGGTCTGCCATCGACTTTCATGCCGGAACCCTTGCCGCCTCGCGTTGCAGGGCGCGCGCGGCTTCGCTGACGGCCTTGATATCCGTGAAGGTCGCGCCGTCGACCATCAGGGTGCGCGCGAGCCTGAGCGCACGCTGCTCGCAGCCCGCGCGCCGCTCCGGATCGGCGATACTCTCCATGTCCTCGACATGGGCCAGCCCCAGGATGCGACGGGTCATCTTGCAGCCGCCGAATCCCAGCGAGTCGACGAACAGCCGGCGCATGTAGGCGTCCTGCGCGGCGTCGAACGCAGCCTGATCCGGACCGGACGAGAACAGGTCCGGCATGAAGACGTCGCCGCCATGGGCCTTGTTCCAGAGCGCGCGGAAGCGCCCGTCGAACAAGGTCCAGACCGCCTCGACCGTTTGCAGGATCCAGTCGCGGTAGCGGTCGCGATCGCCCGGCCTCGTCTCGTGGCCGCTTTGGGAGAAGAAGGCGAGATAGAGGTTGCCGATCAGGGCGCCGACATCAAAGCCCATCGGACCGTAGAAGGCGAATTCCGGATCGATGGCGCGGCTGTCGGACTCCGTCACCATGATGGAGCCGGAGTGAAGGTCGCCATGGATCAGCGCCTGCGCCTCGCCGAGGAACTTGAGCTTGAATTCCTGGGCGGCGCGCTTCCACGGCCCATCGCTGCGCACTGCCGCGGCGGTGGCGTCGAGCTGCGGGCTTGTCCAGCGGTTGCCGTCGGCGAGGCGCCAGGGATCGGTGAACACCAGATCCTCCGTGATTCGGCAAAGTTCGATATTGTCGCAGAAGAGAGCCATCTGCTTCTTCTTCGCCGCCGCCGGCTGGCCGAGATCGGACGTGGCGAACAGCGTCTCGGCCATGAAGGTCGCCATGTGATCGGCGAGGTTCGGGTAGACGATGCCGCGGATCAGGCCCTTGCGCAGGATGATGTGCGGACTGAGATAGGCCATCACCGTGAGCGCCAGTGTCTCGTCGAAATGGAACACCTCCGGCACATGCTGCGGCGCCACCCTGGCCTCTGTGATCAACGCCTGATGCTCGAAGAAGGCGCGGCGTAGCGGCAGCGGCCAGCTTTCGCCCACCAGCCGAAGATAGGGCAAGGCCTGCTTGAGCACGACGCCGCCGGCGGGGCCTTCGACCACGAACACGAAATTGAGATTGCCATCGCCCACTTCACGGACCTTCCAGTCCGCGGATCTGCCGCCGAGCTGGTTGGCGACGGCCGGGACGCCTGCGAGATAGGCCGCTACGTCCGCATCCTTGAGAGCCCGGTAACCGGGCGGAACATCAAATGCCATGACGCCCGGAAGTTCGGGCTTCGCGGCTGCGAGGTCAAGGGATCGCTCTCGCCACCGCGTCGACGATCGCCGCCGCATCGAGCTTGTAGCTGCGATACAAATCGGGGATGTCGCCGGATTGACCGAAGCCTTCGATCCCGAGCGGCACCACGCGCTGGCCGCGCACCGAACCGAGCCAGGAGAGCGCGAGCGGATGGCCATCGAGCACCGTCACGAGGCGTGCGTCCCGTGACAAGGGAGCGAGCAGGGCTTCGATCGGGCTGGGACGGCGATCGACGATCCCCGCCGTGCGGCCACGCCGGCGTTGCGCGTCCAACCAGTCGGCGTGCAGGCGGTCGGGCGAAGTCAACACCAGAAGCCCCGCGCCGGCGAAATCGCGGTCGATGCTTTGATGCGCTGCGATCGCCTCCGGCGTGACCGCACCCAGGGCGACGATGGCAAGGTCGGCGCCCGGCTCGGGCGGCGCATACCAGTAGCCACCCGACACGATGCCGGCTTCCTGCCCGGGCGCGAGCGTGCGTTCCGGCTGCGGCAGGCTGCGGGTGGAGAGCCGAAGGTAGATCGACGAGCCGTCGGGCTGCTGCATGTGCTCGAGGGCAAAGCGCATCAGCACGGCCAGCTCGTCGACGAAAGCCGGTTCGTAGGAAAGCAGGCCCGGCTGGCCGATGCCGATCAGCGGCGTATGAATGCTCTGGTGTGCCCCACCCTCGGGCGCGAGTGTCACGCCGGAAGGGGTGGCGGCCAGTAAGAAGCGCGCATCCTGGTAGCAGGCATAGTTGAGCGCATCGAGCCCGCGGGCGATGAACGGATCATAGAGCGTTCCGATCGGCAGCAGGCGGGTGCCGAACAACTCGTGGCTGAGGCCGAGCGCCGCCAGCTGGATGAACAGGTTGTTCTCGGCGATGCCGAGCTCGATATGCTGGCCACGCGGCGTCTTGCGCCAGAGCTGGGCCGAGACGACCTTCAGCTCTCGGAACACGTCTTCCGCTTCCGTGTGGCCGAAGAGGCCGCGTCGGTTGATCCACGGGCCGAGATTGGTCGAAACGGAGACGTCGGGCGAGGTCGTCACGATGCGGCGCGCAAGCTCGCTGTCCCCGGCGGCGATAGCGTTCAGGATCTTGCCGAAGCCTTCCTGCGTGCTCGCCTTCCTGTCGTTCGGCCTCGGCAGCGCTGGCGGTATTGCCACCATGGCCGCCTCGGTCCGGCGCCGTCCTTCCGCATTGAAGGGCGCTTCCGCGATAAAGGCTTCGAGCTCGGCAGGCGAGGAGGAAAGGCCGGCGAACTTCTGCCATTCCTGGCCATCCCCGACGCCCATGCCTGCCTTGAAGCCGCTCATCTGGTCGAGCGTCATCAGGCCGGAGTGATTGTCCTTGTGGCCGGCGAAAGGCAGCCCCTGACCCTTGATCGTATAGGCGATGAAGCAGGTCGGCCTGTCGTCGTCGATGCTCTCGAAGGCATCGAGCACGGCCTGCATATCGTGCCCGGCGAGGTTGGTCATCAACCGATGCAGGGCCTCGTTGTCGTGCTGCTCGAGGATGCGGCGTATGCCCGGATACTGGTTGAGGTCGCGCGTCAGCGCCTCGCGCCAGCCGGCGCCGCCCTTGAACACCAGCGCCGAATAGAGCGAGTTCGGGCAGGCATCGATCCATTGCCGGAGCTGCTCGCCGTCGGGCTGAGCGAAGGCCGCTTCCAGGAGCTTGCCGTATTTCAGCGTGACGACGCGCCAGCCCACCAGCTCAAACATCTCGCCGATGCGACCGAACAGGCGGTCGTTCACGACGCCGTCGAGGCTCTGGCGGTTGTAGTCGATCACCCACCACAGGTTCCGCACGTCGTGCTTCCAGCCTTCGAGCAGCGCCTCGAAGACATTGCCTTCATCGAGCTCGGCATCGCCCACCAGTGCCACCATCCGGCCGGTGCGACGTTCGGCCGGCGCCAGTTTCTTCAGGCGCACATAGTCCTGCACGATCGAGGAAAAGAGCGTCATGGCGACGCCCAGACCGACCGACCCGGTCGAGAAATCGACGTCGTCCACGTCCTTGGTGCGCGACGGATAGGACTGCGCGCCGCCCATGGCGCGGAAGCGCTCGAGCTTGTCCTGCGTCTGATGGCCGAACAGGTACTGGATGGCGTGGAAAACGGGCGACGCATGCGGCTTCACCGCCACGCGATCCTCGGGTCTCAGCACCGCGAAATAGAGTGCGGTCATCACCGTGGCGAGCGACGCGCAGGACGCCTGGTGACCGCCGACCTTCAGCCCGTCGCGGTTCGGCCGGATATGGTTGGCGTGATGAATGGTCCAGGCAGAAAGCCACAGGACCTTGCGCTCCAGCTCGCGCAGCATCCTCAGGCGCTCGACAGGGGCCATCGAGGTCATTTGCTCCGGGAGATACGCCCAAACATGGGGAATATCCTTGCGTTTAGACCTGTTCGGCGGCTGTATGGGGTAAAATTAGGCCAAAAACGGGGAATTCAAGCAATGATCTCCCTCGATGCCATCGATCGACGCATTCTGGAGCGGCTGCAGCGCGAGGGGCGGCTCAGCAACGCCGAACTTGCCGAGAAGGTGGGTCTCTCCTCCTCGCCGTGCTGGCGGCGTGTCAAGGCGCTGGAGGAGGCCGGGGTGATCAAAGCTTATGCCGCCCTCCTCGATGCCAAGACGGTCGGCCTCGCGGTCAATGTCTTCATGAGCGTGTCGCTCACCACCCAGAACGAGAAGTCGTTGAAGGAGTTCGAGCGCGCCGCTGCAGCGCGGCCGGAGGTGATGGAATGCTATCTGATGACGGGCGACAGCGACTATCTCCTGCGCGTCGTGGTGCGCGACCTCGAAGCCTATGAGCGCTTTGTCATGGATTTCACCAAGATACCCGGCATTGCCCAGATCAGGAGCTCGTTCGCGCTGCGTCCGGTGAAGCAGGGGACGGCCTTGCCGCTCGGCTGAGATAGGCATCGACGAGCCGCACGATCTCGTCTTCGATCTCGGTGTTGGAGAACAACTGCGGCTTCTGCCCGAAGGCTGGGTGGCCGTCGCGCAAGCTGGTGATCGTGAGCCTGGGTTTCGCGGTCGACCCTGCCAACGGGGCACCGGTCGAGGCCGTGGTGCGGCTCACGGCGGCAGCCGATCTCTGGTAACGTCGGCCGCCGGGAGGGAACAGTGCCATGTCGACCCCGATCGTCTTCAATTCCGCAATCGGCCGCGAGTTCGTAAAGTATGCCAGGCTGATCGCAGGCCGCGGCTACGTGCACAACACGCTGGGCAACATCGTGATACGCGCCGCCCATCCCGATTTCCCGCACGGCCTTGCTTATACCAAGCACGCCGAGATCTCGCTCGAGGAGATGGAAGCCGAGAATATCGTCATCACCGATATCCCGACCAGCCGGATCCTGTGGGGCGAGCGCATGACCTCGGTCGGGCACAATCTCAGTCGTGAGATCCTGCGGCTGCGACCGGACATCGGCGCCACCATCCATGTGCATGACGATGCCACGATCGCGCTCCTCGGCGCGCTGGGCGATTCCAACGCGCCGGAATTCAAGGTGCTGTCGCTCGATCCGCCCTTCGTCCTGGGCAAGCCGGTGCATTTCGTGCCGGCCCATGTCGATGTCGAAGCCGACGTGAGCTCGGTTGCCGGCTTCATCCAGGACACCAACTCGGTGGTGCTGGTCGGCCACGGCATCACCACGCTGGGGCGCACGCTGTCGGAAGCCTATCACCGCCTTAACACGCTGACAGCGGAGGTGCGCCGCTGCATCGTCGCCGAACAGCTCGCGGCGCTCAAGGGAACGCGTATCGCCTATCGTTCCCGGCGCGAGATCGAGGAGATGTACCGCTTCGCCGAACGAATCATCTATCCGACAAGGGCCGAAGGCGTGATGCAGGAATAGGTGACCCGCTAGGGATGCCTGCAGTTTTTGCGTGGCGCCATCGTTGACAAAAGCCGGTCAAGAGGATGGTCGCCTCACCGCCGGCGCCGATCTCTGCTAGGCTCGCCACCATGCTGATCATCGATCATCGGCCGCGGCCGCCGGTCGGTACTTTCATTCTGCTGGGCTTGGCCGGCATTCTCTATGCGTTGATGCTCGCGAATCTGGTCGACATCGGCAGCACCGACGCGGCGGGACGCGGCCTCGATCGCGCCTTCGCGGCACTTGCCGGCCTTCTGCTCTGGATCCTGCTTGCGATCCTGCTGATCGTGGGCGGCGTCAAGGGGTACATGCCGGTGCTGGCGGCCATGGTCGCTGCAATCCTGTTGCCCGTCTCGGCGGTGGGGGCAGTCGCGGCGGCGGAGCTCTACGAGCGCCAGGGCGGCTGGCCGATCCTGGTGTTGGCCGTATTGCCGCCCGCGTTTGCATTCTATGCGCTCTGGGCGCGGATGCCGCAGCTTCACAAATCTTTCCCGCCCCCGTCGACCAGCGCCGTCGTGGGTCTCGCGGTCGTCCTCGTGACCGCAGGATCTCTGGCCGCGAAGTGGCATGCCGAGCGCCCCGACCCGGCTCGGCAGGCGCGATTGGCGGCCGAGCAACGAGCGCAACAGGAGGAGGAGCAGCGACGCGTGCAGCAAGTGCGCGCGCGCGAGGAAGCAGCGTTCGCACAGCTTGGCCCGGACTCCTCGCTCGCCGACTATCTCCCCTATCTGCGCGGCGACCATGCGCCCGCGGCGCTGGTGGGGATCCGTCTGGTGAAGAGCCGGCAAGCCGATGCGATCGCCCTGTTGCAGCAGGGACGGCTCGGCGACCTGACCGAGCTGCGGGAATTCAATGTCGAGCCGACCACCGGGCTGTGCCGGGCCTACGGCAAGGCGCTCGCCGCGGCGGCGGCTCAAGCATCTCCGCATGTGCGGTCGGACTATCTCGCGTCGGCGACGGATCTCGAACGCCAGCTCCCCAACATCAAGTGGCTGATGGGCGTCCATTGCGATCTCGACGAGGCACTGGCTCTGCTCGAGACCAATCTGCGCGCCGTGGCCGACTCGCCCCGCATGACGGGTTTTGCCGATACGCTGGGCAAGCTGCGCGAGCTCAAGTGAGATCGCCGGTCAGACCTCGATGGTGCCGCTCATCATCTGCACGCAGCGACCGCCGATATAGGTCGCCGTCACCTCGCCCGCCTTCTTCTCGGCGCAGGCCTGCAGAATGCTGGGCCGGCCCATGTCGAACCCCTGACCGATGGCGCGGCTGAGTGTCAGTTCGGCGCGCGTGTCGAGGTGTGCCAACAGCCCGATCAACGCCACGTTTGCGCTGCCGGTCGCCGGATCCTCGGGCACGCCGTACAGCGGGGCGAACATGCGGCTCTGGATGTCGAGATCGCCTTCCTTGGTGTGAACGTAGAGATGGATGCCGACGGCACGCTCCATCGGCAGGTGGCGCACAAACACGTCAGAGCGTGGCTGGACGGCAGCAAGCGCGGCTCGCGACCTGAGCTCGACCATCACAAATCCCACGCCGCAGGAGGCAACGATCGGGCGATGCGCACGGGTCTCGATCTCGGCGGGCGGCAGCGAGCAGGCCTCGGCGACGATCTCGACCGCGACCTCGTCGCCCAGGGTCAGGCGCTGCGGTGCCGCCAGCCGGGTCGCGATCACGGCGTCCTTGTCGCGCACGATATCGAGCGCCACGAGGCCCGCCTTCTCCTCGAATACCAACCGGTCGCCTGCGACCTTGCGCCCCAGGCATGCTCCGGTATTGGCCAGCACGAACGCCGTGCCGATATTGGGATGGCCGGCGAACGGCAGCTCTGCCTTGGGCGTGAAGATCCGCACGTGCGCGGTATGCCTCGGGTCGTCGGGCGGCAGGACGAAGGTCGTCTCGGCGAGATTGAACTCCGCGGCGATCGCCTGCATCCGCCCGCTCGGAAGCCCGCGGGCATCGGTGACGACGGCCAGCGGATTGCCACCGAACTTGTGCTCGGTGAAGACGTCGACGGTCGTGAACGGAACCTGCATGGCAGCGGGACCCTACCGACTTGCGGAAGGGCCCCTGAACGAGATTAACTCGGGATCGGGAGGAAAAACATTCGGCCATGACGCAGATTTCCTACGACCACGGCGTTTCCCTGAAGAAGCTGATCGGCGAGACGATCGGTGCCTTCTTCGACCGCACCATCGAGACCTACCGCGACCGCGAGGCGCTGGTCGTCAAGCATCAGAACGTGCGGTGGAGTTGGGGCGAGCTCGGCCGCCGCGTCGACGATCTTGCCGCCGGTCTCCTGTCGCTGGGCCTGGAACGCGGCGACCGCATCGGAATCTGGGCGCCCAACACCTCCGAATGGACGCTGACGCAGTTCGCGACGGCCAAGGCGGGCCTGGTGCTGGTGAACGTCAATCCCGCCTATCGCCGGACGGAACTCGAGTACGCGATGAACAAGGTCGAGTGCAAGGCGCTCGTGCTGGCGCCTGCGCTCAAGACCTCCAACTATCTCGAGATCGTGGCCGATCTGGTGAAGGACCGGAAACTGCCGCATCTCAGGCACATCATCCGCCTCGGCTCGGAAAAGACTCCGGGCATGCTGAACTTCGACGACGTCGCGAAAGCGGGCGGCAACGCCGAGCGGGTGAAGCTTGCCGAGATCGGCCCCAGGCTGCAGTTCGACGACGCCATCAACATCCAGTTCACGTCGGGCACGACGGGCTTCCCCAAGGGCGCGACGCTCAGCCACCACAACATCCTGAACAACGGGTTCTTTGTCGCCGAGGGGCTGAAGTTCACGCCCGACGACCGGCTCTGCATCCCGGTGCCGCTCTATCACTGCTTCGGCATGGTGATGGGCAATCTCGGCTGCCTGACGCACGGCGCGACCATGGTCTATCCCGCCGAGGCGTTCGATCCGCTGGCGACCTTGCAGACCGTGGCCGAGGAGCGCTGCACGGCGCTCTATGGCGTGCCAACCATGTTCATCGCCCAGCTCGACCATCCCGAGTTCGAGAAGTTCGATCTGAAGAGCCTGCGCACCGGCATCATGGCGGGCTCCCCGTGCCCGATCGAGGTGATGAAGCGCGTGCAAAGCAAGATGAACATGCACGAGGTCACCATCGCCTACGGCATGACGGAAACCTCGCCCGTCTCGACCCAGTGTGCGACCGACGATCCCGTCGAGCGGCGCGTCTCGACCGTGGGGCAGGTGTTGCCGCACATCGAGATCAAGATCGTCGATACGGAGGGCAAGGCGGTGCCGCGCGGAGAGACCGGCGAGTTCTGCACCCGCGGCTACTCCGTCATGAAGGGCTACTGGAACGACGAGGACAAGACACGCGAGGCGATCGACGACGGCGGCTGGATGCACACCGGCGACCTCGCCACCATGGACGGAGGGGGCTACGTCAATATCGTGGGCCGCCTGAAGGACATGGTGATCCGGGGCGGTGAGAACGTCTATCCGCGCGAGATCGAGGAGTTCCTCTACCGGCACCCCAAGGTGCAGGATGTGCAGGTGATCGGCGTGCCCGACCAGAAGTACGGCGAGGAGATTTGCGCCTGGGTGAAGCTGCGTGAGGGCCAGAGCGCGACGGCCGACGAGATCCGCGAGTTCTGCAAGGGCCAGATCGCCCACTACAAGATCCCGCGCTACGTCGAGTTCGTGTCCGACTTCCCGATGACCATCACCGGCAAGATCCAGAAGTTCGTGATGCGCGAGCAGACGATCGGCAAGCTCGGACTCAAGGTCCAGAAGACGGCGTGAAACCGCTTGGAGCGCTCTACTCCGCTGGCCTGTTCTTGTTGACGCCGCGCGCCCACGGCTAGGACAGCGCCATCTCCCGATAACCGTTCGCCGCAACCTCGTCGCAGCGGGCGCGGTAGGCGGGGGCGCTGCCGCTGTAGCGGGCGACGATGCGGGTCTCTTTGCCGTCGACGTTGCGGTTGATCCCGGTCATCCAGGAATCGATCTCGTTGGAAAGCAGGCCTTCGCCCAAGGCCTTGACGTGTTCGGTCCAGGCTTTCACGCCCTCGGGCCGGCATTCGGCGCGTGTCAGCCCATGCTCGCGCATATGGCGGATGAGGCCCGTCACCCATTCGACATTGTACTCGATACTGCGGGGAATGTTGCCGAGCGCCGTGTGCGGGCCCATCACCATGAACATGTTGGGGAAGCCCTCGACCTGCACGCCGAGCCAGGTCTTCGGTCCGCCTTTCCATTTGTCCTTGAGCCGGAGCCCGTCTGCGCCGCGGATGTCGATGCGGTCGAAGCTGCCGGTGATGGCGTCGAAGCCGGTGGCGTAGATGATCATGTCGAATTCGTATTCGGAATCGCTGGTCTTGATGCCCGTGGGCATGATGCGCTCGATCGGCGTCCTGCTGATATCGACGAGCGTCACGTTCGGCTGGTTGTAGACCTCGTAGTACCTGGTCTCGAGCGGCACCCGTCGCGTGCCGAAGCCGTGGTTCCTCGGGATCAGCATCTCTGCCACCTTCGGATCCTTGACGCGCTGGCGGATCTTGCGCGCCACGAAGTCGCTGACAAGCGCGTTCGCCTTTCGATCGACGAGGATGTCGCGAAAGTTTCCCTGCCACATGCCGAAGCCGCGGTTGTCGTAGAGCTTCTCGAACAGGGCCTCGCGCTCCTCGGGCGTCACTTCGCTGGTGGCGCGCGGGTCGGGCGTGTGCAGGAAGCAGGCAAAGGTCTCCCGGCAGCGTTCGAAGATCTCGGGATAGCGCGACCTGATCTCGCGCATCTCCTCCTCGCCAATCCGGGCGTTGTGCAGTGGTGCACACCAGTTGGGTGTGCGCTGGAACACGGTCAGGGTACCCGCGGTCTTGGCCACTTCCTGGATGGTCTGGACGCCGGTCGCGCCCGTGCCGATCACCGCGACCCGTTTGCCCTCGAAGCCTACCGGCTCGTGCGGCCAGCGGGCGGTATGGCAGGATTGGCCCTCGAAGGTGTCGATACCCTCGATCCTGGGCATGGTCGGCGCCGACAGCGGACCGATGGCGGTGATCAGGAACCGCGCGCCGTGCCGTCGGCCATCTTCGAGCGTGATCTCCCAACTGCGCGTTGCTTCGCTGTAGTGCGCGGCAGCAACCCTGGACTTGAACTGGATGTCGCGGCGCAGGTCGAACTTGTCGGCCACGTAGTTCAGGTACTTGAACGTCTGCGGCTGGGGCGAGAAGTGCTCGGTCCAGTGCCACTCGTCCAGCAGCTCCTGCGAGAAGGAGTAGCCGTAGGAATAGCTTTCCGAATCGAACCGCGCACCCGGATAGCGGTTCCAGTACCAAGTGCCGCCCACGCCGGTGCCCGCCTCGAACACGCGCACCTTGAGGCCGAGCTCGCGCAGGCGATAGAGCTGGTAGAGGCCGGAGATGCCCGCGCCGATGACGATGGCGTCGCAGTCCATGCCTTCAGGATAGCAGCCGGCTGACCACTTCCAACTGGATCCGGGCCGCCTCGACCATTTCGGCGACCGGAACGCTCTCGTTGGCGGCATGGCCCTGGGTGCCGGACCCGGGACCGAAATTGATGATCTCGATGCCATCGTCGGCGTAGTAGCGGCCGTCGCTCACGCCCGTTGCGTTGAGAAATTTCACCTTGCGACCGGTCTGCTGCTTCACGACCGACTCGAAAGCGGCGACGACCTGGCCGTTTTCGGGTGCGAAGAAGCCGTTGGTGCCGGTCAGGAACTCGACACCGTACTGGCTCCTCGGCTCGCCGACGCCATCGACCACGCGCTTCAGCTCGGCGAACGCATCCTTTACCTTCTCGTCGGGCAGCAGGCGGCGATCGATCTCGACCGTGCAGGTAGCGGGCACGACGTTGGTGTTGTGCCCGCCATGGAACATGCCGATGTTCACTGTCGATTTCATCGCCCCTGATGTGCGCCCGGCCAGCGCCTTGTCGTAGTAGGATTGCAGTGCACCTGCGAGCCGCATCATGCGCAGAATGGCATTGTCGCCGGCCGTAGGATTGCCGGCATGCGCGGCCTTGCCTTTGGTGGTGAGGCGGGCCCACATCACGCCGCGCTCGGCCACGATCAGGTTGTTCTCGGTTTGCGCACCCAGGATCAGCGCATCAGGCCGCACCTTGCCGGTCTTGCGCAGATATTCCATGCCGTTGGGACCCAGATTCTCCTCGTCGGCGACGAAGGTGAAGATCACCTCGCCTCTGACCGGGCCGCCATGGCGCGCGATCTCCTCGGCGAGCCAGAGCTGGACCGCCATGCTGCCCTTGCAGTTGCCGGCGCCGAGCCCATGGACGAGTCCGCCCTTCACGAGCGCCTTGAACGGGTCGCTCTTCCAGTTGCCGCGTTCACCCACGCCGACCGTGTCCACGTGCGCATTGAACGCGACGGCAAGCCCTTTGCCCTTGCCCTTCCGTCGCGCCACGACATTGTCGACGCCCTTCGCCCTGCTCACGATCTCGACCTTGTAGCCAGCCTTCCTGAGACGCTTCGCGGCGTAGGCGCAGATCTCGACCGACGTGCCGGGCGGGTAGGGGCTCGGCAGCGCGATCAAATCGGAGAGAATCGACACGAGGTCGGACGACAATTTCCTGGACACGATGACTCCTCGAGTCACGGTGTCATCTCGAGTGCGGCGGGGAATTCTTGCTGTTGTTCTAGAGATTCCTTGCTGCGCTCGGAGTGACCCGTGGATGTTGCGGAAGGTTGCTCAGCGATTCGCCAGCTCCTGCAGCACGCCGACCAGCACGCGCGCGCCGGCGGCGAGATCGGAGGGGGCCGCGTTCTCGATCTCGTTGTGGCTGATGCCGCGCTCGCAAGGCACGAAGATCATGCCGGCGGGACAGAGCTTGGCGATGTGCATGGCGTCGTGGCCTGCGCCCGAGGGCATATCCATGTGGCTGAGCTTCAACGCCTGGGCCTTTGCACGCACGAGATCGATCACCCGCGGATCGAAGCCGGTCGGCGCCACGTTGGTCACGCGTTCGATCCGGGCGGAGCAGGGCCTGGCCTTGCGAGCGACGATGTCGTGCAGCTTCTTCTCGTGGGCCTGAAGGACGCCGTCCTCGGGATGGCGCATGTCGATGGTGAAGGTGACCGCACCCGGCACCGTGTTGGGCGAGCCCGGGGACACCTCGACCCGGCCGATGGTGAAGCGAAGCGTGTCGTCGGCGTCGGTGGTCGCTTCGTACATCGCGGCGGCGATGCGCGTCGCGGCGGCGAAGGCGTCTTTTCGCGCAGCGCGCGGCGTGGTGCCGGCATGCGCCTCCTCGCCGCCGATCTCGACGATGTAACGGCGGCTTCCCTGGATCGCGGTGACCACGCCGATCGTCTTGGCCGCGTTCTCGAGCCGTGGTCCCTGTTCGATGTGCGCCTCGACATAGAAGCCGACATCGAAGCCTGGATCGCCTTCGCGCATCGGCGCGGGGGCGGCCTTCAGCGTCTCTTGCAGCGCATCCTTCAGGGCGACGCCCTGCCAGTCCTTCACCGCCAGCATGTCGTCGAGCTTGTAGGTCCCTGCGAACACGGCCGAGCCCATGGCGCCCGGCTGGAAGCGAGAGCCTTCCTCGTTGGTCCAGGCAACCGCGATCACCGGTCGTCTGGTCCTGATGCCGGCGTCCTCCAGCGCCTCCAGCGCCTCGAGGGCGGCCAGCACGCCGTACATGCCGTCGAAGCGGCCACCGGTGGGCTGGCTGTCCATGTGCGAGCCGCTCATTACCGGCGGCGCCTTGGCATCCGTGCCATCGCGACGCACGAAGAGATTGCCGATGGCATCGGTGAAGATCGGGAAGCCGCGCGCCCTCGCCCACTCCATGAGCAGGTTGCGGGCGGCAGCGTCCTCCGCCGACAGCGCCTGACGATTGACGCCGCCCTTCGGCGTGGCGCCGAGCCGCGCCATGTCGGCGTGCCGTTGCCACAGCCGATCCTCGCTCACCGCGCCGGAGCTGTCCTTGAGGGCGACGCCCATCTTGCCTCCTTGAACTTGTCGCCGGAGCTATAGCGGCCCCATAGTCGGCCTTCAACGTCTGCACGACGAGGGCGCAATGCACAATCATCTCGATCGCAACCTGATCGGCTACGGCGCGCATCCCCCCGACCCGCAATGGCCGAACGAGGCACGCCTGGCCGTGAGCTTCGTGCTGAACTACGAGGAGGGCGGCGAGAATACGATCCTGAACGGCGATCCCGGTTCCGAGATCTATCTGACAGAGACGCCCGGCGGGGTGCCGCTGCAGGGCGCGCGCGATCTCTCCACGGAATCGATCTACGAATATGGCAGTCGCGCCGGCTTCTGGCGCGTCCTGCGGACCTTCGGCGAGCGCAACATGCGCTTCACCTCCTGGGCCGTCGGCCGCGCGCTCGAACTCAATCCCGCTGCGGGCAAGGCGATGGCCGAGGCCGGACACGAAGTCGCGAGCCACGGCTGGCGCTGGATCAACTACAAGGACTTCACGCTCGAGCAGGAACTCGATCACATCAGGAAGGCGGTGAAGGCGATCAAGGATACGGCGGGCAAGGCGCCGGTGGGCTGGTACACCGGGCGCCTGGGCATGAACACCTTGAAGGCCGTCGTGCAGCACGGCGGCTTCCTCTATTCGAGCGATTCCTACAACGACGATTTGCCGTATTGGGTACGCGTCGAGGGCAGGCCCCATCTCGTCATTCCCTACACGCTCGACGTGAACGACATGAAGTTCGCGGTGACGCCCGGCTTTACCCAGGGGGACGGCTGGCTGCAGGCGATGAAGGATGCCTTCGACGTGCTCTACGCCGAGGGCGCGCGTTCGCCCAAAATGATGTCGGTCGGCATTCATTGCCGTCTCGCCGGTCGTCCCGGTCGGGCCGCGACTCTGGCGCGCTTCCTCGACTATGTCGCCTCGAAACCCAGGGTCTGGGTGCCGACGCGCGAGGAGATCGCCCGGCACTGGATGACGGTGCATCCGTCGCCCTGACCTGTCGCGGTGCGCGAGGGGCCTCGACCTCGGCGTTTCAATACCGCTTTCCGCGCAGTTTGCGATGTCTTTTGCGACATGTCGGGCCGGCAAGTTTAGGCAGGTGGCATGAATCGATCCCCAAGCGGAGGGTTTACGCCCACCCGATTGGTGTGGGAAATTGGCGCCGCGTGAGACCCGCCTGCTACCCTCTGCTGCTGGCACTGCTTGCACTCGCCGGCTGTGCCAAGCCTTCCCCACCCCGTACCGGCCTTTCGACCGAGAATGCCGCGGATATGCGCGCGCGCGCTGTCGAAGAGCGCAAGGATGAGATGCTGCGCGAACTCGCGGTGTGCGAAAGCGGGGGAAGCGGCGAGTCGCTCCAGCCGATCTACGGCGGCCGCGGCGCCTTCGTGGGCCGCTTCCAGTTCACGCCGCGCACCGTGATCAACTATATCCAGCAGATGGATGGACGCAGTCTCTCGGTCAAGGAAGCCACCGCCCTGGCGCACGATTACCGGCAGGCGGCAGCGCTCGCCAAGTTCGTGATCTTCGAGAAGGACGGCGTCTGGAACTGGCCGCTGTGCAGCCGCAAGCTGGGTTTGGTCCAGCAAGTCGCCGACATCAAGGCGCTGGCATCCGACGTGTTGGCTGCCCGATCGGTCGTCGCGGAAGGTTCAGTTCGCTAGCCGATAAAGCTTCATCGCGTTGTCGCGCGTGATCTTGCGTCGGGCCTGCGGCGTGACATCCGCGAGCTCGCGGTCCAGGAATTCCTGCGAGTCCGGCCAGATGCCGTCGGGGTGCGGGTAATCCGAGCCCCACATCACATTGTCCTCACCCAGGAGATCGAGCAGGCGAATGCCGACCGGGTCTGTCTGGTAGGTCGCGTAGAACTGGCGATACCAGTATTCCGACGGCTTCATCTTGAGATCGAGGTCCTTGAACTGGTCCTCCCATTCGAGATCCATGTGCTGCAGCACATAGGGGATCCAGCCGAGCCCTGCCTCGCCGATCACGACCTTGAGATTTGGATACCGCTCGGGTGCGCCGCTGAAGATCAGCCCGATCAACATGTAAGCCATATGCATCTGGAAGCTGGTGATGTGAGCGGCATGGACGCGCCGTTTCACGAATTCCGGCATCTTCGACGTGTCGGGCGACCGGCCGCCGATCGTGTGGAAGTGGACCGGGATGCCGGTTTCGTGCGCCGCCTGCCACAGCGGCTCCCAGAACGGATCCCACAACGGCGTCATGTCGGGCTTGTTGGCGACATCGAAGCCGCGCACGCCACGTTTGGCATTGCGGCGCATCTCGGCCGTCGCGACTTCCATGTCGTGGTTGGGAATGTTGGCGAGGCCGATCAGCCGGTCGGGCGCGGCGCGGCAGAAATCGTGCAGCCAGTCGTTGTAGATGCGCAGCACCTCGGTCGACGCTTCGGGATCGTTGAGCCGGCCGCTGGCACCGAGGATGCCGTACAGCACTTCGGCCTGCACACCGTCGCGCTCCTGGTCCTTCAGCCGCAGCTCGGGCTGGGTGAGGCGGCGAATGCCCTTCTTGCCATCTTCATAGAGGCCGGTGGAGGCCATGCGGTCCGACCGATAGATGACCCCCGGTACGTATTCGCGGCCGGCCGAGCCCATGCCGTTCACCAGGCCGAACTTGGCCCCCTTGATGCTCGTCCACTCCGGTCCCTTCGGTCCTTCGACGACATAGGGCATGCGCTCCTTGAGCGTCGCCGAGGCGTTGCCGGTGAAGAGATCTGGCGGCAACCAGATCAGATCGACGTGGCCGTCGGCGGAGATGACGTCGTACTGCATGGACACGTTCCTCCTCGCATGATCTTCCTCCCGCCCGTCAGTGGCCGACAAGCGGCCAAATCCGCAGATCGAAGGCGGGGCGACGCGACCGGGCCCGTCGGTCGCGGCACGATCGGCCGATGTGGAAGATCGTGCAAGAGAGGCGGTTATCCTGGTATCAGGAGAACCGGCGTCGCGCGGCATCAGCTTCGGCGCAGGATGACGAGCGCGATACCGCCCAGAATGGCGACCGACGCGACCAGCAAGCGGAGCGACATCTGCTCGCCCAGCAGCAGGACACCGCCCAGCGCCGCCAACGCCGGCACACTGAGCTGGATGGTCGCGGCCGAAGCCGCCTTGAAGGCGGGCAGGGCGGCATACCACAGCACATAGCCGAGGCCGGACGTTATGGCCCCGGAAGCGATCGCGTAGACAACACCCATCGTGTCGGAGCTCGTCTGTGCCACGGCCGCTAGGCTCAAGGCCGCCGTGAGCGGCACCGCGCGCAGAAAATTTCCCGCGGTCGCTGCCACCGGGTCCGTCAGGCCGCGACCAAGCAGGGAGTAGACGCCCCATGCGGCGCCCGCGGCGAGCATCAAGGCCGCGCTCGCGAGTGGCGGTGCGGCGAGGCCCGGCAGGAGGAGCCCGACGAGACCGGCGAGGGCGACGAGCAGTCCCAGCCACTGCGCGCCGCGCAGGCGCTCGCCGGTCGCGAGGCCGTAGCCTAGCATCGTGAGCTGGACGGCGCCGAACAGGAGCAGGGCGCCGGTAGCGGCGGTGAGCTGGCGATAGGCGAAGGAGAAGGTGACGGCGTAGGCAAAGAGCATAGCCGCCGCTCGCCAGTTCCCTCCGGCCCAGGGACGGTGGCCGCGCCCGATCATGAGGGCGGCGAGCAGCACCGCGCCCGAGATCAGTCGGATGGAGGTGAAGGTCGCTGCATCGATCGCCGTGTCACGCAAGGCGATGCGGCAGAGGAGCGAATTGCTGGCGAAGGCGAGCATCGCGAGAATTGTCAGGGATGCGATGCGCAGCGGATTTGGCATGCAGGGCACGTCCTACCACGGATCGAGACGGACATCGCCTAAGGTTGTCCCATGGTCGTCCTTCAGTGCACCATCGGATCCACCATAGAAGGTCCCCTCAATGAAACGTCTCGCTGCCCACCTGCTGTTCGCCGCGGCCCTGCTGCTGCCGGGCGGCTGCATGTCCTATATGAGCGAACCTGCGGGTTCGAACGTCACCCTTGGCGCCACGCTCAGCGGCGCGGCCGAAACGCCGCCCAACAGCAGCACGGCGGGCGGAAATCTCACGGCGCAGTATTCGACCGTGACGCATATCCTCAAATGGCGACTGGTGGTGAATGGCCTTGGCGCGCCGATCACGCGTGCAGCCTTCCATGGACCCGACGCTATGGGCACTGAACGGGCGCTGGTGCCGCTCAATCCGCCGTTCGACGGCACCATGCATACCGGCGGGGCAACGCTTACCGAACAGCAGGCTGCCGACCTTCTGGCCGGCCGCTGGTATATCGACGTACGGACCGAGAAATACCCGGCCGGCGAAATTCGCGGAGTCGTGACGCGAACGGCGCGCTGATCAGAACTTGTAGTCCCAGCCGATCCAGCGGCAGAGCCCACGGCCCATGACCTTCTCGAGATCGGAGCCTTTGAGCCAGGGCAGCTCCTCGGTGAAGAAGGTGACGCACTGGCGGTAGCTGCACGGCATGCGGGTGATATCGGTGCCCCAGAAGAAACGGTCGGGTCCGAAGGCGTCGAAGATGCGACGCAACCTGTCATGCAGGTTGCGGAACGGGTAGGGCTGTGTCGAGTAGCCCGGCGCGCCGGTCGCCTTGATCGCGACATTGGGCAGGCTGGCGAGCGACAGCAATTCGGCGAGATTGCCAAAAGCAGCCTCGTCCTTTTCCAGGCGCAACAAGCCACAATGATCGATGATCAGCCGGAGCGCGGGATGGGTCTCGGCGATGCGGCGGAACCGGGGCATGAACAGCCCGCCCATCATCGCCACCGGCAGGCCGGCCTTCTCCGCCGCGGGCCAGATCCAGTCGAGCTTGCCTTCGTGCAGCAGCCGCTGCTCGTCGGGATAGAGGAGGGCCCAGCGTAGGCCCTTCATGCCGGGCTGCTGGCGCCAAGCCGGCATCAGGCTGGCGTTGGCAGGGTCCTGCGGCGGAAATTGGCCCATCACCGCGAAGCGGTCGGGATATTTCTTCGCCGCCTCGATCGCCAGCGCGTTCGAATCCGGATCCCAGCTCGCAGGCGGATGGATCAGCGCGGCGTCGACGCCTGCTTCGTCCATCTCTTGCAGGAGCTCCTCAGCCGTGAATTTCGCAACCTTCCGATGCGCGCCCGTCGGCGGCTTGATCGTCCGGCCCCAGATATGGACCTGCGCGTCGATGATCTTCATGGAAGCTGTCCTAGTTCGGCGTCGGCGCGTCGATATCGAGCAGTTTCTCGCCCTTGAGCTCGCTCCAGAGGCCGGCCGGGATCCTGACCTTCATGCGTTCGACGTTCTGCGTCACCTCACCGGTGCTTAGTGCGCCCGGAATCACCGAGCAGAGCGCGGGATGGAACAGCGGGAATTGCAAGGCCGCCGCGCCCAGCTCGACCCCATGGCGCCTGCACACCGCCTCGATCTTCTGAGCCTTCTCGATCAGCGGCGCGGCGGCCGGCACATAGTCGTGCGTGGCGCCCGGCTTCACGCCGCCGGTCAGGATGCCGGAATTGTAGGGTCCGCCCAGGATCACCGACACGCCGCGCTTGACGCACTCCGGCAGGAACTCGTGCAGTGCACCCTGCTCCAGCAGCGTGTACCGGCCGGCCAGCAGCATGCAGTCGAAATCACCAGCCTGGATGAAGCGCAGGCTCGTGTCGGCCTCGTTGATGCCGACGCCGATCGCACCGATGATGCCGGCGCGGCGCAACTCGTCGAGCGCGCGAAAGCCCGAGTCCATGACTGTCTTGAAGCGATGATCAAGGATGTCGCGGTCCTTGATCGTCCAGAAGTCGACATCGTGCACCAGTGCGATGTCGATTCTTGCCAGCCCCAGTCTCAAATGTGAGTGCTCGAGCGAGCGCATGATCCCGTCGTAGGTGTAGTCGAATTCCGGCACGAAGCCCGGCAGGCCGTTCTCACGGAAATCGGGTGGCGGACGTTCGCCGGGCCCGAGCACATGCATGACGCGGCCGATCTTGGTCGAAAGGACGTAATCGCCGCGCGGCTTCTCGCGCAGCGCCGCGCCCATGCGCAATTCGCTGCGGCCGTAGCCGTAAAAGGGCGAGGTGTCGAAGTAGCGCACACCGGCATCGAAAGCCGCATTCGTCAGCGCGATCGCCTCCGCATCGGTGATCGAGGCCCGAAACCCGCCCATCGGCGCGCCGCCCAACCCCAATGTCGTGACTTCGAGTCTGGTCTTGCCGATCCGGCGCTTGAGCAGGGTCATGCCGCCTCCTGCTCGGCCGTCGGGCCGTCGCTGCGCGTGGTGGTCCGGCGCATGTCGCGCACCACGTGGAGATCGTCGAAACGGCGGACGCGGTGCATCGTCGCGCGGTTGTCCCAGATCGCGAGGTCGTACTGGGTCCAGCGGTGCGAATAGACGAATTCACGTTGCGTCGCATGCTCGATCAGGTCGCGGATGAAGGCCATTGCCTCCGGGCGCGGCCAGCCGACGATGGTGCCGATATGCGAGGCGAGGAACAGGGACTTGCGGCCCGTGACAGGATGCGTGCGCACCAGCCGCTGGCGGACGGGCTTCATCGCCACGCGCTCGTCGGGCAGGAACTCGGTGAACCCCAACTGGCCGCGCGAATAGATCAGTGAATGCTCGCAGACGAGATTCTCGATCTCGGCTTTGGTCCTGGCGTCGAGCGCATCGTAGGCCGCGCGCATGTCGGCGAATTCGGTGTTGCCGCCCTCGGACGTGACGACGCGGCCGCTCAGGATCGAGTACCGGGCCGGCACGGCACGGAAAGAGGCATCGGTATGCCACAGACGGTTGGCGAGGGCGGCCATGCGCTTCTTGTTGTCGCGGGCGGCGACGCGGCCCTCCTTGTCGAGGTTGGAGACGTCGGCGAACACGACCGGCAGCCGCAGCTCCGAATCGCGCGCGCCCGAGTTCGCGCCGTCCTCGAGCGGGCCGAAGTTGCGCGTGAAGGCAAGTTGCTGCGCGTCCGTGATGTCCTGGTCGGGCAGAACCAGGACCGCATGCCTGTCCATAGCCCGTTCGATCGCCGCGATCTCTGTCGACGAAAGCGGCTCGCGCGCGTCGATACCTGTCATGCGCGCGCCGATATGTTGCGCCAGCGGACGAACCTCGATCGGCACTTGCTTCTCCTTACGGTTTTCCGGACCGCGGGCATCGTGGCCGCTCACGATCATGAGCGGGCCGGAGCCTCGCAGTCCAGAAGAGCATGAACGCCCGGCGTGCAGCCCTATCGCAGAGCGGCCGCGATGTTGCCGCCATCGACGGTGATCACCGCACCGGTGGTCTTGGTGGCCTTGGCGAGCGAGACGAAAGCCTGCGCCACGTCGTCGGCCGTCACTTCGAGGCCGAGCAGGTTGCCGCCCATGTAGTCTGCCTCGCTCACCCCGCGGGCCTTCGAGCGCTGGGCGATCATGTCGTCGGTCAGCAGGCCCGTGCGGATGCGGTCGGCGTTCACGGCATTGGAGCGGATACCGTCGGCGCCATGATCGAGGGCGTACTGACGGCTCAGAAACAACGTTGCCGCTTTGGGCAGCCCGTATGGCCCGAAGTCGGGGCCGGGGTTCACTGCCTGCTTGGAAGTATTGAACAGCAGGCAGCCGCCCAGACCCTGTGCCTTCATGATTCGTACGGCGTTCTGCGCCACACTCTGGTGCGCCCAGAAATTGAGCTCGAAGCTCTGACGCAGGACCGCGTCGTCGACATCGCCGATCTTGCCTTGCCAGGCGGCACCCGCATTGGACACCACGATGTCGACGCCGCCATAGGTCGCGGCAACTTCGTCAAAGGCAGCCTGCACGTCCGTGGGCCGGGTAACGTCGCAGGCGATGGCGAAACCCCTGACCTTCGACACGTCGCGGTCGAGCACGATCACTTCCGCCCCGTCGCGCGCGAAGGCCTGGGCCGTCGCCGCGCCGATGCCGGAGCCGCCGCCGGTGACGACGACGATGCGGCGTGCGAGCGGCTTCTCGGCGGCGGCGCCCAACTTGGCCTGCTCGAGCGACCAGTACTCGATGTCGAAAATGTCCGGCTCGGGAATGCTCTGATAGGTGCCGAGCCGCTCGGCGTCGGCGATCACCTCGACCGTGGTCTCGGCAAGATCGGCCGCGATCCTGGCGTCCTTCGAGCCGTTGCCGACGCCGAACAGGCCGACGCCGGGCACGAGCACGACACGCGGAATCGGATCGAGCTCCTTCTTGGGCGGCGTCTGCTTGGCGTTGTGGCGGGCGAAATAGGCGCGATAGTCTGCAATGTACCTGTCGAGCGCCTTTCGGGCCTCGGCCTTGAAACTGTCGAGCTTTCCGGCCGCAGGCGCCGGCAACATCAGTGGTGTCGGCTTGGTGCGAATAGCATGGTCGGGCGTCACCGGGCCCTGCTGGCTGTAGCGTCCGACTTCCTGGCCGCCCACGAAGGCGAGGATTTCCGGGCTGGTGCGGAACTCGAACACAAAACGCCGGGCGGCTTCCCGTCCGCCGCTCTTCGCGGCAATCGACAGCAGGCCGCGCAGGATCGGCGCCACCTCTGCCGCCGCGGCGGGTTTCGTGGGAAGCGACGCGGCCGGGAAGATCCGGCGCGTGGCCCTGGCGAGCCGCTGCTCGGCGAGCGTCACCAGATCGATCATGCGCCGATAGGCTTCTTCGGCCGTCGCGCCCATCGAGAAGATGCCGTGCTTCAGCAGGATCAGGCCCTCGACATCGGGATTTGCCCGGCTCACTTCGGCCGCCTTCTTGGCGAGCGCGAAGCCCGGCATGATGTAGGGCACCAGCGCTGCCCGCTTGCCGAACAGATCGGCGGCCAGCGCGTCGCCGTCCGGCTGGTCGGTAAGGGCGAGCACGGCGTTGGAGTGCGTGTGATCGATGAACTTGTGCGGCAGGAAGGCGTGCAGAAGCGTCTCGACCGACGGGTTGGGTGATTTGCTGTCGAGGAGGTTGCAGCGCTGGATGTTGACCATTTCCTCGTCGCTGAGGGCGGGAAGATCGATCAGCCCGCCGAGCGGCGCGAGCCGCACCGCCGGCAGGCCGGGCGCCTCGATCGTTCCCATGTCCCAGCCGCTGCCCTTCACGCACAGCACTTCGACCGGTGCGCCGGTGACGTCGGCGACCATCGTCTTGACCGAAGTGTTGCCGCCGCCATGCAGCACCAGCCTGGGTTCGCCGCCGAGCAGGCGCGTCGTGTATACGCGCAGCGCGAGGTCCTCGCCGATGCCCTTCGCCGCGTGATGCGCGATCGCCGTCCTGGCGTCGCTGGGGGACCAGAGGTTCTTCATGGGGGGACACTACCACGCGTGCGCCGATCGAGCCGACGGGACCCTGAATATTCGCGCCACGTGATCGCTACTGCCCGGATTTCATCTCGACAATCGTCTTGGCCATCACTGCCTCCTGGTCCCAGGGGAACAGGATCCAGGTATCCTGGCTTACTTCCGTGATGTAGCTGTCGACCTCCGGCCGGCCGGCCGGCTTGGCGTAGACCGTGGCGAAATGCGCATCGGGCAGAAGGGCGCGCACGGCGCGGGCAGTGACGCCTGTATCGACCAGGTCGTCGACGATCAGCCATCCCTTGCCCTTGTCCTGCTCGGCCGTCGTCCCTTTCAGGAGCTCTACCCTGGCGCCGCGCGCCATGCGATCGTAGGTCGAGCAGCAGACCGTGTCGATCAGGCGCAGATTGAGCTCGCGGGCGACGATGGCCGCGGGCACCAGGCCGCCGCGCGTGATCGTCACCAGGCCCTTGAAAGGGCCGAGATCGGCCAGCCGCCAGGCCAGCGCGCGCGCGTCGCGGTGCAACTCCGTCCACGACACGGGAAACATCTTGTTGTAGCCGCCGGCGCTTGCCATGCGATCTCACTTTCGCGCGCCCGGATAGTCCGGACTGCGTTCCGGCGCAAGCATTCCGTGGCGAGCCCTGGGGTTTACAGGGTCGGTCTGCCCGTTATGGTGCCGCGCCGCGGAGGAAATCGCATGGTCTTCGTAGTACCCGACCTGTCTTCGGCCGTGTTCTGGGCCGCGCTATGGAAGATCATCGTCGCGAATATCATCCTTTCCGGCGACAACGCAGTGGTCATCGCGATGGCCTGCCATAACTTGTCGGACCGATATCGCAAGCCCGCCATTCTGTTCGGCAGCGCCGGCGCGATTGGGCTGCGCATCGTCTTTTGCGCTGTCATCGGCCTGCTGCTCGCTGTGCCCTACCTGAAGCTGGTGGGAGGTGCGCTGCTGCTTTGGATCGGGATCAAGCTGCTCATCGAGGAAGACGAGGAGGCCAAGATCAAGGCCCACGACAACATTTGGGCCGCGATCTGGACGATCATCGTCGCCGATGCCGTGATGAGCCTCGACAATGCCATTGCCATTGCCGCCGCCGCGAAGGGCGACTTCACGCTGATCGTGATCGGCCTTGTCATCTCCATCCCCATCATCGTCCTGGGTGCGACCCTGATCTCGCGTGTGCTGGATCGGTTCCCGTGGCTCGGATTGGTCGGCGCGGGCCTGATCGGCTGGATCGCGGGCGAGGTCATGGCCGGCGAGGGCAGGCTCGATCAGACCGACGCCAGCGGCCGGCTGATCGAGGTCGTGAGGTCGGGCACGATAGCGGACTGGCTGGACCGCACGGTCCCGCATGCAGAAACGGTTGCCGGCGCGTTGGGCGCCGGTCTGGTTCTCGTTGCCGGCCTGTCTCTCGCTCGCCTCCACGGTCGCCGTGCCGAGAAGAACTGATCGGAGCGTTGTGGAACGATGTTTTTCGGACCGTGTTGCGGACGGGGTGATCGATGGAAGCGCTTGGGTTCCAACTGACTGCCGGTGCGCTGCCGGCCCTGCTTCAGGTGGTGCTGATCGATCTCGTGATGTCGGGCGACAATGCCATCATCATCGCCATGGCGGTCGCCGGCCTGCCGCGGGAGAACCGGGGCAGGATCATCTTCTGGGGCGTGGCCGGCGCGACTTTGCTGCGCGTCGGTTTTGCGCTGATCACGACCCAGCTTCTTGCGATCGTCGGTCTGACCCTGGCCGGTGGCCTGCTGCTGCTGTGGGTTGCCTGGCGCATGTATCGCGAACTGCGCATGAAGACCCGCCATGCCGCCGGCGAGTTGCCCGCTGAAGGCGTCCGGACTTCCCCAAAGTCAGCCGGCCAGGCAATGTTCCAGATCATCCTGGCCGACATCTCCATGTCGCTCGACAACGTGCTCGCCGTGGCGGGCGCGGCACGGGACCACAAGGCCGTGTTGTGGCTGGGGCTCGCACTCTCGGTCGTTCTGATGGCCGTCGCCTCCAATTTCATTGCCCGCATTCTCGATCGCTACCATTGGGTGGCGTGGCTCGGCTTCGCGATTGTGGTCTATGTCGCGCTCGACATGATCTGGGCAGGCACGCACGAGGTTGTTGCTGCCACCGGGAAAGCGTAAACAGGCCGCCGACGGAGGAGTCTTGGCTGTAGATCGGGCCGAGGAGTTGTGGCGACACCAGGCGCTCGCGCCCCACGCCACCTTGCCGTGGGAAAGCCGCGGCCGTCTGCACGCCGAGCCGGAGGCGCCGACCCGCAGCCCATTCCAGCGCGACCGCGACCGCATCATCCATTCGACGGCGTTCAGGCGGCTGAAGCACAAGACCCAGGTCTTCGTCTATCACGAGGGTGATCACTACCGCACGCGCCTCACCCACTCGCTCGAGGTGGCGCAGATCGCACGCACCATCTGCCGGACGCTGCGCTTCGACGAGGATCTCGGCGAGGCGGTGGCCCTCGCCCACGATCTCGGTCACACGCCATTCGGCCATGCCGGCGAGGAAGCGCTGCATGCGGCAATGAAGCCGTTCGGCGGCTTCGACCACAATGCCCAGACGCTCCGCATCCTGACCAAGCTCGAGGAGCGCTATGCCGAGTTCAATGGTCTCAACCTCACCTGGGAGACGCTCGAAGGGGCAGTGAAGCACAACGGTCCGCTCCTGCGGGATGGCCGGACGCTCGACGATCTGCCGGCCGCGATCGTCGAATATTGCCGCGACCACGATCTCGAGCTTGGCGGTCATGCCGGGCCGGAGGCGCAGGTGGCGGCGCTCTCCGACGACATCGCCTACAACAATCACGACATTGACGACGGCCTGCGCGCCGGCCTGTTCGAGATCGCCGACCTCAAGGAGCTGCCGCTTGTGGGCGACATGTTCACGCTGGTGGAGAAAACCTACCCCGGGCTTGCTCACTCACGGCTGATCCACGAGGCGATACGGCGCATGATCAATGCCATGGTTGAGGACGTATTGGCGGAGACGCGGCTGCGGCTTGCCGACGCGCGTCCGCGATCGGTGGCGGACATCCGTGCCCTGGGACGGCCAATCATCGCCTTTTCCGATGCAATGGCCGCCAACGACCGCATTATCAAGGCGTTTCTCTACAAGCGCATGTATGAGCACTGGCACCTGAACCGCTCGCATTCCAAGGCACGTCGCGTGGTGCTGGACCTGTTCGGACTCCTGTTCGCCGAGCCCAACTGCCTGCCGCCGCCGTGGCGCGAGCGCGCCGAGGCGGCGGGGCGGCCCGCCCGCGCGCGCATCGTGGCCGACTACATTGCCGGCATGACCGACCGCTACGCGCTCGACGAGCACAAGCGGTTGTTCGACCTCTATCAATAGTTCGCCCCGGCGTTCCGGTCGTTCCACGCCGGGTGACAAACCCGTTCGATTGGGCAATACCCGCGCTTGATGAATCCGTACCGTCATTTCGTCGGCGAGATCGAAGCTTCACTGAGGGCCATGCAGGCGGCGGGCGAGTTGCCGGAGGGGCTCGATTTTTCTGCCATAACTGCCGAGCCGCCGCGCGATCCGGCGCACGGCGATATCGCCACCAACGCGGCCATGGTCCTGGCCAAGGTTGCGCGCAAGAAGCCGCGCGACATCGCCGAAGTGTTGCTCGTCCGATTGAAGGCCAATCCCGATGTGGTCGACGCTGCGACGGCGGGGCCTGGCTTCATCAACCTGAAGCTGCGTGACGGCTTCTGGCGCGAGCGGCTGCGCGACTGTCTCGACGCGGGACTCGCTTACGGTGATTCACGAGTAGGCGAGGGCCGTCGCGTCAACGTCGAGTACGTGTCGGCCAACCCGACCGGTCCGCTGCACGTGGCGCACGCGCGCGGCGCCGTCGTGGGCGATGCGCTCGCCAATTTGCTCCTGAAGGCGGGCTACAATGTCACCAAGGAATACTACATCAACGACGCCGGGGCCCAGGTCGATACCCTCGGCCGGTCGACCTACCTCCGCTACCGGGAAGCGCTGGGCGAGGACATCGGCGCCATCCCCGACGGTCTCTACCCCGGCGAATACCTGAAGGAGGTCGGGACAGCGATCGCCAGGCGCGACGGTGCGCGCTGGATCGGCAAGCCCGAGGCCGATTGGCTGCCTGAAATGCGCAGTTTTGCGATCGATACCTTGATGGCCGACATCAAGTGCGACCTCGAGACGCTCGGCGTCCGGATCGACGTCTATTCATCCGAGCGCGCGCTGGTGCAAAGCGGGGCCGTCGATCGCGCCTTCGAGGAACTGAAGCGGCAGGGCTTGATCTACCAGGGCCGACTCGAACCGCCCAAGGGCCAGAAGCCGGACGACTGGGAGGATCGCGAGCAGACCCTCTTCCGGGCCACGAAGTTTGGTGACGAGGTTGACCGGCCGCTCAAGAAGTCCGACGGCGGGTGGACCTACTTCGCCAACGACATCGCCTACCACCACGACAAGTTCCGGCGCGGCTTCGCCGACATGATCGACATCTGGGGCGCCGACCACGGCGGCTACGTGAAGCGCCTGAAGGCGGCCGTCAGCGCAATCACCGGCGGTCGGGGCGAACTCGATGTGAAGCTCTGTCAGCTCGTTCGGGTGATGCGCAATGGCGAGTTGGTCCGTATGTCCAAACGGGCGGGGACTTTCGTTACCCTGCGCGATCTACTCGACGAGGTGGGCCCGGACGTCGTGCGATTCACCATGCTGACCCGCAAGAACGACGCTCCGTTCGATTTCGACCTGGCCAAGGCCACGGAACAATCGCGGGAGAACCCGGTCTGGTACGTACAATACGGTCATGCCCGCAGCCGGTCGGTGATGCGGCAGGCGAGCGCCGCGGGCATCTCGGTCGCGGGCCTGGACAGCGTTCCGCTCGACCGTCTCGGCGACGCCGGCGAGCTCGCCCTCGTCCGGTTGATCGCCCAATGGCCCCGCCAGGTCGAAGCGGCCGCGGCTGCGCACGAGCCCCATCGCATTGCCTTCTATCTCTACGACCTCGCGGCCGCATTCCACGCCCACTGGAACCGCGGACGGGACGAGCCCGCGCTGCGCTTCGTGGTCGAGAGCGATCCAGAGCTTAGCCGGGCCCGTCTCGCCTTGGTACAGGCCGTGGGAATTGTGATAGGATCGGGTCTCAAGATCTTCGGCGTCACACCCGTCGAGGAAATGAGATAAGGAATGCACATTCGCCGGCCCCCCTCCGGCGACGGACCACGCATCTACCGACCGAATGAGTCGGTTGCGGTACGGCTGGACCCGCCGGCCCGCCCCGTCGCCTACGAACCCGATTCGATCCCGCCGCCGCCGCGGGACTCACTTCTCGCGCGCGTCAACCGTCGGCGCAGCCAGATACTCACCCTCATGGTTTCGACCGCAGCCATCGCAAGCTTCGGCTCCGTCGTCTGGTGGGCGCACAATCAGGACGTACGGGCCGGCGGCAAGGGCCTGGAACCCCTGGTCATCCAACCGCCGGATACCCCCGCCCGGTCCAAACCGGACAATGCCGGCGGCTACGTGCCGCCTGACCAGGACAAGGAAGTCTACAACCGCATCGCACCCGGCGCCGTTCCCGTGCAACCGGAGAAGCTGTTGCCCGGGCCGACGGTGCCTCATCTGCCGGCAAAGGGCCAGCCAGTGCCGCTGTCGACCAAGCCGGTCGATGGCGATGCCAGGGGCGCAGCCGGCAGCCAGTCCGCGTCGACGACGCCTTCGAACGGTTCGCTGCCCGCAGCGACGACCGGTCCTGCACCATCTCCAGCCGCCGCGGCGGGCACTCCGCCACTGCCGGCCAATCAGCCGACGGTTACCCAGGCGCCCTCGACCACGCCCACCGAGACCGGGCCCAGCATCGCGAGCCTGATCGAAAATCTGTCGGGGCCGAGCGGCGGCTGGCGCATTCAGATCGCATCGGTCAAGACCGAGGACATCGCGAAGTCGACGTGGGCCCGGCTGCAGGCGGCCCATGGCGATGTGCTCGCCAGCCTGCGGATGCAGCCCACGCGCGTGGATCTCGGCGACAAAGGCGTCTGGTATCGTGTCCAGGCTGGCCCGCTCGACGAGAAGCAGGCGCAAAACGTCTGCAGCGCGCTGCGCAGCCGCCACGCCGACTGCGTGGTCGTTCCGCCGTCACGATGACTGTCCGGTGGGGGCGCGCCACTCCGGTGGCCCGATCATAACCGTGCGGAAACGCGCGGCCACCGTCGCGCGGGTCGAGCCATGAGCGCGCCACGCGCAACAATTCTCGGCTGCAGCGGAGCCGATCTCACGGTCGACGAGCGCGCCTTTTTTCGCGACGCCGACCCGCTGGGCTTCATCCTTTTCTCCCGCAATATCGATACGCCGGAGCGCGCCCGCCGGCTGGTCGACGAATTGCGGACCTGCGTGGGACGCGCCGAGGCTCCGGTTCTCGTCGATCAGGAAGGCGGACGGGTCGCCCGTCTCAGGCCGCCGCATTGGCGCAAGGCGCCTCCGGCCCAAGTCCTGGGCGCCCTCTACGAGCGTGATCCGGACCGGGGGCTGGAGGCGACGCGGCTCAACTCGCGGCTATTGGCGGCCGACGTCGCATCGATCGGCTGTGATGTCGATTGCCTGCCTGTGCTCGATATCGCCTTTGTCGAGGCCCACGACGTGATTGGTGATCGCGCTTATGGAGCCACAGCCGGAACCGTCGCTGCGCTGGGCCGTGCCGCGGCCGAAGGGCTCATGGCCCAAGGCGTCATGCCGGTGATCAAGCATGTTCCCGGCCACGGTCGGGCGGCCGTCGATTCTCATCACAGTCTCCCTCGGGTGGAGGCGACACGAGAGGCTCTCGAAAGTCAGGACTTTCTCCCCTTCAAGCTTCTGTCCGACCTTCCCTGGGCGATGACAGCCCATGTGCTCTATACCGCGATCGATGCCGAGGCGGCGTTCACGGTTTCAGCACGGGGCGTGCAGGACGTCGTGCGGCGCCATATCGGGTTCGATGGCCTCTTGCTGTCGGATGACCTGTCAATGCGGGCGCTCGGCGGTTCCATCGGCGAACGGGCGGCATCCGCACTCGGCGCTGGGTGCGATATTGCGCTGCACTGCAATGGCCAGATGGACGAGATGTGCCAGATCGCAAGCGAAGTGGGCGCGATGGGCCCGGCAAGCCTGCGGCGGTTCGAGGCGGGCCGGTCTCAGCTGGCCCGACAGCGCAGCCCGCTCGACGCGACCGGACTGGCCGACGCCAAGGAAAGGATGTCCCGGCTTCTGCCGGAATGGGGATAAGGCCGGTCAAATCCAGTGGCGGTAGCCGCCGCGGCTGGATTAAACCGGGCTTGCATGAATGAACCCACCAACCCTCCCGCAGCGGACGGCTTTGCCGCCGCGGGACCCGACGTCATCGCGCCGGGCGAGGGCGAGTTGATCGTCAATCTCGAGGGCTTCGAAGGCCCGCTCGATCTGCTGCTGATGCTGGCGCGTGACCAAAAGGTCGACTTGCGCCGCATTTCGATGGTGGCGCTGGTCGATCAGTACCTGGCCCACGTTGCGCAGGCGCGCCGGTTGCGTCTGGAGCTTGCCGCCGACTACCTCGTGATGGCGGCATGGCTCGCTTATCTGAAGTCGCGCCTGTTGCTCCCGGAGCCGCCCGCCGGCGAGGAGCCTTCCGGGCAGGAAATGGCCGACGCTCTGCAATGGCAGTTGCGGCGTCTCGAAGCGATGCAGGAGGCGGGTGTGCGCCTGATGGCGCGGCCTCAGCTCGGCAAGGACATCTTCGCGCGCGGTCAGCCCGAGGGCGTGGTCGTAGTGCGTCGCGCCGTCTGGGACGTGAAGCTCTACGACCTGTTGTCGGCGTATGGCACCCAGGTGCGGCCCAAGGACGCCGATACCTATCAGATCGAGCCAATGCAGTTCTTCTCGGTGGAGGAAGCGGCGGCGCGTCTGGAGCGGATGCTGGGCATCGCCATCGATTGGCAGACGCTCGAGGCTTTCCTGCCGGCAGGCCTGACCGATCCGGCACGCCGGCGCTCGGCGCTCGCCTCGACCTTCGTCGCCGGCCTGCAGCTCGCCAAGGACGGCCAGATCGAACTTCGCCAGACCGAGCGGTTCGGCCCCATTCAATTGCGCAAACGTAGCGACCGCGGTGACGACGATGCCTGAGAGTGAAACCCCGGACGTGGCCGGCGCCAACGTCACCGACGTCATCTCGCCCGAGCATGCGCAGCATCTGCGTCTCCTGGAGGCTCTGATCTTTGCCGGAACGCAGGCGCTCGACGAAAAGGAGTTGGCCGAGCGCCTGCCCAACGACGCCGACGTATCGCGGCTCCTGACCGATCTTGCCGACCTCTATGCCGCCCGCGGGGTCAATCTCGTGAAAGTCGCCGGCGGCTACGCTTTTCGCACGGCGCCCGATCTTTCGGAGAAGCTCAAGATCGAAAAGCCGGTCACGCGCAAACTGTCGCGGGCATCGATCGAGACACTCGCCATCATCGCCTATCACCAGCCCGTGACGCGGACCGAGATCGAGCAGGTGCGGGGCGTGGGGCTCAGCAAAGGCACGCTCGACCTCCTGTTCGAGCAGAACTGGATCAGGCCGATGGGGCGCCGCCGCGCGCCCGGCAAGCCGGTGACATGGGGCACGACCGATTTCTTCCTGGAGCATTTCGGGTTGGCCAGCCTCGACGATCTCCCCGGCCACGAGGAAATGAAGGCGGCAGGGCTCTTGGACCCGCGCGCTCAGCCCCCCATATTCAGGGCAGAAGAGCCCGATCTGCCACTGGAAGCGCCCGAGGAAGAGAACGACGAGCCGCTGGCGGCAGAGGAACAGGGAAGCTGAAGGGGATCGCTGAACGCGGCGTCGCCGGAGGTTCTTGGGCCGCAATACGGCCTTATTAGACCTGTTGCCGGGCCTTCTGGGCGGGTGCGATAATCCCTCCCGAGCGATCGCACACAATTCTGGGAGCATTTTGATATGGGTAGCTTCAGCATCTGGCACTGGTTGATCGTGCTGGCCGTTGTGCTGCTGTTGTTTGGTGGTCGCGGCAAGGTCTCGCAGCTGATGGGCGACTTCGGCAAGGGTCTCCAGGCCTTCAAGAAGGGCGTAGGCACGCAGGACGAGACCCAGACCGCGGCCGGCCAGCCCGGCGACACCGCCAAGCCGATCTCGGCCCAGGCCACGACCTCGCAGCCAAACCAGGTCCATCAGGACACGGCTGCCAAGGTCTGAGCGCACGAGTTTCGCCGCGACGTTCGTCCATGTTCGGCATCGACAGTCCCGAGCTGCTGGTCATCGCGATCGTGGCACTGGTCGTGATCGGCCCGAAGGAGCTGCCGGGCCTGTTGCGCACCTGGGGCAGATGGATGGCCCAGATGCGCGGGATGGCGGCGGAATTCCGCGGCCACGTCGACGAGATGGTGCGGCAGTCCGAACTGGACGAAGTCAAGAAGCAGCTCGAATCGGCGCAGGACGGTCTCGACCTGAAGTCGCTCGATCCGACCAAGCAGATCCGCGGCGCCATCGAGGACGGCATGGCCGAGGGCGAGAAGGCGATGGCCGACGCCAAGGCGGCGCTCGACAATTCGCTGGCGGAGCCCGAGTCGGCGCCGCAGATCGCCGCGGAGCCGCAGATCGCGGCCGCAGCCGAGACCGCGTCGGTCGAAGCAACTCCCGCGATCGCCGAGACGAAGCCGGTCGAGGAAAGGCCTGCCAAGGCGGCGGCCGAATAGGCCAAATAGAACTTTGAATTGCAGGCCAAAGGGCGGCATAACGCGCCACCTACTCTGACCGCTCTACCTTGACCCAGGCGCACGACGGACCCGAAGACGACAAGCCGATGCCGCTGCTCGATCATCTGATCGAGCTGCGCAAGCGTCTGATCTATGCGCTGATCAGCTTCTTCGCGGTCTTCTTCGTTACGTTCTATTTCGCCAAGCCGATCTTCTCGTTCCTGATCGAGCCGGCCAAGCACGAAGGCTACCGGCTCATCGTGCTCGATATCTTCGAGTTCTTCTTCGTCACGGTGAAGCTGTCGGGCTTCGTGGCCCTGATCGTGGGTTTCCCGCTGATCGCCACCCAGATCTGGCTGTTCGTCGCCCCCGGCCTCTACCGGCAGGAGAAGCGCGCGTTCCTGCCGTTCCTGATTGCGACGCCGTTCATGTTCTATGCCGGATGCGCGATCATGTACTACGTCGTGCTGCCGTACGTGATCAACTTCATGCTCACGCAATACGCGCCGCCCGACATCGAAAAGACTCTGCGGTCGTCCGACTATCTGCAGCGTGTGTTGCAGCTCGTCTTCGCCTTCGGTTTCGCCTTCGAGATGCCGGTGCTGCTGACCCTGCTCATCCGCGTGGGCATCCTGACCACTGCGTCCCTCAAGGCCAAACGGCGCTACGCGATCGTGCTCTGTTTCATCGTTTCCGCCATCCTGGCGCCGCCCGACGTGGTCAGCCAGCTGGCGCTGGCCGCGCCGCTGCTCGCCTTTTACGAGATTAGCATCCTGATCGGTGGCTGGATCGAGAAGAAGCGCGAGGATCAGGACGAGAAAGCCGAGGAAGCGGCGAGTAGCTGAGCATGCACGACATACGCTTCATCCGGGAGAATCCGGCCGCGTTCGATGCCGGCCTGAGAAAGAGGAAGCTGGCGCCGCTGTCGGCCGAGCTGCTGGACATCGACCGGCGTCGCCGCGCCGCCATCTCCGCGAGCGAAGCGGCGCAGGCCAGGCGCAAGGCCCTCAGCCGGCAGATCGGCGTCGCCAAGGCCAAGGGCGAGCCGGCGGAGGCGCTGATGGCGGAAGTTGCGGCGCTCGAAACCTCCCTGAAGGAGGGCGAGACGGAGGCGGCGGCGCTCGATGCCGAGCTGACGCACAGGCTCGAGGTGCTGCCCAATCTGCCGTTCGACGACGTGCCCGACGGTGCGGACGAGACCGGGAATGTCGAGATCCGCCGCGTCGGCAGCCAGCGCAATTTCGGCTTTGCGCCCAAGGATCACGTTGCTCTGGGCGAGGCGACCGGCGAGATGGACTTCGCCGCCGCGGCCAAGATGTCGGGCGCGCGGTTCGTCGTTCTGAAGAAGCACCTGGCGCGGCTCGAGCGGGCGCTGGCGCAGCTCATGCTCGATCTGCACACAAGCGAGGAGGGCGGCTATACCGAAGTCGATCCGCCCTTCCTGGTGCGCGACAAGGCGGCCTATGGCGTGGGCCAGCTGCCGCGCTTCGCGGAGGACATGTTCCACACCGACAATGGCTTCTGGTTGATCCCGACCGCCGAGGTGCCGCTTACCAACCTGGTGAACGACATGGTGCTGGAGGAGAAGCAGCTACCGCTCCGCTACACGGCCTGGACGCCATGTTTCCGCTCGGAAGCCGGCGCTGCGGGCAAGGACACGCGCGGCATGATCCGCCAGCATCAATTTCCCAAGGTCGAGCTGGTGAGCATTACGACGCCCGAGCAGTCGCTCACCGAGCACGAGCGCATGACCGGCCGGGCCGAAGAGGTGTTGAAGCGGCTCGGTCTGCCGTTCCGCACCATCGTGCTGTGCGGGGGCGATATGGGGCCGGCTTCGCGCAAGACGTACGACATCGAGGTCTGGCTGCCGGGCCAGGCCGCCTACCGCGAGATCTCGAGCTGCTCCAATTGCGGCGACTACCAGGCACGCCGCATGAACGCGCGATATCGTCCGAAGGAGGGCAAGGGCACGCGCTTCGTGCATACGCTGAACGGCTCCGGTCTTGCCGTCGGCCGTACCCTGATCGCGGTCCTGGAGAACTACCAGAATGAGGATGGTTCGGTGACGATTCCCGAGGTGTTGCGCTCCTATATGGGCGGCGTCGCGGCCATCCCGGCGCCTGCCGCAAAGTGACGCCGACCGAACTCGCCAAGGCCCGCATCCTCGTCACCAACGACGACGGCATCCATGCACCGGGCCTCGACGCACTCGCCGAGATCGCCGGCGAGCTGTCGAGCGACGTGTGGATCGTGGCGCCGGAATTCAACCAGAGCGGCGCCGGGCATTCGCTCTCCATCAACCATCCGATCCGCGCGCGGCAGGTGAACGAGACCAAGTTTGCCGTCGAAGGCACGCCGACCGACTGCGTGCTGTTTGCCGTCAAGCATCTTCTCAAGGACCGCAAGCCCGCAGTCGTGCTCTCGGGCGTCAATCGCGGGACCAACCTGGCCGACGACGTGACCTATTCAGGCACCATCGCCGGCGCCATGGAGGGTTGTCTCCTGGGCATTCCCTCGATCGCCTTCAGCCAGGCCTTCGCGCATCCCCATCCGGTGAAATGGGGCACGGCAACGCATTACGGCGCCGACGTGGCCCGGCGGGCGCTGGCGACGGACTGGCCGCGCAACGTGCTCGTGAACGTGAACTTTCCCGATGTGGTGGCGGCGTCGGTGAAGGGCATCAAGGTGACGCGGCAGGGTATGCGCGCCTTCGGCAGCTCGATCGTCGAGCGCATCGATCCACGCGGCACCGCCTACTACTGGAATGCCTACAGTCCGGGCGAGCATGAGGTCGACGAGGACGGTGACGTATCCGCTATCCGCGCCGGCTATGTCTCGGTGACGCCGCTTCATCTCGACCTCACCCACGAGGCGACGCGCCGCAAGCTCGCGGCGCAGTTCGACCAGGCCTGACCGGGGCGCGGGCGCGATGAACGTTCCCGCCATGCAACGCCTGCTCGCCGAGCTGCGCCAGTCGGGCATCTCGGACGAGAACGTTCTGGCGGCGATCGGTGCCGTCGATCGCGAGCGCTTCGTATCGCCGGCCTTCGCCGAACGTGCCTGGGAGAACACCGCGCTGCCGATCGCCTTTGGCCAGACGATCAGCCAGCCGATGGTCGTGGCCGCCATGACCGAAGCGCTCCGGGTCGGTCCGCGCATGAAGGTCCTCGAGATCGGCACCGGCTCGGGCTACCAGGCGGCCGTGCTGGCCAAGCTGGCACGCCGCGTCTATTCGATCGAGCGCTTCAAGCCCCTCTCGAAGGAGGCCGAGCGGCTACTGATCAGTCTCGGCATCTACAACGTCGTCTGCGACGTCGGCGACGGCAGCAGGGGCTGGCCGGGGCAGGCTCCGTTCGATCGCATCATCGTCACCGCCGCAGCCGAGGAGCGGCCGCAGGCTTTGATCGATCAACTCGGTGTGGGTGGCATCCTGATCGTGCCGGTCGGACGCGATCCGACGGCGCAAGTGGTGGAGCGCATCGTCAAGAGCGAGAGCGGGCTGCAGCGCGACACCTTGATGCCGGTGCGCTTCGTGCCGCTGGTGAGCGGTCCCTTGCCTGTCCTGGGACAGGGCTGAAGCGGGGGAAAACCCGCATCGGCCCGATTCCCGCCGGAATCACAATGCAGTAGAGTAGACTCATGAACAAAGCCCTTCGCTTCCCCTCGCGATGGGCCGGCCCATGGTGGACGCTCGGCATAGCGGCCGCCCTGTCGGCTGCGCTCGGCGCCTGCTCCTCGGTGGAGAACGTCATGTATGGCGCCCGCGAGGGCACCATCGAATATCCCGGTTCAGGCGCCGGCGCGAATGCCGTGCCAAGCTACGTCGTCAAGCACAAAGACACGGTCGACAGCATCGCGCAGCGATTTGCCGTCAGCCCGCAGACGATCATCGACCGCAACAACCTGAAGCCGCCCTATGCGCTTCAGGCCGGCCAGACCATCGCGATTCCCGGAGCACGGGTAATCGAGCCGGGGACGGGCGCGTCGCCGTCGACCGAGACGGCTGCTGCCGCACCCGGTCCGCCGGCGGCCGTGAAGCGCGAAGCGCTGGCGCCGCCACCGCAAGGCGAGCCGCCGCGTTCGGCCGCGCCTGCCGCCGCGACTCCGCCTCCCGGCCAGCCGACGCCGCTCAGTCCCGCACCTTCACATGCTGCGCCGGCCACGTCGTCGTCGCGCTTCGAGTGGCCGGTTCGAGGGAAGATCGTCTCGACCTACGGGACGCATGATGGACAGAGGAACGACGGCATCGATATCGAGGCGCCCAAGGATACGGTCGTCCATGCCGCCGACTCGGGCACGGTCGTCTATGCCGGCAACGAAGTGCGCGGCATGGGTAATTTGCTGCTGGTGAGCCATAGCGGAGGCTACATCACTGCTTACGGCTTCAATGATGCGCTGCTGGTGAAAAAGGGCGACACCGTGAAAAAGGGTCAGGCAATCGCCAAAGTCGGCACGAGCGGCAGCGCGCCCGACCCGCGCCTGCACTTCGAAGTCCGTCGCGGCAACCAGACCGTCGATCCTGCGACAGTGTTGCCGGGACAATAGGTGCCGGCAGAGTCACACTGCCGGCGTCAAACGACCTTCCCCTCTAACTTGTACTGACCCTTGCGATCCTCGATCTCGACGACCCAGACATCGGGATCGCGCTCGACCTGGCGGGCGATGTAGGCGTCCGCCTCTGCCTCGGTGACCGGCGCCGGGCCGGTGCCGCGGCTCCAGGCAACCGCATCGTCCATGCTGCTGGCCTGCGTGTAGACCGTCACGCCCGCCTCGAATCGGTTGAGCTTCAACAGTACCGTCCCGACATCGGGATCGCCCCGCCGAACGACAGTCGCCGGCATGAAGGCGCGGTCGCACAGGCGAACCTGCGCCATGACCCAGAGGCCGGTCGTCAATCCCATGACCATGCGACGATCCTAACCCATCGCTGCCCTTGCCGATGGGGACAGCTTCGGCCATGACACGCCGCTTCTGCTCATGGCGCCTGCACCCCTCCTGACCCTGGCCGCCATCCGCTATCACCTGGGCGGCCAACCGATCCTCGACGGAGTCGATCTCGCGATCGCGCCCGGCGAGCGGCTGTCGCTGGTCGGCCGCAATGGCGCGGGCAAATCCACCTTGCTGCGCATCCTCGCCGGCGAGCCCATCGCTGACGGCGGTGCGCGCTTCGCCCAGCCGGGAACGACAATTGCGACCCTGCCGCAGGAACCGGATTTTGCCGGCCATGCGAGCGTTGCGCAGTACGTCGCTTCGGCCTTGCCGGATCCGCTGGGGTCATCCGACTACCGGGTCGAGGCACTGCTCGCGGAGATGAAGCTCGACGGCCGGCACGCGCCCGAGAACCTGTCAGGAGGCGAGGCGCGGCGGGCGGCGCTTGCGCGGGCGCTGGTCGCCGAGCCGGACGTGATGCTGCTTGACGAGCCCACCAATCACCTCGACCTGCCGACCATCGAATGGCTGGAGGACAAGCTCGGCAACTGGAGGCGCGCCTACGTGCTGGTGAGTCACGACCGCCGTTTCCTCGCCAATCTGACGCGGGCGGTGCTGTGGCTCGATCGCGGGATCGTGCGCCGGCTCGACAAGGGTTATGGTGCCTTCGAGGAGTGGTCGACCGAGATCCTGGAGCGCGAGGTCACGGAGCGCCACAAGCTCGACCGGCTGATCGAGCGCGAGGCCGAATGGGCGGCCAGGAGCATCCGCGCCCGCCGCACGCGCAACGAAGGTCGTCTGCGTGCACTCGCCGAGTTGCGCAAACAGCGCGGCCGGCAGATCGGGCCGGTCGGCCGGGCCGTCATCGAGACCGGGCCGGCCGAGCAATCGGGCGCGCTCGTGATCACCGCGCGCAACATCGGCAAGCGCTGGGGCGACAAGGTGATCCTCGAGAACTTCTCGACCCGCATCTTCCGGCGCGACCGCATCGGCGTGATCGGCCCCAACGGCGCGGGCAAGACGACATTGCTGCGCCTGCTGACCGGCGAGCTCGAGCCCGATACCGGTTCGGTGAAGCTCGGCGTCAATCTGACGCCGGTCGTGATCGACCAGCGCCGCGCCATGCTCGATCCGGAAAAGACGCCCTGGGAGATCCTTGCCGGCCGCAACGATCATGTCCTGGTGCGCGGCCAGCCCCGGCACGTCGTGGCCTACCTGCGTGACTATCTCTTCCGCGACGAGCAGGCGCGCCAGCCGGTGCGCACCTTGTCGGGCGGTGAGCGCAACCGGCTGCTGCTCGCCAAGGCGCTGGCCGCGCCCGCCAACATGCTGGTTCTCGACGAGCCGACCAACGATCTCGACGCCGACACCCTCGATCTCCTGCAGGAGGCGCTGGGCGATTACGATGGCACCGTCCTCCTGGTGAGCCACGACCGCGACTTCCTCGACCGGCTGGTGACCTCCACGATCGTGTTGGAAGGCGACGGCACGGCGATCGAATATGCCGGCGGCTACAGCGACTATCTCGTCCAGCGCGGACCTCGTGAGAACCCGGCGACGCCGCCGCCGCGCAGGGAGAAGGCGGCGCCCGTGCGCGAGAGCGCGCCCGCGAAGCGTCTGGGTTACAAGCGCGAGCGCGCGCTCGCGGAACTGCCCGGACGGATCGAAGCGCTGCAGGCCGAGATCTCGGCCTTGCATACCGCGATCGCCGACCCAGATCTGTACCGGCGCGATGCCGCCAGCTTCCACGCCAAATCGGCGCGTTTGACAACCGCCCAGGTCGAGCTCGACGCGGCGGAAACCGAGTGGCTGGAGCTGGCGCTTCTGCGCGAGGAGCTTGGCGGTGGTTGACGCCGCAGGCTCGCTCCGCTACCCCACGCCGCCGCCTACAGGTTCGTGAAAGTGCCCGATTCTGCCGTTTCCGCCGTGCTTGATCCTTCGCTGGCTGGTCATCCCGCCGGGCGCCGACGCACCTTCGCCATCATCTCGCATCCCGATGCCGGCAAGACCACGCTGACCGAGAAGTTGCTGCTGTTCGGCGGCGCGATCCATGTCGCGGGGGCGGTGAAGGCGCGTGGCGAGGCGCGGCGCGCGCGCTCGGACTGGATGAAGATCGAGCAGCAGCGTGGCATCTCGGTCACCACCTCGGTGATGCATTTCGAGTATGGCGGCGCGGTGTTCAACCTCCTCGACACGCCCGGCCACGAGGATTTCAGCGAGGATACCTACCGCACGCTGACCGCAGTCGATTCGGCCGTGATGGTGATCGACGCCGCCAAGGGCATCGAGGCACGCACGCGCAAGCTGTTCGAGATCTGTCGCCTCCGCAATGTGCCGATCGTCACCTTCATCAACAAGATGGACCGCGAGAGCCGCGATCCGATCGAGCTTCTGGACGAGATCGCCTCGACTCTGGCGCTCGATGTCGCCCCGATGAACTGGCCTCAGGGTTCGGGTCAGAACTTCAAGGGCACTTACGATCTCTCCCGTAATCGCATGCTCGTGTTCGACACGGCCGAACGCAGCCGCATCGGTGAGTTGATCGAGAACTACACCATCACCGATCCCGGGCTTGCTGAAGAGGTCGAGCTGGTCCGCATAGGCTATCCCCCATTCGATCTCGAGGCCTATCGCGCAGGGCATCTGACGCCGGTCTTCTTCGGCAGTGCCTACAACAATTTCGGCGTGCGCGAGCTTCTCGACGCACTGGCCGCCTGGGCGCCGCCGCCGCGCCCGCAGCCGGCTGAGCCACGTGCCATCGAGCCGACCGAGCCCAAGGTCGCGGGCTTCGTGTTCAAGGTCCAGGCCAACATGGACCCCAACCATCGCGACCGCATCGCCTTCCTGCGGCTGTGCAGCGGCAGGTTCCGGCGCGGCATGAAGCTTACGCAAATGGGTACGGGCAAGACGCTGTCGGTCAATTCACCGATCCTGTTCTTCGCCCGCGAGCGCGAGATCGTTGACGAGGCGTGGCCGGGCGACATCATCGGCGTGCCCAATCACGGCGTGCTGCGCGTGGGCGACACGCTGACGGAGGGCGAAGAGGTCAAGATCACGGGAATCCCGAACTTCGCGCCCGAAATCCTGCGCCGTGTGCGGCTCGAGGATCCGATGAAGTCCAAGCAGCTCAAGCGCGCCTTGGACGATCTTGCCGAGGAGGGTGTGACCCAGGTCTTCCGCCGGGTGATCGGCGGCGACAATATCGTCGGCGTCGTGGGGGAGTTGCAGCTCGACGTGCTCAAGACTCGGGTCGAGGCGGAATATGCGGTGAAGATCGACCTCGAAGCCGCGCCGTTCGAGACGGCGCGCTGGATCTCAGCCGAGAGCAAGGACGATCTCGAGGCCTTCATGTCGGCCAATCGCGGCGGCCTGTCGGAGGACCGCGACGGTGCGCCTGTCTTCCTGGCGCGCAACGCCTGGGAGCTGGGCTACATCGCAGAGAAGAATCCGCGGATAAAATTCTCCGACATTCGCGAACGCTCTTAGTGCTAAGGTCCGCCGTCCGCTCGGACTGAATGGAGGAACGAATGAGCGTCAAGCGCATCAACGCCGGCCCGCGCATGTCGAGCGCCGTGGTCCACGGCGATACGGTCTATCTCGCCGGCCTCACCGCCGACGATTCCAAGCTCGACGTGAAGGGCCAGACCAGGCAGATCCTCGACAAGATCGACAAGTTCCTGGCCGAAGCGGGCACCGACAAATCGAAGATCCTGTCGGCCAACATCTGGCTCACCGACATCTCGACCTGGAGCCAGATGAACGAGGTGTGGGACGCCTGGGTGGCGCCCGGCAACACGCCCGCGCGCGCCACGGTCGAGGCGAAGCTTGCCGCACCCGGCCTCAGGGTCGAGATCATGGTGCAGGCGGCGAGATAGCGCCTGTCGTCTCAAGGGGAAAGGGCCGGCAATCGCCGGCCTTTTTCTTTGGGACCGCGCGGGCCGCCGGCTCGGCTCAGGCACGCCAGATGCGCGCGCGGCCCGGAAGAGTCAATTGCCCGGTCCGATGATCTTGCCCGGATTCATGATGTTGTCCGGATCGAGTGCCTTCTTGATCGAGCGCATCAGCGACACCGCCTCGCCATGTTCCTCGTACAGGAACTTGATCTTGCCGAGGCCCACACCATGCTCGCCGGTGCAGGTCCCGCCGAGCTCGAGCGCGCGCGCCACCAGGCGGTCGTTCAGCGCCTCGGCACGCGGCAGGTATGTCGGATCCCCCGGGTTCACCATCATCGTGAGATGAAAGTTACCGTCGCCGACATGACCGACAATCGGCGCGTAGAGGCCGTTCTTCTGGACGTCCTTCTGCGTTTCGAGGATGCATTCGGCGAGCCTGGAGATCGGCACGCAGACATCGGTCGCCCACATGCCCCAGCCCGGGCGGGCGGCCTTGGCCGCCCAGGCCGCATCGTGGCGCGCCTGCCACATCCTGGTCCGCTCTTCCGCCTGGCCGGTCCAGGCGAAGTCGCCGCCGCCATTCTCGCCCGCGATCGCTTGCACCATCTCGGCCTGCTCCTTGGTGCCGGCCTCGGTGCCATGGAACTCCAGCAGGAGCAGGTTCTTGGACGGCAGGCTGAGTTTCGAGTAGTTGTTCACCGTGGCGACGGTTTCGGTATCCATCAGCTCGATACGCGCCACGGGAATACCGGACTGGATGGTCTGGATGACCGCGTTGACGGCGCCCTCCAGCGACTCGAAAGCGCATGTCGCGGCTGCCATGGACTCGGGGATGCCGTAGAGCCGCAGCGTGATCTCGGTGATCACCCCGAGCGTCCCTTCCGACCCGATGAACAGCTTCACGAGATCGTAGCCTGCACTCGATTTGCGCGAGCGTCGGCCGAGCCGCATCAGGCGCCCGTCGGCGGTGACGACCTGCAGCGCCAGCACGTTCTCGCGCATGGTGCCGTAGCGGACGGCGTTCGTGCCTGAAGCGCGCGTGCTGGTCATGCCGCCGATCGAGGCGTCGGCTCCCGGGTCTATCGGAAAAAAGAGGCCGGTGTCTCGGATATATTCGTTGAGCTGCTTGCGGGTGACGCCCGGCTGCACCACCACGTCGAGATCGGCCTCGTTCACCGCCAGGACCTTGTTCATGCGGCTGACGTCGAGCGAAATGCCGCCATTGGGGGCGCTGATATGGCCTTCCAGGGACGTACCCGTGCCATAGGCGATGATCGGCGTTTTGTGGCGAGCGCAGAGCTCGACGATCTTCTGCACCTCTTCGGCCGATTCGGCGAACACGACGGCGTCGGGCAGGTGCGCCTTATGATAGGAGATGTCCTTGCCGTGCTGTTCGCGGACGGCATGGGCGGTGCTGACGCGATCGCCGTAGAGCTTCCGCAGCTCGGTGATCGTTTCGTCGACGTGCGGGGCGCGTACCTGTGCCTGCATCGGGGCCTCGGCGGCCATGTCGGTTCTCCTAGCGCAAGTGCGTTGGATACGCTCAAATGCGGCCGAAGCCAACCGAGGGAAAACGCCCCGAAGGAGCCGCGATGCGCGAGGTCTATGTGGTCGGCGCCTACACGACCGCATTCAAGAAGCACCCCGGGATGAGCTTTGGCGATCTTGCTCGCGAAGCCTATCTGGGCGCGCTGTCCGATGCCGGCATGAAGACCGGTGCCGATATCGAAGCGGGCTGGCTGGGCAATTGCGGCATGGGTTTCTGGGGTCAGAACTCGATCCGGGCCCAGGCGCTGTTCCAGCCCCTGGTCGAGGAGGGATTGTTTCCCGAGCGCGTGCCGATGTTCAACGTCGAGAATGCTTGCGCCACCGCCTCGACCGCCTTCATGGGCGCCTGGAAGGATGTGCTCGCCGGTACGCACGAGCTCTCGTTCTGCATCGGCATCGAGAAGCTCTTTAGCCCCGACGCACCGGAGCGCACGGCCGACCTTTTCAACCAGGGCTACATCACCTCCCAGCATGACCGGCTGGTCCAGGAGATGGACCGGGTAGGCAAGATGGTCGGCTCCAGTTTTGCGCCGGGCGCCGATCGAACCATCTTCATGGACACCTATGCGATGCAGGCCAAGTGGCACATGTGGAAGTACGGCACGACCCGGGAACAGATCGCATCAGGTGCGGCCAAGAATCACAATTATGGCGCGCTGAACGACAAGGCACAGTACCGCTTCCAGATGACGACGCAGTCGGTACTGGAAGACCGGCCGGTCTCCTATCCGCTGACGCGCGCCATGTGCGCTCCCATCGGCGACGGTGCGGCAGCGGCGCTGCTCTGCTCGAAGGAATATCTCGAGAAGCTGCCGCAGGGTGTGCAGGAACGGGCGATCAGAATCGCCGGCGTGGGCTTTTCCGGCGGCATGTATCGCGAACTCGACAAGCCCGGGCTCACGCGCGCCGCCGCCGACAAGGCGTACAAGATGGCCGATATCGGCCCGCACGACATCGATGTCGCCGAAGTACACGACGCCACGAGCTTCTGCGAGATTTACCAGTGTGAGATGCTGCGTTTCTGCCCCGAGGGCGAAGGCGGCAAGTTCGTCGAGTCGGGCGCCACCGGTCCCGGCGGCAAGCTGCCGGTGAACACGTCAGGCGGTCTCGTGTCCAAGGGTCACCCGGTCGGCGCCACAGGCCTGTCGATGCTGGCCGAGCTGGCCGCCCAGCTGCGCGGCGAGGCCGGCCAGCGCCAGGTGAAGGATGCGGAGATTGCATTGGCCGAGAACGGCGGCGGCGTCATCGGCATGGAGGAGGCCGTCGCATCCGTCGTGATCCTTCAGCGCGCTTGAGGTCTTCGTTTCTTGAAGGGTTGAAACGCAAGGAAGCCACCCAACATGGTGTCTCCGCGCCGGTGATGGTCCTATAAGCTCTCCCGGATTACCTGGACTTCACAGGGAGATTGAGAACCATGACCATCCGCTTCGACAATCGCGTCGCCATCGTCACCGGCGCCGGCAACGGCCTCGGGCGTGCGCATGCCCTATTGCTGGCGAGCCGTGGTGCCAAGGTCGTGGTGAACGATCCGGGTGGTGCCGTCGATGGCAAAGGCGGCGGCCATGCGGCGGCCGACAAGGTCGTGGACGAGGTCAGGAAGGCGGGCGGCCAGGCGGTCGCCAACTACGATTCGGTCGCCGACGCCAGGAGCGCAGCCAACATCGTCAAGACCGCCGTCGATTCGTTCGGTACCGTCGATATCGTCGTCAACAACGCGGGCGTGTTGCGCGACAAGACGTTTCACAACATGACGGTCGAGGATTTCGACTTCGTGGTGAAGGTGCATTTCCTGGGAACCGCCTATGTCACGCACGCCGCCTGGCCGATCCTGCGCGCCAAGGCCTATGGCCGCGTCGTGGTCACCTCCTCCAATTCGGGCATCTACGGCAATTTCGGCCAGGCGAACTACGGCGGCGCCAAACTCGCGGTCGTGGGCTTCATGAATGCCCTGCGGCTGGAAGGACAGAAATACAACATCATGGTGAACGCGCTGGCGCCGGTCGCCGGCACACGGATGACCGAAAGCCTGATGACGCCCGAGGTCCTGGCGAAGCTCAAGCCTGAGTATGTCTCGCCGATGGTCGCCTATCTCTGCAGCGAGCGGTGCCAGCGCACGGGCGAGATCTGGAGCGCCGGTGCAGGCTGCTTCGCCCGCATCGAATACCGCGAAGCGCCCGGCGTCCGCATCCAGGGCCGCGCGCCGACGATCGAGGATGTCGAAGGCAACATCGACAAGATCGCCGACCTCTCGACGAACAAGGTCTATCGCAGCTCGTCGGAGGAGGTGCAGGCGGTGCTGGGTGCCTGATTCGGCGCCGTCCGCGACGCTCGACTGGCAGGTCGAGCCGGTGATCGACTGGCTTGTGCGGGAGGGTCGGCTGATCGCCGACCCGGCGAGGCTCGTCGAGGAGATGGCCAACCGCCTTGTGGCCGCTGGTGCGCCGCTCGCCCGATTTACCATCGGCCTGCAGGCGATCCATCCGCAGTGGCGCACCATGGGCATCCAGTGGCGGCGTGGCGGCAAGGTCGAGCAGGCCAGCCGACCGCACGGTATCGAGCAGTCGCCCGCCTATATCGGAAGCCCGATCCAGGAACTTGCCAAGACCCGCAGGCCCGTGCGCTATCGGCTCGACAAGCTCTCGGAGGACAATCACGAGGTACTGCACGAGCTGGCGGCGACCGGCGGCACGGACTACTACGCCGCCCCCATGCGCGTCGCCTACGGGCGTCCCCCGGCCGTAACTTTCATGACCGACCGGCCGGGCGGCTTCGCCGACGCCGATATCGTGAAGTTCCATCACCTGATGGACTACATGGCGCCGATCGTCGAAAGCCGCATCAGCCACCGCCTTTCGACGACGCTGCTGGATACCTATCTCGGCCGTATCGTCGGCGAGCAAATCCTGGGCGGTCTGATCAAGCGCGGCGACGGCCACGAGATCAATGCGGTCCTGTGGTTCTCCGACCTGCGCGATTTCACCGGCCTCAACGAACGGATGGCGTCGGCCGACCTGCTCGAGCTCCTGAACAACTACCTGCAGCTCGTGGGCAATGCGCTGAGCTCCCATGGCGGCGAGATCCTGAAATTCATCGGCGATGGCGTCATGGCCTATTTCCCGGCCGAGGACGCACTCTTTCTGCCGATGGTGACGGCCAACGCCTTGGCCGCCGCGCGTCAGGTGATCGACGACATTGCTGCCGCGAACGAAGCCCGGGCGACAGGCGGACACGATCCGGTGCGGTTCGGCATCGGCCTGCACATCGGACCGGTGACCTTCGGCAATGTGGGCACCGAGGACCGGCTCGATTTCACCGTCATCGGCCCGGCGGTCAACCGCGCGGCCCGATTGGAGAGCCTCACCAAGGAATTGGGCGTCCAGGTGCTTGCCTCGGCCGAGTTCAAGGATGCGACCACGCAGCCGATGGTCTCGATGGGCCGCCATACGTTGCGTGGCGTGCCCGAGCCGGTGGAGGTCTTCACGTTGCCCTGACCACGATGTTGCTCGGGACGCAATGTCGCTCTGCGACGCGACCGGTTGGCGCGGGCCGGAGCGCGTGCCAGTCTGGGCCCATGGGAGATATCGCCAAGGAGACGCCCTTGAAGGCCGCCCTGGACGGCGGGGTGCTGACCTTGACGCTCAACCGTCCCGAGCGGTTGAACGCCATGAGCCAGGAGCTGATCGGCCTGATCATCGAACAGCTCGATCGGGCGCTGGCCGAGTCGGCCGTCCGGGCGGTTTTGATCACCGGCACGGGCCGAGGCTTTTGTGCCGGGGCGGATCTCGCCGGTACCGGCATGGGGACAGTGACGGGGGCTGACGGAAAGCCTGATCTCGGCATCGTGATCGAACGGCTCTACAACCCGATGATCCGTGCCATTCGCGAGCTGCCCAGACCGGTGATCGCGGCCGTCAACGGCGTGGCGGCGGGCGGCGGTGCCAACCTTGCCCTCGCCTGCGATATCGTGCTGGCCGCGCGCTCGGCCCGCTTCGACCAGGCCTTCGTGCGCATTTCGCTGATGCCCGACCTCGGCGGCACCTGGCTTCTGCCTCACGCGGTGGGCGATGCCCGCGCCCGGGCTCTCGGCATGCTGGGAACGTCGGTGCCGGCGGAGGAAGCCGAGCGCATGGGTATGGTCTGGCAAGTGGCGGACGACGACATGCTGATGGCAGAAGCGATGCAACTCGCCCGCCGGCTGGCCTCGGGCCCGACGCTCGCCTATGCGGCGATCAAGCGGGCGATCAACGCGGCAGCGACGAACACGCTCGACCAGCAACTCGATCTCGAACGCGACAGCCAGCGGGCGCTGGGGCGGAGCGCCGATTGCAAGGAAGGGGTCGCGGCGTTCCTCGCCAAGCGGCCGGCGCAATTCACGGGACAGTAGGACCATGTACGAAAAGATCGATCTGGCGGTGGCCGATGGGCTCGCGACGCTGACGCTTAACGCGCCCGACAAGCTGAACGCGGTCTCGCGCAAGATGATCGCCGAGCTCAAGGAATGCTGGGAGGGGCTCGCGAACGATGCTTCGGTGCGTGCCGTCCTGCTGACCGGTGCGGGTCGCGGATTTTGTGCCGGCGCCGATCTCGCCGACCCCGATCGCGAGGCGAGCGCCGCGGCTGATTCGGGCGCGGCCCTCGACAAATTCTTCAATCCGGTGATCCGCACCATGCGGGCGATGCCCAAGCCCATCGTTGCCGCCGTGAACGGCGTGGCGGCCGGCGTCGGCATGAGCTTCGCCATGGCTGCGGACATCGCCGTCGCTGCCAAGTCGGCGTCGTTCCTGCAGGCCTTCGCCCGTATCGGACTGCTGCCCGACGGCGGCAGCACGTGGTTCCTGCCGCGGCTTGTCGGCGACGCGCGTGCCCGGGCGCTTGCCATGCTGGCGCCGCAGATCTCCGCCGAGCAAGCGAGGCAATGGGGCCTGATCTGGGACGTGGTCGAGGATACGGAGCTGATGAAGACGGCGACGGAACTTGCCCGCCGGCTGGCCGACGGCCCGACGCTTTCCCTGGCCCGCATCAAGGAGGCGATGAATCGCGCCTCGGGGAACCCGCTGGCCGCGCAGCTCGATGTCGAGCGCGACTTCCAGCGCGAGCTTGGCCGAAGTGCCGACTTCAAGGAGGGCGTCGCCGCTTTCCTTGCCAAGCGCAAACCGACCTTCAAGGGAAAATGAAAAGGGAGCGCCGATGACGCCGCACAGGGAAATCACCGCCGGCCTGAGGTTCCCGGAGGGGCCTATCGCCATGACCGACGGATCGGTGATCCTGGTCGAGATCGCACGCGAAACGCTGACCCGCGTCATGCCCGACGGCAAGCAGCACGTCATCGCCAAGCTGGGCGGTGGCCCCAACGGCGCGGCGATGGGGCCGAACGGCAAGATCTATGTCTGCAACAATGGCGGCTTCAACTGGATCCAGCGACCCGACGGCCGCCTGTTCCCCGGAACGCAGCCCGCCGGTTACAAGGGCGGGTCGATCCAGGTCGTGGATCCGGAGACCGGCAAGTTCGAAACCTTGTACAATTCCTGCGATGGGCGGCGGCTGAACGGTCCCAACGACCTGGTGTTCGACAAGGAAGGCGGCTTCTGGTTCACCGATCTCGGCAAGACGCGTGATCGCGACAGTGATCGCGGCGCGGTCTACTATGCCAGGGCCGACGGCTCGAAGATCGAGGAGAAGGTGTTTCCGCTCGAGCGACCGAACGGCTGCGGCCTGTCGCCCGACGAGAAGACGCTCTACGTGGTGGAGACGCCGACGGCGCGTTGCTGGGCATTCGAGCTTTCGGCCGCGGGCGTGATCAAGGACGCCAACGGTCCATATCGCGGCGAGAAGGGCCGGGTGATCACGGGCCTCGGTGGCTACCAGATGTTCGACTCGCTGGCAGTCGACTCAGCCGGCCATATCTGCGTGGCGACGTTGATCACGGGCGCCGTGTCGGACATCTCGCCCGACGGCCAGTCGGTGACGCAGTACAAGCTGCCCGATCCGATGGTCACCAACGTCTGCTTCGGCGGCAACGAACTGCGCACCGCGTACGCGACCCTTTCCATGACCGGCAAGCTCGTGAGCTTCGAATGGCCTCGACCGGGCCTGAAGTTGAATTATCTGAACAAGTAAGCGCGTCAATCGCGCGCCTCCGCGTCAGATTCTGGCCGCTGCCCGCACTTCACGGCTCGCCACCACGCGGCCATTGGCGTAGGCGGCGTGGTTCGCGTCGACGTCACCGAGCTTGTAGCGGTAGTTCACCATGATCCCGTAGGACTGCTTGAGGCCGTTGGCGCTGGTGTCCGCCAGCCAGTTGATACGCTCGACGATGGCGCCGTTGCCGAGATGGAAGTGCGCCACCCGGTCGACCGCCCGTCCCCGGTCGTCGGTACTGGTGAGATAGCGCGCCGTGAAGCGGACAAGGATCGGCCGCAGCGCCTTGTCGATCGCGGGAACCTCCCACCAGACCGGCTTGTCGAGAAGCTCGCGGACGGCTGTCGCCCCCGTCGCCTTATTGTTGGTGACGGGCACCAGCGAGGCGATCTCGCCCGGAGTCAAGGCGTCGTCGCCCTCGTTCTTCAGCCGCCCGTCGATATGATGGCGCAGGCCGGGAACCGGCGAGAGCGTGGCGAAGTCCTTGATGTTCGGCAGCTCGCGTACGAGTTCCTCGGCCACGCGCTTGATCAGGAAATTACCGAAGCTGATGCCGGCCAGCCCCTGCTGGCAGTTGGAGATCGAATAGAAGATCGCGGTGTTGGCGTGTTCCGGATCGGAGGTTTCCGCCCTGGCGTCGAGCAGACGCTGCACGTTGCCGGCCATACCGTTCACGAGCGCCACCTCGACGAAGATCAGCGGCTCGTCGGGCATGCGCGGATGAAAGAAGGCGAAGCAACGGCGGTCGGAATCGAGCCGGTTCTTGAGATCGCGCCAGGAGCGGATCGTATGCACCGCCTCGTAGGTCACGAGCTTCTCCAAAAGGGCGGCCGAGGCCCGCCAATCGATGCGCACCAGATCGAGGAAGCCGACGTCGAACCAGGCACTGAGCAGTGGGCGGAGATCCTCGCTCAGCATACGCGCTCCGGCGTCTGACTTGCCGAGCGCCATCAATTCGGCCCGCAGATCGACCACGAATTTCACGCCCTGCGGCACGCCCACGAACTCGCGCAGCAGGTGTACTGCCGGCGGCTCGAGTGCCTTCACCAGTGCCTGTGGCGGCTCCTTGGAGGCGCGCCAGCGTTCGACATGGGCGAGCGCCGCTTCGCGCGGCAGACCGTAATCGTGCGCCAGCGTCAGCAGAAACTTCCGCCTTCCGACCGGCGACAACGACAGATAGACCTCGCCCAGCTCGGCTGCCCGCGCCCGCCGTGCCGTGACGCCCCCTTTGCCTTCGAGGCAGGCATCGATTCGGCCCCTCAGTCGAGGCACGTCGTCATCGGGCAAATCCGGACGAAGCGGCGCTCCCACCACTTCGCGCGCGCCGCGGGCGGTTTCGATGAAGGCATGGCGCAAGCGCTCGAGCGTGCGATCGACGGTATTCGAGAAGGGAAGGGCCATGCGGGCAATTATGTCATGACCGATGTGTCACTCCAGTGGCGCGGATGAACGCGCCTTTACATGCGCGGCAGGTCGAGAGTCCGCCAGAGATACCAGCTGGCAACAGTACGATACGGCCGCCACTTCTCGCCGTGTCTTTCCAGTGTCCGCGACGACGGCAGAGCGCGCTTTCCGAAGGCGACCGCATAGGCCTTGCGCAAACTGTAGTCGTCGAGTGGCAGCACATCAGGCCGGCCCAGCCGAAACATCAGGAACATCTCTGCGCTCCACCGCCCGATGCCTCGCACCTGGACCAGACGTTCGATCAGGGCCGCGTCGTCCATGGCGTGCGCCTCTTCGATCGCGGGCAACTCGTTACCCTGGACGCGACGGGCGAGGTCCTGCAGGGCCAGCACCTTGGCCGCCGACAAACCGGCCTTGCGCAATCTGTCGGGGGCCGCCCCCAGAATGTCCCGGGGCATGAAGCCGTCGATGCTCCGTGGGAAGAGAGCCTCGATGCGCCCATAGATGGTCGCGGCCGCCTTGTTCGAAAGCTGCTGGTAGACGATCGCCTCGGCCAACGCGCCGAACAGGCTGCGGGACGATTTGAGCTCCATGGCGAATGCTCCCACCCGCGCCATGACGCCGGCCAGTGCCGGATCGGCAGATTTCAGATGGCGAACGGCCTTGCGCGGGTCGAAGCCGAACTCAGCCATTGCGCGGCGATATGGCTTCGAACAACGGTCCGGCGTCCAAGGCGGTAGCACCCTCGATCTCGAGGATACGCCGCTTGGTCGCCACGCCGCCGGCAGCGGAGAAGCCGCCCATCTTGCCGTCGGCGCCGAGGACGCGATGGCAGGGCACGATGATGGCAATCGGGTTACGGCCGAGCGCCTGTCCGACCTCGCGCGACTCGTGCGGCGCGTCGAGCCGCCGCGCGATCTCGCCATAGGTCGTGGTGTGTCCGGCGGGAATGGTGCGCGCGAGTTCATAGACGCGGCGGTGAAACTCCGGCACCGCCTCAAAGTCGAGCGGGATATCGCCAAGCCCGACCGCCTCGCCCTTCAGAAGCCTCTGCACGCGGGCAATCGCATCCTTGATATTGGCCGGCGGCGAAGTCTCCCGCGCGCCTGGCCAACGCCGGCACAGCCGCGCCCGGGTGCCGGCTGCCGTCGCTTCGGGAAGCTGCAGCCCGACAATTCCGGCGGCGCTCCAGGTGAGGCCACAGGTGCCGATCCGCGTATCGAAGAGGGCAAAGCTGCGAACGCTCATGCCCGTACGGTCTACCTAACCGGTAAACCCGTCAAGTATCGAGTCAGGCCGCCGCGCGCCGGGTCAGCCGCGCCAGCTCGTCGTCGATCAGCATGCGATAGGGGCCGCGGCGATGGAGCAACTCGTCAGGTGTCCCCTCCTGGATCACCTGGCCCTCCTGCAACACCACGATGCGGTCGAAGTTGCGCAAGGTGGACAGGCGATGGGCGATGGCGATAACGGTGCGTCCCTGCATGAGGTGGTCGAGCGCCTGGCGGATCGCTTCCTCCGATTCGCTGTCGAGGGACGAGGTCGCCTCGTCCAACAGCAGGATGGGAGAGTCCTTGAGAAGGGCGCGGGCAATCGCAATGCGTTGGCGCTGCCCGCCCGACAGGCGCGCGCCGCGGTCGCCCACAACCGTATCGAAGCCCATCGGCAGGGCTTCGATGAAATCGCGGCAGCAGGCGGCCTCGGCTGCCTTCCTCACCTCGGTCTCCGTCGCCTCAGGCTTTCCGTAGCGGATGTTGTCGAACACGGAGCGATGGAGCAGGCTGATATCCTGCGGCACGAAGGAGATCGCGCGCCGCATGCTGTCCTGCGTGATCCGGGAGATGTCCTGCCCGTCGATCAGGATACGGCCTCTATCGACGTCATAGAATCGCTGCAACAGCGACAGGATGGTCGATTTTCCGCCGCCCGAAGGTCCCACCAGACCGGTGCGCTTGCCGGCTTCGAAGTGCAGGTCGAGCCGATCGAATACCTTGTCGCCGCCGGGGTAGGCGAAAGACACGCCCTCGAACTCGATGCCGCGATCCTTGGGCTCCAGCGGCGTCGCCTCGGGATGGTCGCGCAACTGATGGGGCTGCAGCAGCGTGGCGATGGCTTCGGAGAGGCGCGCCATGTGCTGCGTCACGTCGACGAGGGCCACGGCCAAATCGCGCGTGGAATGCAGGATGGTGAAGCCGAGCGTGCAGACCAGCACCACGTCGCCGCTGGAGGCGCCCCCGCGCTGCCAGAGCACGATCGCCCAGGCGAGCATGGCGACGGTCAGGACGATCGTCACTGCGGCGTGCAGCAGCCGCAGGCGCTCGAGGTAAAGCAGGCTCTTGCGCCGCGCGGTCATTTCCTGTCCGACCGTCTCGTCGAACCTGACATGCTCGCGGGTCGTGGCGCCGAAGGTGCGCACCAGCGGCATGTTGCCGATGACGTCGGCCAACTCGCCCTCGACGCGGGCTGCCTTGTCGGCAAAGCCGTGATGGAGGGGAGCACCGGCCGCCGCGAGCTTGAACAGCACGACGATGAGCACGGCGGCGATGCTGGTCAGGACCGCGGCCATGGGGATGCTCACCGAGGCCAGATAGGCAATGGCGCCCGTCGTCGCCACGCACGGTGGCAATACGTTCCACATGAACAGATTCTCGACCGCGAAAGCCGCGTTGGAAGTCGCGGTGATGCGCCCTGTCAGCGTGCCGGCCAGGCGTTCGGAAAAGTAGCTCGGCGCATGGCCGGTAAGATGGCGAAACAATTCGCCGCGAAGGTCGCCGCTCACGCCGACGAAGGCATGGCTCGAGACCCAGCCGCCGAGCCGCCAGAGAAGGTTGTCGGCGGCAACCAGCGAGACCAGGACGACGAAGGCAGTCCAGATGCCCGGGTTGAGTCGTCCACGATCGAGTGTGTCGACCAGGAACTTCACGGCGTATTGAGTACTGACCGAGCAGCCAACGGCGCTAAGAACGGCCAGGAGAATTGCACCATGCGCCAAAGGCCGACGACGGACGTAGCGCAGCAGGAACGCGACGGGGCGTCCGGCGTAGTTACAAAGGCTCAGCATGGCCACAGCCTAATGCTCTATCGGGCAATTCGGCGGCGTGAGGGGGAAGAATTAGCTGTGACAAAAAAAAGTCCGCCGCACGGTCACCGCATTTTTCCTTGACCAACGCAGTCCTGCAATCAGGAGGTAAGTTAATGCGTATCGCGCAGATCGCTCCGCTGACCGAGGCCATTCCCCCGAAACTGTATGGCGGCACGGAGCGCGTCGTCTCCTGGCTGACTGAAGAGCTGGTGGAGATGGGTCACGACGTCACCCTCTTCGCCAGCGGTGACTCACTCACCAAGGCCAAACTCGAGCCGATGTGGCCGCGCGCCCTGCGGCTGGATGGTGCGGTCCGCGACCCGGTGGCACTACATATGGCGATGCTCGAGCATGTGCGTCAACGTGCCGAGGAATTCGACGTCCTGCATTTCCATCTCGACTACTATCCGTTCTCGCTGTTCTCGCGTCAGGCGACACCCTTCATCACGACCCTGCATGGCCGGCTCGATCTGCCCGAGCATCAGGCGGTGTTCGATGCCTTCCCGTCGGTTCCGGTCATTTCCATTTCGCACAACCAGCGCAAACCCTTGCCGCAAGCACACTGGGTGAAAACCGTGCATCACGGGTTGCCGGCCAATCTCCTGGCGCCGCGACCCGCGAAGGGCGGCTATCTGGGCTTTCTCGGTCGAGTGGCGCCGGAGAAGGCACCGGACCAGGCGATCCACATCGCCGTGCGGTGCAAGATGCCGCTCAAGATCGCAGCCAAGGTCGATGCGGTCGATCGCGAATATTTCGAGCGCGAGATCGAACCGCTTCTGCAGCTCCCCGGCATCGAATTCATCGGCGAGATCAGCGACCGCGAGAAATCGGAATTCCTGAGCGGCGCCGAGGCGCTCCTGATGCCGATCGATTGGCCCGAGCCGTTCGGTCTGGTGATGATCGAGGCCATGGCCTGCGGAGCGCCGGTGATCGCCTACGGCAGCGGCTCCGTGCCCGAGATCATCGAGGACGGCATCACGGGCTTCATCGTCAAGAACGAGCTCGAGGCGGCGGATGCGATCCGCAATCGGCTCGGCAGCCTGTCGCGCGCCAAGGTCCGGGCACGCTTCGAGGAGCGTTTCACCGCCCGCCGCATGGCCAATGAATATCTGGAGATCTACCGCAAGCTGGTCGCGAACGAGGTGCCGCGGTTGCGTCTGGTCAAGGCCTGACGCCGCCGCCGCGGCGGTCCTCCTGCCCAACGAACGGAGCGGCGTGCGCCGCCGTTCCGCTGCATGGCCCTGTGGCGGGCGGGGCATTGGCAGGGCCTGTGCCCGATGCTAACCGGGCGAGACGTTTGTTTGCGTTGGGAGTCCCCGAGATGACCGAAGCCTATATCTGCGACGCCATCCGCACCCCGGTCGGCCGTTACAATGGCGGCTTGTCCACAGTGCGCGTCGACGACCTTGCCGCCCATCCGATCAAGGCGCTGATGAAGCGCAATGCGAGTGTCGACTGGGGGGCTGTCGACGACGTGATCTATGGCTGCGTCAACCAGGCCGGGGAGGACAATCGCAACGTGGCGCGCATGGCAGGCTTGCTGGCCGGCCTGCCGGTCGAGGTGGCAGGCGCCACGGTCAACCGCCTTTGCGGCTCCGGACTCGAGGCGGCAGGGCACGCCGCGCGCGCGGTCAAGCTCGGCGAGGCCGACATGATCATCGCTGGCGGCGTCGAGGGCATGACCCGTTCACCCTATGTCATGGGCAAGCCCGAAGGTCCGTTCGACCGCGGCATGAAGCTCGAGGACACGGTGCTGGGCTGGCGCTTCGTCAATCCGAAGATGAAGGCAGCCTACGGTATCGATCCGATGGGCCAGACCGCCGAGAATGTCGCCACCGAGCACCAGATCAGCCGGACCGATCAGGACGCTTTCGCCTATCGCAGCCAGCGACGTTGCAAGACCGCGCAGGACCGTGGCTTTTTCGACAAGGAGATCGTCAAGGTCACCGCCAGGAAGGGCAAGAGTGAGGTCGTGGTCGACAAGGACGAACATCCGCGCGGCGATACCACCATGGAGACGCTGGCCAGGCTGCCGCCGGCATTCCGCGAGGGCGGCTCGGTCACCGCCGGCAACTCGTCGGGCATCAACGACGGTGCCTGCGCCATGATCATCGCCTCCGACTCGGCCGTGAGGGCCAACGGTCTCACGCCGCGCGCGCGCATTCTCGCCACCGTGTCGGCCGGCGTGCCGCCCCGGGTGATGGGCATCGGGCCCGTGCCGGCGACGCAGAAGCTGCTCGCCAGGCTCGACATGACGGTTCGGGACTTCGACACGATCGAGCTCAACGAGGCCTTCGCCGCGCAGGCACTCGCCGTCCTCCGCCAGCTCGGGCTGTCCGATGATGCGGATAACGTTAATCCCAACGGCGGCGCCATTGCCCTCGGCCATCCTCTCGGCGCCTCCGGCGGCCGGCTGATGATCACGGCGCTCAATCAGCTCGAGGCGAGCGGCGGCAAGCGTGCGCTCTGCACGATGTGCATCGGTGTCGGCCAGGGAATCGCGCTCGCGCTGGAGAGGGTCTAAGGCGTTTCGGTGAGATTGATCCCCGCTTGACGCAGTTCGGTGAGCTTGCGCTTGCGGCTGCCGTCGAGATCGATCGAGGCAGTGGCATCCAACACGACACCGACATTGAAGCCGGCCTGGCGCGCATCGATCGCCGACCAGGACACGCAATAATCGAAGGCGAGGCCGCAGAAGACCAGGCGCGTGAAGCCGCGCGCCTTGAGATAGCCGTCGAGACCGGTCCGCGTCATACGATCGTTCTCGCGAAAGGCGGAGTAGGAATCGATGCCGGTATGGAATCCCTTGCGCACGATCATCTGCGCCTTGGTCGTGTCGAGGCCGGGATGGAAAGCGGCCCCCACTGTCCCCTGCACGCAGTGCTCCGGCCACAGCGTCTGCGCACCATACGGAAACTGCACCGTGCTGTAGGGCTCGGCGTCCTTCCAACTGCTGGCGAAGGAGGCATGACCGGCAGGGTGCCAGTCCTGTGTCAGCACGACATGGTCGTAGCGGCCGATCAGGCGATTGACCAAGGGCACGATCGCATTTGCACCCGGCACGGCGAGCGCGCCGCCTTCGCAGAAGTCGTTCTGCATATCGACCACGATCAACGCCTCGTTGGGCATGCCGGTGTTCTCCCTCAGATTTCTGGCAGGTCTCCTCGGTCTTGTTCGTTCTCGAATGCGGCGATCCAGTGGCAGAGTGAGTTGCTTTCGATAGCACCGCGCAGACCGCGCATGACATCCTGATAATAGTGAAGATTGTGCCACGTGAGCAGCATCGCGCCGAGGATCTCCTCGCTGCGAATGAGGTGATGAAGATATGCGCGACTGTGACTCTGACAAGCGGGGCAGCCGCATTGTTCGTCGACCGGCCGTGGATCGTTGCGATGGCGCGCATTGCGCAGATTCAATTCGCCGCGGCGCGTGAAGGCCTGCGCCGTGCGGCCGCCGCGCGTGGGCAGCACGCAATCGAACATGTCGACCCCGCGCTGCACCGCGCCTACGATGTCCGCGGGTCGACCGACGCCCATCAGATAGCGTGGCTTGTCGGCGGGCAGGAGGGGTATGGTCGTGTCGAGGGTCTTGAACATCAGCTCCTGGCCCTCGCCGACCGCCAGGCCGCCGATCGCATAGCCGTCGAAGCCGATATCTGCGAGCACCTTCGCGCTTTCCGCGCGCAGGGCAGGGAACACGCTGCCCTGTACGATCCCGAACAAACCGTAGCCCGGCCGCTGTACGAAGGCGCGCTTGCCGCGCTCGGCCCAGACCATCGACAGTCTCATGGACCGCGCCGCCGCCGCTTCCTCGACCGGCCACGCCGTGCATTCGTCAAACGACATGGTGATGTCCGTGTCGAGCAGATGCTGGATATTGATCGAGCGCTCCGGCGTCAGCCGGTGCTGCGAGCCGTCGCGTGGCGACCGGAAGGTTACGCCGTCGCGGTCGAGTTTGCGCAACTCCTTGAGCGACATAACCTGGAAGCCACCCGAGTCCGTGAGGATCGGGCCCGGCCAGTCCATGAACTTGTGCAGGCCGCCCAAGGCAGCGACGCGCTCCGCGCCGGGCTGCAGCATGAGGTGGAAGGTGTTGCCGAGGACAATCTCGGCGCCCGTCTCCCGCACCGATTGTGGCATCATGGCCTTCACCGTGCCGCCAGTGCCCAACGGCATGAAGGCCGGCGTCTCCACCGTGCCGTGTGCCGTGGCGACGCGGCCCCGGCGGGCAAGTCCATCGGTGCCGATAAGGTCAAAGGCAAGACTCATCGGTGCAACAGACAACAATCGCCGTAGGAATAGAAGCGGTATCGCCGCGCTACGGCATGCGCATAGGCCGCCTGCATTCGCTCCAGCCCGGTGAAGGCCGAAACCAGCATGAACAGCGTGGAGCGCGGCAGATGGAAGTTGGTGAGAAGGAGATCGACTGCGCGGAAGCGGAAGCCCGGCGTGATGAAGATGCCGGTCTCGCCACTCCAGGCTTTGATCGACCCGTCGTTATGGCACGCCACTGATTCGAGCAAGCGCAGCGCGGTCGTGCCGACCGACACTATGTGGCCGCCGAGCTGTCGCGTGCGCTCGATCGCCTCGGCCGTCGCCCGCGGTACCTCGCCCCATTCGGCATGCATGGTGTGCGCCTCGGTCTCCTCGACCCGCACCGGCTGGAAGGTGCCGGCCCCGACATGGAGTGTGACGTTCGCGATGCCGATATGTGCTTCCGCGAGCGCCGCCACGAGTTCCGAAGTGAAATGCAATCCGGCGGTGGGTGCCGCCACCGAGCCGTCGACCTTGGCGAACAGCGTTTGATAGTCGGTGCGGTCGCGTGCATCGGCGATGCCACCACGGATGTAGGGGGGCAGCGGCACCGCACCCGCCCGGTCGAGCGCAGCCAGGAAGTCCGCGCCGCTGCGGTCGAAGACCAGCACGATCGATCCGTCGGCGTTGATTGCCTCGACGTTTGCCTGGAGGTCAGCATCGAACGTGATCTCGTCCCTCGCCTTCAGCCGCTTTACGGGCTTGCCGAAGCAGAGCCAATGGCCGCCGCCGAGATCGCGAATCAACAGCGTCTCGACCGCTACCTTCTGCCGGCCGCCGCCGGCTGCGCGCATACCGTTCAGCCGCGCCGGGATCACTCTCGTGTCGTTGAACACCATCAGGTCGCCGGCACGCAGCAGCTTCGGCAACTCGCGCACGACATGGTCGCCGAATCCGGCAGGAGAGACATCGAGCAGCCGGGCCGAATCGCGCGGCGAAACGGGCCGCTGGGCGATCAGTTCGTCCGGCAGCGCGAAATCGAAGAGATCGACACGCATCAGGAGTCGACGATACTCGACCTCAGGTCGGCCCGATATCCATCACGTCGGAATCCGAATCGTCGACCGGCGGCTGAGCGTGAGGATCGACGAAGGCGATGAACCGGTACACGCCGTCCACGACCTCGCGCTTCGCGCGGGCCCGCGTTTCGAGACAGTGAAGATGAGCCAGCGTCTCGCCGAAGGCGAAGACGACCTGGTTGTTGTCGAGATGGCGCGGGAAGAGGACCGGCACCATGTCCCAGCCGGTCGCACCCTTGGTCTCGAGGCGGACGATGGCATTGGTCATGTCGTTCATGCGTGCATCGTGATGCGCTATGAGCTGATCGAGGCGGGTATGCAGACCGATGAAGGGAAAACCGTGGCTCGGCAACACCAGCGCGTCGGCCGGAAGTCGCCGGAAGCGCGAGAAGCCGTCGAGGAACCAGGTGAGAGCATCGGCGAGCGGCTCGTTCGGCCACACGCCCACGTTAGTGCTGATCTTGGGCAGGACCTGGTCGCCCGCGATCAGCACATTGAGCTCGGGACACCAGAGCGAGGCATGCTCGGGTGCGTGCCCGCGGCCCACGATCACGTCCCAGCGGTGGCCACCGAGCGTGATGGGATGGGCATGGATCAGCCGCTGGAATGAGGTCGGCAGGGGCACCACGCCCTTGGCGTAGCCGCCCTTGTGGCGATGGAACAGCGCAAGCTTGTCGACCGGGACGCCGTTACGAAGGAGATGGGCGCCGCGCACCTCCTCGTTCTCGATGAAGTCGTTGCGCGCGGCGATGGCGCTCATGTACTCGCCAAGCGTCATGAGGAGCGGCGCATGCCAGCGCTCGCACAGCCAGCCGGCAAGCCCGATATGGTCCGGATGCATATGGGTGCCAACCACGCGCGTCAGCGGCTTGCCGCCGAGCCGTGTGGCAAAGATCCTCTGCCATAGATCGCGCGTGGCCTGCGTGTTGATGCCGGTATCGACCAGCGTCCAGCCATCCTTCTCCTCGATCAGCCACAGGTTGATGTGATTGAGCTGAAAGGGCAGCGGCATGCGCAGCCAATGGATGCCGGGTGCGACGTTCTTGATGTCGCCGGGTTCCGGCACGTCGCCGCAGGGAAAGCGAAGCTGGGCGAGGAGCCGCTGCGAAAGATCTGGGGAATCGGGCATGAGATCAACCTAGCCTTGGCGGTCGTGCGATGTCACGAGCGGCGGGCAAGGGCCCGCCATGCAATATCGCGGCGACAGAAGCCTTGCGGCCAGTCGATCAAGTCGACGGCGCGGTACGCGCGCGACCGGGCTTCCGCGACCGTCGGCGCCATGGCCGTGACGTTCAGGACCCGTCCACCATTGGCCAGTACTCGCTGGCCGTCGGTGCCGAACTTGGTGCCTGCGTGGAAGATCTGCACCCCCTCGACCTTGCCGGCTGCGTCAAGATTGCGAATCTCGCTGCCCTTTTCATATGCCTCGGGATAGCCGTTTGCCGCCATTACGATCGTGAGCGCGGCCTCGTCGGACCAGCGCAGATCGAAATGGCCCAGGCTGCCGTCGGCGCAGGCCATCAGCGCCGGCATGATGTCGGACTTGAGCCGCATCATCAGCACCTGGCATTCGGGATCGCCGAAGCGGCAGTTGTACTCGACCAGTCGCGGGCCCGACTTGCCGATCACCAGGCCGGCGAAGAGCACTCCCTTGAACGGCATGCCTTGTTTCCTCATCGCCTCGACGGTCGGCAGGATGATCTCGCGCATCGCCCGGTCGAACATCGCCGGGTCGAGGATCGGCACCGGCGAATAGGCGCCCATGCCGCCGGTGTTCGGTCCCTTGTCGCCGTCGAAGGCGCGCTTGTGATCCTGCGCACCGACCAGCGGCAGCACATGCTCGCCGTCGGACAGGGCGAAGACGCTGACCTCCTCGCCTTCCATGAATTCCT
>NZ_DATBFE010000054.1:0-6684 GCF_036558665.1 Reyranella sp. | reverse complement strand
GCGGTTGGGCGGCCCGGCATAGCCCACCAGCCGGCCCTTGTTCGGCAGGTCGTGGAACGGCTTCAGCACCGGATCGACGTCCCACACCGGGTGGTTCTCCCACATCCTGGTGGCGCCGCTGCTGTAGCCCTGCTGCGAGGTAAACCACACGTCGAACACCGGCTTGGAGCGAACCCAGCGCATGAACTCCTTCGCCGCCGGCTGGTTCTTCGAATAGCTCATCAGCATGTCGGTGAACACGCCCGGTGAGTTGTACTGGCCGGCCATGCCTCGGGGAATGGGCGCGTGGTGGATGTCCTGGAACATCGGCGTGCCCTTCTCGGTCTTGTAGGTGTCGGGCTTCTTCTTGGCTTCGATGTAGATCGAGGCGCCGTTGTTGGTGGCGCAGATGGTCTCGGACAGGAAGGCCCGGTTGTTGTTGGTGTCGTCCCAGGCGAGGCCGCCTTCGTCCATGGCGTCCTTCCACAGCGCGACCGCGAACTTGATCGACTCGACCGTCTCCTTGCTGTTCAGCACCACGGTCTTGCCGTCGGCCTCGACCTCCTTGCCGCCCCACGACCAGAGGAACGGGTACCACCAGTTCGGCGCGTCGCCGAAAGTGTGTCCGGCCGTCTGTCCGATCGGCCGTCCCTTGGCCTTCAACTTCTTGCCGGCGTCGCGCAGCGCGTCCCAGGTCTCCGGGAACTTGTCGTACCCCGCGTCGTGGAACCACGAGGTGCGATAGGCAATCAGCGAGCCCCCGACCGTCCACGGCACCCCGATCCACTTGCTGCCGACGGTGGCGATCTGCTTGGAGACGTCGTAGTAGCCGCCCTGGGCCTTGCCGATCTCCTCGGCCACATCGCCGACGTCGGCCACGCTTTCGGCATAGAGCTGCGGCCAGTTGCCGTAGGTCATGATGATGTCGGCGCCGCTGCCGGACTGGATGGCCGAGGTGATGCGCGGCTGCAGGTCGTTGGCGTTGACGGTCTCGACCTTGAGCGTGATGCCGGTCGCCTTCTTGCATTCCTGCGTGATCTGGCCCTTGAGCAGCGCATCGGAGGCCGGCACGAAGTCGGTCCAGCGCAACCAGTGCACGCTTTTCTCCTGGGCGAAGGCTGGCGACCGCCCGGTGGCCAGGATGGCGGCGAGGCCGCCGGTTCGCGCCGCGACGGCGCCGGATCCAGACAGTTTCAGAAGTCGACGCCGCGCAATGCGAGCCATGGATTGCCTCCCGATATTGTTTTGCCGATTTACACGTCGTGCACTGGGACCACGCGTGCCCGGTCGCGCGGGCGCGCCAGCCGGAAGTTCCAGCCGCGCATTCCCTGCGGACGAACGCCGGCGGACAATACGCCAGTTGAACCCGAACCGCAGCCCCGGCGTGGGGGAGAGGAACATGAGACGAGAGTCTCGCCCCTCTTGCTCCTCGTCCCGCGGCCCGCGCCTCTGCTAGGGCGGCACCACGGTCAGGATGGGCATCGGCGTCTCGACGCCGCGCAGGACATGCTCGCCGACCGGACGCCAGGGACCGGCCGCGACGGCGGCGAACGGTGCGGTGGCGAGCAGCGGACAGTCGAGCTGCTTGGTCAGATCCTGCACGCGGACGACCTCGTTGACCGCCGAACCGACCACCGTGAACTGCAGGCGCTCGGGCACGCCGACATTGCCGTGGATGACCTGGCCGAGGTGCAGCGCGATGCCGAAGTCGAGCGACCGGTCGGTCGCCGAAGTCGCGCCGAGCCGGCGCCGCGCCTCGTGGGCCGCGGCGAGCGCGCGGCGACACGCCTCCCCGGGCGACTCCTCGACACGGAACAAGCCCAGCACCGCGTCGCCAATCAGCGAGACCACCTCGCCGCCGCTGTCGAGGACCGCCGCCGCGGTCATCTCGAAATAGCGGCCGAGGAGGCCGAGGAAGTCCTCGGCCGACAGCCGGTCGGCCAGCGTCGTCGAGCGCCGCAGGTCGCTGTACCACAACGCCGCCGTGATCTTCTCGCCGTCGCCGCGCCGGATCAATCCGTTGAGCACGGCCTCGCCGGCGCGCTTGCCGAGATAGGCATGGGCGACGTTGTGCGCGACGCTGCGCTCGATCCGCGACTTCATCGAGATGCTGAATTCGCGGGTTATGCGCCGAAGCTGGACAATCTCGCCGTCGGTGAAGCCGGCGGCGCGATCGCCCAGCCATGAGCAGATGACGCCGCTGTCCGTCGCGGGGTCGAATCCGACGAGGAACACGACATAGTCGGTGCCGCCCATTTCGCGGAACTCCTCGAGCTCGGCGAAATCGAGGAGGGCGGTCTCGCCGTTCAGGCGGCGGCGCAGGACCGGCAGGTTGTGGACCAGGACATGGCCGAAGGGGCTGCGCCGGAATCGCTCCTGGCCGGGGTCGTCGGGGCTGAAGAGGCTGACCACGGCGCCCTTCTCGGCGGTCCAGTTTATGGTGCTGGCGTTGTACAGGGGATGGAGGATGCGGAACGCGACCTGCCCGCGCAGGATCGGCATCCCGACGCCGCGCAGGCGCTGGCACAGTTCGGCATAGAGCGCTGCCGGCTCCGAATCGTGCAGCGCCTCCTCGGCGAGCCATTCGCTGACGGTGCCGCCCAGAACCGTCGAGCCTGTCTCCTGGCTGTCCATCCCGGGCGACCTTAATGCGGTCTTCCCTCTGTCGCCACCATCGGTCCGGCCGAGCTCCGCGGGCAAACGTGCGCCGCCCCCTCTCCGAGTTTCTCCCGCACCTGCTGTTGCAACCCCCTCTCCTAACCTCTCCCCCAAGGGGGAGAGGAAGATGAAAGGCGAGGAAAGAGCGACGCGCCCTCAGCGCATGCCGAGGCTGGCGAGCCCTTCGGCGGCGCGATCGTAGAAGCGCGGCGTGTGCGGCAGGGCCGACCGGATCTCGGCGATGGTCAGCTCGGGATAGGCGCGGACCAGTTCGACATAGCTCTGCCGGGCTTCCTCTCTCCTGCCTGCCAGGGCGAGCGCGGGCGCGCGAAAGCGATTCGACCAGACCGCCTGCGGATGCTCGGCAATGCCGTGCGCGAACCACTGCGCCGCCTCGTCGTAGCGGCCGATCTCGAAGTGCGCCGCGGCGATGCCGATCGAGCAGAAGAAGGCCAGCGGATCGGCGGGGTCGAGGCTGCGCGCGATCTGGAAGCGCTCGATGGCCTCGGCCGTCTGTCCCCGGTAGACATTCACCCAGCCGCTGCGGTTCCAGGCCCAGACGCAGCCGCCATCGAGCGCGAGCGCGCGGTCGAAATGAACCGTCGCCGTCTCGAGATCGTGCGCCAGCGTGTGAGCGGCGCCCAGCAATGCCTCCACCCTGGGGTCGCCGGAATTGAGCCGCGCGGCCTGGCGCGCGAGCGTGGACGCGGCACGCTTTTCCTCGCCGGGCCGCGGCGTGAAGAAATGCGCGCCGCGGGTGCCATGGCACCATGCCGCGAGCGCCATCGGCAGCGCATCGTGCGGGGCGAGTTCCATGGCCCGCCCGAGGAGCTCCAGCGCCCGCGCCAGCGCGGTGGCCTCGATCGTCATCGCGAGCGGCAGCGCCCGCATGGTCAGGCTCCACGGCCCCAGTTGCGCCGCATCCTTGCCGCGCACCCGCTCGACCTCGGCCCTGCGCAGCGACCGCTCGACCGCCGTCGCGACGCCCGAGGCAACCTGTTCCTCGAAGGCGAAGACATCGTCGACCTCGCCGTCCCAGCGGTCGGCCCAGAGATAGCGGCCGGCCGCCAGATCGGCCAACGTGACGGTGGCGCGCAAACAACGGCCGCCGCCATGAATCCTGCCGTGCAACTGATAGCGGGCGTTGCCGGCCGTACCCACCGCCAGCCACCGGTCGCGCAGCAACGCCGCGGCGATCTCGTCGGCGATCGTGGCCGCGCGACGAGCCGCCGTGCCGGCAAGCTCGAAGGGCCGGACATGGACGACGGGCCGATCGAGTACGGGCGACAGGATCGTGGACAGGGCCGGGCGAGCGGGCACCTGGCGGCGCCGCCGCACGGTGGCTGACGGTGCCTCGCCGTAGCGTCTCCTGTAGGCGGCGGCGAACCGGCCGAGATGGCTGAAGCCCCAGCGCATCGCACTTTCGGCGACGCCGTCATCCGGCCAGCCTCGCAACAAGTCGAGGCGAACCCGCTCCAGGCGCAGGTCGCGCAGCACGTCGCCCGGCGTGCGGCCGAGGAATTTCCTGAAGTGCTTCTGCAAGGTACGGCCCGCGACACCGCAGGCTGCCGCGAGTTCGCCGATGCTGCGCTGACGAGCGGGATCGGCCTTCATCAAATCGAGCGCCGTCTTTACGTCGCGAGGAAGGAGCGGCATGTCGCAACCTCCGTCGTCCTGCTGGATATCACGGAATGCCGACGAACGAACGCAGATTCGGACGTTTGGCGGATCGCAGGGACGCAAAGTGGATAGCCGGCATCCGTGCTGCGGCCCGATCCTTGGCCGGCGCCCCCGGCCCTCGGACCAACCGCAGAACCACTGGAGGCCACCATGTCCGCGACACTCCGCACGGTACTGCTTGCAGCAACGCTCACGACCGCCCTCTCCCCGGCCTTCGCCCAAACGGACGACAAGAAGCTCGGCACGGTCCATTTCGAGACGTCGTGCACGCCCGATGCCCAGAAGCTCTTCGACCGCGGCATGCTCTACCAGCACTCGTTCTGGTACCGCGCCTCGCAAAGTACGTTCGAGGACGTCCTGCGGGCCGATCCCGGCTGCGGCATCGCCTATTGGGGCATCGCGCTCAGCCTGCTGTGGAATCCGCACATCCCGCCGCCGGCGAAGAACCTCGCCCAGGGCGAAGCCGTGCTGGAAAAGGGCAAGAGGGTCGGCGCGAAGAGCCAGCGCGAGCGCGACTATCTCGACGCGCTCTGGGTGATGTATGCCGACCATGACAAGGTCGATCACCGGACCCGCATCCAGGCCTATGCCAAAGCCATGGGCGAGCTGGCGGAGCGCTATCCCGGCGACGACGAGGCGCAGATCCACTACGCGCTCGCCCTCAACACCTCGGCATCGCCGGCCGACAAGACCTACGCCAACCAGCTCAAGGGCGCGGCCATCCTGGAGCCGATCTTCAAGCGCCAGCCGAACCATCCCGGCGTGGCCCACTATCTGATTCACCTCTACGACTATCCGTCGATTGCCGAAAAGGGCCTCGACGCCGCCCGGCGCTACGCCATGATCGCCCCCGCGGCGTCGCATGCCCAGCACATGCCGTCGCACATCTTCACGCGCGTCGGCTATTGGGACGAGTCGATCGCCTCGAACATCGAGGCCGCGCGCGTCGCCAAGCTGGACAACGAGGGCCACGACCAGCTGCACGCCATGGACTATCTGGTCTATGCCTACCTGCAGCTCGGACAGGATCACAAGGCCAAGGCCGTCGTCGACGAGATGACCACGGTCACCGGCTTCACCGAGACCTCGCTTCCCGGGCCGTACGCACTGGCCGCCTCGCCGGCGCGCTATGCGGTGGAACGCGCCGACTGGGCGGCGGCCGCGGCGCTTCAGGTGCGGCCGAGCCCGTTGCCCCAGGTCCAGGCGATCACCCACTTCGCGCGGGCGCTCGGCGCGGCCCGCTCGGGCGATCCGGCCGCCGCCAGGGTGGACATCGCGAGGCTCGTCGAACTGCGCGACAAGTTGCGTGAGGGCAAGGACGCCTATTGGGCCGAACAGGTCGATATCCAGCGGCGGATCGCCGAGGCGTGGGTCCTCCATGCGGAGGGCAGCTACGACGACGCGCTGAAAGCCATGGGCGCGGCGGCCGATGCCGAGGATCGAACGGAGAAGCATCCGGTGACACCGGGCGTGCTCGAGCCCGCGCGCGAACTCTACGGCGTCATGTTGCTCGAGCGCGGCAGGGCCGCGGAAGCGCTCGTTGCCTTCGAGGCGACGCTCAAGAAGGAACCGAATCGGCTGGGTGCCTGTGCCGGCGCGGCGAAGGCCGCCGAGAGATCGGGCGATCCGGCCAGGGCGCGGCAGTATTTTGCAAAGGTCGTCCAGATCGCGGGAGGTGCCGACGAAGGGCGCACCGAGATCGGCGATGCGCGCCACTTCCTGGCGAACCCGTAGCGCGGCGGGATGCCATGCGAACCCTGCCGCTTGCGCTGGTCGTCGGCACGCTGGCGACTTCCGCCGCAAGCCAGACGCTGGAGATCGTCGGTTATGCCGGCGAACTCGGCGAATGGGAGCTGACGGCCAGCGTCGGCGGCGCGCCGGATGACGCGCGCTCGAGGGAGCTTTCGGGACGATTGACGATGCGTCACGTCGGCATCTGCACGCAGGACGGTCCGGAGGAGAAAACGGGCGAGATCCGGTTGCACATGACGGCACCGAGCGAACTCAGGGCGACGTTGTCGGCCGATGGCGTCGAATGTTCGTATCGCGCACGCCGGTCGGATTCCTATGTCGGCCTGCTCAGGTGCCCGAACAGACGCCCGGTCCCGTTGATCCTGTGGATCAGGTGACCCCTGTCATCACCACTCGATCCCGACTTCACCGCAGATCTGCAGCGGGCCGGTAGATCTCGCTCACGATGCCAAAGCCCGCGCCGGACCGCCGCCCCCTCTCCCAACCTCTCCCCCTCGCGGGGGCGAGGAGCATGAGGTGCGGGACTCTTGTCTTTCATATTCCTCTCCCCCTTGGGGGCGAGGAGCATGAGGTCCGAGACTCTTGTCTTTCATATTCCTCTCCCCCTTGGGGGCG
>NZ_DATBFE010000053.1:0-2843 GCF_036558665.1 Reyranella sp. | reverse complement strand
GTCAGGCCTTCATGGAAACGGCATGTGCCAACTATTTCGCAAGATGCGGGACACCTTCTATTTCTCGCGAAACGCGCGGCTGATCTGGTCGTGCAGCGGCTTGATCAGAAACGACATCACGGTGCGGGGACTGGTCTGAATGAAGGCTTCCACCGGCATGCCGGGCACGATCTTCAGGTCTTTGAGGCGCTCGACCTCGCTCGCCGGGACCGCGATGCGCACGGTGTAGTAACGCGCGCCGGTCTTTTGATCCTCCGTGACGTCGGCCGAAACCCGGGTGACCTCGCCGTTGAGCTCGGGCGTCGTGCGCTGGTTGAAGGCGGTGAAGCGCAAGATGGCGGTCTGGCCGAGGCGGACCTGGTCGATGTCCTGGGGTTGCACCTTGACCTCGGCGTCGAGTGCGTCGGCCTCGGGGACGATGAGCATGAGCACCTCGCCCGCCGTGATCACACCGCCCACCGTATGCACCGCCTGCTGAAACACGGTGCCGTCGATCGGAGCGCGGATATCCACGCGCTTGAGCTGATCCTCCGCCGCAACCTTCTTCTCGACCAGCTCGGCGGTCTTGGCCCGGATCTCGGCGAGGTCTTTGCCGACCTCGGAACGCATATCCTGATCGATCTGCAGAATCTGCAACTCGGTTTCCGTGATCTTGCCCTTGGCCTGGGCGATCGCCGCGATCAGCTGTCCGCGCTCGCCCTCGAGCCGCTCCTTCTCGCGTTCCAGTGCCGTGAGCCGCGCATAGGGGATGAGATTTTTCGCCCACAGGTCGCGGACGCCGGAAAGCTCCTTGCCGACCCAATCGATCTGCTTCTTCTTGGATTCGATCTGTGATTCGTTGCCGCGAATTTCGTCGCCCAATTGGGCGACGCGTTCCTTGAGCTGGGCCCGCTTGCCCTCCCGCCCGGCGCGGCGCATTTCGAATTGCTTGCGCTCGCCGTCGACCGCCTTGGCGACGTCCGGATTATTGACGCGCTCCACTAGCTCCTTGGGGAACTCGATACGGTCCGAATCGTCGCGCTCGGCCTCCTCGCGCGCGGCGCGGGCGGCGTTCTCATCCAGCGCCTTCACCAGGATCGCAAGATTGGCTCGGGCCTGCGTGTCGTCCAGCCGGGCGACAACGTCACCCTCGCGCACCCGGCCGCCCTCTCGCACCAGGAGCTCGCCCACCACGCCGCCGGTCGGGTGCTGAACCTTCTTCACATTCGAGTTCACCACCAGCTGCCCCTGCGCGATCACCGCGCCGGCGAACTCGGTGGTGGCGGCCCATCCTCCGAGGGTGAGCACCAGAACGATTGCCACGGCAGCGACTGCCACCGCATGTCGGCCCAACGCGCGCTGCACATCGATCTGATCCGGGTTCACGATGCGACCTCTCCGGAATTGCTCACGACCTTCAACGGTACCGCGGGCGCGGCGGACGCGCGGCGCAGCTTGGCGAGCGCTTCGTCCCTCGGCCCGAAGAATTGCGCCCGTCCGTCGACCATCACCAGCACGAGGTCGACGCTGGCGAGCGCGCTGGGCCGGTGCGCGATCACGACCGCCGCGCGCCCGCACGCCTGCGATCGCCTGCGTCAGCGCGTCCTCGCCCTCGGTATCCAGGTTGGAGTTGGGTTCGTCCAACACCACCAGGAACGGCTCGCCGTAGAGCGCACGCGCCAGCGCGATCCTCTGCTGCTGGCCCGCGGAGAGCGAAGCGCCGCCTTCGCCGACCTCGGTCTCGTAGCCGTCGGGCAGATGCAGGATCATCTCGTGGACGCCGGCGGCCATGGCCGCCGCGATGACGGCTTGCGACGGCGGTGCGCTTTCCAGCCGGGCGATGTTCTGCGCGACGCTGCCCGAGAACAGCTCGACTCCTTGCGGCAGATAGCCGATATGCCGGCCCAATGAGTTCGCCGCCCACTGGTCGAGCCTGGCCTCATCGAGACGCACGGCTCCCCCCACCGTCTGCCAGACTCCGACCAGCGCACGCGCAAGGGATGATTTCCCGGAGGCGCTCGGGCCGACCACGCCCAGCGCACTTCCCTTGGCCAGGCGGAACGTCACGTCCTGCACGACCATGCGCGTGCCGCCGGGGGGAACGACCCTGATGCCTTCGACCGACAGGCTGGCGACCGGCTTCGGCAATTCCAACGGCGCCTTGCCGTCCGGCATGACTTTCAACAGCTCGTTCAGCCGCCGCCAGCTCTGCCGGAAGGCGACGAAGCTGCGCCAGTTGGCGATGGCGAGATCGACGGGCGCCAGCGCCCTCGCAACGATGATCGAGGCCGCGATCATCACGCCGGCCGTGGCTTGTTGCTGGATCACGAGCAGCGCGCCGATGCCGAGCATGGCGGACTGCAGCACCATGCGCATGACTTTCGAGGTCGCTCCCAGCGCCCCGCCGACGTCGCTCGCGCGTTGATGCGCGTCGAGATACTTGACGTTCACCTCGTTCCACAGCGCGCCGAGTTGCGGCGCCATGCCCATGGCGTGGAGGACCTCGGCGTTGTGGTACGAGGATTCCGCCAGCGCGTTGCGCTGCGCCGCCAGCGCCGTGGCCGCTTTCGTCGGCTCCTTCGTGAACGCCTCGGTCAGCAATGTCAGCCCGATCAGAAGCATTGCGCCTACCAGCGCCGCCACTCCCAACCAGGTGTGGAACGCGAAGCAGACGGCGATATAGAGCGGCAGCCACGGCATATCCAGAAGCGCCACCGGGCCCATGCCGGACAAGAACGCGCGCACCTGATCGAGATCGCGGATGGGCTGGAGTCCGTCGCCCTGCCGAGGGTTGTGGAGGGCGAGGCGCGCAATGGTCTCGTACGTGCGCAAGCTCAGGCTTTGGCCGAGCGACCTGCCGACCC
>NZ_DATBFE010000052.1:0-6525 GCF_036558665.1 Reyranella sp. | reverse complement strand
CCAGCCGCGCCAGCGTCTCCGCGGCGATCCCGGCGGCGGTGAACTCGCGCAGCCGCATCATGCCGCGATCGGCCAGAAGCCTCTCGGCGCGCTTGGCCTCGGTCGTTTCTCTGCTTCGGCGCCTGACGGATGGCATGTGACAAAACATCCTCTACTTTCTGCAATTGAAGATGTCATATCACATCCGCCGGCGAACTCAAATTCACGCGCGCCTGACCGGCCACGCGGTTGCCCGGGACGCGAGGCGCTTCGGCCCACAAGCGGGAATGGCCAACGCTCTATTCCGGATCGGTCGTAACGAGGAAGCGCTTTCCTGGGTAGAGAAAGTAGTACTACACTATCCCGGATTTCTGCCGACACACTGGGCGTCCATGGCCGCCAACGCCGCGCTGGGACGTGTGGATGAAGCACGCGCTGCATATGAAACGTACCGGCGCATCCATCCTGCGGCACGGATATCGAACATAAGGCAGTGGATGCCAACAACCACCGACGAGGTGTCAGCAATGTACTTCACGGGCTTCCGTCTCGCCGGCATGCCCGAATGAAGGACCAGTTGATGCCCTGAACCAGCGCTAGCCTGGAAGCAGATCGCCAACCTGAAGCTCGTTCACCGCGGCATCCACACGGCTTGCGAGAGCCGTCATCGCCTTGCGACCTCGTTCATTGCCCAGATCCATGCCGCCGGTCGTGTAGATGGCGACAAACAGCCCGCACAGGACGGCAAAGCGATAGGCTTCCCAGCATTCGCCAAAGCTGAAGCCCTCGACCCCCGTCTTGAGCAAAGTGTCGTGATAGCGCTTCAGCAGCTCCTTCTCGGCCCGCCGCCTGTACGCCGTGGGAAGGCTGTTGCAGATCAGGTAGGCGACGTCGTAGAGCGCCCCGCCGCGCCCGGAGATCTGCCAGTCGACCGCGGCGATGCCGTCTTCTCCCAGAGCCGGCCCGAAGAGCAGATTGTCGGCGCGATAGTCGCCGTGAAGGAACGTCCGGTGACGGGACGACAGCTGCTTGACGACGGCGGCGGCGACCGGGGCCAACCCCTCGGCGACCCGTTTGGTGTAGCTGCCGTAGCAAGCCGAAAAATTCGCGAGGGCCGGCGCCAGGAAACCCTGGTAGCCGGCCTGCACCGCCGCGCAGTAGTCGGGGTTGGTGAAGTCGAAGAGGGCGTCCATGCCGTCGCCGTCGACCTTTCCCCACCACGCGGCGTGCAATCGGGCAATCGCCTGTATCGCCGCCTCGGCCTGCGCGGGCGTCAGGCCTTCGATTTGATCCCCCAGGGTCGCTCCCGTCAGATCCTCGAGCAGCAACACGAAACCATGGTCGGCCATGTCGAGTTCGGCATGGAACAGACGCGGCGTACGGATCGGCGAGTGGCGGGCCAGTTTCGTGTAGAAGGCGACTTCCCGCGGATAAAAATAGAGAGCGCGGGCCACGCCAAGATTTGTCGGGTCCCTGGTCGGGAACTTTGCGATCATGGTCGAGGGCGCACCCGGCTGCGCCTTGTCGTAGCGGATCGAGAGGCGGGTCACCTCGCCCATGATGCCTATTCCCGTGCCGAGATCGGCGACCGCGAGCCCGGTTATCGTCGCGTCGGACAGCACTTTGTTCTGGCGCATGACACCGTTGAGCCAGCCGGCATCAAGCCCGGCCGAGCTTCTTGGCCATTCACCCATGATCTCCTCCCGGCCCTTGCTTTCGATTTTGCCGGAATGATTACACGCGCCATCGCACGGCGGGAACAGAAAGAAGCGGCAAATCCCGGAATGTGCATTCGCCGGCAGATCGCCACGTGAAGCTGAGTAGTGGTCGATGCCGGCGGTTGCTGTCCAGGAGCAGGAGACCTACCATTTGCCCGACAGGAACGCGGGGGAGTTCCCGTGGAGCGAGAGCAGCGCAGGCTGGCCGCCATCGTGGCGGCCGATGTCGTCGGCTATTCGCGGCTGATGGGCCGCGACGAGAGCGGCACGCTGGCCAACCTGAAGGCGCTGCGGCGCGAGGTCGTCGATCCCGCCATCGCGAGCCACGGCGGGCGCATCGTCAAGACCACCGGCGACGGCCTGCTGCTGGAGTTCCCGAGCGTGGTCAACGCCGTGCGCTGCGCCGTCGACGTGCAGACGGCGATGGCGGCGAAGACGGCCGAGGTGCCGGACGACCGCCGCATCGCCTTCCGCGTCGGGGTCAATATCGGCGACATCATCGCGGACGGCGACGACATCTTTGGCGACGGCGTCAACATCGCCGCCCGCCTGCAGGAGATCGCCGCGCCGGGCGGTGTCTGCATTTCGGCCCGCGTTCACGAGGATGTGCGCGACCGGCTCGACACTCCGTTCGAGGATGGCGGCCCGCAGACGCTGAAGAACATCAGCCGGCCGGTCCAGGTCTGGCGGTGGTCGGTCGGAAGGGCATCGCGCGACGGCCAAACGACCGGCAGCACCCGGAGACGCGACAAGCCGGCCATTGCGGTCCTGCCCTTTGCCAACATGTCGCCCGACGCCGACAAGGAATATTTCTCCGACGGCATCACCGAGGACATCATCACCAATCTCTCGAAGTTCCGGGAATTCCACGTCATCTCCCGCAACTCTAGCTTCGCCTACAAGGGCGCCGCGCCCGATGCGGCAAAGATCGGCCGCGACCTCGGCACCGACTACGTGGTCGAAGGAAGCGTGCGTTCCGCCGGCACGCGGGTCCGCATCGCCGGGCAACTGACCGATGTGGCGAGCGGCGCCCACATCTGGGCGGAACGCTACGACCGCGACCTCACCGACGTGTTCGCCGTCCAGGACGAGATCACCGCGCGCATCGCGACCGCCGTCGATCCGGCGGTTCGCGGTTTCGAGATGCAGTCGGCGATGCGGAAACACCCGGCCGACCTCGGCGCCTGGGACCGCGTGCTGCGCGGTCTCTGGCACCTCAACCAGTTCAGGAAGCCCGCCAACGCCGACGCCCGGCGCGAGTTCGAGGCCGCCATCGCACGGGACGCGGGCTTTGCGCCGGCACATGCCTGGCTCGCCCTGACCCATGTCTTCGATGCCTGGTTCAACTGGACCGCGACGCACGCGACCAGCCTGGACAGCGCCCAGCGCGCCGCCGCCGAGGCCGTCCGGTCCGATGCCAGCGACCCGATGGCCCATGCCGCCGCCGCCGTGGCGAACTTCTGGTCGGGCCGGATCGAGCAGGCGCGCAGCGCCTGCGAACGGGCGCTCGCGCTCAACCCCAATTCCTTCCTCGCCAACTTCGTCTGTGGCGGCTCCTTCAACTACAGCGGCCGCTGCGAGGAAGCGGTCCCCTATCACCTCAAGGCGCTCGATCTCAGCCCGCACGATCCGCTGGCGTGGAACTGCCTGGGCTCGCTCGCCCACACCTGGCTGAACCTCAAGCGCTACGACGAGGCGATCGCCTGCGCCGATCGCGCGATCGTCCAGCGCCACGGCTATCTGTTCGGCCGGGTGATCAAGGTCGCGGCGCTGGCGCATGCCGGCCGCCTCGGCGAGGCGAAGGCGGCGGGCGCGGCCATTCTCGACATCGCGCCGGATTTTTCCCTGGCGCGGCTCGACCACTATCCCTTCGTCATCGAAGCGCAGAAGCAGCATCTGCTGGGCGGCCTGGCCACCGCCGGCCTGCCGGCATCGCCCGCAGCGGCGACGCCCGCGCTCGTCCTGCCCGCCCTCCCCTTGCCCGACAAGCCGTCGATCGCCGTGCTGCCGTTCCAGAACATGAGTGGCGACCCGGAGCAGGAGTACTTCGTCGACGGCATCACCGAGGACATCCTGACCGAGCTGGCGCGGTTCCGCGAGCTGTTCGTCATCGCGCGCAACTCTTCCTTCACCTACAAGGGCAAGAGCGTCGACATCAAGCAGGTCGGCCACGAGCTCGGCGTGCACCATGTCCTCGAAGGCAGCGTGCGCCGGGCCGCGAACCGCGTGCGCGTCACCGCCCAGCTCATCGATTGTGAGAACGGCAGCCATCTCTGGGCCGAACGCTACGATCGCGACCTCGCCGACATCTTCGCCGTGCAGGAGGAGATCACCCGGACCATCGTCGCCAACATCGCCCCTGCCATCGAGGAGTCGGCGCTGGCGCGGATCCGTCGCGCTTCGCCCGCCAGCCTGACGGCGCACGAAATCGCCGCGCGCGCCTTGTCCGAAACCTGGGCCGCCTGGCTCTCCGGTGACCCGGCGACGCGGGAGAAGGCGATGGCATCGTCGCAACGGGCTCTCGCTCTCGATCCCGGGTGCGCTAGGGCGTGGCTCGCCCAGGCGCAGCTGCGCTGGCAGCAGGAATACTATTCCGGCCGGCCATCGACTGCGGAGACATGCGGACCGGGTCTCGAGGCGGCGCGCCGCGCGATTGCCGCGGACCGGCTGGAGAATCGCGCCTACATGATCAAGGGCATGCTGTCGGTGCGCCTCGGCCGATGGGACGAGGCCCTCGCCGACCTTCGTCATGCCTGCGAGCTCAATCCCAACGATGCGATGGCGCTGCAGGTGCTGGGCTGGGGCGAGGTGAAGTACGGCGACGGCTCGTCCGCCAGGCGCCACGTCGAGGCGGCGCTGCGCCTCAGTCCCCGCGATCCGCTCCGGTACAATGCCTACATGCTCCTGGGCGAGGCCTGCTTCCTCACCGGCGACTATGCCGAAGGCCTGAAATGGATCGCCGAGAGCAGGCGGGAGCAGCCCAACTTTCTGCCCGCCATCGTGCACGGCATGAAGCTGCTAGTCGCATCGGGGCAGATCGATCGCGCGCGCGCCGAGGGCGACCTGCTGCGCGCCATCTCCCCGCAACTGCTGGACCGGGCGCGCACCGGTTTCTCCGACTACCGCCGCCCGGAGGATCGCGAGCGGGACATCCGCTTCCTGCGGATCGGCTATGGCTTGCCGGTCGAGACGACACCTCCCCCGCTCGCCCTGCCCGACAAGCCGTCGATCGCCGTGCTGCCCTTCCAGAACATGAGCGGCGATCCCGAGCAGGAATACTTCGCCGACGGCATCGTCGAGGACATCATCACCGCACTCTCGCGCTTCAAGTCACTGTTCGTGATCGCCCGCAATTCGAGCTTCACCTACAAGGGCCGCGCCGTCGACATCAAGCAGGTCGGCCGCGAGCTCGGCGTGCGCTGCGTGCTCGAAGGCAGCGTGCGCCGCGCCGGCAACCGGCTGCGCATCACCGGCCAGCTCATCGACTGCCAGACCGGAACACATCTCTGGGCCGACCGTTTCGAGGGCGCGCTGGAGGACGTGTTCGACCTGCAGGACCGGGTGACCGCCAGCATCGTGGGCATGATCGCACCGAAGGTCGAGCAAGCCGAGATCGAGCGCGCAAAGCGCAAACCGGTCATCAGTGTCGATGCCTACGACCACCTTCTCCGTGCGGTTGCACGACTCTACCAACTGACAGGCGAGGCCACCGACGATGCCCTGCGCCAGTTCGATGCTGCCATTGAACGGGATCCCGACGCGGCAACGGCCCATGCCCTGAAGGCGTTTTGCTATAGCTGGCGCTTCTTCAACGGCTGGATGGCCGATCCCGGGACGGAGCGTGCCGACGCGGAGCGCCACGCTCGGCGCGCGGTCGAGCTTGCCGGAGACGATGCGGACGTCCTCGCCTATTCCGGATACACGCTGGCCGCGGTCAACGGCGATTTCGACGACAGCGCCGCGCTCATCGATCGTGCGCTTGAACTCAATCCCAATCTCGCCAAGGGATGGGGGGCCAGCGCCTGGCTGAGAGTTTTCGTCGGGGAACCGGACAGAGCGATCGATCATGCGATGAAAGCGATTCGACTGAGCCCCATAGACCTGAACATACAGTCGATTCGAAACGCGGTTGGGCAGGCACATTTCTTTGCCGGGCGCTTCGGCGATGCCGCATCGTGGGCGAGGCTCGCTCTACAAGCCAAGGCGGATTTCCGCCCGGCCTTGCGGCTCGCGGCGGCGGCGGAAGCGCTGTCGGACAACTTGGCCGCGGCGAGAAAGTATCGCGAGCAACTGCAGCAACTCGATCCCGAGGCATGTCTTGCCACGAGCATGAAGGTCTATTCGTCGTACCGACCGGAACATGCCGCAAAGCTTCGGGAAGGCCTGCGCCTCGCCGGGCTGCCGGAATGAAGGGATCAGCGCCGCCTTGCGGCCATCGTCCAATGGTCGTGCATCCAACCGGAGCCGTTATGAGGAGGTAGCGATGACTTGTTACGTAGTTTGGGACGCAGAGATTACTGACCGGCCGGGACTGGAACCGTATGTCGCCGCGGTCAGCGACACCATCGCGAAGCACGGCGGGCGATACCTGGCGCGGGCCGGCACCACGAGACTCATCGAAGGCGGGCCGCAGCCCAAGACCATTGTCATCCTCGAGTTTCCGGACGCCGCCGCCGTCGACCGCTGGTACAAGTCACCCGAGTACCAGAAGATCCTTCCGCATCGTCTCCGGAACTCGACCGGTCGGCTGTTCACCGTGGACGGCGTGAAAGTAGCATAATCTGGCAGCGACGCGCTCTACAGCTTCACGGCGAGACCGAGCCGCGCC
>NZ_DATBFE010000051.1:0-8769 GCF_036558665.1 Reyranella sp. | reverse complement strand
TGAGGCGAAGGGCTCGCCGGTGATCACCACGGAAATCGCCTCCTTGAAGCCCAGCAGACCGAAGAACCGGCGTGCCCTGTCGAGATCGCGCACCGCGATCGTCAGATGGTCGAAGTGCCGTACCATCGTCGCCCCCTTCTGTGCCGTCTTCCCGTCGGCTGCATGGTGATCGCGGCGTTCCGCAGCGGCAAGGTGAAGGCAAGGGCCTGCTTGCCTTCCGTTCATAATTAATCGACTGGATAGTTATCGTTGACAACTATCCGGCCGAGTAATATCGCTCGACGAGATTGGAGCCGACATGTCGATGACAGGCACCCCGGATATCGCGGCAACGACGCCTCCCCCGGCGCGCAAGCGCGACCGCGAGCGGACGCGGCGGGAAATTCTCGACGTCGCCTTTGCCGAGTTCGCCGAAAAGGGCCTGAGCGGAGCCAACACCGACGAGATCGCCGCCCGCGCCAACGTCACCAAGAGACTGATCTTCTACTATTTCAAGTCGAAGGAGCAGCTCTTCACCTCGGTCCTCGAGATGGTCTACGAAAGGATGCGGCATTCGGAGGAAGAGCTCCGGCTCGACAAGCTGTCGCCACGAGCCGCGATGCGGCGGCTGGTCGAGTTCACCTTCGACTTCGACAACTCAAATCCCGGCTTCGTCCGCCTGGTAACGATCGAAAACATCCATCGAGGTCGCCACCTCGGCAGGTCGCGAAAGATCAAGGCAATGACGCGCCCGATCATCGAGCAAATCGCTCGCCTCCTTGCGCGTGGGCAACGCGAAAGGTCGATCAGGCGAGGCATCGATCCGGTCGAACTGCACATGACGCTGAGCGCGCTGTGCATCTTCTCGGTGGCGAATCGGCACACGTTCGAGGCCCAGTTCGACGTCGACATGACGACGGAAAGGGCGCGCGCGCAGCGCAAGAAGGAGATCGATGACCTTCTCTGGCGTTACGTCCGCCTGGACGGCCGCAATGGCGCCGGAGCTGCGCCTGCCGGCGGACTGCCATGACCCGGCGCACCCTGCCGGGCTCGATGGACGGAGCGATCGTGCGACGCGTGCCGGAACCGACACTGTGCGGGAGGTAGAGCCATGAAAACTGCCATCGCCACGGTATGCCTGAGCGGCACGCTCGATGCGAAGCTGGAAGCGATCGCCCAGGCCGGGTTCAAGCGCGTGGAGCTCTTCGAGAACGACCTGCTTTCGTTCAACGGCTCGCCCGCCGACGTGCGGCGCATGATCGCCGACACGGGTCTTTCGTGCATCACCTTCCAGCCGTTCCGCGACTTCGAGGGCATGCCGGATCCCAAGCGCGGGCGCGCGCTGGCGCGGGCGGAGCGCAAGTTCGACGTCATGGAGGCCCTGGGCTGCGACCTTCTGCTCGTCTGCTCAAACGTCGATCCGGACAGCCAGGGCGGCATCGACCGCGCCGCCGCCGACCTGCGCGAACTGGCCGAGCGAGCGCACAGGCGCGGGATGCGCGTCGCCTTCGAGGCCCTGGCCTGGGGGCGTCACATCAACGACTACCGCGACGCCTGGGAAGCGGTCCGCCGCGCCGACCATCCGGCAGTCGGCCTGGTGCTCGACAGCTTCCACATCCTGGCGCGCGGCACCGACCTTGCGGCCATTCACGCAATTCCGCGCGACCGCATCTTCCTCGTGCAGGTGGCCGACGCACCGCGCCTCGACATGGACTACCTGTCGTGGAGCCGGCACTTCCGAAGTTTTCCCGGCCAGGGCGACCTGCCGCTCGACGCCTTCATGGATGCCCTCGATGCCACGGGCTTCGATGGTCTGTTCTCGCTCGAGGTCTTCAACGACCAGTTCCGCGGCGGCCTCACGCGCCAGGTCGCCATCGACGGCCATCGCTCGCTGGTCTACCTGCTCGACCGCCTGCGCAACAGGACGCACCGGCCCATCGCCGGACTGCCGCCGCTGCCGCCGCGGGCGCGTTGCCTCGGCGTCGAGTTCATCGAATTCGCCATGGATGACCACGCGGCCCTGCCCTTCGAACGGATGCTCCTCGGGCTCGGCTTCCGCCGCGCCGGAGAGCATATTTCCAAGGCGGTCACGCGCTGGTGCCAGGGCAACATCAACCTCGTGGTCAACCGGGAAAAAGAGGGCTTTGCCCACTCATACAACATCACGCATGGCAGCGCCGTGTGCGCCATCGGCCTTCGTGTCGACGACGCCGCCGCGGCGCTCGACCGCGCACAGCTCCTGTTCGACACGCCGTTCCGCCAGGCCGTCGGCCCCGGCGAACTGGAGATTCCCGCGGTCCGTGGGTTGGGCGGCAGCCTGATCTATTTCGTCGATCCCAAGTCCGACCTCGGTCGCGTCTGGGACATCGAGTTTCGTCCCGTCTCCGCCGGGGCGCCGGAAGCGGGACTGAAGAGCGTCGATCACATCGCGCAGTCCATGCTCCACAGCGAGATGCTGAGCTGGCTCCTGTTCTACAGCTCGCTGTTCGACGTCTCGAAGACCGCCGAACAGGATGTGCTCGATCCCGGCGGGCTGGTGAAAAGCCAGGTCGTGCAGTCGCCGGACGGCAACCTGCGAGTCGTCTTGAACGGATCGCAATCGAACCGCACCCAGTCGTCCCGCTTCCTTTCGGAGGCCTTCGGGTCCGGCGTGCAGCATATCGCCTTTGCGTCCGACGACCTCGTCGCCACGGTGAAGCGCCTGCAGGCCAACGGCGTGAAGCTTCTTCCGGTGCCGGAGAATTACTACGACGATCTCGAGGCCAAGACCGACCTGGCGCCCGAGCTCATCAATGCGTTTCGTGCCAACAACATCCTGTACGACCGTGACGGAAACGCCGAGTACCTGCAGGCCTATTCGCTCACGATCGAGGATCGCTTCTTCTTCGAGATCGTCGAACGGCGCGGTTACCAGGGCTACGGCGCCGTCAACGCGCCGGTGCGGCTGGCAGCGCAGACGCGGCTCTCGTCCGACGAGAGCTGGGCCGGCTCGAGACTCTAGGAGGCCGGAGTGACGGAGCAGATCCAACCTCTCGATCCGATCATCGCCGAGATGGAACGCCGATGGCGCGACAGCGGCATTCCCGGAATCTACGATGGCGGCAACGGTCCGGTCAGCCGCGAGCGCGCGCGGAACGTTCGCGCCCTCCTCTATCCCAAGCCGGCCTTGGCGGCCGGGCGCCTGGAGCGCTTCGACATTCCGGGCCCCAACGGTGCGATCGTGGTGGAAGCCGTTCGACCGCTCGAAGGCGAGCCGATCGGCACGCTCGTCTACTTTCACGGCGGCGGCTACATCATCGGCGATATCGACAGCCACCAGGCGCACGCCATCCGCTTCGCGAACCGCGCACGCACCGTCGTGCTGAATGTCGACTATCGCCTGGCGCCCGAGCATCCTTTTCCGCACGGTGTCGACGACGCGATCGCCGCCACCCGGTGGGCCGGCGCGCATCTCGATCGCCTGGGCGGCGCCGGGAAGCCGCTGGCCGTGGGGGGCGACAGCGCAGGCGGCAATTTCGCCGCCGTGGCCGCGATCATGTGCCGTGACTCGGGCATCAGGCTTGCCGCGCAGGTGCTGCTCTATGCCGCCACCGACATGACCAACGAGGGCAATCCCGATATCCGCAAGGCCTATTTCGGCGACAGCTACGAGCAGAGCTGCCGGAGCCTCAAGGCCTCGCCCGTCCTGGCCAAGCTCGACGGCGTGGCGCCGGCCATCATCGGCGTGGGCTCGCACGACTTTCTCTGCCAGAGCAATCGCGCCTATGCCGCGGCGCTGCGCGCGGCCAAAGTACCGCTCACGTATCGCGAGTTTCCCACCCTCAATCACGGCTTCTTCAGCTATACCGCGATCTCGCCGGCCTGCACCGCTGCTGCCGACCGGATCTGCGACGACCTGCGCGCACTGCTCGCCCGATCGCCTCCCTGATCCTCGGTCGCCGTCGCGGCAGCGAGCTACGACTTCCCCTCCAGCGCCGCGCGTTCGCGGTGGAAGAGAGCGACCACGGCATCCATGGCGGCGCGCATGCGCGGCAGCGCGCGCAGGTCGCGATGGACGAGCAGCCACTGGTCGGCGAAGACATCGGCGATCACGCCGCCGACGCGCCGCAGCCCGGGATCCGGGTCGCCGAGATAGCAGGGCAGGATGGCGAAGCCCGCGCCCGCCCGCACCGCCTCGTGCAGCACCAGCCAGTTGTTGCCGCGCACGGCGGGACGCGCGCCGTCGAGCCGCTCGCCGAGCCAGCGCTGGCCGGGCATATAGGCATGGTCGTCGTCGAAGGCGACCCACGGCACGGTCTTGAACATCGCGGGCGCGAGCCGCGTGACCGCGAGCGCCGGATGGCCGTAGATCGCATAGGCGACGCGCCCCAGCTTGCGCGCGACGATGCCGCCGAGCTCGGGCATCTGCTCGCGGATCAGAAGATCCGCCTCGCGTCGCGAAAGGTTGGCGAGAGTGTGGCTGGCGACCAGCTCGAACTCGATCTCGGCCAGCTGCTTTCGCAGTTCCGGCAGGTGCCGCGCCAGCAGCGCCGACATCGCCTCGCCGGCCGAGAGCCGCACCACGCCGCGAACGGTGTCGTTCAAGCCCGCGCTGCGGCGGTCGATCGAAAGCGCGGCGCGCTCCATCGCCTCGGTGTCGCCCAGGAGCTCCTCGCCGGCCGAGGTCGGCACGAACCGGTCGGGCAGGCGCTCGAAGAGCCGCGCGCCGATCTGCTTCTCCAGCGCCGCCACGCGCCGCGCCACTGTCGGATGGCTGACGCCCAGCACCCTGGCGGCGGTCGTGAGCGTGCCTTCGCGCGCCAGCGTGAGGAAAATCCGCAGGTCGTCCCAACTGGGCGTCATGTTCATATCTGTACAGTGATTTTTCCGTTTTGTGGACTGACGAATAGGGATGTTCGCCCTAGCATGCCGCCATGCACATCGAACCGCGCCTTCTTGCTTTCACCAGAGGCGTCCGCGGCCGCATCGCCGCGGCGGTCGCCATCGGGCTCCTGTCGGTCGGTCTGGGCGTCGCCCGTCTCGGTCTGCTGGGCTGGCTGATCGGCCAGGTCTTCGCCGGCCGCGAGCCGTCGGCGCTGGTGCTGCCGATCCTGCTGGTCGCGCTGGTCATGGTGCTGCGCGGCGCGGCCGAGCACTGGCGCGCCGTGGTCGCGCACGAGACGGCGGCGCGCGTGCAGAAAAGCCTGCGTCGAATTCTCTACGACAAGATCGCGAGCCTCGGGCCGGGCACGGTCGGGCGCCAGCGCTCGGGCGCCCTCACGCTGTCGCTGATCGACGGCGTCGAGCAGCTCGAGACCTACTTCGGCCAGTTCCTGCCGCAGTTCCTGATCGCGCTGCTCTCGCCGTTCCTGATTTTCGCCGTCGTGGCTTTCATCGACCTGCCGGTGGCACTGGTGATGCTGGCGGCGGCCCTCGTCGCGCTGTTCGCGCCCGCCCTCTGGCACAAATGGGACGTGCGCAACTCGGCGTTCCGGCAGAAATCCTACGCGAGCTTCGCCGCCGAGTTCCTCGATTCGATCCAGGGCCTCGCCACCCTCAAGGCCTTCGGCCAGGGCAAGGCGCGCGCCGACAGGCTCGAGGTCGAGGCGCACGATCTCTTCCGCCGCACCATGTGGGTGCTCGGCACCAACTCGCTGGCGCGCGGCATCACCGACTCGGCGATCGCCTGCGGCGCCGCGGCGGCGCTCGTGTACGGCGCGACGCGCGTGGAGTCGGGCGCGATGGCCCTCTCCTCGCTGCTCGTGATCCTGATGCTGGGAGTGGAGATCTTCCGGCCGATGCGCGAGCTGCGCACCGTGTTGCATCAGGGCATGGTGGGCCTCTCGGCGGCGCAGGGCATCTACCGCATCCTCGACGACCGGCCGGCCGTCGCCGACGCGCTGCCGCTTCCTCTCGACAAGACGCTCGCGCCGGCCATCGCCTTCGAGGACGTGCGCTTCGCCTATCCCGGTACCCGGCGCACCATCCACAACGGCCTCTCTTTCCGTGCCGCGGCGGGCGAGCGGCTGGGCATCGTGGGACCGTCGGGCGGCGGCAAGTCGTCGATCGTCCGGCTCCTGCTGCGCTTCTACGATCCCGACCAGGGCCGCATCACCCTTGGCGGCCACGATCTGCGCACGCTCTCCTTCGACCAGATCCGCTCGCTGATCTCGGTCGTGAACCAGGACACGTTCCTCTTCCACGGCACGGTCGAGGAGAACATCCGGCTCGGCCGTCCCGACGCCACGCAGGCCGAGCTCGAGGAGGCCGCGCGCGCAGCCAACATCCACGACTTCATCGAGAGCCTGCCGCAGGGTTATGCGACGGTGATTGGGGAAAAGGGCATCAAGCTCTCGGGCGGCCAGCGTCAGCGGCTCGCCATCGCCCGTGCGCTGCTGCGCGATACGCCGATCCTGGTGCTCGACGAGGCGCTCTCGGCCGTCGACGCCGAGAACGAGGCGGTGATCCAGGAGGCGCTCGACCGCCTGATGCAGGGCCGCACCACGCTGATCCTCGCCCATCGGCTCTCGAGCGTGATCGACTGCGATCGCATCCTGGTGCTGGACGGCGGCCGCGTCGCCGAGGAAGGAAGGCACGACTTCCTGATGGCGCGCGCCGGCGTCTATGCAACGCTGATGGCGGAGCAGGCCCAGACATCGGATCTCCTCTCCCCCGCCAGGGGGAGAGGTCGGGAGAGGGGGTTGCACGAGCTTTCGCCGCCCCCTCTCCTAGCCTCTCCCCCTCCCGGGGGAGAGGAATTCCCCGAATTTACAACGACGCCTGCGCCGCCCACCGAAGGCATCATCAAGGCCGAGGGACTGACCTGGTACCAGGTGGTGGCCAACCTGATGAAGGTCGTGTTGCCGTGGAAGGGCAAGCTCGCGGCGACCTTCACCTTCGGCGTCCTGCGCGTCATCGCCTTCATCGGTGTGGGCGTACTCTCGGCGCTGATCGTGCTGGCGCTGAAGCACCACCAGTCGTTCGCCAGCCTCGCGGTCGCGCTCGCGGTCACGGCGCCGCTCGCGGGCCTGCTGCACTGGTTCGAATCGTGGCTCGCCCACGACATGGCCTTCCGCCTGCTGGCCGAGATGCGCATCGACGCCTACCGCAAGCTCGAGGCGCTGGCGCCGGCCTATCTCGTGCGTCGCCGCACCGGCGATCTGATGGCGCTCGCCACCCACGACATCGAGCTGGTCGAGTATTTCTTCGCCCACACCGTGGCGCCCGCCTTCGTCGCCGTCCTCGTGCCGGCGGCGGTGATCGTGGCGCTCGCCGCCGCGAACGGCTGGATGGCGCTGGCGCTGGTGCCGTTCCTGCTGGCGGTGGGCCTGAGCCCGTTCCTGATGCGCAAGCGCGTCGATCGGCTGGGCTCGCAGGCGCGCGAGGCGGCGGGCGAGCTGGGCGCGTTCGCCGTCGATTCCGTGCAGGGCCTGGGCGAGATCGTCGCCTTCCAGCAGGAGAGTCGCCGCGGCGATCGGCTCAACGCGCTGTCGCAGCGGCATATCGACCTGCGGCTGCCGTTCTTCCGCGAGCTCACGCTGCAGCATAGTCTTCTCGAAGTGATGACGGGCCTGGGCGGACTTGCCGTCGTGGCGGTTGGCGCGATCCTCGCCAGCCGCGGCGCCATCGATCCGGGCGTTTTGCCGCTGCTGACGATCCTCGCCATGGCGGCCTTCCTGCCGGTGTCGGAGATCGCCCAGATCGGCCGCCAGCTTGCCGATACGCTGGGCGCCACGCGACGCGTCTATGCGCTCGCCAACGAACCGATCCTGGTGCGCGACGGGCCGGGCGCGCCGCCGAAGAAAGGACCCGCATCGCTGGCGCTCGAGCGGGTGAGTTTCACCTATCCCGGCCAGAATCGCCGCGCCCTGGCCGACGTGAGCGTCACCATCCCGGCCGGCAAGACCATGGCGCTGGTCGGAACGTCGGGCGCGGGCAAGACCACGACGGCGCAACTCCTCATGCGCTTCTGGGATCCCGATCAGGGCCGCATCACCCTGAACGGCGCCGACTTGCGGGACTACAGGCTCGACGAGCTGCGCCGCCTGATCGCGCTCGTGGCGCAGGACACCTATCTCTTCAACGACACGCTGCGCGCCAACATCCTGATCGCGCGACCCGACGCGTCGGAGGCCGAGCTGCGGGCCGCCATCGAGCATGCCTCGCTCGCCGAGCTGGTCGCGACACTGCCGGACGGCCTCGATTCGCCCGTCGGCGAGCGCGGCACGAGTCTCAGCGGCGGCCAGCGCCAGCGCGTCGCCATCGCCCGCGCCTTCCTGAAGGATGCGCCGATCCTGATCCTCGACGAGGCGACCTCGCATCTCGACGCGGTCAACGAGCAGGCGGTGCGGCGGGCGCTCGACCGGCTGCAGGCCGACCGCACCACCATCGTCATCGCCCATCGCCTGTCGACGGTGCGCGACGCCGACCTGATCGTGGTGCTCGACGAGGGCCGCGTGGTCGAGACCGGCACGCACGCCGCGCTGCTCGCCCGGGGCGGCCTGTACGCCCGCCTGGTGTCGCGCCAGCTCGCCTCGGTCTATGCGCCGGCAGCGTCATGACGGACCAGGCCCGGCATCGCGTCGTCGTGGTCGGCGGCGGCATCGCCGGGCTGGAGCTCGCGAGCCGCCTGCCGCAAGTCGCACCGGCGATCCGCCTGACCCTGGTCGACCGCGAGCCCGCCTACGTCTGGAAGCCGATGCTGCATACCATCGTCGCCGGCACCAGCGACGTCACGCAGCAGGAAACCAACTTCATCGCCCAGGCACGCGACCGCGGCTTCGTGTTCGAGCCCGGCGAGCTCCTGGGGCT
>NZ_DATBFE010000050.1:0-6045 GCF_036558665.1 Reyranella sp. | reverse complement strand
CTCGCCGCGCTGTTCGTCTTCCTCGGCGCCTTCGTCTACGGCATCGTCTACACCGTCTGGCTGAAACGCCGCAGCGTGTGGAACATCGTGGTCGGCGGGCTCTCCGGCAGCTTCGCCGTGCTGGCCGGCGCGGCGGCGGTTGATCCGGTGCCGCAGCCGGTGCCGGTGACGCTGGCGATCGTCCTCTTCCTGTGGACGCCGCCGCACTTCTGGAGCCTCGCGGCGGCGCGCGGCGAGGACTATGTCCGCGCCGGCATTCCGATGCTTCCGGTGGTCGCCCCGCCGCGCGCCTGGACGCTCGCCATCCTCGCCCACACGGCGGCCCTCGCGGCGATCTCGCTGCTGCCGCTGGGCTTCGGCATGGGCGCGCTCTACGGGCTCGGCGCCGCGTCGGGCGGCCTCTTCTTCCTGTGGAAGAGCTGGCGCCTGTGGCGCGAGCCGACGCCGGCCAACGCCATGGCCAACTTCCGGGCGTCGCTGCTGCAGCTCTGCCTGCTGGTCGCGGGTGCGCTGCTCGACGGCCTGGCGCCAACATGAGGAGCGCCATGAGGAGCGGCATGAGCGGGCGATCGGCAATGGCCGCGCTCGCGCTCGTGCTCGCGTTGCTGGCGCTCGGCTCGTCGATGGCCTTCGGCGAGCCGGCCCGGCGTCTTGAGCCGCGGCAGGCGTTCGCGACCAGCGAGGCCGCCGTGGGACGCTCCGTCGGCGACCACGTGCTGGTCGATTCCAGCGGCGCCGTGCTGCCGCTCGCGTCGTTTCGCGGCAAGCCGCTGGTGGTGAGCCTGGTCTACACCTCGTGCAGTTCGGTCTGTCCGCCCGCCACCCAGCACCTGCTGGACGCGGTTCGCGAGGCGCAGCGCGCGATCGGCGCCGACCGCTTCGCCGTGCTCACGGTCGGCTTCGATGCGCGCACCGACACGCCGGCGCGGATGGCGCAGTTCGCGTCGTCGCAGGGCGTCGACCTGCCCAACTGGCGTCTCGCCAGCGCCGACGCCGCCACGATCGAGGCGCTGCTCGCCGATCTCGGATTCAGCTACGTCGCCATCGCCGGCGGCTTCGACCATGTCACCCAGACCACCATCCTCGACCGCGACGGCAGGGTCCAGCGCCAGATCTACGGCGACACCTTTCCGCTCCAGATGCTGGTCGAGCCGCTGAAGGACGCGGTCTGGAGCGGCGCCGCCCCGGCGACCGTCACGGGCCTGCTCGACAGGCTGAGATTCATCTGCACCACCTTCGATCCGGGCGCGGGGCGCTATCGCATCGACTACGGCCTCGCCTTCGGCAGCCTGATCGCCGCGCTGTCGCTCGCGGTCATGGGCGGGCTCATCCTGCGCGAATGGCGCCGCGCCGGCCGAACGTGAGGTCCGCGCGATGATGTCGTCGGTGCGCGGGGCGTTGCGGTGGGGGTTCGAGCTGGTGGAGCGGCCGCTCGACCGGCTGTTCGGGCCGGCGCTCAATCCGCTGGGCCAGCTCGGCGCGCTCGGCTTCTTCTTCTTCTGGATCGTCGCGGTGAGCGGCATCTACCTGTTCGCCTTCTTCGACACCGGCATCGAGCGCGCCTTCGGCTCGGTCGAGCGCATCTCGACGACCTGGTGGTATCACGCCGGCGTCATGCGCAGCTTTCACCGCTACGCCTCGGACCTGATGGTCGTCACCGTCGCCCTCCATCTGTTGCGCGAATTCTCGCGTGATCGCTATCGCGGCGCGCGCTGGTTCTCGTGGTTCACCGGCCTGCCGCTGGTCGCGCTGATCTACATCTCCGGCATCACCGGCTACTGGCTGGTGTGGGACAGGCTGGCGCAGTACGTCGCCGTGGTTTCGTCCGAGCTGCTCGACTGGCTGCCGATCTTCGGCGAGCCGATCGCCCGCAACTTCGTGGCGACGGGCACGCTCAGCAACCGCTTCTTCACGCTGATGGTGTTCCTGCACGTCGCCGTGCCGCTGTTCCTGCTCTTCCTGATGTGGGTGCACATCCTGCGCATCTCGCGGCCGCGCATCAACCCGCCGCGCACGCTGGCCGCGCTGTCGCTGGTGGCGCTGGTGGGCGTCTCGCTGTGGCATCCGGCGCTGTCGCAGGGCCATGTCGATCTCGCGAAGGCGCCGGTCGAGGTCGGCCTCGACTGGTTCTTCCTGCCGCTCTATCCGCTCGGCGCCCTCTGGGGCAATGGCGGCGTGTGGGCGCTTCTCGGCGCCTTCTCGATCATGATCGGCCTGATGCCGTGGCTGCCGCCGCTCCGGCGCGCGCGCGCCGCGGCGGTCGATCTCGATCACTGCAACGGCTGTGCGCGCTGCGCCGAGGATTGTCCCTACGAGGCCATCCGCATGGTGCCGCGCACGGACAAGCTGCCCTTTCCGACCGAGGCGCGGGTAGATCCGGCGCTCTGCGTGTCGTGCGGCATCTGCGTCGCCTCGTGCCCGTCCTCGACGCCGTTCCGGCGCAGCGACGAGCTCAGGACCGGCATCGACCTGCCGGACTTCCCGCTCACGGTCCTGCGCGAACGCACGATCGCCGCCGCCGGGCGGCTCGCCGCGACACCGCGCGTGCTGGTCTTCGCCTGCGCCCATGGCGGCGGCGCCGGTCGCGAGGGCGCGGTGATCCTGCCCTGCGTGGCGATGGCGCCGCCGTCGCTGATCGATTTCGTGCTGAGCCGCGACCTTGCCGACGGAGTCGTGGTCGCGGGTTGCGCCGAGAACGCCTGCCATCACCGGCTGGGCGTGGCCTGGACCGGGCAGCGCTTCGCCGGCAAGCGCGATCCCTACCTGCGCGAGCGGGTGCCGCGCGAGCGCATCGCCACGGTCTGGACCTCCGCCCTGTCGGCCGGCCGCGCCGACGAGGCGATCGCCGCCTTCGCCGCGCGAGTGGCGGCCCTGCCGGCGCCGGCGCCGCGCCGCGTGCGCGAGAAGGTGCCATGACGCGGCTCCTGCGCACGGCCGGCCAGTTGGCGGCGATCGTCTTGCTGTTCGCCGCCGTGTCGGCGTTCTCGGCCTGGCCGGTCTATCGCCAGACACCGCCCGGCACGGCGGTGCTGCTGCTGACCTTCGTCCACGGCTCCGACCGCAAGGCCGAGTGCCGCCGCCTGACGCCGGAGGAGATCGCGAAGCTCCCCGCGAACATGCGGCGCACCGAGGTCTGCCCGCGCCGCCGCATGCCGCTTCATGTCGAGCTGGACGTCGACGGCCGGACGGTGTTCGCGGCCGAGCTGCCGCCGACCGGCATCGCCGGCGACGGCGCCTCGCGCGTCTACCGGCGGTTCGTGCTGCCGGCGGGCGAGCACGAGCTTGCCGTGCGCATGCGCGACAAGGCCTCGACCCGCGGCTTCGATCACGAGCGCAGCGGCCGCGTCGCGCTCGCGCCCGACCAGCTGATGGTGATCGATTTCCGCGCCGACAGCGGCGAATTCGTCTTCCGCTGACTGGCACGGAGAAGGAGGCGCCCATGTCTCTCCTGCGCTGGAGCGAGCGCTACCGGGTCGGCATCGCGGCGGTCGACCACGAGCACCGTGAGCTCATCGACCTCATCAACCGCCTGCACGACGCCTTCCTGCAGGACCGCGGCAACGCCACGGTCGAGGGTCTGTTCGGCGACCTTCTGGCGGCGATCTCCAGCCACTTCGCCCTCGAGGAGCGCTTCATGCGCGAGCACGGCTATGACGGGTTCGCCGCGCACAAGGAGGATCACGAAAGGCTGCTCGACGAGATCCGCGAGATCATGGACGACTTCCGCGATCATGCCGAGCTGGCCGGCCAGGAGCTCACCCGCCGGCTCGACGCCTGGTTTTCCCGCCATTTCGAAACGCACGACGCGCGCCTCCACAGCGCGCTGTGGCATCCTCGGACATGAGCCACCGGGCCGGCCGGTGCGCCGAACGGCCAAGATCAACCGCACAGGAGCAAACGTCATGAACAAGCTGGTCGCGATCGCAACCGTCCTCCCGATCGTCGGGTGGACGCAGGCCCGGGCGCAGGATGTCGAGGCCGGCGAGAAGGTCTTCAAGCAGTGCACGATCTGCCACATGGTCGGCGAGAACGCGAAGAACAGGGTGGGCCCCGTGCTCAACGGCCTCGAGGGCCGCAAGGCCGGCACCATCGCGGGCTTCAGCTACTCGAACGCCAACAAGTCGTCCGGCGTCGTCTGGACCAAGGCGGAGTTCCTCGACTACATCCGCGATCCCAAGGCGAAGATCCCCGGCACCAAGATGATCTTCGCCGGCGTCAAGGACGAGGGCCAGGCCAACGCCCTGTGGAGCTACCTCGCGCAGTTCGATGCCGACGGCAAGAAGAAGTGACCGGCAGGCGACGGGGAACGTGACCGAGCCTTCCGCCGCCGCCAGGGTGCGATGCCGCTCATTTCCGGGTGCGGATCAGATCGATGGCGCGCCGCCAGGCGATCCTGGGAACCAGTCGCCGCTGGTCGGCAGGCATGCGGGCATCCATCAACGCTTTGGCGAGCCTGTGCACGCTCGCGGATGCCTTGCGGACGTGGCCGGCATCGAACGGCGGACGCGGGTCGTATTCGATCGCAAGCTGAATCGCCTCGGCGCGCTCACGGCCGGCGATTTCACCGGCCAGCCAGAGCGCCAGGTCGATCCCCGCCGACACTCCGGCGGCCGAAACGATCCTGCCCGAGCGCACGATGCGTTCGTCGGGCCGCGGCTTCGCACCCATGATCGCGAGCACGCCCATCTTGTACCAGTGCGTCGTGGCGGGCGCGCCCTTCAGGAGGCCTGCCGCGGCCAGGATCAGCGCGCCGGTGCAGACCGACGCGGTCCACGTGGCCGTTCGGTGCACCTCGCGCAGCCAGTCGAGCACATCGTCGTCCACCATCTGGCCGGGTGTGGTCATGCCTCCCGGGACGAGCACCAGGTCGGGCGCTGTCGTTTCGCCGATGGTGTGCGTGACCCCCAGGAGGAGCGCGCCGCCTTCGGTGCTAACCGGTCCCACCTCCTTGCCGACGAACCGGACTTCCGCATCGGGAATGCGCGACAACACTTCCCACGGACCCACGGCATCGAGCGCGGTAACGCCCGGATAGAGAAGAATTGCGACCTGAAGGGAGTTGTTCTCTTTTTCCATGGCGGACAGCCACCTTCCTCGATGCCGCCGGACGCCCGGCGTTCTCCTGAGCTCGTCTAGAAGATCGGGTAGCCCGGCGTGAGCAGGTTGGCGGGATCGAAGCGGCGCTTGGCGGCGCTCAGCCGGGCGAACGCCGGGCCGAAATGGCGCCGCCAGTCGTCGCGCGTCATGGGCAGCGCGCTCACCGGATAGAGCGTGCCGCCGGCTTCGCGGATGCGCTGATAAAGATCACGGTTGTCCTCGATGAGCCGGCTGATCGTGCCGCTGTCGGCGGTCGCCGGCATGCGGACCAGGTTGAAGGCGTAGCAGAGATCGTCCGCCGGCAGCCGTGCCAGCGGACTCGTGACCGATCGGCGGGGAAAGGCGGAGAGCGAGACCTGGCCGAAGGGTCCGAGATCGGCCGGGGTCAGCCGGGCCAATACCTCGCCGGCGACCGCCTCGATCCTGGCATCGCCGACGAAGGTCATCAGCCAGGGATGGGGCAGAAGCCATTGCCCGTTGCCGCGCAGCTTTGCCTCGAGCGCGGAGAGCCGATCGAGGTAGTCGAAGTAGGAAAGCGTGGTGGCCTGCCGTCGCGAGCGGTCGTCGGACAAACCGGCCAGCACCGTGTCGTCCGGCGCGCCGGAGGCCGCGAGGGGCCGGGCGGCGTCGAGCCGGAACGACCAACGCCCGGGCGCCGCGAGGACCGCGCCCGTCACGGCGTCGAACCGGGCGTCGGCGGCCAGCAGACGCTGGTCGTGCAGCAGGCTCGCGAGGTCCGGGTAGAAAAGGAGATGCCGGCGAACCAGCCGCGGCGCGGGAAGGAGCTTCAGTGTGGCCCGCGCAATCACGGCGACCTGGCCGAGCCCGGCGCGGACCATGTCGAACAGCTCGACGTTGTTCTGCGCCGAGCAGGCGACCTCGTGGCCGGTCCCGGTGACGACGTCCATCGCCAGCACGTTGTCGCTCTGCAAGCCGTGGCGTTGCGTC
>NZ_DATBFE010000049.1:0-13388 GCF_036558665.1 Reyranella sp. | reverse complement strand
GTCATCGGCTCGTGCAGGGACAGGGGTCCCGGGTTGATGAGCACCATGTTGTTGAACGTGCCGTACATCATCTGAAAGGCAAGGCGAACCCGATCCTCCAGATTGGGCCCTGGCTCGTGGGCCGCCAGCCGCGTGATGTGCGGAAGGCAATGGGTGACGTGCAGACGCCCGAGTTCGCGCATCGGCGTCCAGCTTCGCCGATCGCTGCTGGCGCGCCTCAGGGAGGCGCGGACGAGGCCTTCATGGTCCCTGATCCAGGAAACGCCGCCCTTGCAAATCCAATTCAAAAGATGCGCGAGGTTGTCGCGCGGCACGCGGTCGGAGCTGTAGGCCGCTGCCAGTTCCCTCTTGGCGTCCTCGACCACGAGGCGCTGCAGGGCGTCGATGAACGCCTCCTTGTTGTCGAATCGGGCGTAGAAGGATCCCACCGTCGTGCCGCACCGCTCGCAAAGAACGTCGATCGACAGGCTCTCGAAGTCGTGATCCTTCAGCAAGGCCAGGCCTTCATTCATGAGCCGGACAACGAGTTCACGCGTGCGCCTTTGCTGCGAGGGGCGCAGACCCTTGACTTTGACCTCCCCAATCAGCTGCTCGTCCAGCATCGACTTCTTCCCATTGACAACCTTTTGCGAAGGCAAGATATTAACTAGAATTATAATTCTAGTCTAGAGGACCGACGGAGGAAACCGATGCGAAATTCCCGGTTCGATGTCCGCCCGACATCGCCGGCGGTGGGGGCAGAAATCCTCGGCGTCGACCTGTCGAAACCGCTGTCCGCGGCCGAGACCGAAGAATTGCGCGGAGCGCTCAACGACTTCGGCGTGATCTTCTTCCGTGATCAGGATCTCAGCCCCGAGCAGCACATCGCCTTCGCCGAGCGGTTCGCGGAAATCAACGTCAACCGGTTCTTCCGGTCGGTTCCCGGCTATCCGCAGATCGCCGAGGTGCGCAAGGAGCCGAAGCAGACGGCCAATATCGGCGGCGGCTGGCACACCGATCACAGCTACGACGAGGCGCCGGCGCTCGGCTCGATTCTGCTGGCGCGTGAAGTTCCCGAGAGCGGTGGCGATACGATGTTCGCCAGCATGCATCACGCCTATGAAGCCTTGTCGGACGGGCTGAAGCAGACGCTCGAGGGCCTGCGCGCCGTTCACTCGAGCCGCCATGTCTTCGGTGCTGCAGCCCAATATTCAAGGGATGTCGCCGGTCGCATCGGTAATCCGGACCTGGCAACTCAAGACGCCGTCCATCCGGTCGTCGTTCGCCATCCCGAATCGGGCCGGAAGATTCTCTATGTGAATCCGGGATTCACGACGCACTTCGAAGGCTGGACCCAGAAGGAAAGCAGGTCGCTGCTCGACTATCTCTATGCCCATGCCGCGCGGCCGGAGTTCCACACCCGCTTCCAGTGGCGCAAGGGATCGATCGCCTTCTGGGACAACCGCGCGACCTGGCATTTCGCCATAAACGATTATCATGGCGAGCGACGGCTCATGCATCGGATCACGCTCGAGGGCGTTCCGCTCGTCCGGCGATGAGAGAGACGCCGTGATGGCGTACGGTGCACAAGAACCAGGCGGGAGGAGCGCACAATGACCAAGGTGGAACCGCAGAAGGGGGCATGGCTCATCGTGACCCTTCTGTTCTTTTTCATGCTGATCAACTTTGTCGACAAGGCGGTCATCGGCCTGGCCGGTGTTCCGATCATGAAGGAGCTCGAACTTACGCCGAAGGAATTCGGGCTGGTGAATTCCAGCTTCTTCTTCCTGTTCTCCATCTCGGCCGTGATCACGGGCTTCATCGTCAATCGCATCCAGGCGCGCTGGGCACTGCTGATCATGGCGCTGATCTGGGCATTGGCGCAGTTCCCGATGGTGGGAACGGTCGGGCTCGGCACGCTGATCGCCAGCCGTGTCGTGCTGGGCGCGGGCGAGGGGCCGGCCTATCCGGTTGCGCTGCACGCGACCTACAAATGGTTTCCCAACGAGCTGCGCACGCTGCCGACGGCCGTCATCGCGCAGGGCGCTGCGATCGGCGTGGTGATCGCCGTCCCTCTGCTCGACTGGGTCATCGAGAAGTTCTCGTGGCACGCGGCGTTCGGTGTGCTGGGCGTGGTCGGGCTTGTCTGGGTTGTGGCCTGGCACTTCCTCGGGAAAGAAGGCAGCATCGTCGTCACTGTCGCGCGCGACAGCGGGCAAGCGATCGAGCGCGTGCCCTACAGGCGCCTGCTGCTGAACGGCACCGTGCTCTCGGGCTTTGCCGCCGGCTTCGGTGCCTACTGGGGTCTGTCGCTGCTGGTCGGCTGGTTCACGCCCTATCTCATCAAGGGGTTGGGCTATTCGCAGAAGGAGGCGAGCTGGATCACGGTCCTGCCCTGGGCCACGGGTCCCTTCGTCGTGATCTTCGCCGGCTGGTTCTCGCAACATCTGCTGGCGCGCGGCGTCGGCACCCGTCTCGCCCGCGGCGTCTTCGGCGGCGCTGCCGTGGCCCTGGGCGGGGTCTGCCTGATCCTGATGCGCTACATGCCGGGAGACGCGCTCAAGATCGCCATGATCGTCGCGGGCATCGCCATCCCTTCGGTGATCTATGTGGTGGGACATGCGATCGTGAGCGAGATCACGCCCGTGCCGCAGCGGGGCGCCATGCTGGCGATCAACAACGCGGTCGCCACCTCGGCCGGACTGATCGGTCCTTATGTCATGGGCAGCGTTGTCCAGGCCGCCGGCCTCTCGCCGGCCGACGGCTATGGTCGCGGCTTCTTCATCTGCGGCCTGGTCGCGCTTGCGGGCGGCTTGATCGGAATGTTCTTCCTGCGGCCCGAAAGCGAGATCGCCCACTTTGCCTTGCCGCCGGCGCCACGACAGGTCCCGGTCCCGGGCGAGTAGCACTGTCCGAGATCGGGGCGGCAAACCGGCTGGGACGACGGTCCTCGGCGAGCAGCGGGACGGCGACGGCAGTTGTCGCTAGTATCGTCGGCTCGGATCAGACGTCGCCTCGTGACCATGGACATCGCTTCCCTCGATTTGCCGCCGATGGCGCGTTTCGGCGCCGTCCTTTTCCTCCTGCTGTTCACGCCCTACCTCACGCGACGCCTGCACCTTCCGTCGGTCGTCGGTTACATAATCGCCGGCGTCGTTGTCGGTCCGCACGGTCTCGGCATCGTTCCCAAGCACGGCGAGGTCGCGAACTTCTTCGCCGATCTCGGCAAGCTCCTCCTGATGTTCTTCGTCGGCCTCGAGGTCGATCTCCGGCAGTTCCGGGCCCAGCGTGACAAGTCGTTCCTGTTCGGCCTCGTGACCTTCGGCCTGCCCATGATCGCCGGCACCGCCGTCGGCTTCCTGTTCGGCTACGGTACCGTCTCGGCGCTCCTCATCGGCTCGCTCCTCGCGTCGCATACGCTGATTGCCTACCCGATCGTCATGAATGCCGGCCTCACGAGACTGCCGTGCGTCACCGTCGTGGTGGGCGCCACGATCCTGACCGACATGCTGTCGCTGCTGATGCTGGCGATCTGCCTGACGACCCACAGGGCAGGCTTCGAACCCGTGGCGCTCGCCGTGCAGCTCGGCGAGCTCGCCGTCTTCATCGTCGTGATGGTGTTCGTCCTGGGGCCGGCCGGCCGCTGGGCCTTCGACCGGATGGGGCAGACCGACGAGGCGTCGTTCACCCTGATGCTTGCCATCGTGGCGCTCGGCGCGACCTTCGCCGAGGCCCTGAAGCTCGAGGGCATCCTCGGCGCCTTTTTGGCAGGCCTCGCCGTGAACGAGGCGGTGCGTGACACGCAGGCGAAGGAGAAGATCGAGTTCCTGGGCAACAATCTGTTCGTCCCGGCCTTCTTCATCGTCACCGGCTTCCTCGTCGACCTGCACGTCTTTGCCGCGACGCTCTGGTCCAATGCCGCGATGGTGCTGGCCGTGGTCCTCGGCCTGATCGGCAGCAAGTGGCTGGCAGCGGAAATCACGGGTCGGGCATGGCGCTATCCGGCCATCGAGCGCGGCCTGATGGCGGCCTTGACCCTGCCGCAGGTGGCCGCGACCCTGGCGGCCGCCCTGGTCGGTTATCAAGCCGTCAACAAGGCCGGCGAGCGGCTGATCGATACGCCGATGCTGAACACCGTGCTGGTGCTCGTCATCGTGACGTCCGTACTGGGTCCTGTCCTGACCGAGCGCTATGTGAAGCGCGCCGGTGGCAAGGCCGCGCGGCGGCGACCGGTCCATTCCGTGCTGGGGCGTAGCGGCCAGCCGGCCGCCTGAGCGGCCGGCCCACGATGATACCCGATGCGCGCGCTCAGCCTGTCTTGCCGCTCAACGCCGTCGCCGACGAGCCCGGCTGCCCGGCTGCGGGTTCGGCAACCAGCTTGTAGGCGAGGCCGGCAATGATCGCACCGACCAGCGGCGCCAGCCAGAACAGCCAGAGCTGGGCGAGCGCACCGCCGCCCACGAACAGGGCCGGCGCCGTGCTGCGGGCAGGGTTCACCGACGTGTTGGTGACCGGGATCGAGACGAGGTGGATCAGCGTCAGCGCGAGCCCGATCGCAAGCGGCGCGGCTGCTGCCGGTGCGCGCTTGTCGGTCGCGCCGAGGATCACGGTGACGAAGCCGAAGGTCATGACGATCTCCGACACCAGTGCCGCCGCCATGCCGTACTTGCCGGGCGAGCGGTCGCCATAGCCGTTGGTCGCAAAGCCACCGATCTCGGCCCCTGCCTTGCCGGTCGCGATCACATAGAGGATCGCGGCGCCAGCAATGCCGCCGAGAACCTGCGCCACGACGTACGGCGCGACCTCGCGCGTGGGAAAGCGGCCACCCACGGCAAGGCCGACCGTCACCGCGGGATTGAAATGCCCGCCTGACACCGGTCCCAGCGCGTAGACCATGGTGAGGACCGTAAGCCCGAAGGCGAAGGCCACCCCCATGAAGCCAATGCCGAGCTGGGGAAAGGCGGCCGCCAGCACCGCGCTGCCGCACCCGCCCAGCACCAGCCAGGCGGTGCCGATGAACTCCGCATAGAGACGATTGGTCATGGGCATCATGTCGTTTCCCCCGTCAAAAGAGCCATCCTAGTAGCTCGCGGCGCCCTCGCTCGTTCGGGCACTGTCCGCTGCGCACACCATCACAACCGCCATCGCGCCTGCGACGCACGCTGTGCTCGTCGGCGTCAGTGGCCCCCTTTATATTAACTACTGTCGCTTCGGCAGCTTATCCTTCTCGGCCAGGATCGCGCGGTCGATCACGGTGAACAGGTAAGCGTCGGGCGCGAGCGTGCAGCCGCCGCGCACCAGCATGGCGAGCTGGCCGCCGCGCTCGTCCTGCGGAAGCGTCACGCCGCGATAGCGGGCCGAGTGTTCGGCGAGGAAGATCGCGAGCTGCCTGCGCTCTTCGGGTTGCATGACCTGGGCGTCGCGGCAGGTCATATAGACCGCCTGATCGAAGCTGAGCCGCGGTGCCTGCGCGTGGGCTCCCAGCGGAGCAACCAGCAGGGCGCCGAGGACGAGAAGGATCTTGTCGTTCATGGCTCGCTCTCCCTTGTTCTACTTGCCGACGGCGCTGCCGCCGAGATAGCCGACCGCGCCGCCGATCAGGCCGGCGCCCACGACCTGGCCGAAGCTGCCGCCCGTGACGAGACCGATGCCGGTGCCGGCCGCGGCGCCCACGGCCGCGCCCTTCTCACCGCTGCTCATGGGTCGGTCGCAGCCGGCAACGATGGCGCCGATGGCGACCACCAGGACAAATGTCGATTTCAGCATGGTTCTCCCTCCTGATTTGACGACTCTCTGCTGCTTCTATTTGGCGCCCGCCTTGGCGGCGTTGGCCTTGATCTTGGCTTCGACGTCCCGGGCGATCTGGTCGATCGAGAAACTCGCCTGCTCCTGGCTCGGCGGATACTCGACGAAGGTCTGCAGGAACATCGCGGCGTGGGTGGTCATCCACGAGATCAGATAGGCGTTGTCGACGACCCATTTGTTGTATTCGTCGGAGACGATGTCGGCTCGCTCATAAGGGTCCATGCGCAGGTTGTAGAGCTTCGGAACCCGCAGGCAGACGAACGGCTCCTGCCACACGGCAAAGCCTCCGGGGTGCTTCATCTCGCAGAACACGGCCTTCCAGTTGTCGTGCCGGTATGCGACCAGCACGCCGTCGTCATTGAAGTAGGCGAACTCGTCGCGTGCGCTCTTGGTCTGCTGACCGGTCAGGTAGGGAAGCTGATTGTAGCCGTCGAGATGGACCTTGAAGTCCTTGCCGCCGATGGCCGCGCCCTTCAGCAGACGGTCCTTGATCGTGCTATCGCCGGCGGCGGCGAGCAGGGTGGGGAACCAGTCGAGGCCGGAGAACATCTCGTTCGAGACCTCGCCCGCCTTTATCTTGCCCGGCCAGCGGATCATCGCCGGCACGCGGAACGCGCCCTCCCAGTTCGAATCCTTCTCGTTGCGGAACGGCGAGGTCGCCGCGTCCGGCCACGAGAAGCGGTTGGGGCCGTTGTCGGTAGTGTAGATCACGATCGTGTTGTCGGCGATCTTGAGATCGTCCAGCGCCTTCAGGAGCTTGCCGACGTCGCCGTCGTGCTCGATCATGCCGTCGGCGTAGTCGTTGCCCGGCATGCCGCTCTGGCCCTTCATGGCGTCGCGGATGTGGGTGAAGATGTGCATGCGCGTGGTATTCATCCAGGTGAAGAAAGGCTTGTTGGCCTTGACCTGGCGCTGCATGAAGTCGATGGCGGCGGCGGTGGTCTCGTCGTCGATCGTTTCCATGCGCTTCCTGGTGAGCGGACCCGTGTCCTCGACCTTGCCGTCGGCCGACGCCTTGATCACGCCGCGCGGGGAGTTGGCCCGGACCCAGGCCGCATCGTCCTTCGGATAGTAGGGCCGTTCGGGCTCTTCCTCGGCGTTGAGGTGGTAGAGATTGCCGAAGAACTCGTCGAAGCCGTGCCGGGTGGGCAGATATTCGTCGCGGTCGCCGAGATGGTTCTTGCCGAACTGGCCCGTGGCGTATCCCAGCGGCTTGAGCGCCTGGGCGATCGTGACGTCGCGGTCCTGCAGGCCGACGGTGGCGCCCGGGATGCCGACCTTGCTGAGGCCGGTGCGCTTGGGGGTCTGGCCGGTGATGAAGGACGAGCGGCCCGCCGTGCAACTGTTCTCCGCATAGTAGTCGGTGAACATCATGCCTTCCTTGGCGATGCGGTCGATGTTGGGCGTCTTGTAGCCCACCACGCCGAACGAATAGGCGCTGATGTTGGTCTGGCCGATGTCGTCGCCGAAGATCACGAGAATGTTCGGCTTGGCCGGCGCCTGCGCGGAGGCCGGAACGGGACCAATGAAGGCGGCGCAGGCCAGGCCCAGTGCTGCGGCCATCGCGCTGCCGGACAAGAAACCGGATCGGCTGGCCTTCCTGGCAAGGTTATCGGGCCTGCTACGGTCCACATCTTGTCCGTTCACCTCTCCCTCCCTTTTTCCGACTCCGGGAACGCGCGGCGATACGCCGTCACGGCGGCGTCGTGTCCGATTTCTGCCAGTCCTTGTCCGGATTGAAGGCGGTAATGGCGGCGGCCTTCGCCGACGTTTCGGGGCCGAGATCCTGCTCGTAGACGTCGCCCTGCTGGTTGACGATGAAGGTCATCACGCCGGTTTCGCCATATTTGACCGGCCAGGCGATCACGCCGAAGCCCGCGATCATGTGGCCCTTCACTACGTAGTCGTGTGCGCCGTCGGGCTGCGCCGCCGACCCCTGGCGATAGAGCATGCGATAGTGATAGCCGAAGTACCCGTCGCGCTCGCCGGCGCCGGGCTGGGCCTTGGCGACGAGGGGGCCGAGGGGGCTTTCCGGTTCGCCGGGTTTGGCCTCCCAGTAGAGACCGTCCTTCTTTCCGGGCGAACTCAGGAGGCGCCGTGCATAGGCGGTCGTTCCGCTCTTCATCGGATCCAGTGCCGCATAGTCGTGCTCTGCATCGACGATCGCGAGCAGCGTCTGCACCGTGGTCAGCTCGTTGCGCCCGATCTCGCGCGCCTCGATCTCCTTGCGGCCGGCCTCGACGTCGAACCGCCAGGCAGCGCCGTCCTTGACGATCGGGATGGGCATGACGAAGCCCGTCTTGCCGACCTCGACAACGGCCTTGTCGTCGCCTTGCTTCTCGATCCTGTGCGCCTCGTCCCAGGCCGTCAGGAACTTGGCGCGCGTGTTGTCCTCGTCTTGCCGCGTGCCCGGCACGAAATCCCGCCAGCCGCCGCCCAGCATGGCCGACACCGCCTTGTCGTCGTCCTTGCGGATCGCCTCGGTGAGGGCGTCGGCGGCAGCTTCGGGGGAGGCGAAGGTCCGCTGCTTCCCGGACGGTACGGTCGTGACGGTGGGAGTCGGCGAGGCTGCGGGCGTCTGCGCCAGCGCACCGGCGGCGAGGCCGGCCGTGTATGCGAGCGCGAGGAACGCACACCGGAGAAGTGACCGCATCATCGGCGCCCTCCGCCAGCACGAGCGCCGCCGCCGGCACGAGCGCCGCCTCCGCCGCGTCCCTGGAAGTTCGGGTGTGACTGGGCGCGATTCATCTGCGTGTGTCCACGCGCGGCCTCGCGGTTCACCTGCTGGCCGTGATTGACGCCGTTCAGCGCCGACGGTCGTTGGACATCGCTCCGGTTCTGAACGTTGGGATGCTGCTGGCCGACATTCGGCCTCGCACCGCCCTGGCCGACCTGGCTACGGTTGGCGACCTGCGGTCGATTGGCGCCCGGCGCGTCGCCGCCGGGATGGCCGCGAAACTGCTGGCGCTGGTCGGCGCCCGGCCGGGGCCCCTGGCCGAACTGCTCACGCGTCTGGGGCGTCCGGTAGGCGACGCTTCGGCGATGGACAGGATCGTGCTGCCATTGATTGTTGCCGCCCGTGTATCTGTTGCGGTCGAAATGGTTGTCGATGTTGACGGCACGGTTGACGTTGACGTTGACGTAGGAATTCCCGCGGCCGGCCCAGTTCCAGCCGCCAAAGACCGCGCCGGCGGCGGCGATGCCGGCGCCAAAAAAGAAGCCGGTCGCAAGCGCGCCCGCCAGCGGATAGTAGACTGGCGGATAGGCGGGATAGGGCCACGCGCCGTAAGCCCAGCTCGGATTGTAGCTCGGGACATAGACGACTTCCGGGTTGCTGGGCGCGATCACGTACTGCACGTTGTCGCCCGATCCTTGCGTCGTGACCGTCTGTTCTGGCGTGCTCTTGAGAGTGCCGGCGGCTGTTGCCTTGGCGCGCAAGCGCTGGATCGAGTCGGCGACGTCCTGCTGTTGCGAGAGCATCGCGTCGCCGAGCTTCTGCGTCCAGTCCAGATGGTCGTTCATCTGCTGCAGGACCGACGGGAAGGCGACCAGAGATTTCACGCTGACATCCCACTCCTTGTCCTTGACCGCAGTCACGGCGGCGTCGCCCTTGAGATTGGGGTTGGCCTTCGACCAGCGCGCGGCCTCGACGACCTCGAGCGGGTAGGTGGCGGCCATCATCAGTTGTGACAGGAGTGAATCCGGATAGAGCGCGACCGGCGCCAGCATCTGGTCGAGCTCCTCCGCCGTGAATGGTTTCTGCGCCGGTTGTGCAAGGAGTCCGGTCCGGCGCGCGAACACGCCCAAGGCAATCAACGAGAACAGACAGGTGCGCCGTTTCATGGCTTGCAGGTCTCTCGATTGCAGCCGCAGCAAGGCCGCAAGCGATAGTAGCGCCGCCGTTGTGCCCATGCTCAGCACCGGAGGCAAAAGCGCAATTAAGAGCTTGTACTTCGACAGAACAGCAAATTTGACAAACTCACCGGTGTGCGCGCCATGCGCGCGTCGGGAAAAGCTATGCGCTCTCGCATGCCGCAATCGACTGGAAACTGTCGCAATCTCTGCCTAGCATCGCGGTGCCACGCAGAGGGGGCGCTTATGCTGCGTCGGTCAGCCGGTCCTGTCGTTGTCGAAGGGCGCGCCTTGCCCTTGCAAAAGGGAATCCCCGTCGTCGCCGGGGTGAGAGTTCTCGATGAGCTGCCGACCCGTTCGGTTCTCGCTCAAAGAATCACGCGCAGCGACGGCGAGGTGACATGGCGCCAACCGATGCATCGCATAGTTGTGCCGCCGCGCCTGACGAAGCCTCATCCCATTGCATTCCAGGTCGAGGGAGGCCCCACTCGCCAGGCCCTGTGGAACGACAATCTGGGCTTTTGTCCTGCCGACGTCGAGCTGCGCTCCGTTTCCGCGGGTGCGACCACCGTACACCTCCTGTGGCGCCCCGACCCTGAGACGGCGGGAAAGCTGGAGCCGATGCTCCCGTTTCACGACTCGTTCATTTCCGTGAATGCACGGGCCATTGCCTCGGAACTCGAGGGCGAGGCGCCGGATCCGCTGTTTGTCGAGAGCCTTGGCCATTCGATCATCGTCAAATACATGCGGCAGTTTTCGACACGTGGCATCGATGCGCCGCGCTCCTCGGGCCTGTCTCGCGAGAGACTGCGCCGCGTCGTCGACTACATCGAGAGTAACCTCGGAGATGCGCTTACGCTCGACATCATCGCAGAGGTCGCTTGTCTGAGTCCCTATCATCTCTCCCGATCGTTCCGGCGCACCACGGGTATCGGCCTCCACAGGTATGTCGTGCAACGCCGGATCGACAGGGCTCGTCAACTCGTTCTCAGCACGGATCTCGCGGTTTCCCAGATTGCCGTGGCGGTCGGGTTTGACAGTCCAGCCGCTTTCGCGACCCGCTTTCGTCAGTTCACCGGCCAGTCTCCTTCGAGCCTGCGGCGCAACTGACCTTCCCAGAAGCGCAAGAGTCAGCAAGCGAAGCGCAAAGACGCGAAATCGGGCCATCACGAAGTGCCCTATCCTTCGCCCAGGGAGAAATTCGGTGGCCGGTTATCGAGCGGATGATCGCAAGCTGATCGCGACCGGCGCGGGCCCCGTCGAATACCGCGATATCGGCAGCGGGCAGCCGATCGTTTTCGTGCACGGGCCGTTCGTCAACGGCGCGCTCTGGGACGACGTCGTCTTCTATCTGCCGCTCGGCCTGCGGTTGCTCCGGCTCGATCTCCCGCTGGGCGGTCATCATCGACCGGCGGCAGCAACCGCCGACCTGACGTCGTCCGCGATGGCCCGGCTGCTTCTCGATTTCATCGAGACACTCGACCTGCAAGGCGTCACTCTGGTTGCAAATGATGGCGGATGCCTCATCTGTCGGCTCGCGAGCGCCAGCAGCGACCGTCGGGTTCGGCGCATCGACGGCATGCTGCTCACGAATTGCGATCCTGCCGGCCGCCTTGGGCATTGGCATTCCGCGATCGAGGGTCCGGAAACCGCGACCCTGGACCGGCTCGCGGCCGGGCTGGCGACGCCGGACGGTCGGCGGCGCTTCTTCGAGCGCCTGGTCTGGACGTTGCCGCCGGACGAGCAACTGGACGACCTGCTGGGCGGCTTCCTGACCGACGCGGCCATCCGGTTCGATGCCTGGCGGGCGTTGCGCGGGACGGCCGATGCGTCGGCGACGTCCGACGATGCGTTCGCCGGTCCCGTGCGCATCGTCTGGGGTGCCGATGATGCGAGCTTTCCGCTCGACGTCGGCAAGCATCTGGCCGAGGGATTCATGAACTCCGGATTTCGCTCGATACCACGAGCGCGGCTCCTGTTGCCGCTCGATCAACCCGAGGCCCTCGCCGAGGCGGTTGTCGAGATCGTGGAACAGGCGACGCGAGTCCACGCCACCGGGACTTGGCAGGGAGGAAGGGCTTGATGTTGCGTCACCGCGATCGGGTTCGTTCTTGCGATCGTCTCACGGTCTCGTCTTGGCCATTGTTTGGCATCGTTGCCGGGATGACCGTCCTTACCGAGAGGTCAGGGGCGTAGTGATGGAAACACTGGAAAGGCCAGTCGCTTCGATGTCCGACATGATCCGGATTCCCGGCGGCACCTTCCGCATGGGCTCCGATCGGCACTATCCGGAAGAGGCGCCTGCTCATCGCGTGACCGTCGACGGCTTCTGGATCGATCCGACGCCGGTCACCAACGCGCAGTTCCGCAAGTTCGTCGAGGCGACGGGCTACGTCACGTGGGCCGAGATCGCGCCCGATCCCAGGGACTATCCCGGCGCGCTGCCGCACATGCTGAGGGCGGGCGGCCTGGTCTTCACGCCACCTTCGAAGGCGGTCGACCTGCGCGACTGGAGCCAGTGGTGGCGCTTCACCTTCGGCGCCACCTGGCGGCGGCCCTACGGCAAGGGCAGCCATCTCGGCGGGCTCGACGATCATCCGGTGGTCCAGATCGCCTACAAGGATGCCGAAGCCTATGCCGCCTGGGCCGGCAAGCAATTGCCGACCGAAGCCGAATGGGAGTTCGCCGCTTGGGGCGGCCTCGACGGCGCGGAGTTCGCCTGGGGCGACGAGTTCACGCCCGGCGGCAAGCACATGGCCAACACCTGGCAGGGCGAGTTCCCGCGCGAGAACCTGCGCAGCGACGGCTGGGCGCGCACGTCACCGGTGCGCGCCTTTCCGGCCAACGGCTACGGCCTCTACGACATGATCGGCAATGTCTGGGAGTGGACGACCGACTGGTACTCGACCCGGCACACGGCCGATGCGCCCAAGGCCTGCTGCGTGCCGGAAAATCCGCGCGGCGGACCGAAAGAGCAGAGCCACGATCCGCGCGACCGGCTCCACATCCCGCGCAAGGTGCTGAAGGGCGGCTCGCATCTCTGCGCGCCCAATTATTGCCGGCGGTACCGGCCGGCCGCGCGTCATGCCGAGGCGGTCGACACCACCACCAGCCATGTCGGGTTTCGTTGTGTGGTCAGAGGAGGCAAGCATGAGTGACGGCAAGGACGGCAAGCCGAGGGATGCCCAAAGGCGCAACTTGCTGCTGGCGGGAAGCGCTTTATCGGTGCTGGGCACCGCAGGGCTCGGCGCCGTGCCGCAGTTGGCGCAGGCGCAGACGCCTGGGCCGGCAGCGGGCGCCGGGGGCAAGAAGCCCAACATCCTGGTGATCTTCGGCGACGATATCGGCATCCCGCAGATCAGCGCCTACACCATGGGCATGATGGGCTATCGCACGCCCAATATCGACCGGATCGCGGCCGAAGGCGCCATCTTCACCGACTCCTACGGGCAGCAAAGCTGCACGGCGGGCCGTGCGTCGTTCATCCTCGGCGAGGAGCCGTTTCGCACCGGGCTCCTGACCATCGGCATGCCGGGCGATCCGCACGGCATCCAGGATTGGATGCCGACCATCGCCGACGTCCTCAAGACGCAGGGCTACGCCACGGGGCAGTTCGGCAAGAACCATCTCGGCGATCGCGACGAGCACCTGCCGACGAGGCACGGCTTCGACGAATTCTTCGGCAACCTCTACCATCTCAACGCCGAGGAGGAGCCGGAAGGTTACTTCTACCCGAAGGACCCGGAATTCCG
>NZ_DATBFE010000048.1:0-46096 GCF_036558665.1 Reyranella sp. | reverse complement strand
ACCCGCGTCGAGGTGAAGCGTGCTTGAGGTGAAGGGCCTCTCCAAGTCGTTCGGTGGCTTCCGCGCCGTAAGCGAGGTCGACCTGGCCGTCGCCGAAGGCGAGATCGCGGCTGTCATCGGCCCCAACGGCGCCGGCAAGTCGACCCTGTTCAACCTCATGACAGGGCATTTGCAGCCGACTGCCGGTCGCGTGCTCGTCGAGGGGCGCGATATCACCGGCGTTGCACCGCACAAGATCTGCGGCATGGGGCTCGGAAGGTCGTTCCAGCGCACCAACATCTTTCCGAGATTGACCGTGCTGGAGAACGTGCAGGCTGCCTTTCTCGCCCACCGCGGCCAAGGCGCGAATTTCTGGTCCCGCTCGGAGCGACTTTGTCGTGACGAAAGCGAGGCGCTGCTCGCCTCGATCGGCCTCGCCGGCCGGGCGCAAGCCACGGCGGGAACGCTCTCCTACGGCAATCAGAAGCAGCTCGAGCTCGGCATCGCGCTGGCGAGCGATCCCAAGATCCTGCTGCTCGACGAACCGACGGCGGGCATGTCCGCCGGCGAGACGCACGAGACGATCGCGCTCATCGAACGCATCGCACGCGAGCGCGGGCTCACACTCCTGTTCACCGAGCACGACATGGCGGTCGTGTTCTCGATCTCGCACAAGATCACGGTGATGCACCAGGGACGCGTCATCGCCCACGGCGATCCGACGACAGTTCGGGCGGATGCCGAGGTCCGTCGCGTCTATCTGGGCGATCTGGGTGACCGGCCGATGAGCCCGCGATCGTGAGCGCGCTGCTGGCGCTGCAGGACGTGCATGCGGCCTACGGGTTGAGTCGTGTGCTGTTTGGCATCTCGCTCGAGGTCAACGAGGGGGAGTGCGTCTGCCTGCTCGGCCGCAATGGCGTCGGCAAGACCACTACCATGCGCTCCGTCATGGGGCTGACGCCGCCCAACGCCGGCCATGTCCGCTTCAAGTCGCGCGACATTACCGGCTGGTCGCCGTATCGCGTCGCTCGCGCCGGTATCGGTTTCGTCCCCGAGGACCGCCGCATCTTCGCCGAGCTCTCGGTGTGGGAGAATCTCGACGTGGCGCGCCGGGCTGCGGCGCGGCCGGGACGCTGGACGATCGACGCCGTGACCGAGCTCTTTCCGGTGCTCGGCGCGCTGCGCGACCGGCAAGGCGGGTTTCTTTCGGGCGGCGAGCAGCAGATGTTGACCATTGCCCGCACGCTCATGGGCAATCCCGATCTGCTGCTGCTCGACGAACCGTCGGAGGGGCTCGCGCCGCTTGTGGTCGAGGCGCTGCTCGTCAAGATCGGCGAGCTGAAGGCGCAGGGTCTGACGATCCTGCTCGCGGAGCAGGGTATCGAGTTCTCGCTGGCACTGGCCGACCGGGTCTACGTCCTGGAGAAGGGCGCCGTGCGCTTTGCCGGCCCGGCGGCCGCACTCAAGTCCGACCGGGCGCTGCTCGATCAGCTGCTGGCGCTCTGACGCGGCACTGAAGGCGCGACGGACCTTCGCATGATCGGGATGTCCGCAAAGCTCCTGCGACTGCGGTTTGCGAAGCCGGCGCAATAGCGCGAAACTCCCACAAGATTGGGGGACGCCATGCGGGTACGTCTCGCGATTCTTGCGGCGGTCGCCGGTCAATTGACGGCGCTGCCACTCAGCGCCCAGCAAAATTGCCCGACGATCGAGTTCGAGCACGGCGAGGACGTGACAACGGTCGGCGGGACGGTGAAGCCAGAGGATGAGGCCTGCTATCGCCTCGAGGCCGAGGCGGGAGAGAGCTTCACGCTGAACGTGATCCAGGGCGACAACATTGTCTTCTCGGTCGCGGGCGTGGCCGACGCCCGCGACCGGCTGACTTTCACCGCGGAATCGAAGAGCTACAAGATCGTCGTCGGCCAGCTCATGCGCGGCGTCGATGCCGAGGCTTTCAAGGTGGCGATCGTGCGAAGCGTGGCTGCGGCTGCGAAGGAGCCGAGCCACGAGACAGTTGCGATTCCAGGGTCGGTCCCGCCCGAGATGCGGCAGAAGATCGCCACGGACGTCGCCGAGATGCTCAAGAGGTGTCGCTCGGATTGGCCACTTTATGCGTCCTTTCACGACTGCCAGTGCCTCGCCGGGAAGTTTGTCGAGGCCAGGCTCCGCGATCCCGGGCAGCCCGGCGAGGAAATCGGCTTCGAAATCCGAAAGGAATGCGTCAATCCGCAGGGAATCATCACCTACATGTACGACTACTGCTTCAAGGACGTGTCGAGGATGAACCTGCTGCAGAAGATGAAGGGCGCGACCGAACGCCAGTGGGCCAGCTACTGCAAGTGCTTCGCCGCTACCGTGGCCAAGACGTATGCGAGCGCGCCCGACCCGAGCTACAGCTACATCGAGACGATCGGCGGCGACGCCTTCGCCGCCTGTCCACGGTCGCCCTGAGCGGCGGCCGCGCTACGCCTTTGGTTCGTATCTCAGGCCCAGCTTGAGGGTGACCTGGTAATTCGAGACTTTGCTGTCGCGAATGTTGCCTCGGACTTCGACCACCTCGAACCAATCGAGATTGCGCAGTGATCGCGATGCCGTGGCAATCGCCGAATCGATGGCGTCGGAGACTGACTTGTCGGAGCTGCCGACCACTTCGGTTTTCACGTAGGTCCGGTTGGTAGTCATCTGCCTCTCCTCAATTCGTCACGAAGAATTACGATTGTGGCAGTGCATGCTGGCGCTGCAGGACGGTCGACCGGAAGAGAGACTACGCGTTGCCGGGCTTCGGCTCTACCTCGTGCTACACCCGTGGTCCGGCGGGCCGTCGCCATGACGAGCCGCTGAGACCGGCTCAGGATTTCATCGCCCAGCGCCTGTCGGCCCTTAACGGCGAGTTTTCCGGGACGAACAGGAGATCGAGCTGGGCCGTCGCGTCGTCGAGCGGCCGGCGTTTCAGCCCGACCACGTCGGCCAGGGCGAATCCATGATCGTGCATGAAGCCGACGACGCCATGGACCTCCGCCCCGCCCTTGACGGTGGCGATTGTGCTGGTCTCGATGATGAAGGCATCGATATCGGCAACGCGGCCGGTCATGCCTTCCAACACCATCAGTTCGGCGCCCTGCACGTCGATCTTGCAGAGAGCGGGCCGCTCGACGGCGGTGAACAGCGAGTCGAAACGACGCATGGGCACTCGGTCGAAGCGCAGGAAATCGCGTTGACCCACTTCCTCGAGCAAGGTCGAGCCCTGGATGTCCGACCGGATCTCGAGTTGCGCCTCGCCGTCGCGATCTCCCAGCGCCACCGGATGAACCTCGCATCTCAGCCGGCGCGCAAGTTTCTCGACGTGGGGCAACGCCTCCCGGGTCGGCTCGATCAGATGGTAGAAGGCGTCGGGAAAGAGACGATAGAGGTTGAAGGTGCCGAATCCGACCCCGACATCGAATATGGTAGCCGGCCGGAAGCCATGCTGTCGCAGCACGCCGATCGATTGACGCCACGACAAACGCGGCGACGGCAGGGGAAGATAAGGCTCCAGCGGACGGAGGGCATTCTTGAGACGAGAGATCACGCCCCGGCGCGCCGAAGCGGCCGCCCAGGAAGGAACATAGGCCACCCTATTCTTCTCCCGTCACAGCTGAGATCCTATTGTTAGGGAACGTGGCTTGGCCTGCCTGTGATCAAGATGTGGCGCCATATCCTACTTTCTCACGAAGGTGAAATTGCATGTTCGACCGGCAGTGCGGGCACCGGTGCCGCGGTTGCCTTCGAAGCGCGCAGTCACAGAGAATGAAAAAGGCGAGCCGGGTTGCTGGAAGCCAGTGGTGTGCTCGGCCTTGCCGTTCGTTCCCCGGGCGATGAGCTTTGCCGAGCCGTCCGGCTCGATGCGGCCGCTCAACGTCTCGGACGCACTTGTGCTGCGATTGCTGTATTGTCCCGTCAGCTGGCCGTCCTCCACGGTAGCGTCGAACAGGAATTGGTAGCCGCGCGCGCCGTCGGCGGCAGGAAGGCAATCCTGCGTGACGCTCCACGTTCCGTCGAAAGGACCGGCGGCCAGTGCCGTCTGCGACAAGGCGACCAGCATGCCCCCGACAAGAAGAAGCGAAGTCCTTGGCATCGTATCCTCCGGGCACCCGGCAGTCGGGATCAGGTCCGCGCCATCTGGATGGCCTGCCATATGCGGGCCGGAGTCGCCGGACCGTCGAATTTCTTCACGCCGAGCGGCGTCAACGCGTCGAGGACCGCGTTGGCGATGGCAGGGAAAGCGGCGATCGCGCCGGCTTCGCCACAGCCCTTCACGCCCAGCGGATTGGTGGTGCAGCGGGTGGAATTGAAACCGAGATCGAACGACGGCAGTTGTCCGGCACGAGGCAATGGATAGTCCATGAAAGAGGCCGCGAGCATCTGGCCGGATCCGGCATCGTAGAGGGCATGCTCCATCAATGCCTGGCCGACGCCCTGAGCGATGGCGCCATGGGCCTGACCTTCGACGATCATAGGATTGACCAGCACGCCGTAGTCGTCGATCGCCGTGTAGCGCACCAGATCGACGGTTCCTGTGTCGCGGTCGATCTCGACCTCCACGACATGTGCGCCGTTGGGGAAGGTGAGATGCTCGCGCTTCCAGAAATGGTAGGTGTCGAGTGGCTGTTTCTTCTTGCGGCCGAGGACGGCGACGTCGAGCAGGGCAATACCGCGATCGGTGCCCGAGACTGTGAAGCGGCCGTCTTCGAAGCGGATATCGGCCTCAGCGGCCTCCAGGGCTTCCGCGGCCAGCGCCAGGCCCTTGGCGATGATCGCGTCAGCAGCACGCCAGATCGCCGTGCCACCCATATAAGTCGCACGGGAGCTGCCATGGCCGCCGCCTGCGGCGATCAGATCGGTGTCGCCCTGGCGCAGGCGAATCAGTTCGTTCGCGATGCCGAGACGATGGGCAAGGATCTGGGGAAAGGTCGTCTCGTGGCCTTGGCCGATATGCTGGGTGCCCGTGATGAGCGACACCGTGCCATCGCCCTCGAAACGAATATCGACATTCTCCTCCGGCGAGCCGCCGGTGCCCTTGATGTGGTAGGCGATGCCAAGCCCGCGCAAGAGCCCGCGTCGTTCGCTATCCCTGCGGCGCGCCGGAAAGCCCGCAACATCGGCACGGGCCAACGCCTTGTCGAGCGTGCCGTCGAAGGCGCCGCTGTCGACCTGGAAGCCGAAGGAATTGGTCATCGGCATGTCATGGCCCGGCACGATGTTTCGTCGGCGCAGCTCGATCCGATCGAAACCGCCTTGCGGCGCGGCGGCGTCGATCAGTCGCTCGACGATGTTCACGGCCTCGGCAAAGCCCGGCCCGCGCGTCACGCCAATCGGTGCGGTATTGGTGAGGACGGCGACGACGCGGAGTGCGATGGAGGGAATGCGATACACCGTCCCTTGCAGGTGTATGTACTGGTAGGTCTGCACGCCTCCCCCGGCGCCGGCCATGTAGGCACCGAGATTGGCGAAACTCTCGACCTTTAGCGCCAGGAATTTGCCCGAGGCGTCGAGTGCGAGAGAAGCCTCGGCTTGCATGTCGCGGCCGGCATGGTCGCACAGGAAGACCTCGCCGCGGTTCGCCACCCATTTCACCGGCCGGTCCGTGCGGCGCGCTGCCCACAGAACCAGCGCGTGCTCGGCATAGGCGAAGTTCTTGGCGCCGAAGCCGCCGCCGACATCGGGCGCGATGAAGCGCACGTTCTTCGCTTCGACGTCGAGGCAGCGCGCGATGTGATCGCGATTGATGTGGATGTTCTGGCTCGCGACGTGGAGCGTGTAGCGGCCGCTCGCCGGGTCGAACTGGCCGACACAACCGCGCGGCTCCATCGGGTTGGTGACCACACGGTGATTGTCCAGCCGCAGGCGGACGACCTGCGCCGCTTGCGCGAACGCCGCTTCCGCTCCCTTCCAGTCGCCGGTGCGCCAGTCGATGCAGCGATTGCCCGGCACCTCCGACGAAATCGCCGGCGCGCCTGGTGCAGACGCCATCTCGGGCGAGGTGATCGCGGTGAGCGCTTCATAGTCGACGACGATCAGCTCGGCCGCATCGAGTGCCTGGGCGAGCGTTTCGGCCACGACCATTGCGATCGGCTCACCCACGAACCGCACCTTGCCGGCAGCGAGCAACGGCTGTGGCGCGAAGATGAACGGCTCGCCGGTCTGCACGTTGGCTTCGACATAGGGCCTGAGCGGCTTCAGTCCGTCGGCCTCGCCGGCGGCGGCCGTGAGAACGGCCAGCACGCCGGGTGCTCGTGCAGCGGCCGAGATGTCGATCGAGCGGATCAGTGCGTGCGCGTGCGGCGAGCGCAGAACCGTTGCGTGCGCGAGCCTGTCGAAGCGCAGATCGTCGAGATAGGCGCCCTGCCCGGTGACAAACCGCGCATCCTCGCGTCGTTTCGGCGAGTCGCCGATGATCGATACGGCCATGACGCAATCTCGCGTGGCGGTCGGCCCGAGGCAAGAGCCGGCTTGCGTCCCGTGGGCTGTCGGGGTCCAATTCGATCATGGATATGGACTTCGATGCAGTGATCGTCGGCGCGGGCTTCGCCGGAATGTACATGCTCCATCGCCTGCGCCAGGGCGGGTTCTCGGCCCGCGTTCTCGAGACGGGCAAGGGCGTGGGCGGGACCTGGTACTGGAACCGCTATCCCGGCGCCCGCTGTGATGTGGAAAGCGTCCAGTACTCCTACCAGTTCTCGCCCGAGCTCGAGCAGGAATGGGAATGGACCGAACGCTACGCCACCCAGCCCGAGATTCTGCGCTATGCCAACCATGTTGCCGACCGGTTCGACCTCCGGCGCGACATCCAGTTCGAGACGCGCGTCACCAGGGCGACATTCGACGAGCAGGAGAACCTCTGGATAATCGAGACCGGCGCGGGCGAGAGGCTGGTCTCCCGCTTCGTCGTCACGGCGATGGGCTGCCTTTCCTCGCCCAATACGCCGAAGATCCCCGGCCTTTCCGAATTCAGGGGCCCGACCTACCACACGGGCAGTTGGCCGCACGAAGGCGTCGATTTCAGCGGCAGGACGGTGGGCATGATCGGCACCGGCTCCTCGGCCATCCAGTCGATCCCGCTCATCGCTCGGCAGGCCGAGCACCTCACGGTGTTCCAGCGCACCGCCAACTACACTGTCCCCGCGCACAACGCGCCGCTCGCTCCCGACTATGTTCGGCAGGTAAAGGCGGACTATCGCGAAATGCGGGCGCGGGCCAAGACCAAACCGGCGGGCATCGACTTCGACATCAACTGGGCTTCGGCCGTCGAGACGTCCGAGGCCGAGCGCGCGCGCGTCTTCGAAACGCGGTGGGCCTACGGCGGATTGGGCTTCATCGCCTCCTTCGCCGATCTCCTGCTGAATGACCAGTCGAACAAGACAGCGGCGGACTTCGTGCGCGCCAAGATCCGCGAGATCGTGAGGGATCCCCGGACAGCCGAGATCCTGTCGCCCAGGAACATCATCGGCTGCAAGCGTCTGTGCGTCGATACCGGCTACTGGGAGACCTTCAACCGGCCGAACGTCACGCTGGTCGATATCGGCGATGAGCCGATCGAGCGCATCACGCCGAGCGGCTTGCGTGCCAAGGGGTCCGACTACGATTTCGACTGCCTCGTGCTGGCGACCGGCTTCGATGCCATGACCGGCGCGCTGCTCAACGTCGATTTCCGTGGCCGTCGCGGCATCGCGCTGAACGAGGCGTGGCGTGACGGTCCGAAAACATACCTCGGCCTGACAGTCGCGGGTTTCCCCAACCTCTTTACCATCACCGGGCCTGGGAGCCCGTCCGTGCTCACCAACATGCTTCCGTCGATCGAGCAGCATGTCGAATGGATCGCCGACTGCCTGGAGGCGATGCGCACCAGGGGCCAAACCGTGATCGAAGCGACCGGGCCGGCGCAGGAGGCCTGGGTGCATGAGGTCGGCAACTCGGCCAGCATCACGCTGCGTGCGACCTGCAGCTCGTGGTATGTCGGCGCCAACATTCCCGGCAAGCCGCGCGTCTTCATGCCCTATATCGGCGGGTTGCCCGCCTATATCGCGGCGTGCGAGGAGGTCGTCGCCGGCAGCTACAAGGGCTTCGCGTTCTCCTAGACGGCTGACCGCCATGTAATGGCAGCGCGAGTTCTTGTCGTTCGGGCCCATCTTGCGCAACGGCGCAGCGGGGCCGAGATTGATCGCATGACCCAACGCCAGCTTCGTCTCGGCGCGTTCATGCGCCCGGTCAGCATCCATACCGCAGCATGGCGCTATCCTGGCGGCACGCCCGACGCCAACTTCAATCTCAGGGCGCTGATCGACTACGCCCGGACGCTGGAGCGCGGCAAGTTCGATGCCTTCTTCATGGCCGACCATCTCGCCGTGCTGAACATGCCGATGGAGGCGCTGAAGCGCTCGGCGACCGTTACCTCTTTCGACCCGTTGACGCTACTGCCCGCGCTCGCCCAGCACACGGAGCATCTCGGGCTGATCGCCACGGCGTCGACCACCTTCGAGCCGGCCTACACCATCGCGCGCCGCTTCGCTTCGCTCGACCATATCTCGGGCGGCCGCGCCGGCTGGAACCTGGTGACGACTTCCAATCCGGACGCCGCGCTGAATTTCGGCATGGACGAGCAGATGGGGCACGCCGAGCGCTATGCCCGCGCGCGAGAATTCTTCGATGTCGTCACCGGCCTCTGGGACTCGTGGGCCGACGACGCCTTCATCCGCGACGTCGAGAGCGGCATCTACTTCGATCCGGCCAAGCTCCATGTGCTCAACCACGAGGGCAGGTACCTGAAGGTGCGCGGGCCCTTGAACATCGCGCGGCCGATCCAGGGCTGGCCGGTGATGGTGCAGGCGGGCGCCTCGGATGCCGGTCGCCAGCTCGCGGCCGAAACGGCGGAGGTGGTGTTCGCCGCCGGCGGTCCGATCGAGACCGGCCGCGCCTTCTATGCCGATGTGAAGAGCCGCGCCGCCAGGATCGGACGCAACCCCGACCACATCAAGATCCTGCCCGGCGCCTTCACCGTCGTGGGTTGCTCGCTCGACGAGGCGAAGGAGAAGCGGGCACGGCTCGATAGCCTGGTGAGCTACGACAGCGGTATCGCCGCGCTCTCGATCGCTGCCGGCGTCGACGCGCGCAAGTTCGATCCCGACGGGCCGCTGCCCGAGATTCCGGAAACCAACCAAAGCAAGAGCGGCCGCGAGCGCGTGGTCGCGCTGGCGAAGCGCGAGGGCCTCACCGTGCGCCAGATCGCGGGGCGCCTCGGCGGTTATGGCGGACTGGGCATGATGGGCACGCCCGAGATGATTGCCGATCAGATGGAAGAATGGCTCACCACGAACGCCTCGGACGGCTTCAACGTCATGTTTCCCTATCTGCCGGGCGGGCTCGACGATTTCGTGAACAAGGTCGTGCCCGAGCTGCAGCGCCGCGGGCTGTTCCGCACCGAGTACGAGGGCAGGACCCTGCGCGAGAATCTCGGCCTGCCGCGGCCCGGCAACCGCTTCTTCGCCTCGGCCGCGAAGGCGGCGGAATAGATGTTCGAGGTCGGTGTCGGCAGCGCGGCGGACGCATGGCGCATGGCCGAATGGGCGGCGGAAGAGGGATGGAATCCCGGCAACGCAGACATGCAGGCCTTCTTTGCCACCGATCCCGGGGCCTTCCTGATCGGCCGCCTCGGCGGCGAGCCGATCGCCTGCATCTCGGTCGTCAGGTACGGCGCGGCCTTCGGCTTCCTGGGCTTCTATATCGTGCGGCCGCCGTGGCGCGGGAAAGGTCATGGTCTGCGGATCTGGCAGGCCGGCATGGCGCGCCTGGACGGCCGCAACGTCGGGCTCGACGGCGTCGTGGCCCAGCAGGACAACTACCGCAAGTCAGGCTTCCGCCTCGCCTGGAACAACGTCCGCCATGTCGGCCCAGCCCCGGCAACCGTACCGCTGCCATCCGGCGTCACTCTCGACGACGCGCCCGCCATACCGTTCGACAAGCTCGCGGCCTATGACCGGCGCTTCTTTCCCGAGCCCCGCGATTCTTTTCTCGCGGCCTGGATTTCCTTGCCCGAGCGGGCCGCGCTCGTCGCGGTGAAGGACGGTGTTATGGCGGGGTTCGGCGTGATCCGACGGTCGAAAGCCGAGGCCCGACTCGGGCCGCTCTATGCCGCGTCGCCCGATATCGCGGGGGCGCTCGTCGCCGCCCTGGCGGGGCGTCTCGCCGTGCGCGACGTGGCGCTCGACGTGCCGGAAATCAACAAGCCGGCGGTGGCGCTCGCTGCCGATCTCGGGCTCAAGCCTTCGTTCGAGACCGCGCGCATGTACACCGGTCCCGATCCCCTGATCGATCGGGCCGGGCTTTTCGGCGTGACCAGCTTCGAACTCGGCTAAGGGTCGATCAGTAGGTCACCGACAGGTAGTCGACGATCTTCGGCACGTCCTCCTCCTTGATCGGCGCGCCATAGACCTTGATCATCTTGGTCACCTCGGCCTGCCAGAAATCCTTCTTGAATTTCGGGCCGCGCGGCTGGGTCTGGATGTAGTCGGACGAGTGGCAGGCGCCGCAATTGCCCTGCACGACGTCGAGGTTGGGTCCGGGCTTGAGGGTCGCCGTTTCCTCCGGCAGGTCGTAGTTCAGCGGCTTGGCGCTGACCGGGAGGGCGATAGCGGCGCTGCCGGCGACAAGAAGGCCAACCAAAGCGAAGCGATTCATGGCCGGTCTCCTTAACCTGCCGTCACGTGGACGGCTTCGATGACGTTGCGCATGTAGCCCGCCGGATTCCAGCTCGCCGTCGCGGGCTGCGTCTCGCCCTTGTTGCTGGTGGCGCGCGCCTTCAACACATGCGCCCCGGCCGCGAGCTTCACCGGCAACTGCCATTCGCGGAACGAGTACCTGCCGAGATCCTGACCGAGCTTGGCCGGCGTCCAGCTCTTGCCGTCGTCGGTGGAAACCGCGACCTCCTTGATGCCGCTGCCGCCATCGAAGGCGATGCCCTTCAGCGTCAACTCGCCGGCCTTCACCTTGGCGCCGTCGGCCACACTCGTGATGAACGAGCGCACATCGAAGCGGTTGATCGGCACCGTCGCCTTGGGCGCGGTGCCAGGCTCGACGCAGTGACAGTCGTTGTCGGGGATGCGGTAGGCCGACTTCATCCAGAAATTGTCGAACACCGTGTCGATGACGGTGACCTCGTTCAGGTGCTTCACCCAATAGGTGCCGTAGTAGCCCGGCACGACGAGGCGCAGGGGGAAGCCGTTCAGGAACGGCAGGTCGGCGCCATTCATCTGGTAGGCCAACATGACCTCACCGTCGCGTGCGTGGTCGATGTCGAGCGCCTTCACGAAGTCCGGCGTGGTCTCGAGCACGGGGCCGTCCATGCCGTTGAACGTCACCTGCTTGACCCCGGCCTGGACGCCGGCCTGGTCGAGCACCGCCTTGAGCGGTACGCCGCGCCAGCGCGCATTGCCCATGGCGCCGTTGCCCGACTGGCCGCCGGGCACGCGCGGCTCGAAGAAGCCGCGGCTGTTGCCCGAACACTGGTTGACCGCGACGATGTCGACGGACGGCATGCGCTTCAGGTCGGCCAGCTTGAGCTTCAGGGGCTTGTTCACCTTGCCCTTGATCTCGACCGTGAAGGTATCGGGGTCGATATCGAGCGGCAGTCCGGCGAGATGGTAGCGTACGAAGAAGGCGTCGTTGGGCGTGATCGCGCCTTCGTTGAAGACGGAGAACGGCGTCTCGAGCTGCGGCGGCCTGGACGTGAGGCCGATCATTGGCCGCTTCTGCGGGTATTTGACGATTGGCCGTTCGCCGTTGCCGATCGGCAGGGTCACCGTGTCGGCGAGCGCCTGCAGCGGACCGAATGCGGCGGCCAATGCACTGGAACCTTTGATCAGACCTCGTCTGTTGATCACGGCATCCTCCCGGGTCGTCATGCCGATTCTATCCAACGCTCCGGCCGGGGACCAGCGCCAGCCAGAGCGAGATTACGGTCGAGCCGATCGCCACCGCCTGCAGCGGCGACAGCGGCTCGTGCAGCAGGATCATGCCGCTCAACACGGCGACGATCGGGATGGCGATCGAGGAAAGCGCCGCGACCTGGGCGGGCAGAAGCTTCACAAGGGCAAACCACGCCGCCGTGCCCAGCGCCATGGGGATCGCGCCGGTGTAGAGCGTCGCGACCATGACCAGTGTCGAGGGCAGGTGCGCCGGCGGCCCGTCGATCACGACTGCACCCAGCACGATGGGCGGCCAGGCGGCCGCGACCTGCCAGAAGGTGAGGGAGAGGCCCATGCCGGGCCAGGACGTGCGCTTGACGACGAAGGTGCCGATCGCCCAACAGAGTCCGGCGAGGAGTCCCCAGAAGAGGCCCCAGGGTGCCCCGGCGTAGCTTGCGAAATTGGGTGCCATAAGAGCGACCACGGCGGCGGCCCCGATCAGGATCGCCGCCAGCAGCCGGCCGGTCAGCGGTTGGCGGAACACCACGAAGCCGATCAGTGCCACCCAGAGCGGCATGGTGTAGGCGAGCACCGAGGCATGGCCGGACGGGATGTAGAGCACGGCGAGCGAGGTGGCGATGTTCCAGACCGTGAGGTTCATCAGAGACGCCAGAATGAGCGTCGGCCACTTACCACGCGGGACCGTGAGGGACTCGCCGCGCAGGCGCAGCACGACGTACAGAACGACGATCGCAACCGTCAGCACGACGCTGCGGAAGGTGAGGACCGGCAACTCTGCGAGCGCGATCCGGAACAGCGGCCAGTTGGTTCCCCAGACCAGAGTGAGGCCAGCCAGCAACGCCAGCACCTTGGGCGAAAGGCGGGTCATACGCTACGGGAGAGTCAGGCCTGGGGATCGTCGGGCGCGCGCAGATAGCAGCCGTCGATACGCCACCTGCCGTCGGGCAGCCGCATCATCGGGTAGAACGCGGTGACGGCGCGGCCGTCCGGGCCGATCACGTCGACCTTCTGCGTAGGCGCACCGTTTAAGGTCACGATCTCGCGGAAGTCGAAGGATCGCGGACGGTAGACCGGCTGATAGCCCTGCCGCACCATCGCTATGAAGGTGGCGGACGTGCCGAACATGGCCTGGATGGCGGGCGATGCATAATCGAACGCGGCATCTCCGTCGTCGCGCCGGAAGGCGTCGACCTGGGCCTCGATGGTCTGGCGAATGGCGCCGCGATCGGCCGCCGACAGCGCTTCCTGCGCCAACGACGGCCGGACAAGGCCCGCCAGCAGCCCGATCAAGGCAAGAACCCGCCACAACGTCATGATGATCGAGCGGTTAGACCGAAAGTGATGATTTGCCAAGACTTTGCGCCACTTGATTGCGATGGGCCGCCCGAAGCCGCCCTTTCGGCCCGGCTTGCAAGCCCGGGACATCTTCATTAGAGAAGTCCCGCCGCGCCCGTAGCTCAACTGGATAGAGCATCTGACTACGGATCAGAAGGTTAGGAGTTCGAATCTCTTCGGGCGCGCCACTTTCTTGTTGATTTCCAAGCTTGGCCTTCCCGTCGGTGTAACCGCTGCCACGTCCCCGTCGCTCAGCTGGGTAGGGCAGAGATTGCTGGACCGCGTTTGCTTTGGCCATCAGCTGCTATCGCGAAGCGCGGGGTGAGACGTGAACGATCTTTTCGAGGACGTTGCAGCGACGCTTTCCGCCCGCGAGCAGATGGCGGCGGGCGCGGTCCTGCTGCGCGGCCGGGCGCTCGCCCTGGAGGACGAGATCTTGGCCGGCCTCGAATCGGTGGTTGCGATCGCGCCCTTCCGGCACATGACGACGCCGGGCGGCTTCGTCATGTCGGCCGCCATGACCAGTTGCGGTATTGCGGGCTGGGTGACCGACCGGACCGGCTATCGCTACGACCGCACCGATCCCGCGACCGGAAAGCCGTGGCCAACCATGCCGGAAAGCTTCCGCCGGCTTGCGAGCGAGGCGGCGACTGACGCGGGCTATGCCAACTTCACGCCCGACAGCTGCCTCATCAACCGCTACCTGCCGGGTGCGCGACTCTCGTTGCACCAGGACAAGGACGAGCGCGACTTCGCCCAGCCGATCGTCTCGGTGTCGCTCGGCCTGCCGGCGACGTTCCAGTTCGGCGGCATCAGGCGCGCCGATCCGGTCGTCAGGCATCCGATGCGCCACGGCGACATTGCGGTGTGGGGCGGACCGTCGCGGCTCGTCCATCACGGAGTGCTCACGGTCAGGGATGGCGATCATCCGAAACTCGGCCGCCAACGCATCAATCTCACCTTCCGCGCCGCGCTCTAATGCTGTGTCATCTCGAACGCAACGAGGAAACCGCCCGAATTCGCGGCAAACGCCGGAGTGTCGCTGATCTCCAGATCCCCTAGATGAGGTCTTCCTCGCAGGGAGACCATCATGTCGGAAATCCTTCGCTACACATGGGGCGACAGCTCGCTCGGCGATTTCCTGGTCGCGGCCTCGGAGAAGGGCGTCGTGGCCTTCGAGTTCGTCGATCGGCGCGATGCCGCAATGGACGCACTGCGTATCAGATTCCCGGACGCTGTCCTGGAAGCCGACGGCAAGGCGCTCTCGGAGCTCGTGGTCATGCTACGGGCGCTGATCGAACGGCCCGAGCGCATGCCCCGCATTGCCCTCGATCCGCGCGGCGACGACTATCAGAAGACAGTCTGGTCGATCGTGCAGGAAATCCCCGCCGGCGAGACCACGACCTACGGCGCTCTCGCGGCCAAGCTCGGCAGCCGCGATGCGCGCGACGTGACCGCAGCGATCGCCGCCAACGCGATCGCGCTTCTCATTCCCTGCCACCGGGTTGTGAAGAAGGATGGTTCGTTGTCGGGCTACCGCTGGGGGACGAAGCGCAAGCGCACTCTGCTCGAACGCGAACGGCGCGCCGTTTCCTTTCAACTGGCGTGATCATGCGAGCGGAGGGTAGGGTGGCGCCCCATGACCGCGATCACTCGTGTTTGCCTCGTGACCGGCGCCTCGTCAGGGATCGGCGCCGCCACTGCGCGGGCGATCGCCGCTCCGGGAAGCGCGATCGTCCTGCATGCCCGCAAGAACAAGGCCGGCCTGGAGAAGGTCGCCGCTTCGGTGTGCGAGGCGGGGGGCGAGGCGTTTCTCCTCGAGGCCGATCTCGCCCATCCCGGCGCGGCCGGACGTCTGGTTGGTGAGACGGTGAGGCGATTCGGCCGGCTCGACGTGGTGGTGAGCAATGCGGGCTTCGCCGACAGCCGTGCCATCGGCGAGATCGATCGCGCGACATGGGACGCGAGTCTCGCCGCGATGACCACCGCGTTCTTCGAGCTCGCCACGGCTGCCAAGCCGCTTCTTGTGAACGCGGGCGCGGGCGGCCGCCTGGTGGGTGTCTCGTCCTTCGTGGCGCATGCCTTTGCCCGTGGCGTCATGAGCTTTCCCGCGAGCGCCGCTGCCAAGGCCGGTCTCGAGGCGCTGTCGCGCGCCCTGGCTGCCGACCTCGCCTCCGCGGGTGTCACGGTGAATTGCGTGGCGCCGGGCTTCATCGAGAAGGATGCCGGCGCGCACGCCGCCGTGCCGCGCGAGCGCATGGCCAAGGTCAGCGAATCGATCCCGATGGGTCGCTACGGCAGGCCGGACGAGGTCGCAGCGGTGATCGCCTTTCTGTGCTCGCCGGCCGCCAGCTACGTCACCGGCCAGACCATCCACGTCAACGGAGGCCTCACCCTTTGAGGTCGGTGAGTTCGAGGCTGAGCCTGCGCAGCCTGGCGCGCGCTTCGGCGTCGTAGGCCTGGCCGTTCGCCCGGGCTTCGCGCAGCACGTTGAAGTAGAGGCCGCTTCTGCCCTCGACGGAGGGCCCGATCGCGAGATTGAGGATCGCCTCGGCGCCGTCTTCGACGCGACTGGTCGGCGTCGTGCCGGATTGGCGCACCATGGTCGTGTTCATGTACGTCGACGGATGCAGCGCGTTCACGATCACACCCGAGATCCTGATCTCGTCGGCGAGATCGATCGTGAACAGGATCTGCGCCAGCTTGCTTTGGCAGTAGGCGGCAACGCCGCTGTAATGCTCGACGAGCATCACGTCGGAGAAGTCGATCGCCCGCTGACCGGCCGAGGAGACGTTGACGATGCGGGCCGGCGCGCTCGTCTTGAGAAGCGGCAAGAGCAGGCGGGTGAGCAGGAAGCCAGCGAGATAGTTCACGGCAAAGCGCAACTCGTGCCCGTCCGCGCTCACCTGCCGCCCTGGCTTGTTGCCGGCGGTGCCGATGCCGGCATTGTTGACCAGGAGATGGAGCCGGTCCGTGGTGGCCGCGACCGCCTTCGCAAGCTCGCGCACCTCGCCGAGCGAGGCGAGATCGGCGCGCAGGAAGGTGGCGCTGCCGCCCGCCTGCTCGACCTCGCGCACGACCGCCGCACCCCTCGCGCGGTCGCGACCATGCACGAGGACCCGAAAGCCGGCCGCTCCTAGCCGCACGGCGACGACACGACCGACGCCGTCGGTCGCGCCCGTCACGAGGGCCGTCTGTCCCTTGTGCTGCATCATGCCGAACTCCGCTTGTCTTCAGGCAATCGAGCGCACCAGGCGAACGACATCGACACCCTTGCTGTCGATGCCGAACCAATCGAGATACATCGGGATCTGGTGGTCGAGCATGTGGCGGCCGTGATGAATGCGCCGGCCGTGGGTCCTGGCGCGCTGCAGCAACGGCGTCTCCACCGGACTCATGATCACTTCGGCGATCACGGCGTCGGCATCGAGCGTCATCGGATCGAAAGACAGGGGATCGCCCGGCCGCAGGCCGAGCGGTGTGGCATTGATCGCGTAGTGGATGCCTTTGGGAGGATGCTCGGCCGCGATGCCGGCTACCGGCACGTCGGGATAGAAGCGCGACAGCCGGTCGAGCCCGGCCTCGGCACGATCGGCCTTGAGCTCGGTGACGAGCAGGCGGCCGACCTTGGCCTCGCACAAGGCTGCCGCGATGGCGCCGCCCGCGCCGCCGAGGCCGACCAGCCAGACGCTGGCGCCGCGTACGCGATGCCCCTGGGCTTCGAGGCCGGCCACGAAGCCCGCGCCATCGGCCATGTCGCCCGCCAGTGTACCGTCGGCCTCGCGCTTCACCAGATTGACGCTGCCCGCGGCCTGGGCGCGGCGGGTGACGCGGCCGAGCAGCGGCAGGATCGCCGTCTTGTGCGGGATGGTCACGGTGAAGCCGCCGAGATTGCGCATCTTGCCAAGCGCGTCGAGCATCAGCGGCAGCAGCGGGGCCGCGCCTTCGAACGGCAGCCATGCGGCATTGGCGCCGACCGCCGCGAAGACCTGCGGCATGATGCCGGTCATGCGCAGCTGGCGGATGGGATCGCCGATCGTGCCGTAGAGCCGGGTTGCGCCATTGACGGCGAACTGGCCGGTGAAGAGAGGCGGCTCGGGCAGATCCATGACCGCACCATAGACGAAAACGGCGGGACCGCGAGGCCCCGCCGTCATGTCGATATGCGCCGCGCCCTAGCGGACGATGGCGATGGTGAAGGCGCTTTGCACGCTGTAGACCGCGGTCAGTTTGTCGCCAGGCTTCAACGTCGCCAACGCCGCTTTCCCCTGCTCCGATTGGATCACCGGCAGCCGAATGACTTCGCCGCTGTCGGGCGCCGGCGCGTCGGGTTCGCCGGTCGAGGCATTGATGATATCGACCGTGGAGTGCGACGGATCGGTCGCCACTACCATGCCGGTCATCTCGAACAGGCGGACCTTGTGCAGGCTCCCCGGGAAGCCTTCGATCCGCGCGCCCTGGGCAACCATCGCCTTGGCATGGGCCGACGCCTCGGGCGTCGTCTTGGCGATCAGGAAGTCGATATAGTCGTACCAATGGACATCGACCGTCTGACCGACCTTGAGTTCGTCATAGGCATTGCCCGGGTAGCCGCTGGTCGTCTTCACGACCATGTCCGAAGCCTTCATCTTGACCCGGCCGAGATCGTCGAACATGACAACCAGTCCGCGGGTCTTCGGATCGAGACTGTGGATCGTGCCACGTTTGAAATTCTGGTAGCGGGTCGCGATGTACAGGTCTTCGTCCGCCAGGGCCGGCAGTGGCACTGCCGACAGGGCGGACGTCGCGACCGTCGCGAGCCCGAAATATTTCAACGTCGTACGGCGCCCAACACTCATCATTGCACATCTCCCTCGTAGTGCAGGTTCAATACCCTGCAGGATGCAAGCATATTCCCAAGGGAGAAGCGCTTCCAATATTTGATCCCGGCCGATATTTGCCGGTTGACGAGCAAGAACGGCAGGACCTGCTCCAGTCCCGCCGCCGGTATTTTCCGCGCCTGTGACGGAAAAATCAGAGGTGCTTCAGCACGTTTTCGGCCGAAGACACCTCGAAGGCCCCCGGCTTCTCGACGAACAGATCCTTGATGACGCCGTCATTGACGATCATGGCGTAGCGCTGGCTGCGCGTGCCGAGGCCAAATTTGGACCCGTCCATGGTGAGGCCCATTGCCTGGGTGAATTCGCCGTTGCCGTCGCCCAGCATCATCACCTTGTCGCCGACTTTCTGGTCCTTGCCCCAGGCTCCCATCACGAAGGCGTCATTGACCGAGATGCAGGCGATGGTGTCGACTCCCTTGCCCTTCAGCTTGTCGAACTCCGAGACGAAGCCCGGAACGTGTTTCGCCGAGCAGGTCGGCGTGAAAGCGCCGGGCAGGGCGAAGGCCACGACCTTCTTGCCGGGGGCAAACAGCTCCTCGGTGGTAATCGGTTTGGGCCCTTCGGGACCCAACATGCGCAACGTCGCGTTGGGGACCTTGTCGCCGACTTTGGCCATGTCTCTGCTCCTGAAGAATGGGGACGGTCGGACCCTAGGATGCAGACCCGTCCTTGTCCATGCACCCCTCCCACTGCAAGGGCTTGATCTTTGCCCGGACAATCCCCATGGATTTGGAGGAACATAAGATGATGTCCGGGTCCTCGCCTGCGGCTTCGCTCGTCGGCCGCTTCCTGGTCGCAGCGCCATCCATGCCGGATGAGCGTTTTCAGAGGAGCGTGGTCTTCATCTGCAAGCACGACGACGATGGTGCGCTCGGCATCATCGTGAACAATGCCGTCGACGATCTGCCGCTCGGCCAGGTGTACAAGCAGCTCGGCATCGACGTGCCGGCGATGACGAGTCACCAACCGGTCCTGTTCGGCGGGCCGGTCGAAACCTCGCGGGGCCTCGTGCTGCACTCGGCCGACTACAAGCGCGAGGAGACGCTGCTGATCGAAGGGGGCATGGCATTGACCGCCTCGCTCGAGATCCTGAAGGACATGGCCGGCGGGAGCGGGCCCAAGAAAGCCTGGCTGGCGCTGGGGCATTCGGGTTGGGCGCCGGGCCAGCTCGATCGCGAGATGCAGGACAATGCCTGGCTGGTGGTCGACGCCGATCCCAACCTGGTATTCGACGCCGATTTCGGCGCGAAGTGGCAGCGCGCGCTCGATCTGCTGGGCGGGAAGGGCGATGGAAGTGGCCGCTTCGATCTGGCGTCCTATTCGCATCAGACCGGGCGCGCCTGAGAACGCGCGCAGTCGGTCCTCCGCCCGTACTTCCCGATATGGGCCATGCCGTCTCCCACTCGAGGACGACTACTCTGCCGCGACCTGCGCGCTGGCAGGAGCACGATACGCCGCCAGCAGCGACGCCTCACGCGCCTTGGCCGCCTGTACATTCTTCTCCTTGACGTGTCCGAAGCCGCGGATGCTTTCCGGGACCTGCGCGATCTGCACCGCCACCGCGTGATTGCTCTGGTCGAGCGTGACCAGAATGTCGTCGATCGTCGCCTCGTACTCGCCGATCAGGCGCCGTTCCATACGGCGCTCGTCGCTGCGGCCGAAGATGTCGAAGGCTGTGCCGCGCAGCCTCTTCATCGACGCGAGCAGTCGGAAGGCCGACATCATCCAGGCCCCGTACTCGCGCTTCTTCAGATGACCCGTGCTCGCATCTCGCTCGGCAAGGAGCGGGGGCGCGAGGTGGAAGGTGAGCTTGTAATCACCCTCGAACTGGCTGCCGAGCTTCCTCAGGAACTCGCCGTCGGTATAAAGGCGCGCGACCTCGTACTCGTCCTTGTAGGCCATCAACTTGTAGAGCGATTTGGCCACGGCTTCGGCAAGCCCGGACCGACCCTTGGCCTTTTCCTTCTCCACTTTCGCGACCTTGTCGACGAAGGCGCGATAGCGTTCGGCGTAGGCCGCGTCCTGGTAGGCGGTCAGCAGCTCGACACGCTTGGCGACGATCTCGGGCAGCGCGCGGGCGACCGGTTTCTCGACGCGCAGCGTCGGCTTGGCGGCCGACTGCACGGCCGGGAGATCGTGCGCGGCCAGCCGTCCCCAGGCGAAGGTGCGCTTGCTGGTCTCGACCGCGACGCCATTCAGCTCGATGGCCCGGGTGAGGGCCTCGAGTGACAGCGGCACCAGGCCTTTCTGCCAGGCGTAGCCCAGCATGAAGAGATTGGTGGCGATCGAATCGCCGAGCAGCGCCGTAGCCAGGCCGGTGCCGTCGACGAACGAGGTAGCCTCGTTGCCCGCGGCGTCGCGGATCGCCTTCATCATCGATTCCGCGCCGAGATCCATGTCGCCGTTCATCACGAACGCCGCCACCGGCTGCATATAGCCATTGATCACGGCCCTGGTGACGCCGGGCTCGATGCGCGACAGCGCGGCGGGAGATGCCGCCACGACCATATCGCAGCCCAGCACGAGGTTGGCGCCACCGGCCGCGATACGCACAGCATGCAGGTCCTCCGGCGCGGGCGCCAGCCGCACGTGGCTCATGACCGCACCGTTCTTCTGCGCAAGGCCCGTGAAGTCGAGCACGGTGCAACCTCTGCCTTCGAGATGCGCCGCCATGCCGATCAGCGCGCCGACGGTGATCACGCCGGTGCCGCCAATGCCGGTCACCAGGATGCCGTAGGCCTCGGAGAGCGGCCGCAGCGTCGGCATCGGCAAGGCGGCGAATGGATCGTCCTGCACCACCTTGAGCTGCGGGCGCTTCGCCTTGGCCGGCGTGCCGCCATGCACCGAAACGAAGCTCGGACAGAAGCCCTTCAAGCAGGAGAAGTCCTTGTTGCAATTGCTTTGGTCGATCTGGCGCTTGCGGCCGAGTTCGGTCTCGAGGGGTTTGACCGACACGCAGTTGCTTTGATCGGAGCAATCGCCGCAGCCTTCGCAGACGGCATCGTTGATGAACACGCGCTTGGCCGGGTCGGGGAACGTCCCGCGCTTGCGGCGGCGGCGCTTCTCGGCGGCGCACGTCTGGTCGTAAACCAGCACGGTGAGGCCGGGGATGTCGCGCAACTCGCGCTGCACGGCGTCGAGCTCGTCACGATGGCGAATGCTGACGCCATGAGCGAAGCCGGCATTGGGCGGATATTTGTCGGGCTCGTCGGTGACGACGACGATCCTTTTCGCCCCTTCGGCCTCGACCTGTCGGGTGATCTCGGGAACGCTCAGCGGCCCGTCATGCGGCTGCCCACCAGTCATGGCGACCGCGTCGTTGTAGAGGATCTTGTAGGTGATATTGATACCCGCGGCCGCCGACTGGCGGATCGCCATCAGGCCGGAATGGTAATAGGTGCCATCCCCCAGGTTCTGAAAGATGTGCTTCTCGGAGGTGAACGGCGCCTGCCCGACCCAGGAGACGCCTTCGCCGCCCATGTGGCTGATCAGTGAAGTGCGCCGTTCGGGCATCCAGATCGCCATGCCATGGCAGCCGATGCCGGCCATGGCGCGGCTGCCTTCGGGCACACGCGTCGAGGTGTTGTGCGGGCATCCCGAGCAAAAATAGGGCGTGCGCGCCACCTTGGGCGGCGGTGCGGCCAGAAGCTTCTCCTTCGCTTCGAGACGCGCGAGACGCTGCTTGAGCTCGGGCGAGTCGCCGCCATGCTTCATCAGGCGGTTGGCGATCACCATGGCGACGCCGGTCGGCGTCAGTTCGCCCTCGCTCGGCAGGATGATGCGCCCGGTCTCGTCGGCCTTGCCGATCACCAGCGGACGGCGGTCGGCCGGCAGGTTGTAGAGGATGCGGACCAGTTGATCCTCGAGGTTCGACCGCTTCTCCTCGACCACGATCACCTCGTCGAGACCCTCGGCGAAGCGGCGGGCGCCCTGCGGCTCGAGCGGCCAGGTGAGGCCGACCTTGTGAAGGCGGATGCCGAGCGCCCTGGCGCGCTCGTCGTCGATGCCGAGGTCCTCCAGCGCCTGGCGCGTGTCCAGATAGGCCTTGCCGGTGGTCATGATGCCGATGCGCGCGCGTGGCGGATCGATCACGGTGCGGTCGAAGCCGTTGGCACGCACGAATGCCTGCACGGCCGCCATCTTCGGCCCGTGCAGACGCCTCTCCTGCTCCAGTGGCGGATCGGGATTACGGATGCCGAGCCCGCCCGGCGGCAACTGGAAGTCGGTCGGCAGCACGATCCGGATCCGCTCGGGATCGACCCAGACCGACGCGCCCGATTCGACCGTCTCCGAGATCGCCTTGAAGCCGATCCAGCAGCCCGAGTAGCGCGACAGGGCGAAGCCCAGGATGCCGAAGTCGAGATACTCCTGCACCGTCGCCGGGTTGACCACCGGGATCATCGCCGCGGCGAATACCTGCTCGCTCTGGTGCGGCAAGGTCGAGGACTGGCAGCCGTGATCGTCGCCCGCCAGGGCAATCACGCCGCCGTGCGGCGAGGTGCCGGCAGCATTGCCGTGCTTCAGCACGTCCATCGAGCGGTCGACGCCCGGACCCTTGCCGTACCAGATCGCGAACACCCCGTCGACGGTGGCTGACGGAAAGAGATTGGTCTGCTGACTGCCCCACACCGCGGTCGCAGCGAGATCCTCGTTGAGGCCGGGCTGGAAGTGGATGTTGTTCTCCTTCAGGTATCGCTTCGCACCCCAAAGGGCGTTGTCGTACATGCCCAGTGGCGAGCCGCGATAGCCCGAGATGAATCCACCAGTGTTGAGCCCTGCCCGGAGGTCGCGCTGGCGCTGCATCATCGGCAGGCGGACCAGCGCCTGGATCCCGGTCAGGTAGACGCGGCCCTTGTCGAGCCGGTAGCGGTCCTCGAGGGCATAGTCACCGAAGACGAGGGGAATAGGGGTGAGGGCGGTGCTCATCGCTGAATGTCCTCCCGCAAGGGGACTGAACCGACGTTCACCGGAGAATAGCGGTCCGGACCGATGCGGGGAAAGACCGTAGGCCCGGCCTTTGAGATGGAATTTCGCAGCCCACGGGCGTTATCTGCATTGTACGGCCGCGACCGTCAGGGAGGAGTCATGGGGTACAGGACAATTCTGGTGCATTGCGATGCCGGCAAAACCGCCGCCGTTCGCATCGGCGTGGCGCTCGACCTCGCCGCGCGCTTCGATGCGCATCTGATCGGCGCCTACGTCCGTCCCCGGTTCGAGGCTCCCGTCTTCGGCGACGGCAGCTTCGCCATGGACGCGCTCTACCGGAACTACGAAACCTCGGTGAAAACCGACGAGGACGCTGCAGCGGCGCTGTTCGACAAAGGCACGGCCGGCAAGGGCCGCCCGACCCAGTGGCGGACAACCGACGGCTATGCCGACGAGGCGCTGGCCCAACTGGCGCACGGCGCTGATCTCGTCGTGGTCGGACAGCGCGAGCGCGACGCCGTGACGATGGGAGCGCAGCCCGATCTCCCGGAGCGGTTGGCGCTGGCCAGCGAGCGCCCGCTGCTCGTGGTGCCCTATATCGGCGTGAGCAGCGTGCCCGGCGGCAAGGTGCTGTTGTGCTGGAACGGTCGTCGCGAGGCCGGACGGGCGGCAATGGGCGCTCTGCCACTCCTCAAGAAGGCGGAGACCGTCTCCGTGCTGACGATCGATTCCTCCAAGGACGAGCAAGAGGCAAACGCCGCCTCGGCGTCCGAGTTCATGGCCTGGCTCGGCCGCCATGGCGTGAAGGCGTCCCTGCTGCACGACAGCGCCAGCGATTCCGACATTGGCGACATCATCCTTTCGCGCGCGGCCGACAGCTCGGCAGATCTGGTCGTGATGGGCCTCTACGGCCATTCGCGCACGCGCGAGATGGTGACGGGCGGCGCGAGCCGCACGGTGCTGTCGAGCATGACCGTGCCGGTGCTGATGGCGCATTAGGCTTTCGAGGCGGCACGCGCCCTCGCGCGCTTGGATGCGCCGAGCGCGCGAGCCGTACGCCACGGAGAAGAGCCCTAGTTGGTCGGCTTCTTGCCGGCCTTGTAGCTCGCGATTGCCGTCTTCAGCATGCGGTACTCGGTGCAGCCAAAGACGCAGATCGTATCCAGGCGCGCGAGCTGCTGTTCGGCTTCGGCTGGCCGATCCAGCATCAAATAGGCCTCGCCAATATACTCGTGCGCCCCGATGTGCTTGGGATCGAGCGAGAGTGCCTGGTTGTAATACTGCAGCGAGCCGTTGGGATCTCCCGACTTGCGGGTCGCATATCCCATGAGCGTGTAAGCGTCGGCATTCTTCGGATCCTTGGCGACGACCTGCTGCAAGAGCGGCATGGCGCCCTTGTAATCCTTCGCCTCGATCATGGCCTTGGCGCGCGCATAGCCGGAGTCGGTGACCTTGGCGGGGGTGCTGTCCACGCCGTCGCTCCCGCCGCCTGCGGCGTAGGCCGGCGCGGCAAGCGCCAACGCAAGAAACGCGACGCCGGAGAGTAGGGTCGAACGCATGAGTGCCTCCCTTTGCTGGACCGATTGTTCTGGACGTACCGGCCGACGCAACGAAATTAAGATGACAAGCTCGTGAGATCGGTGGCGTGGGTCATCGCGCACACCGTCAACTTTCCCTGGCGGCCCCGTATTTCGACGTCGTGGCGCGCCGCAGTCGGCAGGTCCATGCCGGCGCGGTCGAGCAGATCCTGCGACACCACGAGTTCGACGTCGAAATCCTTCGTGAGGGCTTCGAGCCGACTCGCCGTGTTGACGGTGTCGCCGATCGCCGTCAGGGACGACGTGCGCTCGAAGCCCATCTCGCCCACGATCGCCGAGCCCGCGTGCAGCCCGATGCCGATGCGCAGCGGCTGGTCGAGGTCGCCCGACAAGGCCTCGTTGAGGTCGTCGAGCGCGACGGCCATGCGGCGGGCGGCGTCCAGCGCCTGACGGCAGGCGGCTTGCGGCTCGGCATCGAGGCCGAAGATCGCCATCACGCCGTCGCCGATGAATTTGTCGATCCTGCCACCCGCAGCCTGCACCGCCTGACCGGTCGCACGGAAGTAGCGATTCAGGATGAATACGACGTCGTAGGGAAGACGACCTTCGGAGATCGATGTGAAACCGCGCATGTCGGCGAACAGGATGGCGACATACCGTTCGCCGCCATGCGCCTGGGGCTGCCGTCGGTAGGCTTCAACCGGGCCCGCCGAGGCGGGCAGCAGCAGCGTGATACGATAGCGACCCGGCGGGGGACGGAGCTGACAGGCGAGGCGGACGTCATCGGGCGCGCCGACGCGGGCCAGCACTTTCTGTTCCTCCGGCGAGGCCGGCGGCAGCAGGGCACGGTCGGGGCCGCGGATGCGTACCCGGCAGGTCGAGCAACGGCCGCGGCCGCCGCAAACCGACGCATGCGGTATGCCTGCGATCCGGCTCATCTCCAGGATGCTCAATCCGGTCGGCGCCGAGGCGGTTCTGCGGTCGCCGTAGGCGAGCACTACGGCACCGGCGCGGCGTTCCCAGAAATCGCGCAGCGGCCGAGCGACGAGGCACGCCAGCAACAAGACGATCGCGACACCCATCAAAGTATTGGAGATCGCATGGAGAGACGCCGCGCCCGCGGCGCCGGGCGCATGCGCCTGTTCGAAGACACTCCTCAGAAAACCCGGCCGTTGCGCCAGCTCGGCGAAGTCGCGCAAAGCAATGGCCGCACCGCCGAGACCCGCCGCCGGTACCAGCAGCGCGACTGCGTAGAGGAACGGCAGCCACGTGCGATACCAAGGCTTCAGTCGCCAGGCGAAGTGGATGCCGATGCAGGCGTGGATCCAGACCAAGAGGACCAGGCCGAATTGGCGAACGATCCCCAGCCAGGTTCCGACGACGAGTGAACCCAGAACCCACGGATAGCCGCTCTGCACGCCGAAGTAGTCGTGGGCGATGCGCGTGCCGACCACATGCAAGGCTCCGAAGGGAATGATCAGCGCGCCGAGGCCGAGCTGCGTCCACTCCCATCGCGAGAGCATGAGGGTGCGGCGGCGAAACAGCGCCCAGAAGGCGAGCGAAAGGTGCAGGAGCAAGCTGCCATAGAGGATGGTCTGGCCAGGCAGGCTCTGCCAGACGAAGACGAACCAGTGACGGCCCGCCTCCAGCACGCGCAGCGACACCAGGCCGAGCGCGTGATTGAGCAGATGCGTCGTGACGTAGGCGAGGAGGACGTAACCCGACCAGAGGCGCAGGCGCCCGATCATGGATCTACTTCAGGAGCGGCAACACCGCTTCGGGCGGCCGGCCGATGGCGGCGCGCTTGCCGGCGACGACGATCGGCCGCTGCAGCAGGATCGGATGAGCTGCAATTGCCCTGGCGATATCGCTTCTGCCGAGTTCGCGCGCGTTCTTTTTGAGGGCCTTGAATTCGGCCTCGCCATCGCGGATGAGCTCGGCGGGATCGCCGCCCACCAGATCGATCAGGGTTTCCACCTCCGCTTTACTCGGCGGCTCCTTGAGATATTCCCGAACGACCGGCGTCACGCCCTTCTTCCGTAACAGTTCGAGCGTCTGCCGGGATTTGCTGCAGCGCGGATTATGCCAGATAGTGACGGTCATGCTTCAACTCCCCGCGGGTTACCTTGGCCGGGTCTTCAAGATTCGTCCAGAGACGCGAGGCTTGGCGCGTCGATCACTTTTCGCGCGAGGTCGTAGTCGAAGCCGGCACGCGCCATGGTCGCCAGATCTCGTGCCCGCGCCTCCTTGCGTTCCTTTTCCGGCCGGTAGGGGCCAAGGCGCCGTCGGCGGGCGAGCGCAGCGGCGGCCTTCCATTCGCGCTGGCGCGGATCGGTGTGCAGCTCCTCGTCGAGGCCGGCCATTGCCTGGTCGAGAGTGTCGCCGTCGATTCCGGCAAGTCGCAGTTTGTGGCGCATGAGCTTGGTCGAGACACCGCGCCTGTGAAGGGCACGGGCCTTGGTCTGGGCGAAGGATTTGTCGTCGATCAGGCCCGCGTCGACAAACCCGGCAACGATGGCGTCGATCGCCTGTTGCACGTTGTCCATTATCTCGGCTTGGGCGATGTGCGCCTTGCGTACGCGGCGCTGCAGGACGCGGCGCAAGCCTTCGGCAGTGGCGGGGTAGCGCTCGAGATAGAACGTCGCCGCGTTCTGCAGGTACTTGGCGGTGATAGGCCGAGGCGGCCGTTTCAAGGAACCTCCGTTCGTCAGCGCAACGAAATGCCGACCATCGCCTCGAGCTCGGCGACCGCAAGATCGGGGTCGCCGACCTTGATGGTGCGCATGCCGAGCATCCGCGCCGGTTTGAGGTTGATGCCGAGGTCGTCGAGATAGACGCACTGCTCGGGTTCGACGCCGAGAAGATCGCAAGCGTGGCGATAGATGCGCGGGTCGGGCTTACGCATGCCGAGCTTGCTCGATTCGATCACATGCTCGAAGAGCGCCATGACCTCGGCAACCGCAGCGGCCTTCTCCGGGCTGCGCGTCATGGCCGGACCTTCGCCGGACTTCATGTTGTTGGTGATGCAGGCGACGCGGAACGCGGCCTTGCAGCGGCGCAAGGCCTCGACCATCTGCGGCCGAATGTCGCCACTGACGGCGTTCAGGACACGCCAACCGTCGATCTTGTGCCCGGCATCGAGCGCTTCCGCCTCGAACAGACGGACGAACTCCTCGAGCGAGACGTCGCTTCGCTCCATTTTCGCCCAGGCATTGGTGTCTGGATTGCGCGCGTTCAGTCCGCGAATGAAATCTTCGGGAAGTCCACTTTCGCGTTCATAGAGCCTGAAGGCCTCGAAAGGGCTGCTGAGAATTACGCCGCCGAAATCCCACAGGATCGCCCTGGGCATATTTGCATGGCTGATATTTTTCACGGTGCGACCGTCTTTACCTTGTTCCTGCCGCAGTCGGCTTTTATCTCACGCCCTCCATAGGCGACGGGCGAGGTCCTTGACTACCCGTCTTTCCTTCACACGATCGGGAAAGTGAAAATGAGCGAAGCAGCCGTTATGCCGCGCGGCAACGCCGTGCCAGCAGAGGTGAGCGACATGGTCCGGACGGATGGGCGCAATCGGCGGGCCGCTGCCACGCGCCGCAAGATCATCGAGGCCGCCAAGGCGATGATCGAGGAGACCAGCGAAGCGCCCACGGTCGTGGGGGTGGCCAAGCGCGCGGACGTGTCGGTCCGCTCAGTCTTCCAGCATTTCGGCGACGTACAGTCACTTTTTGTAACTGTCGTCGACAGTGTTGGCGAGAACGTCCAGATGACGGCCCCGCCGACCATCGACCGGCCATTGGAGGCGCGCGTCGAGGCGCTGATCCAGGGTCTCGTCGAGCTTTTCGACAAGATCGTTCCCTTGCGAGTGGCGGCCGGCCAGTTCGCCGGTCATCCGGCGCTCCTGGAGCGCGGTCTGGCACTGCGCCAGCAGTTGCGTGATGCCACGTTCAAGGCATTCGAGCCCGAATTTGCGGCATTGGCGGATCAGGCGGCCCGCGAGGAACTGGCCGACGCGATCGGGGCGGCCTTGTCGCTGGACGCCTGGATCGTGCTGCGTCGCCGGGACGGGCTGAGCGTCGAGCGGGCTGGTGCGATCTGGCGCCTGACGCTTACGGCACTGCTGGAGCACGAGCTGGGGAAAGCCCGGCAATAAGAGCACGGTCCGGCGATTGACTTGGCGTTGGCGATCAGAGAGTTAAGGGCCCGTTCAGGGGATCCAGCGACATCGATGGCGACCAGCCAGCTCCACGAAGACTTTTCGCGCGACGATCACGTCAAGGCAGGTACTGACCGAGGCTTCGGGTTCGTTTTCGCCGGCTTCTTTGCACTGGTGAGCGCCCTTTCCTGGTGGCGCGGCCATTCGGGCTGGCACTGGACGCTGCCCCTGGCGGCGGCGTTCCTGGCCGTGGCGCTGGTTTATCCGCGGATTCTCAATCCGCTCAACAAGCTGTGGCTGAAGTTCGGCTTGCTGCTCTACAAGGTCGTCAACCCGATCGTGCTCGGCCTGCTGTTCTTCGTCACCATCACGCCGATCGGGATCGTCATGCGGGCCTTCGGCAAGGACTTCCTGCGGTTGAAGCTCGACGGCAGCGCCAGGAGCTATTGGATCGACCGGACGCCGCCGGGACCGCCTCCGCAATCGATGCGCAACCAGTTCTGATTTCGAAAGGATCGTTAGGCAAATGGGCGCCATCATCGTCGAACTCTGGGCCTTCATGCGCGAGCGCAAGAAGTTCTGGCTGTTGCCGATCCTGATCATGATGGTCGTGTTCGGCGGCCTGATCGTGCTGACGAAGGGCTCGGCGATCGCGCCGTTCATCTATACCCTGTTCTAGGCAGTCGAGACGCCTGTCATGCGTGTGCTGGGAATCTCCGCCTTCTACCACGACAGCGCCGCCGCCCTGATCGAGGACGGCAGCCTCGTCGGGGCCGTGCAGGAAGAGCGCTTCACGCGCAAAAAGCACGATTCGGGCTTTCCGCAGAATGCCGTCCAGTATTGCCTCGATGCGGCGGGCATCAAGCTGGCCGATGTCGACTACGTCGCCTTCTATGACAAGCCGTTCCTGAAGTTCGAGCGGCTGATCGAGACCTATCTCGCTTTTGCGCCGCGCGGCTTCAATTCCTTCCGCATGGCCATGCCGCTGTGGCTGAAGGAGAAGCTTTTCCAGAAGACGCTGCTGCGCGACGAGATGAAGAAGTGGCAGCCGGACTTCGACTGGCAGAGGCGCCTGCTGTTCGGCGAGCACCATCAGAGCCATGCCGCCTCGGCCTTCTTTCCGTCGCCGTTCGAGGAGGCCGCCATCCTTTGCATGGACGGCGTCGGCGAATGGGCGACCACGTCGCTCGGCTGGGGCCAGGGCAACAAGCTCGAGATGCTGCGGGAGATCCATTTTCCGCATTCGCTCGGGCTGCTCTACTCGGCCTTCACCTATTACACGGGCTTCAAGGTCAATTCCGGCGAATACAAGGTCATGGGGCTCGCCCCGTATGGTGAGCCCAGGTTCAAGGAGCTGATCCTCGACAAGATCGTCGATCTCAAGGAGGACGGCACCTTTCGCCTCGACCAGCAGTATTTCGACTACTGCACCGGCCTGCGCATGACCAACGACAGGTTCGGCGAGCTGTTCGGCGGCAAGGCACGCAAGCCCGAGGAGCTGCTCACCCAGCACCATATGGATCTCGCCGCCTCGGTGCAGGCCGTGACCGAGGAGATCGTGCTGCGGCTCGGGCGCTCGGTGAAGAAGGAGACCGGAGCGAAGAAGATCTGCCTCGCCGGCGGTGTCGCGCTGAACTGCGTCGCCAACGGCAAGCTCCTGCGCGAGGGCTTGTTCGACGATATCTGGGTGCAGCCCGCGGCGGGCGATGCCGGCGGCGCGGTGGGCGCCGCCTTTGCGGCCTACCACGGCTTCATGGGGCAGCCGCGCAAGCTCAACGGGCATATGGACGGTATGGCCGGCTCCTACCTCGGTCCCGAGTTCGGTGAGGAGGAGATCGCCAAGCGCCTCGCCGAGGCGGGTGCCAGGTTCACGCGGCTGACGCGCGACCAGATCATCGACCAGACGGCCCAGGCGCTTGCCGACGCGAAAGCCGTGGGCTGGATGCAGGGCCGCATGGAATTCGGCCCGCGCTCGCTCGGGGCGCGCTCCATCCTGGGCGATGCGCGCTCGCCCACGATGCAGAAGACGCTCAATCTCAAGGTCAAGTACCGCGAGTCGTTCCGGCCCTTCGCGCCCGCGGTGCTGCGCGAGGATGTGGATCAGTACTTCGACATCAAGAGCGACAGCCCGTACATGTTGATGGTGGCGCCGGTGACAGAGCGCCGCCGCCGCGCGATGACGGCCGAAGAGGAAAAGCTGTTCGGCATCGACAAGCTGAACGTGCCGCGCTCGGACATCCCGGCGGTGACGCATGTCGACTATTCGGCGCGCGTCCAGACCGTGCACAAGGAGACCAATCCGGCCTTCCACGCTCTCCTGCAGGCTTTCAAGGCCAGGACCGGCTGCTCGGTGCTGGTGAATACCTCGTTCAATGTGCGCGGCGAGCCGATCGTCTGCACGCCCGAGGACGCCTTCCGCTGCTTCATGGGCAGCGAGATCGAGGTGCTGGTGGTCGGCAACTGCTTCCTGAAGAAGGAAGATCAGGACCCGTCGCTCAAGCTCGACTACAAGAACGCCTTCGAGCTCGACTAGCGCCATGCGCGCTGTCGTGTGCGACCGACTGGGTGAACCGTCTGTCCTGAAGATCGAGGAACGGCCGAATCCCGAGCCGGGTCCGGCCGAGATCGTGATCAGGGTCGGGGCCGCAGGTGTCAATTTTCCCGACATTCTCACAGTCGCCGGCACCTATCAGCACATGCCGGAACTTCCATTCATTCCGGGCGTGGAAGGCGCAGGCGTGGTCCATTCTCTCGGTGTCGGGGTAACGAATTGGCGGAAAGGCGACCGGGTGATCTTCGGTGTGCGGCCGGGTGCCTTCGCCGAATATGTGAAGGTGCCGGCCAGGAGCCCGCTGCTCCGACTGCCGGCCGGCTGGTCTTATGCCGAAGGAGCGGGGTTTCGCGTCGGCGCGCAGACCGCCTACCATTCGCTGGTCCATCGCGCCCAGCTCAGGGAAAGCGAGGTGCTGCTGGTGCATGGCGCGTCGGGCGGCGTCGGGCTCGCTGCCGTGCAGCTCGGCAAGCATCTGGGAGCACGTGTGATCGCGACCGGCAGCAACGACCGGCGGCTCGCCATCGTGAAGGCGAAGGGCGCCGACGAAGTCGTGAACTATCGCACGGCCGACTTTGTCGCTGCGGTGAAGGAGCTGACCGCGGGCAAGGGCGCCAATGTGATCTACGATCCGGTGGGCGGCGAGATACTGGAGAAATCGGTGCGCGCGGCCGCCTACGGCGCGCGCTTGCTGGTCGTGGGTTTCACATCAGGCGGGCCGAGCAGGGTCATGTCCAACCACGTGCTGATCAAGGGACTATCGATCCTGGGTGTACGCGCCGGGGAGACCGCACGACGCCTTTCGCCAGAACTGGGCCGCGACTACCTCGAGCAGCTGCCACGGCTTGCGGCGCTCGGCGTCATGCGCCCGCACGTCTCCCATCGCTTCCCTCTCGAGCGGGCGGCCGATGCCTTCCGGGCGCTCCTCGACCGCAAGGTGGTCGGCAAGGTCGTGCTCGAGATGGAGGCATAGCGGACCTTAAAGTCCAGAGAAGAGTCGCTATGTCGTCAACTCGACAATTTGCGTCAGGAGAGCCATCACCTGCTGATCTTGCGCGCGCGTGCGCTGGTAACTGCCTGCTTGAGCGTTAGTCGCGATAGCCAAACGCAGCGACGGTACAATCATCGCAAACTGCGATCCGTGACCCCAGCCCCAAGCTGCTGGCCGGCCTTTCAATGTTCCGGTCCACCACAGATAGCCATAGCCAGGATCGCTGATGGGAGGGAGTGTCGTGCCGACCTGAACCTGGGAGGTCGTGCTGTCCCTGACCCAGTCGGCCGGAACGACCTGCTTTCCCTGCCATTGTCCACCATCAGCCATTATCCAGGCGATCTTTGCTAGGTCGCGTGTGCGAAGGCGAAGGCCCCTCCACGACAATGGGTTGCCCGTGTTGTCACGTTCCCATTCGAAGTCCGTGATGCCCAGCGGCGAGAACAGGCGTTGCTTTGCATACTCATCGATAGCTTCACCGACGGCGCGGCGAAGGATGGGGGACAGGAGGGAGCAACCTGCGTTGCTGTACACCCAATTGGGCGGATCATTGCGACCAAGGGGCAGGAGCTGGACATACGACACCGCGTCCTTCGCAGCGACGAGCGGCGCAACATTGTTGTCGTCGTATTCCAGTCCGGTCCGTTGAGTAAGGATGCGAGCTAACGTGACTTGGTTGATCCTCGCTTCGGGATGACGGGCAGCTGCCTCCGGTAGCAACTCGCCTAGGGTCTGATCGAGGTTCTTGATCTTGCCCTCGTGAATGGCAATGCCCACAAGCAACGAAGAGATGCTCTTGGTGATCGAAAAAATGGTCAACAGAGAGTATGCGGCTGCGCCGTAGTACCGCTCGGCGATCAGATATCCGTTGCGGACGACGACAAGGCTTCGCAGCGAGTAGACCGAATGTCCCGCGTCGAGCACCTCTTCCAAACCGGACGCGCTGATACCTTGGCTGTCGGGCGAAGCAACCTGCCACTCATCGTCGGTGTCGGTGACGGGCGCGGCTCGTACTGGTGCGGCCGAGGTTCGATGGCTCCCGGCTGCTGCAAACGTCAACGCGGAAAGACCGAGGACAATCGATCGCCTGCGCAGTTCCACTATCGTCCCCTCCTATTGGCGGAGCTGCCATAGGGTATCACGGAGAGGGTGAGCTACGGCGCCGGACATTGGAGATATCAACGTCCTCCGTGCGCTTCTGGAGGAAGCGCTTCCCGACAATACCGATGACAATGAACGGTGTGAGACAAGGGACGAGCACACCGAGCGCCTTCATCGGACTTCTCCGCGACGCTTCGGGAAATCAGTCCCTTGTCACCTGCCATCAATCCAGTTTGATCATAGCCGTTGGGGCAGCGACCTGTATCGGTGTTGTGCTGACGCCCGAAAGGGAGTGTGCCACTGGAGCGGCGCGCGCCCTCGGCCGCTATCCTACTTGATCGTCACCTGGTGCGTGATCTTATCGCCGTCGGTCACGGTGACGTCGTGGAAGCCGAGCAGCTTCAGGAGATCGAAGAAGGTCGCATCCTCCGCGACCGTGTGCTCCTGGAAGAAGGCCGAGGTGCGCGACATGGTCGTCATGTTCGCCAGCAGCGCGCGGATGCGATAGATCGTGTTCAGTTCGCCGGATTGCAGGCCGACGATGATCAGATGGTCGCCCTTCTCGCCCTTGGCGAACACGGCATAGGGAACGCGATAGCTCGATTGCAGCGTGCCTTGCGCAACCACCGTCACGAACTGGATGCGCTGGGCGCGATCCACGCCGGCGATCGTCTGCATCTGGGATGTATAGGTCTCGGTCGAGGTTGGCTTGGGATAGTAGTACCCGACATAGCGTTCCTCACCGGGCGTCGGCACTGGCTTGACCGTAGCCGCGGTCCTGGTGCTTTGCGCCCAGGCGGGCGCCGCCGAAACCGCGAGGACAATCGCCGCCATGCTCGCCCACTTGTTCATCATGTCGCTCCCCTGCCGATTCGAGATCTAGAACAGGGTATAGCCGCCATCGATGACGAAGTCGCGTCCTGTCGTGTATTGAGTGGCGCCGCTCGCCAGATAGACTGCGATCGGACCAAAATCGGCGCCGCTGCCCCAGCGCCGCTCGGGGATGCGCGGCATCACATTGCCTGCGAACTTCGGATTGCCGAAGGCATTCGCCGTCATCTCGGTCTCGATCCAGCCCGGCAGGATCGAGTTCACCGTGATCCTGTAACGGGCGAGCTCGACGGCGAGGGCGCGCACCATGGCGCAGACGCCGCCCTTGCTGGCGCCATAGTGGCTGGAGCGCGCCGCACCCTCGATCGCCGCCGTGCTCGCCATCGCGACCAGCGAGCCACCCTTGCCGCGCTCGACCATGTGCTTGGCCGCGGCACGGAAGGTGAAGAACACGCCGTCGAGATTGACGCGCATGACGCGGCGCCATTCCTCGTAGTCCATCTCGAGGATCGAGCCCTTGCCCCGGCCCGAGACGCCGGAGTTCGCGACGCAATTGTCGACATGGCCCATCACCTTCAGCGTCTCGGCGAAAGCCGTCTCGACCTGCTTTTCGTCGCCGACGTCGACGATCTGGGCGTGGACCTTGTGGCCGTGCCTCTTGAGCTGGTTTGCGGCCCTCTCGTTCTTCTCGGCGCGCGTGCCCCAGATGCAGACATCGGCGCCCGCCTCGGCCAGTGCATCCGCCATCCCGAGACCGATGCCGCCGTTGCCGCCCGTTACCAGCGCAACCTTGCCGGTCAGATCGAAACCTCTGTAGGCCATGCAGCCGCTCCCTCTCGTGTTCCTCTCCCCTGGAGAATGAACATGAAAGCGGGCGGCCGTCGAGGTCAGTTCAGCTTGTCGGTTTCGACCAGCACAATCTCGGCGTCCTCGCTCGCCTTGAGCTCGATTTCGGCCTCGTCGACGACGGCCACGCCGTCGCGGGCATTGGCAGCCACGACCTTGCCGTCGCGGCCCACCACCTCGATCTTGCCCTTGGCGGGCACGAGGTAGGCGGGCTTGCCGTCGAGCGTCTGGTGGATCGTCTGGCCTGCCTTCAGTGTTCCGGCAAACAGCGCGCCATCGGCATAAAGCGGGATCGCGCCCTCGTGGCCGCGGCCCGATGCCAGCGGCACCAGCTTGCCGTCGCGCGCCGCGGCGGGGAACTGCACCGTCTCCCAGCGTGCCGGCACGCCCTGCCGGTTGGGCAGGATCCAGATCTGGAACAGCTCGGTCTCGCCCTGCTCCATGTTGTATTCGGCGTGCTGGATGCCGTTGCCCGCGCTCATCACCTGGATTTGGCCGGCGTCCGTACGGCCCTGATTGCCAAGGTGATCGCGATGGGTGATCGCGCCCCGGATGACGTAGGTCACGATCTCCATGTCGCGATGGGGATGCGGCGGGAAGCCCGACTGCGGCGCGATGCGGTCGTTGTTCCAGACGCGCAGTGCGCCCCAATGAACGCGCGCGGGATCGCGATACTCCGCGAAGCTGAAGTGGAAATTGGCATCGAGCCAGCCGTGGTTCGACTTGCCCAGTTTCTCGAAGGGCCTGCGTTCGATCATGGGATACCTCTCGGCTCCCAAGATGGCGCCCGGTCCGGCTCGATCAAGTTTCGGATTGGTAAGCGCTCCTCCCTGGATGAAGTGCGGGAGGAAAAGCTGCGTCGATCACTTGTCGCGATGGCCGCCTTCCTGCAGATGCTTCAATCCGAACCATCCCCAATAGACGCGGTGGTGCTGGATCAGTCCGTCCTCCAGTTCCATGACTTCGACCAGATCGAACTGCTCGCCGTCGGCGGTGACGCGCGGATACTCCCAGATCAGCCGCGTGCCGTCCGTGAAGAAGCCGTGACGGTCGCGCTTGCGCTGTGGTGGCTGGGTCCTGAAGACTTCTTCGACGAAGGCGCGCAGATCGGCCTTGCCGCGGACTACACCGCTGGCGGCGCCCAGCAGATGACGGACCAGCGGGCTTTCGAGGGTGCAGTCCTCGGCATAGAGGGCGAGCGATGCCTCGAGATCCTTGCGGCCGAGCGCCTCGTCCCAGGCATGGTAGATGCGGCGGGCAGTTTCGATGGCAGGCCGATTGTCGGAGTGAAAACGATTCTTCATGTTCATGGCCACGTCCTCCTTCCAGGGGGATCGATGCCACGGGACGGATGCGAGATGTTTCGCTGAATTCCGAACTGTCGGCGCCGCTCAGCGACCCTCGCGCCACCAGGCACTGCCCAGTGCCAGCAGGAAGGCGACTGCGACCAGGATGCCGGGAAGGAGGGGCGTCTGGTTGATGCCGGCGACCGTGTAGCCCTCGTTGCGGCGCAGGCCGATCCAGTCGGAACCGCCAGCCGCGCGGCCGGGCCGAACCGAGCGGATCTCGGGGCTCGAATGGTCAGCGAGCCAGATCAAGGCGCCATTAGAGGCCTCCACGAGAGGCTTTAGCTTCGCGTCGGTCGCGCGCACGTCGGAGAATTCGAGCGGGTCGGGATTGCCCACGGCAGCGACCGTATGCAGCGTGCCGTCGTCGAAGCGATAGAGCCCGGGCTTGTCGACGTCGACCACGGCACGTCCGAGACCGGGCTCGACTTCCGTGAGCTTGAGCTTGCGCTGGGCGCCGCCGTTGGGTGGCGTGCCGGGCGCCGTCATGGTGACGTCCGGGAAGCTGGTGGCGAGCGTGCGGCGCGTGATCTCGATATGGCCGCCGACCGCTTTGGTGCGTAGCGCCTCCTCCTCGAGGTCGGGCTCCTTCATCAGCCAGTGTGCCGTGCGGCGCACCAGTTCCGGCTGTGGCCCGCCGCCATCGATGCCGCGGTTCCAGAGCCAAAGCTGGTCGGACATGACCTGCGCCACACGGCCCTTGCCGACGCGGTCGAGCACGACCAGCGGCTGGTCGTCCGCGCCGGAGAGGATGGTGTGGCCCTTCTCGGCGTGGGACGTGACGACGCGGAACCAGCGGCCCCATTGCGGATCCTTGCCAGGCACGCCTTCCTGCGGCAGGTCGGCTGTCACGGGATGGCGCCGGCCGATGTCGGTGACCTTGGGTTTGAAGCTCTGCTCGAGCACGTCGCCTGACGGCGCCGCCGGCAGGATGGCGCCGAGCGGCGAACGATAAAGCGAGCGCTGGGTGGCGAAGACCGGCCCGACGGAGACCAGCAAGGCGCCGCCGTCCTTGACGTACTCGGCGATGTTGCGGAAGTAGTCGCGCGTGATCAGGTTTCCCGACTCGTAGCGGTCGAAGATGATGAGGTCGAATTCCTTCAGCTTCTGCTCGAACAGCTCGCGCATCGGGAAGACGATCAGCGACAGCTCGCGGACCGGCGTGAAATCATCCTTCTGCGGCGTGCGCAGGATGGTGAAGTGCACCAGATCGACCGCCGGGTCGCTCTTCAGGAGGTTCCGCCACGCCCGCTCGCCCTGGTAGGGCTCGCCCGAGACCAGCAGCACGCGCAGCCTGTCGCGCACGCCGTTGATGGTGAAGATCGCGCGGTTGTTGTCGAGAGTGAGCTCGCTCGGTCCGGGGGCGGTTTCCAGCTCGACGATGTTCTCGCCGGGATTGGCGACGGTGAGGGGCAGCTCCACCAGTTTGCCGACCGGCACCGCCATGTGGCGCACGACCTCTCCGCCCACCGTCACCGTCACCGGAGCGGTACCGCCTGCGGGATCGTCGACCCGGAACTTGGTCGTTACCTGATGCCCGACCACGCCGAAGCGCGGCGCCTGCTCGACCGTGATCAGGCGGTCGCGCTCGCCTTTCTTGCCGGCGATCAGGGCATGCAGCGGCGCGCCGCCCAGCTCCGGCGGCAGGGCGGCCGGCACGTCGTGGACCTGGCCGTCGGTCAGCAACACGACACCCGCCAGTCGCTCGGGCGGCACGTCGACCAGGGCCGAGCGCATCGCCTCGATCAGCCGGGTGCCGCCCGGCCGTTCGCTGCCGAGCTGGATGCGCGAGGGCGGCAGCACGGCTTCGCGCACTTCGAGCCCCTGTTCCTGGCCGAACTTGCGCTTCAGCATCTCGCGCGCCGCCTGGACTTGCTGGCGACGGTCGCCGATCGACATCGAATCGCTGTCGTCGACCATGATGAGCGCCACGTCGGCGATCGGCTTGCGCTTCTCCTCCACCAGCGAGGGATTGGCGAGCGCAGCCAGCACGACGGCGACCGCGCCAACCCGCCACAACGTGCCCCGGGCGCTGGCGCGCAGACCCGCCAGCACGAGCAGCAGTCCAATGCCGCCCAGCACCGCCAATGTCGCCCAGGACAGCAGCGGGTCGAAGGCGACCGAGACGGCCGAGGACATGTTCATCGGCGCAGCCTCTGCATGATGTCCTGGAGATGCACCGCGTCGTCCTTGTAGTTGCCGGTGAGGGCCACCATGACGAGGTTGACGCCGAAGCGGAACGCCATCTCGCGCTGCGTCTCGCCACCGGGCGACACCGGCATCAGGCCGCGGCCGCGCTGGTCGACGGCCCAGGCGCCGGCATAGTCGTTCGAGCCGATCATGATCGTGGCGACACCGTCATTCACGCGACCGTTGCCCGCCTCGATCCAGATCTTGCCACCCTGCCAGCGGCCCGGAAAGTCGGACAGGAGATAGAACGACTTGGTCAAGACGTAGTCGGACGGCATGCTGACCAGCGGTGGCAGTTCGATCGCCCCCAGCAGACGCTTGAGGTCGGGATTGCCGTTGGCCGGCCGGTCGAAGCTCATCTGCTGGTCGCGCGTGTCGACGAAGACGATGCCGCCGGTCCTCAGATAGCGGTCGAGCGCAGCCGATGCACGCGGCGTCAGGTTCGGCTGTGTCGAGGTGATCGGCCAGTAGATGAGGGGATAGAGCCGCGGCTCGTCGCGATCGAGATCGAGCGCCACAGGATCGGCCGGCTCGACTGAAGTGCGGCTGCGCAGCACCTCGCTCAGGCCTTCGAGTCCGGCGCGGCTGGTATCGTCGACGTCCTTGTCGCCGGTGACGATATAGGCGAGCCGGACGTCGAGGGCGCCGCGCAGCGCCTCCTCCTCCGAAAGTGGCGGCGGCGGGGTCTTCTCTGCAGTCGGCGTGGCGCCCGTCTTGTCGGGCGGCTGGATTTGCGCAGGAGGCGCCGGCGACGTTTGTGCCTGAGCACGCTGCGGGATCGCGAGCAGGCCGGCCATGGCGATCAGGAGCGCTGCCGTTGCGGCGCGCCGCAGCCGTACCGCGCGCGGCAGCATGCCGCGCAGCCACAGCGAGATCAGGAAGTCGCCCAGCAGCAACATCGCCGCCGCAAGCAGGAACCAACGGGACAGATCGGTCTCGCCGCCTTCGGACAGGCGATCGGTGGCGACACCTGCGGGCAGAACCAGTGGTTTGGGCGGATCGACATGGTCGCCGAGATTGAACGCGACATGGGCGTTCTCGTCGCCGTACAGGCCGGGCGGGGTGGTCGGCTTGGGCTTGAAGCTCCTGTTCGCGTCGGCCGGCAGCATCTGTACCCCCGCCGGTGGCGCGCCGAGCCGGCCGAAGCCGTCGAGGGTGCGCCACGGCTTCAATGCCTTGTTGATCCCGTCGCCCGCAATGCCGCGCGACAGCAGCACCAGCCGTTGCAGCATGTCGACGAAAAGGCCGGACAGGGCAAGATTGCTCCAATTGGTGTTGGCCGTCGTATGCACCAGCACGAGGTATCCCTTGCCGCGCTTCTCTGCGGTGACCAGCGGCGTGCCATCCGTCAGGCGCGCCCAGGTCTTGTCGCTGAGGTCAGGTGTCGGTTCGGCCAGCACTTGCTGCGAGATGCGGACGTCCTTCGGGATCGGAATGCCGAAGAACGGGCTGTTGGCCGGAAACTCGGCCAGGGTTGCGGGGGTTCCCCAACTCATGACGCCGCCGAGCGCCCGGTCGCCGAGCCGCAGCGGCGTCGGCACGAGATTGTCGCCGCCCGCCGCGAGGTTGGGCCCGGCGAAGCGCACCGCAACGCCGCCCTGCTCGATCCATTTGGCGATCTCCTCACGGTCGTTAGGCGACGGCGCCGAACTGTCGGGAACCAGCAGGACTGCGGTGTTGCGCGTGAGGACGTTCTCGCGATCGCCGACACTCAGGCTCACATAGGGATCGAGCGCCCGCTCGAGGAAATAGACTTCCTGCAAGAGCGGCTGACCGTTGGCCGAGGCGCGCTCGCCCAGGATCGAGACCGGCCGGCGGCGGCTACGCTCGTCCAGCAGCACGGTGCTGCCGGCGCCACCTTGGCCTTCGATATCGAGGCGTGTCATCCGGTTGCGCAACTCGACTGGCGCGGCCAGCACCCCTTCGCCCTGGGTGCTGGTTGCCGCAAAGTCGAGGTCGATGCGCGCCACGACGCGGCCCTGGTCATCCTCGGCCCGGATCGCCGTCTTGCGCGGCCCATTGGCCGCAGGGCGCAAGGCACGCACCCTGAGGTCGCGGCCCTCGGTGTCGGGCGGCAAGAGCACGAGTGGCGTTGTCGCCTGGTCGGGCAGCACGACTTCGAGCCCGGCGAACTGCCGCAGGCGCGCGCTCAGCTTGTCGGTGCCCGGGTCCTCGAGACCGTCGCTCAGCCAGACGGCGTAGGCGCTCGCGTCGACCTCCATGCGATCGAGCTGGGTGACGGCCGCCGCCCGGTCGGTCGGCCACGGCTTGGGCCGCAATGCCCGCAGAAGCGTGCGCGCTTCCTCGGGCCGCAAGGCGCCCTGCTTCATCACCGGGGCATCGAGCGGCGATGGCGCGGTACCCATCAGCACGACCGGGCGTCCGCCGCGCTCGGCGCGGTCGATCAGCCGCTCGGCATGGGCGATGCGCGCCGTCCAGCCCGGCGCCGACGCCCAGCCGTCATCGATCACCAGCAGGAGCGGCCCTCGGCCCGGCAAATCGGCCTGCGGATTGAGGAGCGGCTTGGCGACGGCCAGGATCAGCGCGGTGGCGAGCAGCAGGCGCAGCAGAAGCAGCCACCACGGGATCTTCATCGGCGTCTGCTCGGTCGGTTCCAGCCCCATCAGCAGCCGGATCGCGGGAAAGCGCACCAGCCGCGGCAACGGCGGGATCATGCGCAGCAGCCAGTAGATCACGGGCAGCACGAGCAGGAGCGCCAGCATGCCGGGCGCCGCGAACGCGAAGGCGCCGAGGCTCAGCATGGTCTCTGTTCATCGGCGCGCGCCACTGCAGTGGCGCATTTTATGGACCGCGAGCTTCCAGCTCGCTCATGAGCGCGCAAGATGCGCGCGGTCCATAAGAAGAAGCAGCGGCCCATGCCGAAGGCGCACCTCATGTCAAGCCGCATTCAGGCGACGCAGATCGGCCATCGCCAGGTAAAGAGAAAGCAGCACGGTTTGCGCCGGTCGATCGGTCCGGTGCAGATGCACCGTCCAGTCGGCCGGACGGGCGAGGCGCTGCAGGCCCTCGCGCTGGGCGGCGAGCCGGGCGCCATAAGCCTCGCGCACGGTCTCGACGCGGCGGATCGTGTGCTGGCCTTCCGCCTCGAGGCCTTCGAACTTCACGTGGCCGTTGAACGGCAGATCCTCCTCGGCCGGATCGAGTATCTGGACGAGATGGCCGCGCACGCCGGCGCTCGCATAGTGGCGCACGACCGCCTCGATCCGGTCGAGAGGGTCGAGCCAGTCGGACACCAGCACCACCGTTCCATGCGCCGGCAAGGGCACCAGCGGCGGCAGGCTGGGGAGCTTCTCGCCGTTCTGCATTTCGGCGGCGAAGGCCTCCGCCAGGCGACGGACCGCGACGCGCCCGGAGCTCGGCCGCATGCCGCCACCCAGGATGGCGATCCGCTCGCTGGCGTCGGTCAGGAGATTGGCGAGCGCCAGCACGATCAGCTCGGCGCGCTGGGCCTTGGTGTCGAAGTTGCGCAGCGAGGCGTACTGCATCGAGGGCGAGGCATCGCGCCACAGCCAGACGCTGGCCGCGGCTTCCCATTCCGTCTCGCGCACGAACAGGCTGCGGCTGCGCGCGCTCTGGCGCCAGTCGATGCGGCTTGCGCTGTCGCCGTCACGATACTGGCGGTATTGCCAGAAGGCATCGCCCTGGCCGACGCGGCGGCGACCATGTACGCCCTGGATCACGGTCGCGGCGACACGATCGGCCGCCACCATCAGCGGGGGAAGAGTGCCGGCAAGCTCGAGCGAGCGATTGAAAGTCGACGCAGCCATCAGTTCGGGCGTTGCAATGCCTAGGCCAGGCGCGCGCACATCTGGTCGATCACCGAATCGATGGTGATGCCCTCGGCGCGCGCCGAGAAGTTGACCGCCATGCGGTGGCGGAGGATGGGTCCGGCCAGGGCCGCGACGTCGTCGACCGAGGGCGCCAGCCGTCCCTGGATGATGGCGCGGGCGCGGCAGGCCAGCATGAAGGCCTGGCTGGCCCGCGGCCCCGGTCCCCAAGCCATGCGCTGGCGCACGACATCGAGATCGCTCGTCTCCGGACGGCCGGCGCGGACCAGCTTCAGGATCGCATCGACCACGCTCTGGCCGATCGGCAGGCGGCGGACCAAGGCCTGGGCCGCCATCAGGTCGCCCGGTGTCAAGGCCTGGGTCGCCGTCGGGATGTTGGCGCCGGTGGTGGCGATCATGATCTGGCGCTCGGCCTCCTCGTCCGGATAGCCGACATCGACCTGCAGCAGGAAGCGGTCGAGCTGGGCCTCGGGCAGGGGATAGGTGCCTTCCTGCTCCAGCGGATTCTGGGTCGCCAGCACATGGAAGGGGAGCGGCAGGTCGTACCGCTTGCCGGCCACCGTCACGTGCCGTTCCTGCATGCTTTGCAGGAGCGCCGACTGGGTGCGCGGGCTCGCGCGGTTGATCTCGTCAGCCATCAGGAGCTGGGCGAAGACCGGTCCCTGGATGAAGCGGAAAGAGCGGCGACCGGCGTCGGTTTCCTCCAGCACCTCCGAGCCCAGGATGTCGGCCGGCATCAGGTCGGGCGTGAACTGGATGCGCCTCGCATCCATGCCCAGCACGACGCCCAGCGTCTCGACCAGCTTGGTCTTGGCCAGCCCCGGGACGCCGATCAGCAGGATGTGACCTCCGGACAGGAGCGCAACCAGGGTTTGATCGATGACATCCTGCTGGCCATAAATGACCTTGCCGATGGCGGTCCGGGCGGCACGCAACTGGCCGCCCAGCCGCTCGATATCGGCCAGGGCGGCTTGGGCGTCGGCGTCGGTGGCGGTCGAGGTGTCGGGGGCCACGAGGCGCTCCTGTTGTCGATGGGATCGGGATTGAGGGAAGCCCAGAATTGAGGCCGGAACAAGGGCATGACGGTTGACGAAATTGTGCGCCGGGTGCGTGAACGAAGCACTCGCTTGGCATCGGGCTTGCCCGTGGACCCGCCTCCTCTCGGCAGCGACCTTTCCCTGAGCGGTATCGCGTCCGCGCCGCAGGACTGGCGGCCGGCCTCGGTGCTGGTGCCGCTGGTCAAACGCGCGCCGGGCGTGACGGTTCTGCTCACCCAGCGCACCGACGACATGCCCAGTCATGCCGGCCAGATCTCCTTTCCCGGCGGTCGCCGCCAGGAAGGCGACGCCGACGCCGTGGCGACGGCGCTGCGCGAGACCGAGGAGGAGGTGGGTCTGGCGCGCCGCTTCGTCGATGTGGTCGGCGCCATCGATCCCTATCGAACCGGGACAGGGTACGAGATCACACCGATCGTCGGCATTGTGCGGCCCGGATTCACCCTTCACGCGGACCCTCGCGAGGTGGCCGACGTCTTCGAGGTGCCGCTCGACCACTTCCTCGACGAGGTCAATCACCAGATCGGCAGCCGCCTCTACCAGGGCCGCGAGCGGCGCTTCTACGCGATGCCCTATGGGGAGCGCTACATCTGGGGCGCCACCGCCGGTATGCTGAAGAACCTGCACTTCATCCTGACCAGCGGCGGCCGGACATGACTCGAGCGGCAAGGAAGGCGTCATCCCGAGCGCGGCGAGGGATCCTTGATCAGCATCGCGAAGGGTCGGTCGCCCCGGTGCACGGGTTGCCGCGCGCGACCCGGACGACACGGTTGATGGATCGACTTCCCCTTGGCGGCGCCCGCCAAGGGGAGGGTCTGATCGGGAAGGCGCCATGCGCATCCTCTTGCTGGTGATCGTCCTGGTGACGGCGCCGACCGCCGCCTTCTTCCTCTGGGCGTGGGGCGTCAAGATCAAGGAGGAGCGCAAGCTCGCCGGCACCCTGCCGGAATGGCAGGACCTCCCGCTCACCTGGCTGGCGATCGCGGGCCTCGTCTGCGTCATCGTCGGCGTCCTCCTGATGTTCTTCACCCAGAGCCAGGGCTATGGCGGACTCTTCGCGCCATGAAGCCCGGCGCGCGCCTCGACCCGCCGGCCTGGATGGACGACGGACCGTCGCACCGCCTGTTCGCCGCGCTCGAAGCGGCCGGCATCACGGCGCGCTTCGTCGGCGGCTGCGTGCGCAACGCACTGCTCGGCCGCGCGATCGACGACATCGACCTCGCCGTCGACAAGGCGCCGGAAACGGTGCTCGCCGCCCTCGGGGCGGCCGGCGTCAAGGCGATCCCGACCGGCGTGAAGCACGGCACGGTGACCGCCCTCGCCGAGGGCCGCACCTTCGAGCTCACGACGCTCAGACGCGACGTCGAGACCGACGGCCGGCGCGCCGTCGTCGCCTTCACCGACGACTGGCTGGAGGATGCGTCGCGCCGCGACTTCACCTTCAACGCGCTCTATGCCGATCGCGACGGTACGCTCTACGATCCGTTCGACGGCCGCGCCGATCTCGCCGCCGGACGCGTGCGCTTCATCGGCGATGCCGACCGGCGCATCGCCGAGGATCGCCTGCGCGTGCTGCGCTTCTTCCGCTTCCATGCCTGGTATGGCCGGCCGCCGCTCGACGCGGCAGGCTTCGAGGCCTGCCGGCGCAACGCCGGAACCTTGGGCGCGCTCTCGGGCGAACGCGTCGCCAGGGAGCTGCTGCGCCTGCTCGAGGCGCCGGCGCCGGCCGATGCGCTCGAGGCGATGGTCGAGGCGGGTACGCTCGATCGCTGGCTGCCGGAATATGCCGGGGCCGCACGGCTCCGGACGCTGATCGCGCGCGAGTCCGCACCGGACAGGCTGCGCCGGCTGGCGGCGATCCTGCCCGTCGGGACGGATGCGACGGCGATCGGCAAGCGGCTGAGACTCTCGACCCAGGACTCGCTGCGGCTCGGCGTGATGCTGGCGCGCGAGCCCGTGCTCGATCTTTCCGGCGGCCTGCGGGCGTGGCGCGCTGGCATCTATCGCCTCGGCAACAAGCTCTACGTCGACCGGCTGTTGCTCGCGGTCGACACGCCGGGCGACTGGCGCGGCGCGCTCGCGCTCGCCGGAAGCTGGACGCCGCCCGAATTGCCGGTGAATGGCGGCGATCTGCTCAGGATGGGCCTCGCGCCCGGCCCCCGGATCGGTGCGTTGATTTCCGCCGTCGAGGACTGGTGGGTGGCGGGCGACTTCGAGGCCGATCGCGCGGCCTGCCTCGCCGAACTCCAGCGTCGCGCTCGGGCGGCGTGATCCACGCCGCATGATCCGGCCGGGACTGACGCTGCTCTTGTGGCTTGCGATCGCCGCCATGGTGATCGTGAACGACGTGATCGGCGACACCTGGATCGCGATGGCGCTCTCGCAGAGCGCCGTCGAATGGTACAAGGTGCTGGTGCCATTGCCCTACGTGATCTCGATGGCGATCATCCACGCGCGCCGCACCAGGGGCCCGCGCTGGTTCGAGGCGGCGCTGCTCGCGGCGCTCCTCTGGCCACCCTCGACCGCCTTCGTCGACTACCTCTACGGCCGCCTCACCTTCGGCACCGAGTCTACCGTCTTTCTCGACCGCTTCGCCTTCTGGTGGGGG
>NZ_DATBFE010000047.1:0-1818 GCF_036558665.1 Reyranella sp. | reverse complement strand
AAAGCGCGATTCGGTCAAGATAAAGCGCGCCGAACATCTACATCATTTAGCACCACAATATCGAACGCGGGCGCAGAAACCCAGCATTTGCGCGCCTTTTTAAACGCCATCAAACGTCCAACCCTCGAAGTTGGGTCTGATCATCCTCGATCTCGGGCTTCCCGACATCCAGGGGCTGGAATTGCTGCGGATGATCCGCGCTCGGAACGAGGGCGTCGAGCCGAGAGGACGAGGCCAGAGCCGACAAATCCGGGAAAATGACCAGGCACGGCCACGCGGCCGAAGTCACGAGGCGTCAATGCTGCCGCCAGAACGTTTTTGCACATGGGGTAATTCCGGGATCGTGCCATAAGAAGGTACAGGGAATCAGCTCTCCAGAATCGACAAAGGCCGATCGTGTCCCTTGGCGTGGTGTAGCTGGCGACGGGTCGGCGCGATCGCCGGCATAGGCCGGACAGGTCAGCCTGCGATTGCCGGCAGGTTGACGGCGGGATCATCGCTCAAGGGCGCGATGGTTTCCAGGCTCATGTAGCGGGCGCGCTGGACGGCCCATTCATCGTTCTGCTCGAGTAGGATTGCTCCTACGAGGCGCACGATGGCGTCCTCGTTTGGGAAGATGCCGACCACGTCGGTTCGCCGCTTGATTTCGCCGTTGAGGCGCTCGATCGGGTTGGTGCTGTGCAGCTTGGCGCGGTGCTGGGCGGGGAAGGTCATATAGGCGAGCACGTCGGCTTCGGCCTCGTCGAGATAGGCCGCAAGCTTGGGAAGCTTGGGACGCAGTTGATCGGCGACCCGTCGCCATTGGGCTCTGGCGGCTTCGGCGTCGTCCTGGGCGAAGGCAGTGGCGATGAAGGCGGAGACGACGCGGCGGCCCTGCCTGCCGGCGTGCGCCAGCACGTTGCGCATGAAGTGCACGCGGCAGCGCTGCCAGCTCGCATTGAGCACCTTGGCGGCCGCGGCCTTGATGCCTTCGTGGGCATCCGAGATCACCAGCTTGACGCCGCGCAGCCCGCGGCGGGCGAGCTTGCGCAGGAATGCCGTCCAGAAGGTCTCGGCTTCGGAGGGGCCGATGTCCATGCCGAGGACCTCGCGCCGGCCGTCGCCGTTGACACCGACCGCCACGATCACGGCGACCGAGACGATACGGCCGTTCTGGCGCACCTTCACATAGGTGGCGTCGATCCACAGATACGGCCAATCCCCTTCGATCGGGCGGCCCAGGAACGCCTTCACCTTCTCGTCGATCTCCGCACAGAGCCGCGAGACTTGGCTCTTGGAGATGCCGCTCATCCCCATTGCTTTGACGAGGTCGTCGACCGATCGCGTCGAGACGCCGTGGATATAGGCCTCCTGCACCACTGCCGTGAGCGCCTTCTCGGCCAGGCGGCGGGGCTCCAGGAAGCCGGGAAAGTAGCTGCCCTTGCGCAGCTTGGGGATACGTAGCTCCACGGTGCCGGCCCGCGTCTCCCAGTCACGGTCGCGGTAGCCGTTCCGCTGAACGAGCCGCTCGTGGCTCTTCTCGCCATAGCTGGCGCCGGTCAGGCTTTCGACCTCCAGCTCCATCAGCCGCTGAGCGGCAAAGCCGATCATCTCCCGCAACAGATCCGCGTCAGGGCTCTTCTCCACGAGCGCGCGCAGGTTCATCATCTCGTCGGTCATCGGTGGTTCCTCGAATCAGGTTGGTGTTCGCAACCCGACCCTACCGGCGAATCATCGATGACCACTCGCGAAGCCGCTCGCTCGCTACGGCGCTATTGGGGGCGCGCTTCGCGAGCGGCTTCGCTACCGCCCAGCTACACCACTACCGGGGACAGGACC
>NZ_DATBFE010000046.1:0-84151 GCF_036558665.1 Reyranella sp. | reverse complement strand
CGCGGGCTACGTGGTGACCGTGCACGACCCGCTGGCGCAGGACGCCGCCGTCGCCGCGCTGGGCGACAAGGTCGTCGAGGCCTCCTCGCTCGACAGCGCCGTGCGCGGCTGCGATCTCCTGATCGTCGCCACAGCCTGGCCCGCCTACCACGCGATCGACCCGGCCTGGTGCAAGCGCAACAACGGCAACGGCCAGCGCCTCACGATCCTCGACCTCTGGCGCACGCTGCCGGCGGAGAAATTCGCCGACGTCGCGGACGTGCTCTATCTGGGAGCGGGCCGCTAGACGGATCGCATTCTCGATCGCCTGCCGCTTGGAACATCGGTCCGCTTCTGGCAGAGATACGGCTTCGACGAAGATCCAGCGGCCCGATGTCACCAACGACGCAAACGGTCGAAAACTTCCTCGACCTCCTGCGCTGCCCCGCTTCCGGGCAAAGGCTCGCGCTGGCCGGCGACAAGCTCGCGACGCCCGACGGCAGCTACCGCTATCCGATCCTCGACAGCGCGATCCCGGCGTTTGCGGAGCGACCTGGTTCGCTCCAGGCACAGCAGCAGTTGGCGCACTACGATCGAATCGCCGCCGCCTATCAGGCCAATCTCGAATACCCGCACACCATCGAATACATGGCGTACCTGGACGAATGTCTGCTTCGTGCCGTGGGCGAGGGTTCGTTCGGGGTGGCGGCGGAACTTTGCTGCGGCCACGGCGAGGCGATCGCCCTCTTCGGCTCCCGCATCGTGCGCGGCATCGGTCTCGATATTTCGCCACAGATGCTGAAACGGGCCAGGGCCGGCCACGTCGACGCCCGTCTCTGCTTCGTCCAGGGTGACGCCACGGCTCTGCCGCTTGCCTCGGCGTCCTTCGACACCGTGTTCATGCTCGGCGGCATCCACCATGTCCCCGACCGTCGGCGCTTGTTCGGGGAAGTGGCGCGAATTCTCAAGCCGGGCGGGCGCTTCATCTTCCGCGAGCCGGTCAGCGATTTCTGGCCGTGGCGCCTTCTGCGTTCGATCGTCTATCGCCTGTCACCGACGCTCGACCACGAAAACGAGCGCCCGCTGCGCCTCGGTGAAACCGAGCCGCCGCTGGCATCGGCCGGGCTACGTCTCGATCGCTGGACGACGCACGGCTTCTTCGGCTTCTGCGTCTTCATGAACAGCGATGTCCTTGTCGTGAACCGGCTGTTCCGATTCATTCCCGGCATCCGAGGGATCACGCGCACCGCGGCCCGGCTCGACGAGGCCATTCTCTCCGCTCCGGGCTTTTCCGGTCGTGGTCTTCAGGCGATAGGTTGTGCCACTCGGTTGGAATAGGCGATCACTCCGTCGAACGACGTCATTTCTCGTTTCTCGATCGGTAGATCAGCACCAGCACGGGCACTTGCCCGAGATTGATCGTCACCCGCCGCACGAAGGTGAGCTTCTTGCCGGCAGCGGCAAAGCGCTCGACAAGGCCATCGGCATCCTGCTCGTGTTGCACCATGGCGACCACCATGCCGCCGTCGACGACGTAGCCGATATATTGATCCGAGATCTGGCTCGGACGAGTGTCGGTCGGCAAACCGAGATTGCTCGCACCCGTCGCGGTCACCGTGCGGCGCAAGAAGTCCAAGTCCATCGTGCAGCCGGACTCGAAGGTCCGTACTCCACCCGGGCCGCGCCAGACCCAGGTTTGCCAGATGACGGGATTCTCGGATCGAAAGATTCCGAACAGACGTATGACCTCTCTGAATGTCTGTTCGTTCAACGCGCAGCCGCTCGATACCCAATAGCGCTCGCTGTACGTCTTCAGTTGCCAGAATTGATGTGGCCATGCGGGCTGGATCTGGAGATAGGCGAACGAAAATCCTGCCAGGCCCGCGAGCACCGCTGTCAGCGCGGCAGCCCACGGCATGAACGCCCCTAGCAGCAAGATCAAGATGGCCCAGGCTCCAAGAGCCTCGACGGCACCCGGCTCCGTCAACTTCGCCACCTCGGGAGCGAGAACCGATGCGAATATCCCTTGAGCTGCCGGAACGAAGGCGAGGAACAAGCCACTTGCGAGGAGTACCGGCAGAATACGCGCCTTGCCGCCGACATCTCCTCCCAGAAGACCTGCCAATGCAAGGAAGGCGGGAATGATGAGAACATGGGCAAAGTAGTCGGGCGCCAACGCAACCTGGCCGAGTTGCTGCCAAAGGATCCACAGCAGCGCGACAAAGACGAACTGACCGAGCAGCAATGTGCGTATCGGATTGAGCCGCCCTATCCGTGTCACGCCGGCCGCAAGCCTGAGCATTGAGACGAGCAACATGGCCGCCGGAAAGACGAGGTAGAGGAAGCTGGTCGGAGGATGGAAAAATGCCGACCACGGCAACCACCAGAGTTTCTGTCCGCTCGGGTCTTCGACCCGCTCGATGACGATCTTCAGAAGCGGCCAGAAGAAGAAGAGGCCGCGCCCGACGGCGCGATCGACGAGACAGAGGGCGAGCGTCAGGCCAGCGAACCCGTAGAAACCGAATCGCAATGCTCGCCATATGTCGGGAACCGTCCGGCGAGGTCTTGCGACAAGGTAGAAGGCCGCAAGCACCGGCAGGAAATTGACGAGATGGATGGTCGCAAACACCGCAGCCGCATAGGCCGCACCGGCTGCGATCAAATATCCCCGCGGATCGTCTGCTTGCGCTGCACGAACCACCAGATAGAGCGTCACCGCATAGTAGGCAGCCGCTCCCGCCGCCTGGTAGTCCCAGCCTCCGGCGCCGTGAAAGGGGATGTAGATCGTAAGGGTCGCGGCAGCCACGAAAGCTGCCTGTCGCGACACGAGGCGTGCGAGCATCAGGTAGACAAAGACGGTGGAGAGGACCAGGGCACCGACATGAAGAATGAAGTTGGCGGCCAGCGGTCCCACCGTGTGGTAGAGGATCCATCCCGGAAGCAACCAGGGCAGACGCTGCAGCTTGTAGTGATCTGCCAGGTAGGTCGGGTCCTGGTAGAACATGAAGAAGCCGATATTGTACCATGGATCCAGAAACCCGATCGGCGTGTACAGCCATTCCCGCCCCAGCATCGCCATGACCAACGGCATGGCGATCAGCACCGCAACCGGTGCCGCATTTGGATTCTGCGATGCCGATCGGTACCACTTCCGTGCAAGCGCACCCGGCGGGGCGAGCACGCGTCCGCCAGACGGACCGGCCTTGGCCCTCCCGGCCAGGCCGGGCCGTCTTCTCTCTGCGCCGCTCATCTGGCCGGCTTCGTGCCGAGCGCGCACCACGACATCTCGTTCACCCACGACAACTCGATCTGCTGCAATCCGCTGTCGCGCATCAGCGCCTCGACCTCCGCCCGCGGCCAGTAATTGGCGATCCGCGGCAGCATCTGATCGAAGACAACCGAGCGCAGGTGCCGGAACGTCCACGTCCGGATCAGCTTGAAATAGGCGATGCGTCCCACGCCGAGCCTGAGCGCCAGCCACAGCGCGGCGGCCGGATAGAGCGAGAGGTGGTGGACCAGCCCGATGGGCAAGCGTGAAAAAAGCGCCTTCCGCAGCGGATTGAGAAAGATCACGATCCAGCGGTTGTTCTCCAGGCCGTAGACCCAGATCAGTACCCGTCCGCCGGGACGCGCGGCGTCGACCATGTTGCGCAACGCCGCCGCCGGATCGGCCAGATGATGGATGACGCCGATGGAGAACACGATATCGAAGCGGTCGCGCTCTCCGATGTCGTAGGCGCTTCGCGTCGCGACCGAAACCGCAGGAAAACGGGCAAGCGTCTGCCGGGCCGCCGCGAGCGAGCGCTCGTCGATATCCATGGCCAGGCCTTCCGAGGCGCCCCAGGATGCCGCCCAGTAGGCGTTCCGCCCCATTCCGCAGCCGACGTCCAGGAAGCTTCTGCCCTTCCATTCGGCCGGCGGCAGCAGAACCGTCCAGCGCCGGAACTGCTCCTCGTATTCCGGGCGCAACTCGGCGTATTCGTCCCATTCGTAGCCGAATCGTTCGGCAGAGCCCGTGATCACGGTCTCGCCGGCGTCGCGGTTGTGCGCATTGTGCAAGACGACACTCCAGATGATTGCGCTAGGCGGGTTTGCGGGCGATGGCGAACAGCGACACGCCGAAGGGCGGCGAGAGGAGCCGTGCGGAAAGCACGTCCATCGCGAAGACGCGCCCCAGGATCCAGTTCAGCACCGGCGAATTGAGCTCGGCCTCGCTCTCGAATCGCGCACCGAACAGGTCCATCAGGCGGCGTGCGAGCCAGATCGGCAGAAACAGGAGATAGTTGAAATAGTAGATGTCGCGTAGCTCCAAGCCGGCGGCCCGGATCTTTGCCGCCAGATCGCGCTTGAGATAGCGGCGTCGATGCCGCGCGACGCGGTCCTGCAATCCGTAAAGCGTCTGGAAGGCGGGAACAGTGACGATGGCGGCCCCGCCCGGTTCGAGCACGCGTGCCGTCTCGCGTAGCGCCAGGGCATCGTCCTCGACATGCTCGATGACGTCGGTCGCGAGAACCAGATCGAAACTCGACCCGGCGAACGGCATGGCGCAGATGTCGCCCCTGCGCACCGGCCCCAGTCCCTTCTCGGCGCAGTAGCGGATTGCCTGCTCGCTGAGATCGAGCCCCTCCACCTCGGCGAAGCCGAGATCACGCAGCATGCGGAGGTTGGTCCCGGTCGAGGTCCCGACGTCGAGCACCCGCGCCGTCGCCGGAACGCCCGCCCGCGCGATCTCGCGGGCAAAGAGCCTGCGCCGTCCGACGAACCACCAGTGGGTGGCCTCGATCCGCGCCTCGACCGCGAAGGTGCCGGCATCCATGGGCTTCCCTCAGTGCAATCGGCCTGCCGAAGCAAGGTGCGGCGCGGCGCTTGCCCAGGCAAACAGCAGAAGGCGCTCGTCGCTTTGTCCGTTGGCGTGGCGGCTCCATCTTTCCCGCAGAACGCCCTCCCTCAATCCGACATCGCCCGGCGTTGCGCCTGCCGCACCCGGCGGCTGCCAATCGCGCAACCATCGACTGAGCGGAATGCCGAATCCCTTCTTGCGGCGCTGCAAGACCTCCTCGGGCAGCCAGCCCGCGAGCGCACGGCGCAACAGTCGCTTGCGCTCGCCACCCCGGAACTTGAAGCGATTGGGAAGACGTCTACACATCTCGACGAGGTCGTTGTCCAGAAACACCGCGCGCGCTTCCAGGGAATTCAGCATCGAGGCGCGATCCACCTTCGTCAGGATGCCGTCCTGAAGATAGAAGGTCGTGTAGAACTCCAGCGTCCTGTCGATCAAGTCGCCGGCCTGGGTGGACCACAGTGCGAGGGCCTCCTCGTAAAGCTCCTCGGCACTCAGCGGCTCATCGAAGATCTCGGCGATGAGGTCCGGATCGGCAGGCGAGAGCCAGATCGGGTTCCAGAGCGGCGCCGGCCACGACAGGCCGAGCAAGGTTCGCCGGACCTTGAAATCGAAGCTCATGTTGCGGCTCGAGCGCGGCAGCAAATCGGCCAGCCGGCGCAGGCCGCGATGAACGCCACGTGAAACCAGGGCCGAATAGACCCGCGCCGGGGCCAGCGCCTTGAACGGATCGTAGCCTGCGAACAACTCGTCGCCGCCATCGCCCGACAGGGCGACCTTGACATTGCGAACGGCGAACGCGGCCAGCAGATACGTCGGCAGGATCGACGGATCTCCCAGCGGCTCGTCGAGGCGCCGCAGGATCGCAGGCAGCGTGTCGCGGGCCTTCTCCAGGTCGAGGATCTCCTCGTGATGCCGGGTGCCCAGCCCCTCGGCGAGCTTTCGGGCCTGCGCGGACTCGTCGTAACTGGGCTCGGTGAAACCGATGGTGAAGGTGCTGATGGACCGGGCCGGCCGCGATCGCGTCGCCGCTGCGAGCACGGCCGCGCTGTCGATGCCGCCGGAAAGAAAGAGACCGAGCGGCGCGTCGCTCATGAACCGGCGCTGCACGGCCTCCGAGAGCCGCTCCCGCAACTCCTCGGCCAGCCGCTGCTCGTCACTGATGCCCAACCGATCGTCCGGATCGAGACGAAACCGCCAGTAGCTCTTCACCTCCAGCTTGCGGGTCTCGATGTCATATGTCAGCGACGATCCGGCCGGCAGCTTCCTCAGGTCGCGGTAGAAGGCGTTGGGCGCCGGCAGAAATCCCCAGGCGAAGTACTTCTGGACCGCCCTCGGCGACAGCTCGTGCGAGACGCTCGGATGAGCAAGGAGCGCCGTTGCCTCGCTGCCGAAGACGAATGCATCCGGACGATCGGCATAGTACATGGGCTTCTCGCCGAATCGGTCGCGCGCCAGGACAATGCGCCTCGCCGGAAGGTCTACGATCGCAAGGGCGAACATGCCGTTCAGGCGAAGAAACAGCCCATCGCCCCATTGCCGGTAGCCGTGGACCAGAACCTCGGTATCCGAGTGCGAGGAGCGAAAGACATGCCCGGCCGCCTCGAGCTCCCGGCGCAGCGCCAGGTGATTGTAGATCTCGCCATTGAAAATGACGCCGGTCTCGGCCCGCGCATCCCACATCGGCTGCGCGCCACCAGCGATATCGACGATCGAAAGGCGCCTGTGTCCCAGGAAGACGCGAAGCCCGGCATCGGTCCACGTGCCCTCGCCGTCCGGTCCGCGATGGGCGACCGTCCGGATCATGTCGGCCAGTACCTTCGCGGTGCCGGCGCCCACGAATCCCACGAGGCCGCACACGGCGATCAGGCCCCGCGGGAAAAGTTGTAAAGCTTGCGGACCAGGTAGTGGCGCCGGTTCTGGGCCTCGAAGTAGGTGCGCACCGTGATCTCGGCGAGCAATCCCATGAGCAGGCTGAGGACCCCGACGAGAAACATCATCGCCGTCAGCAGGGGCAAAGGCGTCGAGATCATCGACACGCCGGCGAACACCTTCAGACCGATCATCACGGCCAGCGTGACGATACTGCCCGCCAGCGACAGCGCCGCGAAGCCGCCGAAGATATAGATCGGCTTCACGAGGTAGCGGTCGAGGAACTTGACGACGACCAGATCGAGCAACACCTTCAGGATACGTTCGAGGCCGTAGTTCGACCGGCCGAACTTCCGTGCATGGTGCCGGACGGGTACCTCGGTAACGCGTCCGCCCATCCAGTGGGCATAAATGGGTATGAACCGGTGCATCTCGCCGTACAGGCGCACCCCCTTCAAGACATCCGCGCGATAGGCTTTCAGCGTGCAGCCATAGTCGTGGAGCGACACGCCGGAAATCCAGGAGATGATCCCGTTGGCGACGCGGCTGGGAAAAGTCCGGCTGAGGCGGGCATCCTTGCGGTCGCGCCGCCATCCGCTCGCGACATCGAAGCCCTCGGCGAGCTTGTCGACGAGCATGGGGATGTCGCGGGGGTCGTTCTGGAGATCGGCATCGATCAGCACCATGATCTCGCCGGTCGCATGGTCGATGCCCGCCATCAACGCGGCGGTCTGGCCGAAATTGCGCCGGAAGTCGACGATGCGCAACTGGGGGTGCGCCTTTGCCTCTTCGATCAGCGCGGCAAGCGAGCCGTCGCGGCTGCCGTCGTTCACGGCGATGATCTCGAAGCCGCCGGGAATCCCCTCGAGCGCGCCGACCAGGGCCTCGACAAGCGGCGCGACGTTCCGCTCCTCGTTGAACACCGGCACGACGACCGAAATGCGCGGCGCATGCTCGCGCGAACCGTCGAGAACGGGGGCTTCGACCGTGGCCAGATCGTTCATGTTTTCCATTCTGCCGCCTAGCTGTAGATCACCAGTCCGATGCCCGCCGCCGTCAGGCACAGGCCCGCGATCCGAAGCTGATTGAGGTCCTCGCCCAGCCATGCACCTCCGCTCAGGGCAACGACGAGCAGGCCGAGAGACAGCATCGGCACGGCGAGGGACAGGTCGATTCGAGCCAGGGCCATCAGCCAGATGACGAACTGCGCGCAGGCAAGCAGCCCGACCAGAACACCACGCCAGCTGAGCGAGACTCCGACGATGGCGGCGACCGTCCTCGCCAGGCCGTCCGACTTCGCGAGCGCCGAGGCGAAGGCCGTCCCGAACAGCTTCATCTGCACCTGGAAGATCAGGCTGACGCCGATGACCAGGACGATGAGAAGAATTCCCTGAAGGCGCGCACTCATCGTCGCGCGCGTACCCTGCCGGCTGGCATCGTTTGCTCGGCCTTCCCTTCGGATTTCGCGCTTGCAGAGACGTGACGCATATTGCGCATACATGGCCGAATTCAAAAGTGCGGGCAAGCCTCGCGCGCCGTTCCGAGTGTTTCAGCTCGGGCTCCCGCAGGCAGGATTGTGTTGGCCGCTCGGTCTTCCTAGGGTAGTATCGTCGCTCAAGGAGCCGCGCTTGTCAGTCTCGTCCGTCGAGTGTTCGCGTAAGCCGTCCTGATGCCCATCCTGATAACCGGCGCCGCCGGCTTCATTGGTTCGCATGTGGCAGGTGCATTGCTGGCGCGAGGCGAAGCCGTCATCGGCATCGACAACTTCAGCGACTACTACGATCCGGGCCTCAAATATGCGCGACTGGCCGCGCTGCAGAAGGACGCCAGGTTCGCCTTCGTGCGGGCCGACATCACCGACCGCGAAAGCATGTTCGCGCTCGCAGGCCGACACGCGGATCTGACCGGCATCGTGCACCTGGCCGCACAGCCGGGCGTGTTTCACTCGATGGTCGATCCGTACATCTACGTACAGACCAACGTGATGGGTCACCTCGTGATGCTCGAGGTCGCGCGCAAGTGCCCCGCCCTCCGCCACTTCGTCTATGCCTCGTCTTCATCGGTGTATGGCCGCAATCACAAGCTGCCGTTCTCGATCGCCGACCGGGTCGATCGCCCGGCGTCGCTCTATGCCGCGACCAAGCGGGCCGACGAGCTGATGACAGATGCCTATGTGCATCAATATGGCTTCAACGCGACCGGTGTCCGATATTTCACGGTCTACGGACCATGGGGCCGTCCCGACATGTCGCCATACATTTTTGCCAAGGCGATTCTCGAAGGACGGACGATCGCGCTCAATCACCTCGGTCGAATCCGGCGCGGATACAGCTACATCGACGATATCGTCGCAGGAACGTTGGCGATCCTCGATCGTCCGACCGACGAGCCGAGCCATCGCATCTACAATCTGGGAGCGTCGGAAAGCGAGAATATCGGCCACGTTCTGTCGCTGTTCGAGAAGGCCCTGGGCAGACGCGCCAGGATCGAGCTGAGGCCGGGCGAGCCTGGCGACATGCCCGAGACCGTGGCGGACATCGACGACACGGTTCGCACGTTCGACTGGACGCCGAAGGTTCCGATCGAACAGGGAATCCCGCTCTTCGTGGACTGGTTCAGGAAGTACAAGACAGGTATTTCGGCGGTGCTCTCCTCAACCGGGAGCACCGTGCCGAAGCCGGCGGCGGGGCTCGTCGGCTGAGCCACGACGCTTCCGATTTGACGCTCTTTTGGGAGGTCGATATCAACCGTCGGGCATGAGCACCAAATTCGCGGCGTTCGTCGCTGGCAGTCTTCGCTCCGAGCGATTCACCCTCGTTGACGTGGGCTGCTCAGGCGGCATCGACTCCGTTTGGCGCGTATTCGGAGATCGGCTTCGCGCCGTCGGATTCGATGCCAGCGTCCGCGAGTGCGAGCGGCTTGCCGGCGAGGAAGCGAACCCCGATGTCCGCTACATCGCCGCCTTCGTCGATGTGGCGCCCGATCATCCATTTGCCCGCAGGAGCGACCCTCAGCGGGAAAGCACGCTGAACTTCGAGGCGCAAAGGCTCTATTCGCGTTCGAGTGCCGCCTGGGCGATGGAAATACGTTCGGCCCATCTCGCCGCGGCGCCGCTCCATGAGCAGCTCCAGCACAATGCCTGGGGTCTGACCGAACTCGCCGATCCGGCAAGAGCCGTCGATGCCGCGAGGCTCCTGGAGGAGATTGGATATGCGGACGTCGACGTCCTGAAGATCGATATAGACGGTCCGGATTTTCGCGTCCTCAATTCCTTCGACGGCCTGTTCGACAAGCTTGGGCTTCTCGCCGCGCGTCTGGAAGTGAACTTCTATGGCGGCGCCGGCGAGACGCTTCACACCTTCCACAACACCGACCGTTTCATGCGCGGGCAAGGCTACGAACTCGTCGCTCTCGAGAACCGCGTCTATTCGATGCGCGCGCTGCCGTCACGCTTTGCCATAACGATGCCGGCGCAAACCGAACGCGGGCGGCCGTTCCAGGCCGACGCTTCTTACGCCCGTGATCCGGTGCGCGGCGACATGAAGGACCTCGCGGCATCGCTATCTGTCGAGAAGCTCGGCAAGCTCGCCGCCATCTATTCCATCTGGGACCAGCCCGACAGCGCGGCGGAAATATTGCTGGCGTTCCGGGAGCGGATGGCAGCGATGTTCGACATCGACCACGCCCTCGACCTCCTCGCCGCACAGATGCAGGACGACCGCGAGGACGCCCTTCCCTATCGCGACTACATGGCGCTGTTCGCGACCGATTCGCCGGCGTTCTACCCGCCTCCGCCCAAGCCGCCTCCGCCGCCGCCGCCTCCGGTCACGCTGCGCAGGCGTCTCGCCGCCGCCCGGCGCGCTTTCGACGATCCGAACGGCGCCTTTCCACCGAGGGAATAGGTCTTCGCCGCCGCAATCGTGCGCCGCCTAGATCGCGTACCGTCCGCGGAAGCGCAGGACCTTGCCCTTCATGCTGGGGTCGATGCGCGGGTTGCCGGCCAATACCTGGCCGCAGAACGGATTGATGTTGGCGCTGACATAGTCGGTGAACAGCGGCCAGAACCGGTTGTAGATCACGTTCACGCCGATGAAGCGGCGCGGCAACCGGCGCGCCGCGGGTCGCGTCTCTTCCTCCAACGACGCGGCCTGTCTGAAAAGCCGGCTCACCACCTTCAGGCGCTTTTCGTCCATCGCCTCCGCCAGCCGACCGGTGCGCACCGGATCGCTCACGCCCTGGGTAGCGAGCCCGAACTCGAAGATGAACATGTCCGACCGTCGCAGCAGGTCGGCGAAGGGTCCGGCCTCGACACCGGGCGTGTCGAGCGGCAGGCCCTGACACTCGTTCGGCACCAGGACGGGCCCCGTGAAGCCCATGGTGCGCCACGCGATGGCAAAGCGGGTCAGGAAGTCGGCGCGGGTGCCGACAAACATGAGAGCGGAATTGCGCGGGTAGGTAAGCACCTGGTCGCAGACGAAGGGCAAGGTGTGCGGCAGGTCGTAGGTCAGGTCGTTGAACAGGTGCCATTCGAGATTGGTGGTGCGGTAGGCCTCGGTGGCGGGTTCGATGGCCGCCCCTATGCCGGCGGCAAAGCGTTCGAAGGCGGTGTCCCTGTCGAGCCGGATCTCCTCGATCTCGAGATCGGGCCAGCCCCAATTCTCGGCCTGGGCGGGCAGATAGGGCGTAGAGACGTCCCAGATGAAGCGATCCTGGTCGTTCATCTTGGTCTGTCGTCCCTTGTTGTTCGCCGCGGCGACACGGGTATGGTCGCAGTGATACCCGAAGACCTTGTCGACCAGCGTATCGACCGAGCCGCGATAGAGCGCGAGACGAGCCGCGAGGTTCGAGTCGCAGTGCCAGCCCAGCAGCATTTCCTCGTCGAAGCCGTGGATCGCGAACATGTCCTCGCGAAGCGCGGCCTGGAAATCGCCCAGCGCGTCGTAACGCATGGGCATGAAGTTGTAGACGACCTGATTGAGGTGGAAACGCATCGACCAGTCGCGCAGCTTGGCGAGATTGCCGGCCGGATCGCGGCGGTCGAACGCGGCCTCCCACAGCATCTCCGGCAGCTCGAAGCGCGGCACCTGATAGAAGCCGTCGGGAACGGTCGCCAGAATGTCGCTCAGCGATTCCTTTTCGTTGCGCGGCACCAGCAACATGTCGGTGTTGGTGTAGAGAATCCAGCGATTGCGCGGATTGGAGCGCCGCAGCGCCACATTGCGCGACTGCGCCTCGAGCGCGACCAGATGCGTGCGCGCCTTCAGGTGCACGTGCTGTTCGGGTCGGACCCGAAAGATGCGCATCACCTTCTTGGCCTTGGCGGTCAACGTGTCCTGGATCGCCTCGGGAAAGGTCGGGTGATCGTCCGGGGTGTTGTAGTCGACGAAAAGGATTTCGTCGTCGGGGTCCGACATGACCTCGGCGATCGCGTTGAAGCTGATCGCCGCCCTCTTGTGGAGATTGTAGCCGTGACTGTCGTTACGGCCGTAAATGATGACAGAGAACATCGGATCCTCGCCTGACGCGATTAAGAGCCGAGGCCGGCCAGCTCGTGGCGCGCCGCAGCATGTTCGATCATTGACGGGGGCGCGTCATCGACGATTGCCGTGAAGCGCCTGCGAGCTTCCGCCGGATCATGCGGCAGTGCAAGCACGCCGAGCTGGAACAGCGCTTCCGCCCGCCGCTCGCCATTGTCTGCGCGCGCCAGCACCTCCTCGGTCGACAGTCCTTTGGCGTGGAGCCAAAGCAACGGATTCGGCCAGGAATCGAGCGAAGGCTTGGCGTCCGGCATCGCCGGGCGCCCCAGGCGACCCAGCGCCGTCAGCCGATAAAGCCGCCAATAGGGATCGCACGGCTCCTTGGCCAGGGCATGTTCCAGTTCGGGCAAGGCCTTCCCGTAGTCGGCGAGCCGCAGCGCGACGCAGGCGCGCGCCGACGCGCGCTCGGCCGGGAGGAGCTCGAACTGGACGCGCCAGTCGGCGTCCGCATCGCCAAGACGCCGCAGCGCCAAGCGCGCGATCGCGCGGCCGCTCAAGAAGTCCGCATTCCGCGGCTGCACTGCGCAAGCGCTGTCGAACGTGGTGGCCGCCTGTTCGAACCGACCCATCATCAGAAGCGCTTCTGCCTTGAGGGCCAGCACATCTGAAAGTCCCGGCTTCAACTTGAGGGCGGCCTCGTAATCGACAAGGGCCGGCTCAGGCCGGCCCTCGACGAGGAAAGCATTGCCGCGCGCAATGAACGGCAGCACCCTTTGCTTCACGGATTGCAGGACGGTGGTGTAGGCGGCGATCTCGGCCGTAGAGCGGCCGGCTCGCCGCAGTACGAAACTGCGGTCCGGAGTTGCTCCCCGGAGTCGCTGCCTCAGGATCCGTCCCGCTTCGTACAGGGACCTCGCCTTCTCGGTCTCCCCCAGGATGTCCAGAAGCTCACCCTGGTTCTCGAACGCCGCGATGAGGTCCGGTGCCGCCGTGGCCGCATCACCAAAGGTAGTGGCGGCTTCCTGCAGCTCGCCGGCTCGAGCCAAGTTACGAGCCCGCAGAAAGATTTCCTCTTCCCTCGTCCTGGGACTGATGGTCAGTCGTCGTCCAATGAGGAGGTCGAGGCCCTTCCGCCAAGCATCCGCGATCCGGTCAGGAAGGCTGGTCACAATGCCGATCTCACTCAATCAACACCTCTGCCTAGCACGTATTCCATGGAGCAAGCTCGCCAAAATCCTCTACTGCTCCAGGAAAGGCAGGGCGGCGGGATACTGCACGCAGTCCGCTAGCTGACCGGGCCGTGGACGTCAATCGCCGGAGAGCTCGATTTGCTGCGGTCTGGCCTTCGCCCGGCCTTGCCGACGGCCCCCGCCTCAACGGCTGCCTTGCCCGGCTTCGCGGGCTTCCTCATATCGGACGAAATCTTCTTCGTCGAGATGGTCCCCGGTTTGGACCTCGATGAACTCCAATGTGGCCGGCCCGGCATTGCGAAGGCTGTGCGGGGTTTTGCGGGGAACCAACACCGAATCGTTGGCCTTCAGTACGTATGTCTTTCCAGCCAGCAGCGCCTCGCCGGCTCCATTCACGACGAACCAATGCTTGTCGCGGCGCCGGTGGCTCTGCAGAGCAAACTGCTCGCCCGGATTCATCGTAAGGTGCTTGGCCCTGAAGTGGACGCCACGGTAGATCTCCTGCGCGCTCCCCCAAGAACGGTGGATCCTCGCATGCTCGGTCGCCGCCTTGTGATTGCCCTCCGACATGCGCTGGACGACGTCCTTGAGCCGCGGCAAGTCGTCGTGGTGGCCGACCAGAACGGCGTCGTGCATCGCCACCACGACAAGGTTCTCGACGCCGATCACCGCAGTCAGCGGACCATCCGAGCGGATGTAGGAATTGCGAACCTCGTCGAGCTCGACCGGCCCTTCGGTGACGTTGCCGGCACTGTCGGCCTCGCCGACGTCGAGCATCGCCCCCCAGGTGCCGAGATCGGACCATCGGAATGTCGCCGGCACGACCCAGCACTTGTCGGTCCGTTCCATCACCGCATAGTCGATCGACTTGGCCGGCGCCTTGCCGAACGCTGCGGCCTCCAGAAAAACCGTCGATCCGCGCCTGATAGCGTTGGCGACTGCTTCCTCGACCGCAGCTGCCATGACCGGCTCGAAGCGCGCCATCTCGGACAGAAGCAGGGCCGGCGAGAACAGAAAGTTCCCGCTGTTCCAGAGCAGCCCCTCGGCAAGGTACCGCAGCGCGGTCTGCGCATCGGGTTTCTCGACGAAAGCCGCGACCTTGCAGACCTTCCCGACCTTGTCGACGCCGGCGCGTATATAGCCATAGTCCGTCTTGGGCTCGGTCGGCGGGATGCCGAAGGTGACGATGCCGCCTTGCTGGACCGCCGCGAGCCCGGCCCGACAATCGGCACGAAACTGCTCTTCGCCGATGACGAGATGATCCGATGCGAGCGCCAGGACGGCTTCGGCGCCTAAGCTCTTCGCGTAGCCGGCCGCGGCGCCGATCGCCGGTCCCGAGTCCCGGCGCGACGGCTCGATCAATAGATCGATCTCGATGCCGACTTCCCGCGCTTGTCGCTCGGCGGTGAAGCGGTAGCTGTCGTTCGTCGCGATGATCGGCCGTCCGAACAACGTGCGATCGGTGACGCGCAGCAACGTCTGCTGAAAGGTCGACTGCTTACCGAGCAGCGGCACGAACTGCTTGGGCATGCTCTCCCGAGAGAGCGGCCACAGACGCTTGCCCGAGCCGCCAACAAGGATGATGGGGGTGATCGGTGCGGACATATCGATGGCAGCCGCCACGGGCTAGGCCGCTTTGGCAAAGCGATCGAGCTCGTCGACCGCACAAAGGACGTGATAGAGCGTGCTCGCTGGCATGTTCTCGGCAGCCGGTCGGCCCTTCGCATCGAGCCGATCCATCCAGCCTCCCGGATGACCAGCTGCGAGGAAGCGGCGATGGAGCAGGATCGCCACCTCGGCCGCCTTTGCGGCCGCTCCCGGACGGCCGGCGGCGGCCTCGGCAACGTTGGCTTTGAGCGCCTCGGTCATCGGCCAGGTACGGTGCGACGGCAGCCGGTGGGTGCCGTCGATCAGAAGCTCGTCCACCATCAAGCCGGTCTCGTCATAGCCATGCCGCGCGGCGTGAACATAAAGGGCATCGACATAGGGCTGCACCGACCGGCCGGTCTCGCGCTCGAACCATCGCAGCAGCCATACCCATTCCGAATGATGACCCGGTTCGACGATGGCACCCTTCTCCTCGGGCGCCGGCTGAAGGCCCTCGTCGAAATATTCACCGAGGACGCCGGGATCGGATCGGAAGAAGCGTGATGTGAAAAGGCCGAACATCTCGCCGGCGCGTCCCAGGTAGCGGGCCTCGCGGCTGTTCACCCACAAGGAGAGCAAGGCTTCGAATAGATGCATATGCGGGTTCTGGCGCCGCGGTGCATTCGATGACGGTAGCGCCTCGACGTAGCCGCCCGAGCTCTGGGCATGCATCTCGCGATCGAGGAAGGCGAGCGTCTCGTCGGCGAGCGACAAGGCCTCGCGGCGGCCTGTCGCGCCGACATAGGAGGCGATCGCCAGAAGCGCGAAAGCGTGGCTGTAGAGGTCGCGCCGCCCATCGCCGATCCTGCCGTCACCGTGGACCGAATAGACCCATCCAGGCCGGCCGTCGGGCCTGTAGTAGTCGCGCACCATCGCCGCGTAGGCGCTGTCGACGACGGCGGCCGCGTCGGCATGCCATCCCCGCCGCGCCGCAAGAGCATAGGAGAAGATCTGGCGGGCCTGGACGATCAGCCGAGCCGGGGTGTCGAGCACCGGCTTGCCCGCGTGGGTCAGGGTCTCTCGGAAGCGTCCGGTCGCGGCGTCGAATCCGGCCGTCGCCCACAACGGCAGCGCCTGGCGGATCGCCCAGTCGTGCAGGAGCGCCGCGCTTTCCCTCACTGTCGTCAAGGTCACCTCAGAGCCCAACCATCGCCCTCAGCCGGCCGATCCACGGCGGCTTTTGCCGCGACTTCCTGATGGCGAAGTGGATGGTCTTCACCGCCTGGTCGTAGCGCATGGCGCCGATCGCCGCGGTCAGTATTTCCCGGCGCTCGAGCATGATGCTCAGGATCAGATCGAGGACGCGCCGGCTGATCGGTCCCCAGTTCTTGCGCGAGGTTTGCGAAGCGCCGCCCAGCATGAGGCCGTCGGAATGCTTGTTCTTGCCGTGCATGCGATAGGCATAGAGCGCGTCGTGGACGGCGATGCCGCCGACGATCAGGATGCAGAAAGTCGACAGATAGAAATCGAGATAGAGCGGGAGCTGCTCGTCCCTGTCGGGCAGCACGAGGTCCACGATGTCGCGCCTGAACATCATCGCGGCCGTACTGTTGGACGACCAGGTCGGCGTCCAGTGGCCGTGTAACGTCAATGCCGGATTCACCGGAAAGCGCGCCCGCCCCGCTGCCGCATCGATCTCCGGGATCGTCTCCACGTCGATCGGCCGATGCTGCTCGTGCTTGGGTGGCAGCTCGAACCACCATGCAGTACCGGCCAGCAACTCGCTGTCGCCGTCGATGAAATGCGAATCGCAATAGGTGAATGCGACCGGGTAGTCGGCGTTCAGATGGGCCGCGAGATGGCGCTCGACGAAGTTGTCGTACCAGACATCGTCGGAGTCGAGAAAACAGACGAAGGGAGCGTCGAGGTCGGCCACGCCACGGCGGATGGCGCCGGTCTGACCACAATTCGTTTCCAGCCGGATGTAGCGGAACCGCGGATCGCCCATCTTGGCCAACGTCTCGCGTATCACGCGGTCGGAGCAGTCGGTGGAGGCGTCGTCGACCACGACCACCTCGATATTGCGCACGGTCTGACGGGCCGCCGAGACGATCGCCTCGGCGACATAGGCCTCGTTGTTGTGGTTGGCGATGACGACGCCTACCCTGGGCAATTTCGCAGTTACCATGAAAGTGTCTTTTGCCCCTTTGGGCCGGCCCTCCGACAGGACGTCCACGATCTGATCCCCCATCCGTGCCGGCAAGGCGCGTCTACACCGCTCGCCACCGACATTCCGTACCCATACGATACGCGCGTTCGCGGTGTTTCCCTATCCTCGGGCAGCGGCGCCCTGCAACACTTTTGGAGCCTCGCTCACCGCCGGGTCGGCCGCGACAGGGCCCGAGCGGCGGCAGCCCCTCAGCCCAGTTCCCCGAGAACCTTGATACCGACAAGCGCCACCAGTGCGGCCCACAATATCAGGGACTGGTAGTAGAAGATGTTTGCCGTCAACTGATAACACCCGAACCGATAGGACTGATCCTGCGTTCGATCAAATTTCAGCCTTCGTATATCGGGGGGAAATTCGCGCTTGATCACCATGTTCGTTACGGTTGCCATTGCGCTCGCGATTGCAGCGAGAACTCCGATTGTGATTACTGCGCCCGTCATCCGCATCCCAGTCCAGTTGTCTCGGACAGCCATATTGCCGAACTGGCCGCGGCAGCGCCACCACCAACGCTCGAAGATCCGGCCCGCGCGGCCCCGCCCAGTTCCGCTAGTCTTGGGGAATCTCAGCCATTCGCGGCGCGACGAAGATTGCGTCGGCCCAGCGAAGCAATGCCGGGTTTCTAGCATGGAGCTGCGGTTCGTAAAGCCCCTGGAGCGCATACTCGTATTGCCGCAGATAGGCGGCCAGATCCCAGAATGTCGGCTGATCGCGGTAGAGCGGTTGGAACAGGACTTCGAGTGCAATCAGGCGAATCGCGCCCCGAGACAGCATCCGTTGGGCGCCCTGAAGCGCCATCAGCTCTCCACCCTGAATGTCCATTTTCAGGATGTCCAGAAAATCGATATTCCGCACCTGGCAAAGGCGATCGATCGTGACAGTTTGAATACGTTCGGCCGGCAGAACGGTGACAGGTTCGTCGTAGTAGCGCATGTCGCCGACTTCGAGCAGCGAGTGCGCGCCGCTATGTGAGGTTACGCGCAAATCGGCGGTACCGTCGACATTGGAGAGTCCCGCGCGGATCAGTTCAACTCGTTCGTCGAAAGGAGCGAGCGTCGTCGCGGCCAGCGCATGGTTCCCGCTCTCCGGCTCCAAGGCGACGACGCGGCAAGAAGGAAAGGCCGACAGGTATTGCAGGGTCGTCTGCCCATGTTGAGCACCCGCATCGACGATCTGGATCGCCGTATCGCGGCCGAATACTCTTACCTGGGCGTCCAGCAAGCTGCTGTCTGCAGCCAGCGAATGGGTTTCTCGCTCCGGCTCTGTCGGCGGTTCCGCTTCGGAATGCGGCGCCGGCGGAACCTTCCGAGGCTTCCAGCTAAACATATGCCTTCCGCGCCCGATACCTACGAGTGCCGGAACGACTCAAGGAAGTTGTGCAGCCATTTCTCGACCGGCGATGCCTTCCGCTCTGGCGCGGCCTCCGAAGCCGGCGCAGTGACTTCTGGTTGGTCAAAGCGCACCGACTTCATATACGGCGAGCATCCATCCCTGTGCTCGGTCCACATCACCCACCATTGGCACCGGGAGCAGACTTTTCCAAGCTCGCTGGTGGGATCTTCATACATGTCGCACAGTCTGTCATAGGCATCCTGAAGCGAAACATCTGCAATGTTGGGCAGCCATGAAGCATCGCCTTCGTGCGCCTGAACCATCATGGCGCAACACGGCGCGATTTGCCCTGAGGGCAGAACGTAGAGTTGGATGTGGCAATCGTTTCGCTGCTCCGGAATGAAAAAGAGGTTCCGGAATTTGAGGACGTCGTAGTACTCCGCGTGAAAATGGATGGCATCGACTCTGTTGGACCAGAAGTCGGCAAACTCCTGCATCCGGTCCTTGGTATCGCCGATCAAGATGCAATTGATTTCAACGCTTATATCGGGAAGGTCGCCTTTGCGTTGGCGCAGGTAGTCGATGGTCTGCAGCACTCGTTCGAGCTCTCCGCCACGGCGGATCTTCGCATACTGCCGCGCATCAATGTGATCGACGCTGAAGCGGAACTCCCGGACACCCATGGCCAACATCTCGTCAAGACGCTCTGGCGGCATTGACTGGCCATGGCTCAGGACGTTCACCGGATGACCGAGGTCGATGCTCTTCCGCAGATGGTCGAGAGCATGCGGGTCCTGGAAGAAGTCGCCCGTTGCGGCAAAGTGCACCTTCTGCCCCGAGGGCACTTGTTCCAGGCCCTTCCGGACCATTTCCGGATCAAGCGTCCGCGCCTTCTTGATCGCGTTTGGCCCATTGAAGTGGCAGAAGACACAGCTGAGCTCGCACGTTTCCGTGGTGGCAAAGCCGTTGAAGTCCATCACCGTGCCGCGATGCGAATTGGGTGTGAACGGCGCCTTGGTGAGCCGTTCGAGCGCTTCCGCCTCAGTGGCTCGGCGAGACCTTGCGTGCAAGACGTCCGTCATGCTGACCCTGGATCAATACAAAGTACGATTACGCCAATATGGCGCAGACGCAAGCGGCCCTCGCCCACATTGCTCGTCGAATAGCCGCATAATTCGAGGTCAAGCGCTGGCCAAATCCGGGAATCGCCGCGAAGGCCATGGGGCTGACCGGAATGAGGCAATCACGCCGAAGAATCGCAAGAACGGCAATCCGACTCTTACTCAAGTCCCGCCCTTAGCCGTTCCCTGTAGTCTTGCCAATCCAGCAGCTTCGTCACGCCCCATCCAATCAGAAACACGCAAGCCGCTGCGCCGCTCCATATGAAGAACAGATCGGGACGGCGCTCCGAGGACAAAAACGCATAGTTGATGCCGACGAAGATCGCGGCGATTGCGCCGATTTCACATGAGAGGCGCAAGTATTTATGTACCCACTGCCGTACGGGAGAGCGCATGGTATCTGCCATCGCAGCCTCGGGCCTAGGAACCAGCGTTCGATTTTTGCGTTCCAAGGTCACAAATGCAAGCGCAATCGGCCGTCATTCTGTTGCAGAAGCGCCGGAATGAGGCCCGCTCCGCCCTCGGAGGACTTGCCTTGGAAGAGCGGGCCCGGTGCGCATGCCGGCTAGGCGGCGCTGCCGTTCCCTTGCTCGAGATTTGAGAACCCGATGTTCACATACGCTCAAGGCCCCGCCCTGAGGAGACTGCTGGAATCGAAGATCGAAGGCGTAGAGATCGACGATTGGCTGGAAGGCTGGACAATCGGTACTGTGCACACAGTTTTGGATGGGAGATGGCCGCAGCGAGCCCTGGAGATCGAGCTCGGCGAAAACCAAAGGCTTTACCGGAAAGCCGCATGGGCCGCAGGCTGCACCGTAATACCGATTTCGATGGGCCAACTGGACGCCACTTCTGAGCGCTTCAGCCTTGTCTTGGCACTGTCCTTCGAGCGCGCGGAATGCCTCGCCGCGGTCGATCCAGACGAGCCCTATCGTCAGGCAGAGTTTCTGGGCAAGGCCGCTCGACTATTGGCCCCCGGGGGGCTCCTCGTTTGGAGCTATTTGTATGCCTATGCCGAGGACGAGACACTTCATTCCCTGCTGGAACCCGCTGCACTGTATCGCAGCATGACGCTCCGCGGGCTGGAACCGTTCGACCCCGAGATGACCGCCCGGGAGAAAGTGCGAATCTATCACGATCCCGAGACTCTTTTCGTCAACCAGCGGGCTGTTCTGAAAGACTCGGAATTCCATCGCCGGATAATCCGCGTTCTTGGTGCGGTGCGTTCGCCTGCTTGGCCAACGATGCCCGAACCGGACCCGATCCCGCCGTCTTGGTGGTCGGGGTTTCTGGGCCGCCGCCGGAGCTAGAACTCGATGTTCGACTGGGCTCGCGGCTCGGCCCTTTGCCGCTTCATGAAAGCTCGCTCATATCGTGCCGGCTGGAACGAGGAGGCGGCCGCCTGGCTGAAGAATTGGAGCGTTCCCTGGTTCTACGAAGCGGTCGAGTTCCATCCTGGCCTGCGTGTTCTCGACGTAGGCTCCGGGGTGCCAGTCATCGCCCAATATCTTCACGATAGTTTCGGGTGCGAGATGCATGCACTCGATGTCTCTCGCGAAAGAGCGGCTGTCGTTCATTTCGGCCTGCCGAAAGCTTCGAATTCCCAGTATCCAGACGTCACGACGCATGTCGGACTCGCAGGACAGGATTTGCTTCCCGCCGATCACTTCGACATCGTCCATTGCAACTCCGTCATTGAACACACCTACGACAGTCGGGAGGCACTCGATCCGTCGGCTCCGCTTGCGCACATGGACGTGCTTCGCGATCTGGTTCGCATGGTCAGACCCGGCGGCTTGCTCCTCATGAACTGGGATACCTATCTGGATGGTGTTCCACATCACCTCGGCTGGGAGTACGAGTCGGATTTCTGGCTGCTCCATCATTGCGGCATGCGTTTGGCCGACCCAAGACGTCGCGTGCGCCCAGCGCCCTACATATACGGGCACCCTGACACGCTCTTCTTCTCGCCAGAAGCCATTTTGACTTTCCAGACGGCGACGCATGCACACGGGACGTCCATCAATGCAATCTGGCGGAAGCCGGGCGGAGAATTGCAAACGCGTCTCGTACCGCAAAGAGCACTGGAGACTGTATACTTCCCACCCGAGGAGATGGACTGGTCTCGACGTTACGCGGAGGATGCGGTTTCGAGCGAAGAGATCGATGCCAGATTCAAGCGGTACATTGAGCAAGCACAGCGTGCCTTGAGTGGTTCTCTGGTGATTAGCCGTCAGGCTGCCCTCACTCCTTGATGCCGATCAAAATCCACGACGGCCTGATCCAGAACATCTTGGTGAATCGCGGCCGCCATCTCGGCAGGTTTGCCGCGACGGCTGCCACGACCCCTCTGGGCGCTTCGTTCTGGGAGAGTGTCAGGGGATCGGGACAAAAGTCGTGCCAGATCATCAGACCGCCGGAGCGCAGCAGGGCAAGCGTCTTCTCGGTGTCGTTGACCACGACTTCCATGGTGTGCCCGCCGTCGATGAAAATCGTGTCGAAGAAACCAGGACTCCACTGCGCGTAGTCCAGCTCCATGCTGTTGCCGAGGATTTGATGAACCCTTGGGCCGAAACCCGCTTCACGGTAGCGCCAGCCGATGGCGGCCCCGGCGTCGGTCGGCTGGAGCGCGACAGGGTCCGCGGTGGCGGCGCTGTCGGCGTGCGGATACATCGGTTTCCCTTCCGCGTTCCGCTCGCCCTCGGGAAGATTGACGGTCCAGATCTCGGCGTCGCTGGCCCGTGCGACCGTCGTCGCGCCGTGCCCCTCCCAGGTGCCGATCTCGAGATGCCGGCGAGGCCGAAAGTTGCCGTAGATGAACTCGAAGATCGGCGTTTCGTCCCGTTCCGTCTTGAAGTCCGCGAGCTTGTGCCTGTAGAGCGCGGTCGGCATGAACGGCCGCTCGAAACCAAGCGCATGACCGAGATTTCCTACCGGCATGACCTCAATCGTCGAGCCAGAATACGATTCGGTGCTTTCACCCAGCGCCTCCGCCATCTCCCGTGCTGAGATGCTGGAGACCGAAGGCGTCAGGATCCTAGACGGTGCGGTTGGCCTCGCCGGAGCGACGTCGAAGCATCGTATGCCGAGAATCCGCGCCTGGGCGGCGGTTCCATTGGCATCGGCATTCCTGAGGAGCAGGCCTGCGATCGGCTCGGCTTCGGGTTTGAGCAATGTTGCCGTTTGCCGGAAACTCCGCGCCTCGACGATGGTTTCGCCGAGAATAGTGCTGCCGTCGGCGGCGAGAAAGGAAAAACCGATATCTCCGCCCTCGACCAGGACGTCGATGTCCACGAAGAAGGCGGTCTGCTCTTCGCTCACAAGAGGCCATTCGGCAGCGTAGCTCCAGCGCGGGCCCTTGACTTCGATTTGCCAGACGCCGGCGGCGCCCTCGATGCGCGTATCGTTGTGACGATGGGGCGCGGGCGCGAACGGACTGGAGCGCTCGCCGGCCTTCTCCAGCGCCGATTCAAGGAAGAGCGGCTTCGTGTCGAAGGTGAGCTCGAGCCTGGGCAAACCGGTGCCACGGCCCTGACCGGCGCGGCGGAGCACGAAGTTCTCGTGATCCAGCACCAGCGCCGAGCGGTAGCCTCGTTCGGCGAGCCACTGGAACGCTTCCGGCGCGGAATGATTCCTGCGCGCCAGGGCGTGGTTCAATTCGACGACGATCCAAGGATCGAACCTTTCCAGGGTCTGCTCGGCGCCCTGGAGCACTTCGAAGTCGAAGCTATCGACGTCGATCTTGAGGCAGTCGAGCCTGGCGAGTTCCAGTTCCCGGGCCATCGCATCGATCGTCGAGAAGGTGTACGTCATGCGCTCGGGAGGCTGGCCCCAGATCCGGTATACATCCTCCTCGATCCTTCCAGCGGAAGCGCCAAGTGCGCGCTCGAACGCGACGACGTTCTCGCATTTGTGGAATGCGACGTTCCTGTTGAATTTCCTGATCGTCTCGGTGGGCTCGAAGGCGAACACGCGGCCCGACGGCGCCAGCCGGGAGAAGAGGATCGAGTAATAGCCGACATTTGCCCCTACGTCGAAGATCACCCAGTCGTTCCCGACGTTCTCGACGAACCATCGCTTGGTTTGCAATTCGCACTCGGGATAGTAGCCGGCGAATTCGCGATAGTAGTCGATGAGCTCGATCGGCGGTGCCCCCGGCACGAGGGTGTAGAGGGGTCGCAACTTGTCGTCGATCGCCTTGGGGACGGTCGCCTCCGGGACATCCGCTCGCCACAGCAGCCTGTTCAGCAACTTCATTCCTTGCCCACACTCGTCAAACGCGTCCGCAAATCGGCCATCATGTCGTCACCAGGACGGCAAATTTTGCCACCTACTGGTTCTTGCCAGATCGGGCGGATCGCGCCAAGCCTCGCCCTCGTTGCAGTGCCGAAGTTGCTGAATATAATGCCGTTCCCTCATTTCCCTTCATTCGGATAAATGCCCGCGTTGCTTCTCCGCGCCCTTGTGGCGACCGCCCTCATTCTTTGCCCCGTGCTCGCATCGGCTCAAGGCCTGCGAGTCGTGGCGCGCGTGAACGACGAGGCGATCACCGATTTCGACCTCAACGAACGCATCGTCTTTGCCATCAAGAGCTCGGGCCTGCAGGACACGGCAGACATTCGCCACCGGCTTGCGCCTCAGATCCTGCGGCAAATGGTCGACGAGAAGCTGCAGGTGCAGCATGCCAAGGCTCTGGGGCTGGCGCCGAGCGATAGCGAGGTGGCCGCGCGCGTGGCCGAGATCGAGCGTTCCGCCGGCATGGCCGCCGGCACTTTCAAGGCATATCTGCAAAGCATTGGCGTGCCGTTCGACATCGCCACCCAGCAGATCCAGGCGACGATCGCGTGGGCGAAGATCGTGCGCCGCAAGGTGCGGCCGCAGGTCAATGTCTCCGACGCCGAGATCGACGACGCTCTGAACCGCATCCGCAGCAATGTCGGCAAGACCGAGGCCCATGTGGCGGAGATCTTCATTCCCATCGACCGGCCCGACCAGGCGGACGAGGCTCGCCGGTCGGCCGACCGGATCGTCGAGCAGATCAGGCGTGGCGCGCCGTTCGCCGCCCTCGCCCAGCAATTCTCCCAGGGCCAGACGGCGAAGAACGGCGGCGATCTCGGTTGGGTGCTGCCCGGTTCGCTCGATCCGGCGATCGACGGCGCGGTCGAAAGGATGCCCCTGCGCCAGGCTTCCGAGCCGATCCGCACGCCGTCCGGATGGCACATCGTCTATGTCGTCGACCGTCGGCCGTTCGCCACGGCGCGCCCCGACGACGTGCGCCTCAACCTCGTGCAGATGACGCTGGCCCTGCCCGCCAATGCCTCGCCCGAGGAAACCAGCCGTGCCACCGCCGAGGCCCAGAAGGCGATGGCTGCGGTGCATCAGTGCAATGATCTCCATGCGCAGTCGCGACAGCTCAAGGGCGCGACCTCGGGTGATCTTCGCGGCATCCGGGTCGGCGATCTCAGGGCCAACCCGCAGATGTACGAGGAGGTTCCGAAACTGCCGGTGGGCGCTGCCGCCGGGCCGTTCCGGGTCGCCGAAGGCCTGCAGGTCGTGGCGCTGTGCGGCAAGGAAGGCGCCGGCGGCCTTCCCTCGCGCGAAGCCATCTCACAGCAGATCCTGTTGCAGAAGGTCGAGGCAGGCGCCCGACGCTATATGCGCGATCTGCGGCGCGCCGCCACGATCGACGTCAAGCAGCCGGCATGACGATCCGTCTGCCGCTCGCCGTCACCATGGGCGAGCCGGCCGGCGTCGGCGGCGAACTGACCCTGAAAGCATGGTTGGAACGCACAGGCGGGGCGCGCGCCTTCTTCGCGATCGACGATCCGATGCGACTGGAAGCTCTTGCTCGCGATCTCGGCCTTGCCGTGCCGGTAAGGAAGGTCGCGCGGGCGTCCGAAGCGGCTGCCATCTTCGACACTGCCCTGCCCGTCCTGCCTGTCCGCCTGCGTTCCCCGGTGCGGGCCGGCCATCCCGATCCGGCCAACGCCGCCGCCACGATCGAGGCAATCGAGCGCGCGGCGTCGCTGGCTGGCGCGGGCGAGATCGCGGGCTTCGCGACCAATCCCATCCAGAAGAAGACTCTTCAGGACGCGGGCTTCGTCCATCCGGGCCATACCGAGTTCCTTGCCGAACTCGCTTCGCGCGCAGCGACAAAGCCGGTCGAGGTCGCGATGATGCTGGCCTGCCCCGAACTGCGCGTGGTTCCCGTCACCATCCATCTGTCATTGGCCCAGGCCGTGCGTAGTCTCGATGCCGCCACGATCGTCCGCGCCGGGCGCATCGCCGCAGCGGGACTGACAGCCCTGTTCGGGATCGCCCGGCCGCGGCTGGCGATCGCGGCGCTCAACCCGCACGCCGGCGAGCAGGGTGCAATGGGCGACGAAGAAGTCCGCATCATCAGGCCGGCGATCGAGACCTTGCGCAAGGACGGCATCGACGTCCGCGGGCCGGCCCCGGCCGACACGCTGTTCCATCCGGCCGCGCGCGCCACCTACGACGCCGCGCTCTGCATGTATCACGATCAGGCCTTGATCCCGATCAAGACCATCGACTTTTCGGGCGGTGTCAACGTCACGCTGGGCTTGCCCTTCGTGCGCACGTCGCCTGATCACGGAACGGCGCTCGATATCGCTGGCACTGGCCGCGCCGACGCTGCCAGCCTGATCGCGGCGCTCGCCATGGCCGACGATATGGCGCGGCGACGCCAGACCTGAGATGAGCCGCTCGGCCGCCGGCGGGATCGCCGACCTGCCGCCGCTGCGCGAGACCATTGCCGCTCATGGGCTCGACGCCCGCAAGCGGCTCGGCCAGCATTTTCTCCTCGATCTCAACCTCACGCGCCGCATTGCGCGGGCCGCGGCTCCTCTCGCAACAGGAACCGTCGTCGAAATCGGTCCGGGACCCGGCGGTCTGACGCGCGCGCTGCTGCTCGAGGGCGCCGCGCACGTCGTCGCGATCGAGGTCGACGCGCGTGCCGTGGACGCCTTGCGCGGATTGCAAGCGGCCTCCGGCGGCCGTCTCGAGGTCGTCCAGGGCGATGCCCTGGCGATCGATCCGGGCACGCTGGGCCCGTCACCTCGCCGCATCGTGGCCAATCTCCCCTACAACGTCTCCACGGCGCTCTTGATCCGTTGGCTGCACGCGGCCGACGCGATTGCCGACATGGTGCTGATGTTCCAGAAGGAGGTCGTCGACCGGCTCGTTGCCGCGCCGCGCAGCAAGGACTATGGCCGCCTCTCGGTGCTGGCCCAGCATGTCTGCGACGTTCGCCGGCTGTTCGAGGTCGCGCCGTCGGCCTTCGTTCCGCCGCCCAAGGTCACTTCAGCCGTCGCGCGACTGACCCCCCGCCCGGCGGCACGACGCCTGGCCGACCTCGGTCCGCTGGAAAAGGTCACCGCCTCTGCCTTCGGTCAGCGGCGCAAGATGCTGCGTGGCTCGCTGCTGGGCCTGTTTCGCGATCCCGTTCTCGTGCTCGAGAGCCTCAAACTTTCGCCGACCGCCCGTGCGGAGGAGCTATCCGTCGGCGACTTCGTGCGCCTGGCAAAGGCCCTCGACGGCCTTTGAGTCAGCGCCCCTCGCGCAGGGCCTTCACGAACGCAGACAGGCCATACTGTCGTTCGCGCCTCAGACGCTCCGCCGTCAGGATCGATTTCAGCTCGATCAGGCTTGTAGCGATATCGCGGTTGATAATCGCATAGTCGTATTCGGCCCAATGGCTCATCTCGTCGGCCGCCTTCGCCATCCGCTTGGCGACGATGTCGCGGGAATCCTGCGCGCGGGTGATCAGGCGGCGCTCGAGGTCGCGGGTCGAGGGCGGCAGGATGAAAACCGTGACCAGGTCCTCACGTCCCTTTTCCTTGAGCTGCTGAGTGCCCTGCCAGTCGATGTCGAACAGCACGTCGCGACCGGAATCCAAGGCCGCCTCGACAGGCGCGCGCGGCGTCCCGTAGTAGTGGTCGAAGACCCGGGCATGCTCGAGAAACTCGCCGCGCTCGATCATGCCGCGGAATGTCGCCGTGTCGACGAACTTGTAGTCCACCCCTTCCTTCTCGCCGGGACGCCTTTCACGCGTGGTAAAGGAAACGCTGAGCTGGACCTGCGAGTCGTTGTCGAGCAGTTGCCGCGAAAGGGTCGTCTTCCCCGCGCCGGACGGCGAGGAAAGCACCAGCATCAAGCCGCGTCGCTGGATCGTGGGCGTTGACGCTTCGACCTCATTCGACATTCTGCACTTGCTCCCGCATGCGCTCGATGGCGCCCTTCAGATCGATGCCAATGCGCGTCAGCTCGATGTCGGCCGACTTCGAGCAGAGCGTATTGGCCTCGCGGTTGAACTCCTGGCAAAGGAAATCGAATTTGCGCCCCACAGGATTGTCCGGGCGCGCCTCGGCCAGCAGGCCGCGCGCCTGGGTAATATGAGCCGCCAGACGGTCGAGCTCCTCGCGCACATCGGCCTTGCCCACGAGCAGCGCCACTTCCTGCGCGAAGCGCTCCTCGGACAAGGCCGGCGTTCGCTGCAGGAGTTCGTCCAGCTGCGCCCGGAAGCGCGACCGCACAGTGTCGATCTGCGCCTCTGCGCGTTCACCGGCGCGACGGCAAAGCGCCTCGGTTTCGTCGATATGGCCCGCGAGCACGCCAGCCAACGCCTTGCCCTCCGCGGCGCGTGCGCCGGCGAGCGCCTTCAGCGCCTCGTCGAGCGTGCCCACCAACGCCTGGTCCAGGGCCGCAATCAGCTCCTCGCTCTCCTGGGTTTCCTCGTCCTCCTCGACCACGCCGCGAACGCGCAGCAGGCCATCGGCGGTCGGCGGCGCGGCGCCGGCCCTGCGCATCTCCTCCACCAACGGCGCGAGCTCGGCGAGCAGAGCACGGTTGATGCGTAACGGCTTGGTCGCCCGCTCGCTGGCAACCGTAAGGGAGATCGATACGTTGCCGCGCCTGAGCTTGGCTCCAACCGCGCTTCGTGCCAGATTTTCCAGCCGCTCGAAGCCCTGTGGAACGCGGCACCGGACATCGAGATTGCGACCGTTAACGCTGCGCGCTTCCCATACCCAGCGCCGCCGCTCATCCGATCCCTGCGCCCGGGCATATCCCGTCATGCTTGAAATCAACAATCCGACTCCGCCTGCACTCCACTGGCCGCAATGCGGCGGGCCACTCTAGTATTCGTCCCGGACCCATACAATGCGAAGCGCCGGAAGGTTATCCCATGAAGAGCTTCACCAGCATCGTCGTCACCGGCGCCTCGAGCGGGATCGGTGAGGCGCTGGCACGGGACTATGCTGCGCCCGGCATTGCCCTCGCCCTGAGCGGGCGGGATGGAGCTCGCCTGCAGGCGGTCGCCGATGCCTGTCGCGACAAGGGCGCCACGGTCGATGCCCGACAGATCGACGTCACCGATCGCGAAGCGCTTGGCGCATGGCTCGCGGTGTTCGACGACGCCCATCCTGTCGACCTGTTGATCGCCAACGCCGGCATTTCCATCGATAAAGGCAACTCCTCGCTCGATGATTTCTCGATCATCCGCCGAACGATGGCCGTCAACCTCGACGGCGTGCTGAACACGGTCGAGCCGCTCGTGGGACGCATGATGGCACGGGGACGGGGCCAGATCGCCGTAGTGTCATCGCTCGCCAGCTTTTTCGGCTTGCCCTACTCGGCCTCGTACAATGCAAGCAAGGCTGCGGTGCGCGTGTGGGCCGAGAGCATCCGCTACGCGCTGAAGAAGAGCGGCGTGGGCGTCAGTACGATCTGCCCGGGCTTCGTCATCAGCCGCATGACGGCCCAGGCGCCCTTTCCCATGCCGTTCCTGATGACGGCGGCACGCGCCTCGGCGATCATCCGGCGCGGCCTTGCCCGCAACAAGGCCCGCATCGCCTTCCCGGTCGGAACCAAGGCCGCCGTCTGGTTCGGCGGGCTTCTGCCGGGAAACTGGACGGCCCGCCTCCTGGGAGCGTGATCGCTCCTCCGTCAGTGGGCCATGATGCCGGCGAGTTCCCGATAGACCCGGCTCGATGCGAGGGCGACGCCCTGTTCCGTCCAGTGCGCGTCGGTCATGCGGTAGGCGCCCGGCACGCCCAGGAAATCCGGACGCAAGTCGATGAACGAGACGGCTGTGTTACGCAGGGCTGAAACCAGAAGCTGATGGCGCACGTCACTGTAGACGTACCAGCTGTAGTAGCGCGGCCACGGCTTCCAGAACTGCACGAAATCGGGCGCGACACTGGCAGCCGGAACGAGGAACACCCGCAGCGGGACATGATGCTCCCTGGCCACGTCCTCCATCGCCTGCAGCCATGACACGGTCGCCGAGATGTCCCCCGGAACGATCTGCTTTTCGGCGTCCTCGGCTGTACGGATCTTGACCTGCTCGTCCTGGCGAAGTTCCGCCAAGACCATCAGGTTGAGAAGCCAGCCAGCCAGGAATTCCTCGCCGTGCAGCCGCGCGTCGAATGCTTGCCAGAAGCGGCCGCCGCCGCGCGAGAAAATCTCGGTGAGCTGCTGTTCGCTTACGTCCGGGTAGTAGTACGTCCTCAAGTGCCGCGCGACTCCGGGTACGCGCTCGGAATCCGGCCCATGCGCGATGGCGAAAAGCTTGTCGAACTCTCCCGGAATCGGTCTGTTGCCCCGAAGGAACTCCGAGAGCCGCAGGCGGTTGACCAGCAGCCAATTGGTGCGTGGCATGACGCGCCCCAGAATCGAGCCGCCCGGCGATTCGTCGACCAGAGGAGGCAGCAGGTTCGAATTGTAGGCCTCGTTCGCCGGCATGAAATCGTTGCCGGAAAAGAAGAACACCAGCAACGCGTCGGGCGACATCTCGAGAGCCACGTCGCGCAGCCGGAAGAAATAGCTTCGCGGGTTGGTGCCGGATATTCCCAGATTGACCGCCTCGAAGCCTTTCGCGCCGGCTTCGTCGGCGCGCTGCTCGACAGCAGCCGGCAGCGATTGCGGGTTCAATGTGAATTCGACCATGCTATCGCCAACGAAGATGCTGCGGAACGTTACGCCAGCCGGCTTGGCAAGCGAGCGTTCGCGATCGTTCATGCCCCAGGAATTGAATGGCCGCCCGAGCCACGGTTTGCCTGCAAGGCTCTTCATCGTCGTATCGACGTTGATAGGCGGAATCGAGCGCAGTGCTCGCGCCGGCCATGGCGGTGCGTAGAAGCCGGCGAGACCTTCGATCCCCGCCAACGTCACGACGGCGAGAACGGTGCCGTAGACCATGGCAAACCAACGCTTTCGCGATGTCGTCATCCCGGTGCGGCCCTCGCAGCTCGACCGGGAATTTATCCTACTCCATCTGGTTGGTCAGCAGTGCCGCCACGCCGCCTTTGTCCCTGCCATACTTAAGCAGCGCCTCGCGTCCGCCGGCGGCATAGGCAGCGACTGCGCCGAGAAGCCGCTTGAGCTGGTCGGGGCTGTTGCGGTCGAACTTGCAATAAGCGCCATGCGTCAGCTTGGCGATCTGCGGAAAGAGCCGGGAAGCAACCCGGTCCCCACCCTCCTGGAAGACGAAGACCGGCACGCCGAGCAAGCCAAGCTGGCCCGCCTGGTGACCCACCTCGTCGACATCCTCCTCGCAGCAATCGCCCACGAACACGACCGCGTCGAGCCGGCTTTCGCGCCGTTGCTCGCCGGCGTAGCGCAGCAAGCGTCCGATCTGCGTACGACCGGCAAGACAACGCACCGCACTCATCAGTCGGGCCAGCTCACGACCTTCGGAGGTCCAGCGACTCACCTTGAATTCGTCGAAGCCGCGATAGAAGGCGAGCCGCACCTCGAGGCCGCCCAGCGTGTCGGCGGCGACGAACATTTCGCCCTGAATGCCGCAGGCATGATCCCAGGTCGGCTCACGACTCGCCGTCGCATCCATGGTGAACAAGAGTCGTCCGCGGCCGCCGCTTGGGCGAGACCCGGGCAGGCGTCCGACCTCGCGCACGAAGGCATCGACGGCGCTGGTCGTTCCGCCAACTGTGGGCGTCTTGCGGTCGCCGGCCATTCTTTGACCCCCTTTCCGGCGTCGAATATGGTGCGCCGCGCGCGTCAATGCCACGAACAATGCGTAGCCGTCGGAGCCCCCCTCTCAAAGCGATCGACGCCCTGCTGGTGATCGCCTCGATCCTGGTCAGCGCCCTCGTCGCTGAGGTCGTCGTCCGCTATGTCGACGGTCTGCCGCTGTTCGCCATGCCGCTGCCGGAGGGCGTGGGCAAGGCCGTCACTGCCGAGCAACGCGACGAGGTGCCCCTCGCGGCTGGCGTGTCGCGGGACTGGTTCTTCGATGACCCGCCATCGCTTCCAAATCGCACCAAGCCGCCTGCCGAGTGGCAACGGCTGTTCGTCGAAGTGAGGAACCATCCGGCGAAGTACGCGCCGTTTCGCCCGGCCGACATCTTCAAGGCCTGGAACTCGGCCTTTGCCGGTGACGACGTCTGCAAGAACAACTTCCTCCATCGCGCACCGGGCGTCGCCTACCTGTACGATCCGCCGGACGGCGAGCCTTACCCGCGCTACCGCTTCCTGCCGGGCGTCACGACGCCGACGGGTCTCGTCACCAACCAGATCGGCTGGCGCGGTCCGCCGATCATCGAGCCCCGCGCGCCGAACACGATCCGCATCGTGTTCGTCGGCGCCTCGACAACGGTCGGCGCGCACCATCTGCCCTTCTCCTATCCGGAATATATCGATTACTGGCTCAATCTCTGGGCGAAATCGAAAAAGCTCGGGCTGCGCTTCGAGGCGCTCAATGCGGGCCGCGAAAGCATTGCCTCGCAGGACATTGTCGAGGTCGTGCGCCATGAGGTGTTGCCGCTGCGCCCCGATCTCGTGGTTTATTACGAAGGGCACAACCAGTTCTGGCTGCCGACCGTCATTCCCGCCCTGCCGCGGGACGGCACCATCCTGAAACCAACGCTCAGGATCGAGACGCCGCCTTCCTGGCTCCTGGCCGCCACGCGCTTTTCCGCCCTCGCCCGCCGGATCCAGGCGGTGGTGGGCTACACGGGCAGCAATCTCGACGGCCGCGAGTGGCCCAAACCCGACTACAAGATCGTGATGCCGCCCCGTCTCGACGAGAACGACCCCGACATCGACGATCCGCGCCTGCCGCTGCATCTCAACGACATCGTGCGCGACCTCGACCGCATGCGAGGCGACCTCGCGACGGTGGGTTCCGAGCTTGCCGTCTCCTCGTTCGTGTGGATGGTGAAGGACGGCCTCGTGCTCAATCCGATCGCCCACAAGTACATCCTCGAGGATCTCAACATCAACGAGTATCCGCTGCACTACCACGACCTCGTCCGGCTCGCGGCGTTTCAAAACCGCGTGTTCCGCAACTATGCCAAGTCGCGTCACCTGTCGTTCATCGACGTCGCCCGGGGCATGCCGCTCGATCCCGACCTGTTCGAGGATGCGATCCACAACACCGCTGGCGGCGTTCGCGAGCGCGCCTGGGTCGTGCTGCAGCAGCTCGTCCCGGTGATCGAACAGCACCTGGCCAGCGGCGCCTGGCCGAAGCCGTTGCCAAAGGACATGCCGCCCTTGCCGACCTTCGCGCCGCGACGCATTGCCGTGGATTGCAAGAAACCCTGACATGGACCGCGACAGTCCGAGCTCGCTGCGCCTCCTGCTGCAGGTGTTCCTGCCCTTCGCGTTCGTCTATTTTGTCTCCTACATCGTGCGCGGCGTGAATGCCGTGATCTTCCCCTACCTCGAGCGCGATGTAGGGGTGACAGCGGCCGACCTCGGCCTGCTCACGTCCGCATTTTTCCTGTTCTTCGCTGCCAGTCAGCCGCTGCTGGGTGTGGCGCTCGACCGCTACGGCCCCCGCCGCCTGCAGGCCGCGCTGATGATCGTGGCCGCGCTCGGCTCCGCCTTGTTCGCGCTGGCCACCTCGCTGCCGCAGCTCGTCCTGGCGCGGGGGCTGATCGGGCTGGGCTTCGCCGGCGGACTGATGGCGGCGATGAAGGCGATCACGCTCTGGTACCCGCCGCGGCGCTGGGGATTGATCACGGGCTTCCACATGATGGCCGGCGGCGCCGGCTCGATGGCCGCGACGCTGCCGGTCGAATGGTCACTGTCCGTCGTGAGCTGGCAGGGGCTCTTCTTCTGGCTTGCCGGCATCGCGTTGTTTGGCGCGTTGCTCCTCCATGCCGTGGTTCCGGAACGAGCATCGTCTAGTCGCGGAAACCTGCGGGACCAGTTCCGCATCACCGGCGCGATCCTGACGGACAGCTTCTACTGGCGGCTCCAGCCGCTTCTTTGCCTGCAGCAGCTTGCCTTCATCGGCTGCATCACGCTGTGGATGGGGCCGTGGCTGCGCGACGTGGGCGGTGTGACCGACAAAGGCGCGCGGGCCGACATCCTGCTCTACGCGACGGCGGCCATGACCGTGGGTTTTGCGGTGAGCGGTCTCATCGCCGAGTTCCTGCGGCATCGCGGCATCGGCGGTTTCCTGTCATCGAATGTTGCCAGCCTGATGTTCGCACTGGTCACCGGCTGGCTTGCCTTCCTGCCGCCCGCCAACCCGGTCCTTCCGTGGATGCTGTTCGGCTTTCTGGGCGCCTATCCCATCCAATACTACCCCGTGATCATGGCGGGTTTCCCGTCCGACTTCGCCGGCCGCGTCAGCACCAGCGTCAATCTGCTGGTCTTCGTCGTGATCTTCGTCGGCCAGTGGGCGATGGGCAAGGTCGTGGAGCTGTGGCCGCCGACGGCGACCGGCTACGCACCCGATGGCTATACCTGGGCGTTTGGCGCCCTCTTCATCCTGCAGCTTGCTGCTCTGGCATGGGCTCTGCTGTCACCGGGCCGGCCGATGGCGCGCGGGCCGCGGGCGGCGGCAGATTGAGGGCGGCGACCAGGTCGCGCACTTCCTGGCGCGCGGCGACATGACTCAAGGTCAGCGACGGTCCGGCGCCACCGCGCTTCAGGTCGAGGAGCGTGAGGCCGTTCAGGAACAGCTCGCGATAGATCACGCGCTCGCTGAGGCCCGTCGCGATGCGAAAGCCGATGCGCTTGGCCAGTGCCTCGAGCACGGTCCCCATGTCGCGCTTGTTGCGGGCCGCGAGCGACGACAGGCGGTTCCGCATGACCACCCAGTCGACAGGGCGGCCGCCCTGGACGGCGCGGATCTGCCGCTGCTTCCACACCGCCTCGGCATAGACCGATGGCCGCACGACCTTGAGCGTGTCCGGGTCGACACGCGCCAGCAGATCGAGATCGATGAAGCTGTCGTTCAGCGGCGTGAGAAGCGTATCCGCCCAGGTATGCGCCAGCCGCGACAGGTTGGTGTCGCTGCCCGGAGTGTCGATCAGGACGAAATCGGCGCCGAGCAGCGGGGGCTCGAGCGCTTCCTCGAAGCGGGCCTGCTCGTCGGTATCGGCCATGCCACGATCGGGCAACGTCGACGCCTCGACAGCCGCATGCATCGGGACCGGCAGGTCGAGACCCTTGCGCCGCGCATAGGCGATCCGGTTCTCGATATAGCGGCTGAGCGTGCCCTGCCGCGCATCGAGGTCGAGCGTGGCCACCGATGCGCCGTCGCTCATCAGGCCGACCGCGATGTGGAGCGCCGTCGTGGACTTGCCCGATCCGCCCTTCTCGTTGCCGATCACCACCACGTGCGCGCGTCCCGGCACGCGCACGTGCTCGGTCTGCGCGATGCTGGGATTGACGGCGGTCTGGAAGGTGCTCACGCGAGCTTTCGGATCCAGACCGCGGTGTCGTGAAATACGGCACCGCCATGCGGCCAGCCGGGGTCGGCCGAGGTAACGGCATTGATCCCGATACCGGTCACGAAGTTGCGGTTGGGCCAGATCCCTTCGACGACCACGACTCCGCGCTGCTGGCCGGCCTTCGGCCGGGCATGGACGACGGTCTTGCCGCGCTCGTTGCCGAGCTCGACGCGGTCGCCCTCGCCAATGTCCATGGCCGCGCAGTCTTCCGGGTTCATCAGCGCCGTCGGCCGCACCTCGCGCTTCTGGCTGGAAGGCGTCTCGGTGAAGGTCGAATTGAGGAACGTCCGTGCCGGCGCCGCTACCAGCCTGAACGGCTTCTCGGCGGTGGCATTGTCGATCACGTCGAAATGATCAGGCAGCGCCGGCATGTCCTTGCCGCGCGGGCCAAATGCGGCCCAGTCCGGCTTGAAGCGGAATTTCTTGTCAGGCCAGGGAAAGCCATCGAGGAAGTGCGACGTCTCGAAGCCGAGATGGAAGTCCTGGCCGCCGTTCCTCCAGTTGGTCTCGGCGTCCCACATGCCCGAGACCTTGAGCGATTCGTCCATGATCTCCCAGGGCGTCATCTCGAAGCCGCGATGGCTGGCGCCCAGCCGCCTGGCCAGTTCGCATATGACGTAATGGTTCTCGCGGCATTCGCCCGGCGCTTCGATCACCCTCTTCGTGACCTGGAAGAAAGTGTGACCGCTGGCTGTGTAGAAGTCGTCGTGCTCGAGGAACATGGTCGCCGGCAGCACGATGTCGGCCAGGGCCGCGGTTTCGGTCAGGAACTGCTCGTGCACGCAGACGAAGAGGTCGTCGCGCTTGAGACCCTTGTGGACCAGTTCGAGCTCGGGACAGACCATCGCCGGGTTCGTGTTCTGGATCAGCAGCCCCGTGACCGGCGGTCCGTTCTTCAGAGCCTCGGCATCACCGGTCAGGATCGGCCCCAGCCGTGACTGGTCGAGAGCGCGCAGCGACTTGTCCTCGACGTCGAGCCCATCGATCAGCGTACGATCGAGCGGATACATGCCTGTGTGGCCGTACAGCGCGCCGCCGCCCTTCGCCTTCCATGCGCCGGTCACCGCCGGCAGGCAGGTCGCCGCATGCATGTTCGCGGCGCCGTTGCGCGTGCGGCTGAAACCGTGATGGCAACGGATAAAAGGAGCCTTGGCCTGCCCGTACATTCGCGCGAAGGCCACGATCTCCTCGGCCGCAAGACCGGTGATCTTCGACGCCCATTCCGGGGTGCGGGTCGCCACATGCGCGGCGAGCTCGTCCGGCGCGTCGGTGTAGCGACGCATATAGTCCCAGTCGGCGTAGCCCTCCTTGAAGAGGACGTGCATGACGCCGACGGCAAGCGCCCCGTCGGTGCTCGGCCGCACCGCCAGATGCATGTCGGCCTGCTCGGCCGTGCCGGTACGGTAAGGATCGACCACGACCAGTTTCGCTCCGTGCTTCTTGGCACGCATGGCGTGGGTCATGACATTGACCTGGGTGTTGACCGGATTGCCGCCCCAGATAACCACGAGGTCGGAATGCTCGTCGATCTCGCGCAGGTCGGCGCCACGCTTGGCCCCCACGCCGGCGATCCAGCCGGTATCGGAAAGCGTCACGCAGATGGTCGAGAACCAGCGCGAGTATCTCATCGCATGGCGCAGGCGATTGATGCCGTCGCGCTGAACCAGTCCCATCGTGCCGGCGTAGTAGTACGGCCAGATCGTCTCGGTGCCGTGCCGGCGCGCCTTGGCGATGAACTGCTCGGCCACGATGTCGAGGGCATCGGTCCAGGAGATCTCGGCAAATTGCCCGGAGCCCTTCGGGCCGGTCCTCCGCAGCGGCTTCATCAGCCGATCGGGATGATGGACGCGCTCGGCATAGCGGGCGACCTTCTCGCAGATCACACCCGCGGTGTAGTCGTTGCGCATCGAGCCGCGGATGCGACCGATGCGCTTGCTGTCGAGCCTCTCGACATCGAGCGCGCAGGTGCTGGTGCAATCGTGCGGGCAGACCGACGGCACGATGGTGACGCCTGCCGCCGCATCCTTGACGCGCGACGGCGGCGGATAGGAATGGTCGTCCGGGCTCATGGCAAAAAAGATACTCCCGCTGGCTTGGGATGGTCCACCTGCCATACAGTGCCGTTCACCATGATCTGCCACGGTTTTTCCTACGATGAGGCGATGCGCCGCTTCCGCTGGCCGCAGCCCGAGCGTTTCAACATCGGCCGCGCCGTCTGCGAGCGCCATCCGCGCGAGAGCCTGGCGTTGATTGTGGAAAACGCCGATGGAAGTGTTCGCAACTGGACGTTCGGGCAGCTCCTCGATGCGAGCTCGCGGCTCGCCAACGCACTTGCCGCCCAGGGCATCAAGAGAGGCGATCGCCTCGCGGTGTTCCTGAGCCAAGGCGCGGAGCTCACGATCAGTCATCTCGCCGGCTATCGCATGGGTGCGGTCGTGCTACCGCTCTTCACACTGTTCGGCGAGGAAGCGGTCGAATACCGGCTCGCCAACGCCGAAGCCTCGGCGATCGTCACCGATGTGAGCCAGCTTCCAAAGGTGCTCGCTGTGCGCGATCGCCTGCCGCATCTCAGCACCGTCGTCGTGATCGGCGCCGGCGCTCGGGACCGGAAGTTCTTCGACTGGGATGATCTGCTCGCCGCGGCTTCCGACAAGTTCACGACGCTCGAGACACTCGCGGAGGATCCCGCGCTCCTGATCTACACCTCCGGGACGACAGGCCAGCCCAAGGGCGCGCTGCATGCCCACCGCATGCTTTTGGGCTGCATTCCGCCGGTCGAGCAATGGCTGAGCCACTGGCCGCGCGGCAACGAGGTCATGTGGACGCCGGCTGAATGGGCCTGGATCGCAGGCCTCTACGATTCACTTTTTCCCGCCTGGTACTATGGCACTCCGGTCGTGGCCCATCGCTTCGCCAAGTTCGATCCGGAGCGTGCCTTCGCGTTGCTCGCCAGACATCATGTCGGCGTAAGCTTCATCCCGCCCACCGCGCTCAAGATGATGCGCCAGGTAGGCAAGCCTCGCGCACGCTGGCCCTACGAACTGCGGGCCGTCTGCACCGGCGGCGAGGCCATGGGCGAGGAATTGCTGGCGTGGGGCCGAGAGACCTTCGGTACGACGATCTCCGAAGGCTACGGTCAAACCGAGATGAACATGATGCTGCTCAACTCGCCCGAGTGGTTCGACGTCCGACCGCGCTCCTGCGGCCGCGCCTGCCCCGGCCGAAAGGTCGCGATCGTGGGACCTGACGGCGAGGTCTTGCCGCGAGGTGAGGAAGGCCAGATCGCGGGCTGGCGGCACGATCCGATCGTCATGCTGGAATACTGGCGCAATCCCGAGGCAACGGCTCGCAAATATGCGGGCGACTGGCTGCTGACCGGCGATCTCGGCTGCATGGACGAAGACGGCTATGTCTATTTCAAGAGCCGCGACGATGACGTGATCACATCGGGCGGCTATCGGATCGGCCCCGGCGAGATCGAGGAATGCCTGATGAAGCATCCTGCCGTGGCGATGGTCGGGGTCGTGGGAGTGCCCGACAGGATACGAACGGAGATCGTGAAGGCCTTCGTCCAGCTCCGGCCGGAGATCGCGCCGTCCGACGCCCTGAAGGCCGATCTGGCCACCCACGTGAAGACCCGTCTGGCCGCCCACGAATATCCCCGCGAGGTCGAATTCGTGGCCGAGTTGCCGCTCACGACGACCGGCAAGATCCTGCGGCGGGAGCTGCGGCGCCTGGACGCCGAACGCAACGCTCTGGCGCGAAGCTAGAGAGCTCCAAGCAAGCTCTGGGCGTTGCTCTCCGGCGAGCCCGCAAGCAACAAGAGGAGGCCGATCAACACCACCGGCCACCAGTCGATCGCGCGTATGAGCCAATCCTGCCAGGCCTTTGAATGACCTGAGACTTCTGTGTGCAATGGAAATCGAGCGAACATTCCCAAGCTCAATGTAGTCAGTGTCAAATCGGACGATGAACTATACTGTTAAATATAACCTTCAATGCTCTGAAATTCAATCATAATAGTGACACATCAGCTGGCTGCGGCCGAGAGATTGAACTGCAACTCCGCCAGCCGGGCATAGAGGCCGCCCCGCCGCGCGAGTTCTGCGTGACTGCCGACGTCGACCACCCGTCCGGCATCGACCACCACGATCCGGTCGGCCTTTTGCACCGTGGCCAGTCGATGGGCGATCACCAGGGTCGTCCGCTTGTGCATCAGCCCGTCGAGCGCCTGTTGGACGGCGAGCTCGCTTTCCGCGTCCAGGGCACTCGTGGCTTCGTCGAGCAGCAGGACAGCCGGATCGCAAAGCAAGGCGCGGGCAATGGCGATGCGCTGCCGCTGGCCTCCGGACAGCCGGACGCCACGGGCCCCGAGATGCGTGGCAAAGCCCTGGGGCAGTGCTTCGATGAATCCGAGGGCCGACGCCGCCTTGGCGGCCGCCCTCACCTCGGCTTCGGAAGCCTCGGGCTGCCCGTAACGAATATTGTCGGCGACGGTCGTAGTGAAAAGCACGGGCTCCTGCGGTACGACGGCCAGGCTGCGACGGAGCTCATGGACCCTCAGTTCACGGATATCCACGCCGTCGAGCCGCACCGTGCCCGTCTCGGGGTCGTAGAAGCGGAGCAACAGGTTGAACACCGTGGTCTTCCCTGCTCCCGACGGGCCGACGATCGCCACAGTCTCACCGGCTGAAACCGCCAGATCGAAGCGGTCGAGTGCACGGATATCGGGCCGGCTAGGATAGCGAAAGCAAATTCCCTCGAAGGCAACGGCGCCGCGCACCGGCTGCGGCAGCATCGCCGGCCGGGCAGCCTCCAGGATGACCGGCGGCTCGGCCCTGAGCTCCGACAGGCGTTCCGCAGCGCCCGACGCCCGCTGCAAATCGCCAATGGTCTCGCTGATCGCTCCACCCGAGCTCGCGACCAGCACCGCGTAGAAAACGAAAGCCGACAAGTCGCCGGCGGTAATTCGGCCGGCAATCACATCCTGTCCGCCGATCCACAGCAGGAAGCCGACCGCCGCGAACACGATGAAGATCACCAGCGTGGTCATGACGGCACGACGCGTGATGCGGCGGATCGCTGCCACGAAGGCGAGTTCGGTCGCCTCGCCGAAGCGGCGGGCCGTCCGCTCTTCCTGAGCGAAGGCCTGCACCGTGCGCACGCCGTCGAGCGTCTCCCCGCCCTCCGAGACGAGATCGGCGATGCGTGCCTGCGCCTCGCGCGAGAGTTGCCGCACCTTGCGGCCGAAGACGATGATCGGCACCACCACCACCGGAACGACGGCCAGGACCAGGGCCGCGAGCTTGGGATTGGTGATGACCAGCATCGCAATGCCGCCGACGCACATCAGGGTGTTGCGCAGCGCCACCGAGGCGGACGAACCGATCACCTGCTCGATGAGCTGGGCATCCGAGGAGATACGGCTCATCACATCGCCCGAGCGCTTGATCTCGAACCAGGCCGGACCGAGCCGGACGACATGGGCAAAGAGATCTCGCCGCAAGTCGCCCACCACGCGCTCGCCGAGCCAGGAAACCAGGTAGAAGCGCGAGCCCGAAGCGACCGCCAGGATGGCGGCGACAACCAATATCGAGGCCAGCGCATAGTCGAGCACCGCGGGCTGGCCCTGGCTAAATCCGCGATCGATCAGCGCACGCAGGCAGGCGCCGAAGGCAAGCACCGTGCCTGCAGCGACGATCAGGGACAGTAGCGCCAACGCAAGACGTCCGCGATGTGGGCGCAGATAAGGTCCGAGAAGCCTCAGGCCCGCGAAACGGTTCATGCCGGCTGCCATGTCAAGGGAACGTCCAGTTCGGCGGACAGAATCGTGAGCAGATCGCCGTCCCCGCGCGTATCCTGCCATAGTCCTGATTCGGCTTTGAAGGCGAAGTGACGGGCGCCGGACTTTGGCGAACTCAGCCAGATCTGCCGGGTGGGTGCATGTTTATTGACGATCCAGGTGCCGGCCTCGCCCTCGATGGTCAGCACGCCGCCCTGCCGCTCGGTATCCGCGTGATCACCGAGACCTTCCTCCAGGGATGTCAGGAGGCTGTCGGCCAGGCTTTCGAAGGCTGAATCGGTCATTGCGGCCGGTCTACAAGTCCGCCCGAGCCGCGACAACCGGGCTTGTGGACACACCCCGGGGCCGTTATACACCCGCCCCTGTTGCGCGAGCCGGTCGGAAATCGGCGCCAGGCGCTGGAGAAGCTTATGAAAGAGAAGATCCACCCCGACTACCATGAGATCACGGTGGTGATGACCGACGGCTCGTCCTTCAAGACGAAGTCGACCTGGGGCAAGGAAGGCGCGACCATGCGCCTCGACATCGATCCGAAGACCCATCCCGCCTGGACGGGCGTGCGCCAGAGCGTCGACCGGGGCGGCCGCGTGCAGCGCTTCAAGGATCGCTTCGGCATGACCGGCACTGCCGGTTCCGCCGTGGGCGCCGGCATCAAATCGTCCGGTGCCAAGACGGAGGCGACCCCGGCTAAGGGCGCCGCCAAGAAGAAGTAAGGCCGGAATACTTTCCGCTCTCTGCTACAGTACCGTTTCCCGCTTTGAGGAGACGGTGTGGTGAAGTCCGTAAGAGTTGTCTGTGCACACGACTGCCCGGACATGTGCTCGCTCATCGCGCATGTCGACAACGGCAAGGTCGTCCGCGTGCAGGGCGATCCCGACCATCCCTACACGGCGGGTTTTGCCTGCGGCAAGGTCAACCGCGACGCCGACAACGTCAATTCGCCCGAACGTATCGCTACCCCGCTGAAGCGTACCGGCGCCAAGGGTTCGGGTCTGTTCAGACCGATCTCCTGGGACGAGGCACTGGGCGAGATCACCGGCAAATGGAAGGCACTCATCCGCGAGAGCGGGCCGCTCGCTATCCTCGGATACGCCTACTCCGCCCATCAGGGCCTGATGAACCGCGGGCTGGTGAATGGGCTGTTCCATGCCTTGGGGTCGTCCCGACTGCAGGCCGGCACGGTATGCGACACGTGCTGCGAGACCGCCTGGGACCTGACCGTGGGCCCGGTCGGCGGCGCCGATCCCGAGTCGGTCGTGCACTCGGATCTCGTGATCTCCTGGGGCGCCGACCTTGCCGCCACCAATGTCCACTTCTGGGCCCTCGTCGAGGGCCAGAAGAAGGCGCGCGGCATGCCGCTGATCGTCATCGATCCGCGCCGCACGCGCAGCGCCAAGGCGGCTGACCTCTATCTCCCGATCAAGATCGGCACCGATGCCGCGCTCGCTTTGGGCGTGATGCATATCCTGGTGCGCGACGGCCTCGCCAACCGCGACTATATCGCCCGTAACACCTTGGGTTTCGACCGGGTCGAGCGCGAGATCCTGCCGAAATTCACGCCGGCACGAACAGCCGAGATCACCGGACTTGCCGTCGTCGATATCGAGGAGCTCGCCACGATGTACGGCCAGGCGAAGGCCGCGCTGATCCGGCTCGGCGAGGGCATGACCCGGCTCGCCTCGGGTGGCCAGGCGCTGCGCACGATCGCCCTGCTGCCCGGTGTGAGCGGCCACTACGGCGTCAGGGGCGGCGGCGCACTCCTCCTGACCGCCGCCTCGTGCGATCTCAACTACAACGCCGTGCGCAAGCCGTCGGGCCCTGCAACCTCGCGCATGGTGAACCATCTGCGCCTCGGCGAAGCACTGTTGAACATGAAGGACCCGCCGATCCGCGCACTCTATGTTTCGGCCAACAATCCGGCGGTGACCTGCCCCGAGGCGCGCAAGGTCCGGCAGGGACTGTCGCGCGAGGACCTGTTTACCGTGGTCCACGATCCCTTCATGACCGACACCGCGAAATATGCCGATATCGTACTGCCGGCGGCGAGCTATCTCGAGACCGACGATCTCTATCGAGCCTATGGCGCGTACTGGATGCAATGGGGTCAGAAGGCGGCCGAACCTCGGGGCCAGGCCCGCTCCAATTTCGACGTGGCGCAGGCGCTCGCCCGACGCATGGGCATTAGCGACCGGATCTTCGGCCTGTCGCCGCAGGAAGCGGTGAAAGAGCTGTTCAACGGCGCGACGGGACCCGCGGCGAAAGCGAATCCAGAGACGCTGCTCACGGGACAGCCCATCCCCATCGCGCACGACTGGAAAGGACAGCCCTTCAGGACGCCGTCGGGCAAGCTCGAGTTCTATTCCGAGCAGCTTGCCAAGCAGGGCCTGCCGGCGATGCCGGACTGGAACCAGGACCCGATCGAGGAAGCCGACGGCAGCAAGTGGCCGTTGCGCCTTCTCACAGCGCCCGGCTATTTCCAGGCGCACACCGCCTTTTCCGGCGTGGGCTTCCTGCGCAAGCGCGAAGGCGAACCATTCTGCATCCTCCATCCCGACGATGCCAAAGAGCGCGGTCTGGCGGAGGGCAGCAACGTTCGCCTGTTCAACGATCGTGGGGAGATCGGCCTCGTCCTGCGGGTGAGCGACGAGGTACGACCGGGCGTGGTGCTGGTTCCCGGGCAGCGTCCGACGAGCGAGGCGCTGGCCGGGACCGTCAACATGCTCTGCTCGGACCGCTATACCGATATCGGCGAAGGGGCCACCTATCAGAGCACCTTCCTCGACGTAGGTCCGTGGACGGAGGCCCGAGCGGCTGAATGACTGCCGCTAGCGGGAAAGGCGGAGGCTGGCCAGGCAGGCAAGGGCGGCCGGCACGACGAAACTTGCGGGAACCCAGAAGGCGGCATCTCTTAGCCCCTGGTCTGTGACCGCGTCGGCGAGACCGCTGGCGTTCGCGGCCAGGCCAGCAAGCGCCGCCCCCAGGGCGAAGCCCATCTGCTGGACGGTGGGAACCGAAGATGCCGCGACGGTCTCGTCTCCGGGCCTGGCGCCGCTCATCACCCGGTGGGCGACGAAGGGCCAGCATTGGCCGATGCCGATACCAACGACCGCGATGGCGAAGTAGAGGGCCGACGAGGTGGATTCCGGCATAAGCAGCGCAATACCCATCAGGCCGGCGCCCATGACGGCCGGTCCGGCCAGCATCAGCCGGTCTCGCCAGATCCCGGCCGCGCCGGCAGAGGCAACGGATGCCGCGGTCCAGCCAAGGGAAGCGCCGGCGACCGCATAACCCGCCGCCAACGCATCGAGGCCGTGCAAGCGCTGCAGGAGGATCGGCACGTAGAGCTGCAACGGGCTGAAAGTGATGCAGAGCAGCAGAACCAACCACAATCCGACGCCGGTTGGCGTGCGCAAGGAGAAGGCATCCCGCGGCAGGAGTGCCATTGGAGCTTCGCGGTTCAGCCGCAGCATCAGGGCCAGGCAGAGGATCGCGCCACAGATCATGCCGGCCTTCGCGACCGGCCACTCGATCGAAGAAACGGCCGAAGTGGCGGCGATCGCGGCGCAGATCAGGGCGACGCGCGCCGCGGGCACCGGTGGCACCGGCCCTTTGTGTTCCGCCACGGCCGACCGCAAGACGACGAATGCTCCGGCCGTCAACAGGGCCGCGACGGCGGCGACCGCGATGAACGCCCCGCGCCAGTTGCCCAACCGGGCGAAGATCCCGCCGACCAACGGTCCCAACAGAACCGAAACGCTCCACATGCCCGACAACAAAGCGATCGCTCTCGGCCAGACCGGTTCCGGCAGCGTGCGGCGCACCACCACATACGCGACCGCCGCCTCCAGCCCGCCGCCGAACCCCTGGACAAGACGGCCTGCGACGACCCAGTCCATGGTCGGAGCGAGCGAACAGAGGAGCGCGCCGGCGCCGAAGATCGTGACGCCGGTACAGTAGGTAGTCCGCACGCCGAGCATCGTGGCGAGCATCGCCGCACAGGTTGCGGCAGTGATGGAGGATGCGAGATAGGCGGTCGTCGGCCAGCTCATCATGGCGACGCCGCCCAGTTCGCCGACGATGGTCGGCAGCACCGTCGAGAGCATCAGCACGTTCATCGATTGCAGCAGCACGCCGCTCAGCAGCACGGCGAGCGTCGCCATCCATTCCGGCCTCAGAAGCGAACGCCAGCCCTCGTCTGCCGCGTCGTCCATGCCGATTGTCTCCTCGGAGCGCGGGTGGACAGGTTGCCAGCCACCGCTGCGTGAGCTATTTTAAATAGTGATTACTTTCTAAATTCGTGCATGAGTCAAGCGACCGATCGCAGCCAGGATCGCATCCTGTTCCACCTCAAGAGCCGCGGATCACAGACTGCGGCCGAGATCGGCCGCAGTCTCGGCATGACCCCGGCGGGCGCGCGACAACATCTGGTCAAACTCGAAGTCACCGGCCTCGTCGAGGCCGAGAACCAGCGCCATGGCCGCGGACGCCCGCGCAAGTGCTGGCGGCTCACGCAAGCGGGCCATGGTCGCTTTCCCGACCGGCATTCCGACCTCACTCTCGATCTCCTGGGCGCGACGCGGCAAGTCTTCGGCGAACGTGGATTGGAGAGGCTGATCGAACATCGCCAGGGCGCGAGCCTTGCCGACTACCGCAAGGCCGTCGGAGAAAGATGGTCGCTTCGCCGGAAGCTCGCCGCTCTCGCCCAAGTGCGCAGTCGCGAAGGCTACATGGCGAGCATCGCCGACGACCCGCAGGGCGGCTTTCTGCTCGTCGAGGATCACTGTCCGATCTGCGCCGCCGCCGCGGCGTGCCAAGGGCTTTGCCGCTCGGAGCTTGCCATCTTTCGCGCCGTTCTGGGCACCGACGTAACGGTCGAGCGGATCGACCACATCCTGGCCGGTGCCCGGCGTTGCGCCTACCGGATCGCCAGACGTCCTCGCGGGGACGGCGGGTCTAAAGCGGAATGACGGGCGCGAGCTTCTCGCCCTTGGCTGCTGCGCGCAGCGGGGCAGTATCGGCGTAGACCCGCTCCTCGAGGATCTTGCCGTCTCGCAGCCGGAATTTGTCGACTCCGCGCCAGTCGACGCGCTTGCCGCCTGCGGTTCGCGTATTCTGCCATTCGATGATCACGGTATCGCCGCGCGCGGTCCAATCGAGAAGTTGCCACACGCTGTCCGGTGCCTTCTCCCTCACGATCTCGGTGAGACGGCTCATCTCCCTGCCGGCGACCGGCCGATCATAGAGAGGCGAATGCAGGCGGCCCTCGGGATGCCAAAGAGCGAGGAACGCCTCGCCATCCCGCGCCGCCCAAGCGGCAGCGAACCTGGTCACAAAGTCCTGGATATCGGTGTCGGCCATCGTCGTCCCTCCATATCGGACGACGATCGACCGGAATTGGATACCGCGCTCGCGGAGTTCGGCGCGACCTACCAGAAACGGGTGGCCCCGAGCCAGTACTTGACGCTCCTCTCATCGCGATCGCGGCCGCCCAGCCCGGCGGCGAGGCAGGCTGCGGCGCAGGCGATGGCGAACGTGGCCGCCGTCAGGAAGCCTGCGAGCGCGGTCTTCTTGCGCGCTTCGTTCGCGACATCGCGTGCTTTCTGCTCGGCCTTCCTGGCTTCGGCAAAGGACAGGTCGACCCGCTTTTCGGCATCGGGTTGAGAAAGGCCGGTCTGTCGAGCCACCACCAGGCCAAGGTAGCCGCGATCCTCGTCCGACAACGAACCGCCGGCGAGACCGCGGGTGAAAACGCGCGTCACCGACGCGGGATCGACCGAGTTCTCCCCTTGTGCGGCATCAGCGCCGCCGGCAGGGGCCGCATTGGCGACCGGCCGAAAGAGAAAGTCCGTAGCATATTGAGCAGGATTCGCGGGCGACGGCATCGACGCACCGGCGCTTGCGCCGCTCGCCGCGCCGGCGGTCACGGCGGCCGTTGCCTCGAGGGCGGTTTTCGCCGCGCCACCGACGCCGGAGGCAACGACGGCTGCGGAGATCACGAGACCCAGCGCCCAGACGACGAAGCCATGGGCACCGTCACGGAAGTGGCGCTCCGACTCGGCGCCGTCGGCCCACGGCGTGCGCATGCGCCCGGCGAGATAGCCGCCGGCAGCGTAGCTGCAGACCTGCACCAGCGCGACATAGAGCGTTGCCACGACCAGGAAGGTGGGTGCGGATAGACCGCGATAGGGATAGGGCGAGATCGCGGACAGGCCCAGCGCCGAGCCGAAGGTCAGAAGAACAAACGAGATGGCCGCCGCCCCGATCGCACCGGCGATGACGGCACCCCATTCGAGATACTGGAACCGCGGTGCGCGGACGGCGACGTCGGTCGCCGGGACCACGTCGGGCATGGCTCTCTCCTTCTGGATGGTCCGGTTAGCGCATACCAACGAAAGACAGGATCGCCATGACGATGACGACAAGGCCGACGAGGTAGATGATGGCGTTCATGCGCGTCCTCCGACGGGTATTACGGCAGGAAAACGGCGAGTCGCACGCGAAGGTTGCTCGACGGCGGGCTGCTTTGTCGCGCAGGCAGCCGACATCTGTGACCTTTCTGCGGCCGCCCTTGGCCAGGCCCTGCTGCGAGCGCCGGCGCCAGGCGTCGTGAACCCTACCGGCGACGCCTAGTGCCGGCACCGTCGGAATTCAGGTCGTCGATCCTGGCCGGCTTGCCTTGACCTTTTCCCCGGTCAACGCCTGCCCGTGGACGGCGGAGGGAAGAATGCAGACGGCCAGTCCGGGGCAACTGGTCCGTTGGAACATTGCTTCCTCCTGATGGCTTCAGACGAACTTGTGCTGCGCTCGCTCGCGCTTGGCAAGCTTCGGAAGCGCCTCACCCTGGATCAGCGTTCTGAAATGCTCGCTCTGCTGGTGGGCACCAAACGCTGCTTCATCGCGAAAGACTTCGTAGAAGAAGAACTTCGCGGGTTCGGTCAGCGACTGATGGATCTCGAAGGTCTTGACGCCCGGTTCGCGTTGAGCCTGCGGCAGGAAACGCTTCAGGATCTCCAGGACCGCCCCAACCTCCTCGGGTTTGGTTTCCCAGAAGGCCGTCACCACGATGCCGTCCCGGGAGCTCTTCACATCGACCATGGGTTCCTCCTTTTGCTAAAGTCGATGCCCTTCACGATAGGCAGGAGCCGCGACCGAAGCTTCGGTAGCAGCCGAACCGAGCAATGATGTCCGAAAACCGCCAGCGACCTGCCGATGGGAATGGGATCATGCCGGGCATGGAACTTTCCCAGGAACTGCTCGATCGGGAGGCTTGTTATCGCGCCTTCCAGACTCATGACGCCCGCTTCGACGGCCGCATCTTCGTCGGCGTCACCTCGACCGGCATCTACTGCCGGCCGATCTGCCCTGCCCGCGTCCCGAAGTTCGAGAACTGCCGCTTCTTCGCCTCCGCGGCCGGCGCACAGGAGGCCGGCTTTCGTCCCTGCCTGCGATGCCGGCCGGAAATTGCGCCGGAGCTCGCTTTCTGGCGCGGCACCTCCAACACCGTGAGCCGGGCGCTGAAACTGATCGCCGATGGCGCCCTCGACGAGAGCGAAGCCGGCGTCGAAGCGCTGGCGGAGAGGCTGGGTGTCGGCGGCCGGCAGCTTCGCCGCCTGTTCCAGCAGCATATCGGCGCCTCGCCGATCGCTGTTGCGCAGACGCGGCGGGTGCTGTTCGCCAAGCATCTGATCCACGATACGCGGCTCTCCATGACCGAGGTGGCATTGTCCGCGGGGTTCGGCAGCGTGCGGCGCTTCAACGAGACTTTCCGCAAGATGTTCGGCCGTCCACCGAGCACCCTCCGTCGCACCAGGAAGGGAGCCAAGAGTGGTCCCGACCACGGCGCAGCTGAAGGCGTCACGCTGCGCCTGTCCTACCGGCCGCCCTATGACTGGCCGGGCATGCTCGATGCGTTGTCGGCACGCGCCGACCGACGGCTCGAGCACGTCGAAGGCGATGTCTGGCGCCGCGTGGTCGAACTCGACGGCAGGAGAGGCAGCGTCGGTGTCGCGCACTTGCCGGAGCGCCATGCAGTCGCAGTCACCATCCATTTTCCCGAGGTACGTGCCCTTCCCGCGATCGTGGCGCGCGTCAAGCGCGTGTTCGATCTCGGCGCCGACATCGCCATGATCGGCAGCCATCTCGCTCGCGATCCCACGCTCGCGCCCCTGATCGCCAAACGGCCGGGTTTGCGTGCACCCGGCGACTGGGATCGCGACACCGTGGGCGCGTCCCTCGACGAGCATGCACCGCCGGGGTGGCGACCATGGCACGCCTATGCCGCCCAGCATTTGCGGATGGCCTCCCATGGCTGAGACGCTCCGCCTGTGGATCGACCGCCTGGCGACGCCGATCGGCGAGTTGATCGTGGTCGCCGATGACGATGGCAAGTTGCGCGCGGTCGACTGGACCGAACATGAAGGCCGGATGAAGGGCTTGCTCGACCGCTTCTGCGGCAAGGCACGCTACACGCTGACGCCCGCCCGCGATCCGCACGGCGTGACCTCGGCCATGCGGCGCTACTTCAAGGGCAACATCGCCGTCCTCCACGATCTCCCTGTCGCGACCAACGGTACCGCGTTCCAGACCAGCATCTGGCGGGCGCTGCGCAGGATCGAAGACGGCACGACCATCAGCTATGCGGACCTCGCGACCCGCATCGGCAAGCCCAGAGCCGTGCGTGCGGCCGGCCTCGCCAACGGACAGAACCCCGTCAGCATCGTCGTCCCGTGCCATCGCGTGATCGGCTCCAATGGCAGCCTGACCGGCTATGGCGGCGGACTCGGCCGCAAACAGTGGCTGCTGGCCCATGAAGGAGTGCGGCTATGAACGATCTGGAGACCCTGCAAGGGCTCAATCGCGACTACATCGCGTCGGTGCAGAAGGGCGACGCCAAGCGGTTCGGCGAGATCCTGTCGGAGGATTTCCTCAACACCAACCCCGACGGCTCGCTGGTCGACAAGCAGGGCTTCCTCAGGCAGATCGCGCCGCCGGTAAAGATCCGCGACCTCGCCTGCCACGACGTCAATGTGCGGCTGATGGGCGAGTTCGCGATCGTGCACGCGCGGACCACCTACACGCTGCCCGATGGCCGGTCGGGCAGCGGCCGCTATACCGACATCTATGCCCGGCGCGGCGGCCAGTGGCTGTGCGTCGCAGCGCAGGTGGCGAGGAGCTGAGCCTTGTCGAGTGTCCGGTGATGATCATAATGGCTGCCGTTGCAGTGAGCAGCCGTGCCCCTTCGCATCGACATCGACCACGCCCGCCGACTTGTCCATACCACGGCCGAGGGAACCATTTCCCTGAGCGAGATCCTCGACTACTTCGATACGGTCACGGTACAGAACGCCATGCCCTACGCGAAGCTGTTCGATGCGAGCGAAGCGCGATTCACCATTAGCGACGACGACATGATGGTATTGGGCGCCCGGGTCAGCGCCTATGCCAGCATGGAGCCGCGCGGCCCGATTGCGTTCATCGCCGGCTCGGACGAAACAGTCGTTCTCGGTGCGCGCTTCGCCAATCTTGGAGGCGCCAAGCGGCCGCTTCGCATCTTCAGAAGTGTGGAAGAAGGTCGCAAGTGGCTCGAGACGCAGCCAGCCGTCATTCCGCCGCCGACAGCGTAACGCGGCGGCCGAACAGTCGCAGTTGCGATGCCGTCGGCCGCCCGTCCTTCGTAGGCTGGTAGACGACGCTGAAAAGCGTGCGGGCCCTGGCCAGCGCCTCGCCGAAGCCTTTCTGGTCGCTTTCGAAGGAATCGAACCCGCAACGCAGGAGGAATGGAAGCTGGTCCTGCAGCACGTCGCCCGCGGCGCGCAATTCGCCACGATAACCCAGCCGCTCGCGCAGAAGCCGCGCCTGGCTATAGGCGCGACCGTCGCTGAACCTGGGGAAATGCAACGTGATCAGGGTCAAGCTCGCAAGCTCTGGCTGCAGCTCATTGACGTCATCGGTATTGGCGAGCGCGACGGCGGGCCCCACCCGATCCTTGAGCCAATCGGCGAGCGGCAATGGCGCCGGCTGGTCGTTGGCAACCGGCGCGGCCGAACCTTCCCTAAACAGCGGCATAGACGCGATCCTTGAAGGGCTGGACACCGAGCCGCCGGTAGGTGTCGACGAAGCGCTCGCCGGCGCTCCGCGCTTCGAGATAGGTCGCGACGAGAGCATCGACTGCATCGACGATCTTCTCGGCCGGAACAGCCGGGCCAAGGATGGTGCCAAGCGCTGTTCTGCCGAAATCGACGTCGCCGCCCAGGCTGATCTGGTAAAGCTCGATCCCGTTCTTGTCGACGCCCAGGATGCCGATGTGGCCCACATGGTGATGACCGCAGGCATTGATGCAGCCCGAGATCTTGATCTTGAGGTCGCCGATATCATGCTGCCGCGAAAGGGCGGCGAAGTGCCGGGAGATGCGCTGTGCCACGGGAATCGAGCGGGCGTTGGCGAGCGCGCAATAGTCAAGGCCGGGGCAGGCGATGATGTCGGTGATCTTGCCGACATTGGCCTCGGCGAAGCCCAGCCGGTCAAGCGCGCGATAGACGGCCGGCAGATCCTCGATCGCGACATGCGGCAGCACGAGATTCTGCTCGTGGCTCACCCGGATCTCGCTCTGGCTGTAGGCATCGGCGATGTCGGCGACGCCCTCCATCTGAGCGGCACTGGCATCGCCGGGCGGCGCGCCGGCAGGCTTCAGCGAGGCCGTCACGATGGCATGGCCCGGCACGCGATGGGGCGCGACGTTCGACTTGAGCCATAGCGCGAAGTTCCGATCCTCGAGCTTCAGCGCTTCCACCTCCGGAACCCGCGTGCGCCCGGGCTGAAGCGGTGGCGGCGCGAATTGGCCGGCGATCGCCTCGATGGTCTCGGGAGCGAGCCTGAGGGCGCTGTCCTTCATCGACTCGTACTCGGCCTCGACTTCCTCGCACATCTTCTCGGCACCGATCTCGTGCACCAGGATCTTGATGCGCGCCTTGAATAGATTGTCGCGACGGCCATAGCGATTGTAGACGCGCAGCGTCGCCTCGAGATAAGCGAGCAGCTCGTCCTTGGGCAGGAACTCGCGGAGCGTCTTGCCGATCATCGGCGTGCGGCCGAGGCCGCCGCCCACGATCACCTCGAATCCGACCTCGCCCTGGTCGTTGCGCCACAGGCGCAGGCCGATGTCGTGGACGCGCACCGCGGCGCGGTCGTTGGGTGAACCCGTGATCGCGATCTTGAATTTGCGCGGCAAGAAGCTGAACTCGGGATGCAGCGTCGACCATTGACGGACGATCTCGCACCACACGCGCGGATCCTCGATCTCGTCCACTGCCGCGCCGGCGAAGTGATCGGCGGTGGTGTTGCGAACGCAGTTGCCGCTGGTCTGGATCGAATGCATGTCGACTTCCGCGAGCGCCGCGATTGCATCCGGCGCCTGCTCGAGCTTGATCCAGTGGAGCTGCAGGTTCTGTCGCGTCGTGAAGTGACCGTAGCCGCGATCGTACTTGCGGCTGATCTCGGCCAGCTTGCGCAACTGGCGGGACGACAGCGTGCCGTAGGGGATCGCGATCCGCAGCATGTAGGCGTGGAGCTGCAGGTAGAGTCCGTTCGTGAGCCGCAGCGGCTTGAACTGCTCCTCGGTCAACTCGCCGGCGAGGCGACGGCGCACCTGGTCGCGGAACTGCTCGACACGCTCGCCAACCAGCCGGCGGTCGTATTCGTCATAGCGATAGAAGTGGGTGTCAGGCATAGCGCACCGCCTCCGCCGCGATCGCGGCGAAGGTGAGCCCCGAGGCGCGGATCTTTTCCCGGAGCGACAGCGGCTCGATCCGGCCGTCCTCGCCCTCGCTCACGGCCACCAGGAAGGGCTCGACGATGCCGAACGATTCCAAACGGGCTCGCTGCAGAAGGATTTCAGCCGAACGCGTGTCGCGGGCGACGGCCGCCCGGTCGAGCCGCTCCGCCCATTGACCGGCGTCGTCGAGGAAGACCACCATGCCGTCGACGAGGCGATTGGCGGAAGCGACCCGGAGATCGCCGCTGAGGTTCTTGGCCATCACGAGACCTGTGCAAGATGTTGTTGCCGGGCATCGGCCAGGGCTGCGACCTCGCCGACGATGATAAGGCTGGGACCGCCGCCGCCGCGGGAGGCGTGAGATGCGGCGAGCCGCGCCAGATCGGAAAGACGGCCGACCGACACTCGTTCATCGGGTCGAGTGCCGTTCTCGACGATGGCGACCGGCGTAGCGGGAGAAGCGCCGGCCTCCAGCAGGCGATCGCGTACGGAAGCCGCTTCCGTTGCGCCCATGTAGACCGCCACGGTATGTCCTTGCCCGGCCAGGTCCGGCCAGGCGGGCTGGCACGCTCCTTCGGCGGTATGCCCGCTCACGAAGGTGACGGCCGAGGCGACGCGCCGGTGCGTGAGCGGAATGCCGATCGAGGCGGCGACGCCCAGCGCCGCCGTGACGCCTGGCACCACGGTTACCGGAAGACCTGCCGCGCGCAGCGCCTCGACCTCCTCGCCGCCGCGTCCGAAGACGAACGGATCGCCAGCCTTCAGGCGCACGACAATCTCGCCTGCGCGTACGCGGCGAATCATTTCGGCTTCGATATCCTTCTGCGGCCGGTTCGCGTGGCCCTTGCGCTTGCCGACGCAAATCAGCTCGGCGTCGCGGCGCGCGCGATCAAGCACCGCCTGGGGCACGAGATGGTCATGCAGGATGGCGTCTGCCTCCTGCAGAAGTTGTGCGGCTCGCAAGGTCAGGAGATCGGGATCGCCTGGTCCCGCGCCCACGATGTGAGCGATACCGGCAGGCCTTCCGCCGCGCCGCGCAGCATCAAGATCGCCCAGCACGGCACGCCGCGCGCCGGCCTGGTCGCCGGCCAGGGCAAGGCGACCTGCGGGCCCTTCGACCAGCCGTCTCCAGAAGGCGCGCCGCGGGGCCGGGTCGGTGATCAGGGCGTTCACCTGGCGGCGGAACGAACCGGCCAGATTTGCCAGTGCGCCGACACGTTCGGGCAGCAGGGCTTCGATCCGCGCGCGCAATACCGTTGCCAGGGTAGGTGACGTTCCGGCGGTTGAAACGGCGATGACGACTTCGTTGCGATCGATTATCGAAGGCACGATGAAATCGCTGAGCGCCGGACGGTCAGCGACGTTCACCGGCACGCGGCCTTGCCGGACGGCGCTGGCGGCAACCGTGTCGCGCTCGACATCGCCCGTAGCCACGAAGGCCGCCGCGGCGGTTTCCAGGTCTCCGGGGCCGACGCTCTCGACGCGGCGGACGGCCGCGCCTGCGGACCGCGCCAGCGCGGCACGGCGCTGGGCGGCGGCCCCCTGCCCCACCACGACCACCGTGCGACCAGAGAGATCGAAGAAGAGCGGCAGATGCTTCATGACACCAGCGCGCGCAGCCCGACCGCGAGGGCGATCATAGCCAAGGCCTGGGCCGTCGCGCGAAGCCAGAGCAGGGCGTCAGGATGCCGCTCGTGGAAGCGGCGCCACGGGCTGGGCGAGTAGAGATCGGTCTGGGCCACGGGACGCTCCCACCTCGGTCAGGTTATCGATCTGGCGCTTTTTCGCATGTTCGCCAGGAGGTGAATTGCCGAAGGTCCCTTCACTTCGGACAAAATCTTTCGTCCGCACGCCGCGCCGGGAAAAATCCGCTTTGAGGAGGTCCGTGGTGCCTCTTGAAGCCCGGGCGATCCTTCCTAAATCTTCGCTGTCGGCCGTGCCCATGCCGGGGCGGCGACATCGACATCGCTCAACTAGGAGGATGACTGACATGCGTGGATTCGATTATTCGCCGTTCTATCGTGCCACCGTTGGCTTCGATCGGGTCTTCGACCTGCTCGACAACGTGGCGGGCCAGGCTTCGAGCAACGGCTACCCCCCGTACAACATCGAGAAGGCCGGCGAGAACGCCTACCGGATCGTGATGGCGGTTGCAGGTTTCGCCGAGCCGGAGCTGAACGTGACCCAGAAGGAGAACGAGCTGCTGGTCACCGGCCAGGCCGCGTCGAACAGTGACGAAGACAAGCAGTATCTGTATCGCGGCATTGCCGGGCGCAACTTCGAGCGCCGCTTCCAGCTCGCCGACCATGTGAAGGTCACGGGCGCGAAGCTTGCCAACGGCCTGCTGACGATCGAGCTGCAGCGTGAGATTCCGGAGGAGAAGAAGCCCCGCGCCATCGAGATCAAGGCCGAGGGCAGCAAGCCGGCTCTGACGCACTGACCTTTGAAATGCAGGGCGACCTGCAGACAGTTTCTCTTGAAGAGGGCGTCGCACACGATCGCGACGCCCTTCTTTTGGTTATTTGGCCGCGTATTTGCCGGTGAGCTGGGGCGTGTGCGGCCCCTCGCCCCCCTTGTCCTTGTGCTGCGAGCGCGTGGTGCGCGCCCAGGTCCGCTTCAGCTCGTCCTTCACGCCGACATGCAGGGTGCCGATCCTCTCCACGGTGAGCTCGATCCTGTCGCCGTCCATGAAGGCGTTGAGGCCGCGATGGTTGGTGCCGGTGGCGAGAATGTCGCCGGGTTCGAGGGTATGGATCGAGCTCGCCCATTCGATGCAGCGCGGGATCTGGTGCGCCATGTCGCTGGTGTTGAACTTCTGCATCACCTGCCCGTTGTTGGTCAGGGTGACGTTGAGGTTTTGCGGCTCGGTGATCTCGTCGGCCGTCACGATCCAGGGTCCGATCGGCGCGAAGGTATCGCGCGACTTCATCTGGAAAAAGACGTTGCCGGGCGGCGGCAGGCCGCGCGCCGAGCCGTCGATGAAGCAGGTATAGCCGAAGACGTATCGCATCGCCTCGGCCTGCGACACGCGGGTGGCCCGCTTGCCGATCACCAACGCCATTTCCGCCTCGCCCTCGAAGATGGTGGCGGGAACGTCCGGCAGCACCATCGTGTCGCCGTCGCCGATCACGGCAGTCGCGGCCTTGTGAAAGGCATTGATCTGCGGCTTCTCCCTGAGCGTGCCGTCTTCCATGTAGTTGACGGCCATGCAAACGATGTTGCCGGGCTTCGGCACCGGCGGTCGCAGGTGCACGCTCTTGAGGGCGACGCCTTTGCCGTCAGTGGCGGCCTTCTCGACCCTGGACCTGTTCGCATCCCACTTCGCGATCAGCCCGATGATCAGGTCGCGGGTATCGAGATGCGGGATATCTTTCACGGCGTCGGTGACATCGACGACCGAGTCGCCCTTGAGCACGCCGAGGCGATAGTCGTTGAAATAGCAGAGCTTCACTTCTTGTCCCCTTCCTCGAGCACTTCCTTGGCGACATTGGCGGCCGACATCGCCGCCGGCCAACCGGCATAGAAGGCGAGATGCGTAATGAGCTCGATCAGCTCGTCCTTCTTGACGCCGTTGTTGATGGCGCGCGCGAAATGACCGCGCTGCTGTTCGGTGCGGTTGAGCGCCACCAGCGCTGCACAGGTGATGAGGCTGCGGTCGCGCTTGGAAAGGCCGGGCCGCTCCCAGACATCGCCGAACAACACGTTGTCCGTAAGGTCGATCAGCTTCGGCGCAAACGACCTCAAACGGTCGCGCGGATTTGGCACCGGCGGCTTGGACATGCTTTCCTCCTTTTCACTTTCAAGTTGCAGCGCTAGCGTTGCCCCCAAAGTGTCGGAGGAAACCATGCCCGCAATCAAGGTTGCCGATTTCGCCTTCCCGCGAATGGAGGCGCCGGACCTCGATGAAATGGAGGAATTCCTTACCCATTTCGGCCTGACCCGCGCCGAGCGCACGGCCGATGCGCTCTACATGCGTGGGACGGACGGCAATCATCATCTGCATGTCACACACAAGGGTGGCACGAAGTTCATCGGCTTCGCCTATCACGCCGCCCGCGAGGACGATCTCGAGCGGCTCGCCAAGCTGCCCGGCGCTTCGGGCATCGAGACCCTGAACGAGCCCGGCGGCGGCAAACGCGTGCGATTGACCGAGCCCAACGGCTATCAGATCGAGGTGGTCGCCGGCCTGAAATGTGGTGCGCCGAGCAAGTCCGGGCGCGACCTCATCAACTCCGGCAGCGAGCCGCATCGCCGTGCCGGGCGCCTGATGCGGCTCTCCAAATCGCCGACGCCGATCCAGCGCATCGGCCACGGCGTACTGGCCACACCCAAGGTCAAGGAAACGGTCGCCTGGTTCCGCAACACACTGGGCATGATCCGGTCCGACGACGTCTATGCCGGGGAAAAGGAGAACGTGATCGGCTCCTTCAACCGGCTCGATCGCGGTGACGACTACGTCGATCATCACGTGCTGTTCTGCGTCCACAACGAAAGGACCGGCCTCAACCACGTCTCCTACGAGGCGCACGACATCGACGCGATCTTCCAGGACCACGAGTATCTGAAGAAGCTCGGCAAGTACGAGCACATGTGGGGCATCGGCCGGCACCTGCTCGGCAGTCAGGTGTACGACTACTGGAGCGATCCCTGGGGCCGCGTTCACGAACGCTGGGCGGACACGGACCGTCTCAACGCGTCCAACGGCGGTTACCTGCTGAGCGCCGAGGAAGGCTTTCAGTCGCAATGGGGCGAGCGGCCGCCGGAGCGCTTCATCGGGCATGCCAGCCCCTAGAGAGTTTCGCCCTCGATCACAGGCAGGATCAATCTTGATCGATCTCGGATTGGCCCCTCCTGCCAACCCGGAGCTGGCGGCCGTGCAGCCCGTGGCCGAGGTCGCGCGCACCGGTTTCCGCTATCCGACCTTCAACTTGTCCGGCAAACGTTGGTCGTTGCCGAGGGCCACGCGACGAACGCCCTCGCTGTCCGGACTCGAGGGAAAGCCGTCCTTCGCGCGCGGCGCCGGTGCCTCGACGACCTTGTTCGAGAGCCGGCCGACACCAGTCACCTCGACGTCGATCGTGTCGCCGACTTCGAGTGGCCGCGAGTTGGCTGGCGTGCCCGTCAACAGAATGTCGCCCGGCAGGAACGTCATGTGTCGCGCGAGGTCGGCGATCAGGTAGCCGCAGTCGAAGATCTGCTCGCTGACGGCGCCCTCCTGGACCAGCTTGCCGTTCCTGTAGGACCGCAGGATCGACTGGCGCACATCGACGCCTGACACGAGGCCAGGCCCGATCGGACAGAAGCCGTCCATGCCCTTCACGCGCAGCATCGAGCCCGCATCGGTATCGCGAAAGTCGTGGCAGCCGAAGTCATTGGCGGGCGCGAAGCCCGCGATACAGTCCCAGGCCTCCTCGCGCGTGACATTCTTGGTCACCTTGCCGAACACGACGGCGAGCTCGCCTTCGTAGTTTACGTACTTGTAGCCCGCAGGCCGGATCAACTCGCCCTTGTGGGCGTTGAGTGCCGTCAGGGGCTTCTGGAAATAGGTCGGTGTCTTGGGCGGCGTTCGCGTGTTGTTGAACTCGAAGTAGCGCGAGATGTAGTTCACATGCACGCAGACAATCTTGGTCGGCGTGCACGGCGGCAGATGGACGACCTCGTGCTCGCCACAGCTGCGGCCGTCGGCGAAGACGATCTTGCCGTCCTTGAATGCCACCCGGTAAGCGCTGCCGTCCTTGATGACATGACGGATTTCCTTGCGCGGTCCTTCCAGAGCACTCATTTGTTCCGTTTCCCTAGTGAAGATCGAACCAGACATGAACGTTGCCGGTACCGGCGGCGTTCTCGTATTCGGCCAGCTGTATGCCCCTGGCCTTGCAGGCCTTGCCGCCCAGTGCTCCCATCATCTGCGCATAGTGCGCGCCATGGCCTTCGTACTTGGCGGCCTCCAGCTCGGGGAAGCGGTCGAGCACGATATCGTGCCTGCCCTCCTTCCAAAATCCCAGAACCTCGAGGTCGAGCGCCCGGTTCCCTGGATCCGAGACGTTGTCCGGATGCCAGATCCGTGGATGGGGCGGCACATGATCGAGATCGTAGAACTTGTGGCTCATCGCACCCGACGCCAGCAGAACGACGCGGGCGTCGGACCGGCGGATCGCCTCGGCCACCACCTCGCCCATCTGCAAGAAGTGGCGGAACTGTGCGGTCTGGCATGTCCCGACGCTCAGAACCTTCTCGCCGCGCCCCAGATAGTGGATCACGTTGATGGTCGGATACTGCAGCGGCAGCGTTTCGTCGGTCACGTTGCGTGCCTGCACCTTCCTCTCCTGCGCCACCTCTTCGACCAGGCGGCCGAGCCCGGGCGCACCGCGATAGTCGTAGGCAAAGCGCGACATCGAGAACGGCAGCTCTGACGAGGTGTAGTGGCCCTTGTAGTGCGCTGCACCGGCAACGAGATGCATGCCGGTCGTGATCCAGTGGGTATCAAACAGCACGAACGTGTCCGGTTTCACCGCATCGATCCGGTTTCGGACACGGTCGAAGCCCTCGATCAGGTCCGAGTCGCGGCCGTTGCCGCGCTGGACCCGGACCTCCCTGGGCTGCACGAGCCCCGGATGGTGCGAGACGATCGCGGCGCCGACGATCTGGCCCATGTTGGTCCCCCTAAGCGCCTTTCGCGTCCTCGATGGCCCGCCACACGTTCTGGGCCGTGGCGGGCATGGCGACATCCTTGACGCCGAGCGGTGCCAGTGCGTCGAGAACCGCGTTCATCACGGCCGGCAACGCGCCCACCGTTCCCGCCTCACCCGCGCCCTTGGCTCCGAGAGGATTGTACTTCGTCGGCACCGGATTGGACTTGATCTCCAGGCTGCACATCATATCGGCGCGCGGCATGGCGTAGTCGAGGAAGCTTGCGGTCAGAAGCTGGCCGCTCTCGCGGTCCCAGACGACCTGCTCGCTCAGGATCTGGCCCACGCCTTGGGCCACGCCGCCGTGGATCTGGCCCTTGAGTCCGATCGGGTTCATCACGGTACCGACATCGTCGACGACCGAGTAACGGTCGAGCTGCACCTCGCCGGTCTCGGGATCGATCTCGACCTCGCAAATGTGACAGCCGTTGGGATAGGTGTCCTTTTCGCCCTTGAAGGTTGCATTCTCATACAAGCCGCCTTCGAAGCCGGGCGGCCAGCGGGCCGGATTGAACGCGGCCATCGCCACCTGTTTAATCGACACGGACTTGTCCGTTCCGGCCACCTTGAAGACGCCATCGATGAACTCGATGTCCTGCTCTCCGGCCTCGAGCAGATGGCCGGCGAGCTTCCTGCCCTTGGCGATCACCTTGTTGGTGGCGAGGAAGAGCGCCGACCCGCCGAGCACCGTGGAGCGGGAGCCCATCGTGCCCATGCCGAAGGCGACCCGGTCGGTGTCGCCGTCGATATACTGCACGTCGGCCGGATCGATGCCGAGGCGCTCGTTCAGTATCTGCTTGAACATGGTCTCGTGGCCTTGCCCCTGGGCCTTGGTTCCCATCAGCAGAGCGACTGTGCCACCGGGATTGAAGCGGATCTCGGCATATTCCGGCTGGGCCGTTCCGGCCGCCTGCTCGATCGCGTTGACGATCCCGAGCCCGCGCAGCTTGCCGTGCTTCCTGGAGGCTTCGGCCCGCGCCTTGAAGCCGGCAACGTCGGCCAGCTCGAGGCCCATGTTCATGTTCTTCTCGAACTGGCCGCAATCGTAGAACGGGCCGACCGGGCTCTGATACGGCAAGTCGGACTCCGCCAGCATGTTCTTGCGCCGCAGCTCGACCCGATCGACGCCCAGCTCGCGCGCCGTATCGTCGATCAGCCTCTCGATCAGGTAGATCGCCTCGGGCCGTCCTGCGCCGCGATAGGGCGCGGTCGGGTTGGTGTTGCTGAGAACACCGACCACGTTGAGATAGGCAGTGGGAATCTTGTAGACGCCCAGCACGGTCACGATCATGCCGAAGGGCGAGAGCAGGTTGCGGTCGGAGCCGATGTAGGCGCCGATATTGGCGAGCATGTTGAGGCGCAGTGCCAGGAACCTGTTGTCCTTGTCGAGGGCAAGCTCGATCTCGCCGATATTGTCGCGGCCGTGCTCGTCGGCCATCACCGCCTCGCTGCGCTCGCACGACCACTTCACCGGTCGCAGGAGCTTGCGCGCCGCCCACAGCGTCAGGCGATGTTCGATATACTGCCAGCCCTTGCTGCCGAAGCCGCCGCCGACGTCGCCCGCGATCACCCGCATCTTGCTCTCGGGCACCTTGAAGACGCTGTTTGCCAGCATGCCGCGTACGCGATGGGGGTACTGCACGTCGGCATAGAGGGTCATGCGATCCTCGCCCGGATCGTAGGTGCCGAGCGTGCCGCGCGGCTCCATGAACTGGGCATGGACGCGCGTGATGACGTAGCGTCGCTTGATGACCCTGGCCGCCGACTTGAACGCCTCGTCCGTCGCCGCCTTGTTGCCGCGCTCGACATGGTTGGAAATGTTGTCGGGGCAGTCATCCCATACTGCCGGCGCGCCGGGCTTCACGGTATCCTCGGTCGAGGTCACCGACGGCAGGGGATCGTAGTCGACATTCACGAGCTCGGCGGCGTCCTTGGCCTCGGCCAGCGTCTCGGCAACGACCATCGCCACCGGATCGCCGACATAGCGCACGCGATCGACCACCAGAGGGGGCCGCTGCGGCGCGAACATCGGCTTTCCGTCGGGGCGCTTGCGCGGCATGTTGGCCTTGGGCATGCCGAGCCCGTCGGCAGCCACATCATGACCCGTATAGACGGCGACGACGCCCGGCGCGTGCCTCGCCTGCTCGACATCGATCGCTCGGATCTGCGCATGCGCGTGCGGCGAGCGCACGAAGACGGCGTAGGTCTGGCCCGGCAGGTTCACGTCGTTGATATAGCGCCCCTGCCCACGCAGCAGCCGTGGATCCTCGAAACGCAGGACGGGTTGACCGATACCGTATTTGCTCATGAGGTGCTTGCTCCCGACATCCAATGTCATTCAAAGATTTTCATCCCAGAGGGCCCATGAAGGGCGGCTCGGCGTACGTGTCCGACATCGGCTCCAGCGACTCGGGCCACCTTTTGCCGATGCGTCGCCGCTCTGCGACGGGACGCGGTTGGCCATCCCAGCCCACACGCTCCATGTAGTAGTAGAGCAGGAGCGCATGCCCGGCCGGATCGAGGAGATGTGCCGCATAGTCGATCCCTGGATAGAGCTCGGGCGGAACCGACTCGGTGAAGCGCGCTCCCTTCTTCTTCAGGAAGCCAACGGCGTCGCAAAGCTGCCGGTAGCTCCCGACCTGTAGCCCCATCGAGGCGACCGATGTGGTCGGGGTGAGACCCAGTTCGCCGCGCAGCGCCTTGGGCAGCAGAGAGAGGCTGTGATGCTCGCTCCCGTTGCGCAGGTAGACGCAGCGATGACCCTTGTACATGACCACCTCGGTCCGCACGAAGCCCATCGTCCGCGTATAGAAAGCCTGCGAAACCTCGACATCGGTGACGAACAGACTCATCGGGCCGATATTGACGATCTTGAACGGCCGCGGCAGACGCACGCCAGCAACCGCGTACTCTTCGCCCGACTGGTCGTCGATGGTGTTCCCGGCATTGATGTCGATGCCCTTGGCCACGGCCTGCCGCACCTCCTGCGCCTCGGACATCTGCGGCAGCTCCGGTCGCTCCCGAAAAGCGCGATAGTACATCGTCTGCGGTTTGCTGCGCCCATCCCAGCCGATCTGCTCCATGCCATAGTAGAGCTCGACCGTATGCCCGTCAGGATCTCGGATGTAGGTGTGCCAGTTGCTGCCCGGCATGTCGCGGCCGACGCGCCGGATCTCGATCTGTCTGTCGCGAAAGTAGTCGGCGGCGGCGAATACCTCTTCCATCGAGCCGACCTGCCAGGTGATCTGGTTCACCGTGATGTCCTTCGATACCGCATCGTCGCCGAAGATGGCGCCCAGCGACTTGTGCGCCAGAAGAAAAGCGTGGTGGTCGGAATTGTGGCTCATGAAAACGATCCGCGGATCCTCCAGGCGCCGGGCCAACTCCTCTCTCCCTGGCACCTTCGAGAGGTCGCGCGTGTCGGTGATGCGAAAGCCCAGCAGCCTGGAATAGAAATCGATGCCGCTCTGCAGATCGGGAATGTTGAAACCGAAATGGCCAAGCCGTCTGATCTTGAAGGGCTGCGGATACCGCACGCCGCCCACGTCGTAGCTTGCCGCCTTCTGCAGCGTGTCCATGATCGCCTCCTATCCCTTGTTTCGGCGCGAGGACCGCACCACCTGGCCGCTCGGTCCGCCCATCGTCAGGCCGGGCACCTCGGAAACTGCCTGCTCAACGGTCGTACGGATGTGCTTCTCGATCAGCCGGCAGGCAAGATCGGCGTCTCGTGCGAGGACCGCATCGCGCAGCTCAAGATGCTCGTTCGTTCGCCGCGACCGCGCATGGATCATCGTCAGCCAGTGGTAGCGCCGCGCCTGGTCGAACAGCTCGCTGCGGAAGTGCAGCGACCATGGAGACGTGCATGTCGCCACCAGCGCATCATGGAACCGCTTGTGCCGCCTGCCCCACTCGCGCTTGAGGTTGACCGGATCGTCGGGGGTCGGCTTCCCGAGCTTCGACAGCAGGAAGTACGAGCTCACGATCTCGGCCTCCCAGGCGTCCGTGCCATGATGGATCGCATCGGCCAGCGTCCGGGTCTCAAGGTGGACCCGTAGCTCCGACAGATCGAGGAAATCGCCCAGCGAGACCGGCGCCACCGAGAACCCTCGGCCGGCCTCGGTACGCGCCAGCCCTTCGGAGACCAGATGGGAAAGCGCCTCCCGAAGCGTTCCAACCGACGTCTGGTAGCGCTGCCTCAGCTCGCCGAAGCGCAGGCGTTGGTCCGGCTTCAGCGAACAACACAGGATGTCTTCCCGCATCTGCCGCAACACGTCGAAGGTGGCGGCGTCCTCACGCAGCACGTCCTGCGGCGCCGTCGTCGCCATGCGCGCAGCGGGGCCGAGAGGCATCTTCAGGATCTTCGCCATTGGTGCGTCAGACTCCCAGATAGGCTTCGCGAATGTGGGGTTGCCGCAGAAGCTCCGCAGGCAGCCCCTGCGTCACGACCCGCCCCTGTTCGAGAACGTAGGCGCGGTCGGCGATGCCAAGCGCCTTCGGAACATTCTGCTCCACCAGCAGCACCGCCGCTCCCTCGCTGCGAATCCGGCCGATGATGTCGAACATGGCATCGACAATAGCGGGAGCCAGCCCCAGCGACGGCTCGTCGAACAGGACGATCCGCGGCCGGGCCATGAGGGCGCGGCCGATCGCGACCATTTGCTGCTGGCCGCCGGACAGCTCAGCCGCCGGCTGGCGGCGCTTCTCACGCAGGACGGGAAAGAGCTCGTAGACCCGCTCCAGCGATTGCGCGCGCACCGCTCGCGCGGCGGCCAAATAGCACCCGAGTTCGAGATTCTCCTCGACCGACATCTTCGCGAACAGTCGGCGGCCCTCCGGCACAAGGGCAATGCCATGGCTGCAGTATTCGTGCGCCCGAATCCCGATCATGTCACATCCGTCGAGGCGTAACCTGCCGCGGCGGCATCGCAGCAGTCCGGCGATGGCATTGACCAGGGTGGTCTTGCCGGCGCCGTTGGGGCCGATCACGGAAACGATCTCGCCCGCGCCGACGTCGAGCGAAACATCCCATACGGCCGAAGCGTCGCCATAGTCGACATGGAGGTTGCGGGCCTCAAGCAGCATAGGCCTTACCCAGATAGATGCTGACGACGCGCGGATCACGCATCACCTCGCGCGGTGCTCCCAGCGCAAACAGCCTGCCCTCGTTCAGCACGGCGACCCGATCCGACAACTCGACCACGGCGCGCATCAGATGCTCGACGAAAACGATGGTAGCGCCCTGCGCGCGGATGGCGCGCACTAGGCGGATGGCGTTCGCGACCTCTGCCGGATTGAGCCCCGACAGGACCTCGTCGAGCAGCAGCAGTTTCGGCTTGGCCGCGAGTGCACGCGCCAGCTCGAGGAACTTGCGTTCGTGGAGGTTGAGTCCGGCCGGCAGCACATCCTCCTTGCCGGCCAGTCCGGTAAAGGCCAGCCAGTGCAGCGCCTCGTCATGGATTTCCCTCGACCCGCGGGGCGGGCCGCCGAAGCTTGCGGCAGCCACCACGTTCTCGAGCGCGGACATGTTCGTGAACGGCCGCGGGATCTGATAGGTCCGCGCCACGCCGCGGCGTGCGATCTGGTACGCCGGCAACGTGCCAAGCTGAAGACCGTCGACCGCGATGGTGCCGCTGCTGAGCGGATAGTGGCCGGAAATGACGTTGATCAGCGTCGTCTTGCCCGATCCATTGGGCCCGACGAGCCCCACGATCTCACCCTCCTTCACGTCGAGGTCGACGCCGGCAAGCGCCAGCAAACCGCCGAAGCGCTTGGTCACCCCCCGTGCCTCGAGGACATGCCGGTCGCCGATCGGTCGCGCCGGAACAACCACAGGCGCCACTTCCACACTTGCCGGCGCCGTCGTGCTCGACCACCGCTTCAGCCGCTTCCGAAGTTCAGGAACGACGCCATCGGGAAGCCACAGAATGGCGATGATCAGAACGACGCCCACGATGGCGCGGCCCATGATCGCCTCGCTACCGCCGCTGAAAGAGTAGAGAAGGCTCGTTATGACGACGGCACCGATCGCCGGACCGAACCAGCTGCGCGAGCCGCCAAGCACGCTCATCAGGACGACATAGAGCGGAACGGTAAGGTCGAAGGTGCCGCTCACGGTGATGAATCCGACGAACATCGCATGAACCCCGCCGACAATGCCGGCGATGGCGGCCGATAGCGCGAAGGCGGCAAGTTTGAAGCGAAAGGTCGGAACTCCCTTCGCCTCGGCCACGTCCTCGTCGTCATGGATGGCGAACAAGCCCATGCCGAGCCGCGAGTGGCCGACCTTCCAGGCGGTGGCGAGTGTCGCCACGCAGATCGCCAGGCCGAGCACGTAGAGCGTGCCGGTCGGCGTCGGCATCAAGGACGGCAGCGGTACAGCGCTCATGAAGATGCCCCCGCCGCCATCGATGGGCGTGTTCAGGATGATCGTGGCAATGACGAAGGTGACCGCCAGCGTCAGCAGCGCGAACAGCTCGCCGCGCAGGCGCCGCAGCCGAAAGACGATGGCACCGATGCCGATCGCCAGCAGTGCCGGAATGATCATCGCGGCGGGGAGTGTCAGCAGAAACGGGACGTCGAACTTCGCCGCCATCACCGCGGTGGTGTAGAGTCCGACCCCGAAGAACGCGGCATGGCCGAGGCTGAAATATCCGGCGAATCCGCTGAGCAGCGCCCAGCTCGTGGCAAGGGATACCCAGAAGAACACGAGATAGAGGAAGGAATCGTAGAAGGCGGGCAGGCCGGCGCCGGGCAGAAGCGCGAAAGCCCCGATGGCGAGGGGCGCGACCAGCTTCGGCAGATCACGGCCGACGTTCATATCCACTCCGGATCCCAGAGCAGGACCACGATCAGCATCGAGAACGAGACCACCGGCGCCCACGCCGGACTGAAGATCGCCATCGCCACCGACTGGCTTGCACCGATCAGCAGTCCCGCCAGCAGTGCCCCCAGGGGATTGCCGAGCCGGCCGATGATCACCACCGCGAACACCACGCCAAGCCAGGTCCAGATCTCGGACGGTGCGAGGGTCGCGATCAGGGCGATGAAGGTACCTGCAATGCCCGCATAGCCTGCGCCGATGCCCGACAGGAGATAGGCGAGCTTCCTGTGATTGACGCCGTAGGCCGCGGCGATTTCGGCGTCCTCGGCGCTGGCCCGAAGCGCCTTGCCGACATACGTCTTCGTCAACCACACCCATGTTCCCCAGGCCAGCGCGCCGGCCACGAGGCAGAGCATCAGCTCGAGCACCGGAATAAAGAACGGGCCGGCCTTGATCGAGCGCGTGGCGTAGGCCGTTTCGTAGCGGCGGAAGTCGGCCGTCCAGTAGAGCTGGATGCCGGCTTCCAGGATGACGGCGAAGCTGAAGGTGACCAGCAGCGACGCGAGTTCGTTCACCCTGAACTTGTCGAACAGCCAGTGCTGCGCCGCGCCGATGCAGAACATCGCGGGCACTACCAGAGCCGCCGACCACCACGGCGCCACGTGCCATGTGGTGCCCAGTTCGTAAACCGCGTAGGCCGAAAGGAACGCCAGTGCGAAGTGGCTGAGATTGACCAGCCTGAGCAACCCCCAGCTCAGGCTGAGGCCCATGGCCAGCAGGCCGTACATGCCGCCCGCCAGGACGCCCGATATCAACGCTTGGCCGAGAAGCGTGACGCTCGGCATCGAAGCTTACGAAGCGATCAACTTGATGCCGGGCGCCGCGAATTCCTTCGGCCAGACGACCTTCCATTCCTTGTTCTGTACCTGCTTGATGAGCTGGGCAGCGTCACCGTGGTTGTAGGGGCCGTCGAAGCGCAGCCGGCCGAACACCGTGTCGACCTTGTGCGCCTTGAGCCATGCCGCGATCTTCGCGTCCTCGAGGCTGCCCGCAGCGTTGACCGCCGTCTCCAGCATCTGCCATTCCGAGATCATGCCGCAGGCCTGCGCGTCGATCGTCGTATAGGGCAGGTTGATCTTGGCCGCCCTTTCCTTGAACTCGGCCGCGAAGCGCTTCATGCCCGGCCTCGACATGAACGGCTCATCGGGCTCGAGGAAAGTCGAGCAGAGTGCGCGGTCGCCATCGGGCGACAACGCCAGCGGGCCGGGTGCCGGATAGAGATGGAAGTGGTTCTTGGGCGCATAGTCGAGCTTGCGCAGGGCCTCGAGCAGGAGATTGCTCTCGAGGCCGAGCGATCCGACCCAGAGGAAGTCCGGGTTGGCTTCCTTCAAGCGCGCGGCGATGGCGCCAAAGTCGTGATTGCCGGACTCGTATTCGAGATAGAGCAGTACCTTGACGCCGCGGCCCTCGGCTTCCTTCTGCATGCCCTTGGCCATGAACTGGGCCGATGGAAACTTGCTGGTCAGCACCACCATCGTCCTGGGCGGCGTCGGAATGCTCGCCATCGCGTCGAGAATGACGTTGGGATAGGTCTTGTCCGGCTCCGAGCCGAACGGCGTCGCGGGAAAGGCGCGATCGTAGGTCTGCAGCTTGGGAATACCCATACTGCTCTGGATCATGACCTTGCCGTAGCGCTGTGCCACGCCCATCGCCGCGAGGATCGGCGCCGTCGCGTAGGGCCCCTGGATTAGGTCGACCTTGTCGACGGTGATGAGCTTCTCGTAGAGACTGCGCGCCATCTCCGGCTTGGACTGATCGTCGAGCAGCACGTACTCGACGGGACGGCCCAGCAGGCCGTTCCGGCCATTGATCTCTTCGACCATCATCTCCGCCGCAATCTTGTGGATTGCGGCCGTCTGGGCGAGGAAGCCGGTGAGCGACAGTGTGCCGCCCACCCGCACGGGCTTGCCGGTCGGTGCCGCGCGCAAAAGCGACGGCATGGCGAGCGATACGGCTCCCGCTGCCATTCCCGCCAATACACGACGACGACGCCAACGTCCCACCCGCTCGATCATCGATTCCTCCGGCGGCGCATCTGCTGTTGTCGTCGGCGCCATTGCCGGAATGTTGGGACAATGGCAGCAGGCTGTAAACGTTTTTGACCCTTTCTTTCGGAAGTTTTGAAACTTTCGAAAGAGTGGTTACCGCCCGGTTACACCGAGAAAGCGCTCGAGCGGTGCACTATCGGTCAGCAAGGACTCGCTCCTGTCCTGATGCACGATGCGGCCGCGCTCGAGGATCAGCGCCCGCTGGGTGATCGGCAGGACCTTGCGCGCATGCTGTTCGACGATGATGGCCGCGAGCCCCTGATCATGGAAAAGCCGGGCGAGCGCCGCCAGCAATTCCTCCACGATGATGGGAGCCAGTCCTTCCGTCGGCTCGTCGAGCAACAACAGCTTGGGATTGGTGGCGAGCGCCCGGCCGATGGCGAGCATCTGCTGCTCGCCCCCCGACAGCGCACCGCCGGAAACGGCGCGGCGCTCCTGGAGGCGCGGAAAGAGATCGAAGATGCGATCCAACGGCCAGGGACCGGGCCGCGCGACAGCCGTCAGATTTTCCTCGACGGTGAGTGAGCGAAAGATATTGCGCTCCTGCGGCACCCAGCCGACACCGAGCGCGGCCCGTTGCTCGGGGGCCAAGCCTGCCATCTCCTTGCCGGCGAAGGCGAGCGAACCGGCAAAGCGCTTCGTTACACCGACGATGCTGTCGATCAGCGTCGTCTTGCCGACACCGTTGCGTCCGAGCACGGCGACTGCCTCGCCTTCGCCGAGTCGAAAGGCGACATCGGAGAGCACGACGGCCCGGCCATAGCCTGCGCAAAGCCCGGCGACCGCGAGCAAGTCACTCATGGTGGCTCTCGCCGAGATAGACCGCGCGGACGCGTGGATCGGCGGCGATCGCGGCCGGCTCGCCTTCGACCAGAAGGCCGCCATCAACCAACACCGAGATGCGCCTGGCGAAGCTGAAAACCAGATCCATATCGTGCTCGATCAGCAGTACCGACACGTCGGCCGGCAGAGCGGCGATGGCTTGGAGGATGTCACGCCGCTCCGCTTCCGGTACGCCGGCCGCGGGCTCGTCGAGCAACAGCACTTGTGGGTTGCAGGCAAAGGCGACGGCGATCTCGAGCAGACGCTGCCTGCCATACGGCAAGGTGTCGGTCCGGTGATCGAGCACGTCGGCCAGCCCGAACCGCTGGGCGACGGCCTCGATTTCCCCGACGACTGAACGGCCGCCGACGGCACGTGCCCAGACGCTCCCCTGCCCCAGCCGCTCCCCGGCGGCCAGCGCCAGTGTCTCGAGCGGCGTCAGATCGCCGAACAGTTGATTGATCTGGAACGTGCGCACCAGGCCGCGCCGAACGCGCTCTTCGGGCGCGAGTCTAGTGACGTCACAGCCGGCCAGCAGCACCTGACCTGCGGTCGGCGCCAGCACGCCGGTCAGCAGATTGACGAAGGTCGTCTTGCCCGCGCCGTTCGGCCCGATGAGCGCATGGCGCGCGCCACGCTCGAGGACAAAGGAGACGTCGCGCGTGGCGATCAGACCACCGAAGCGCCTGGCAAGGCCGCGCGTTTCCAGCGCCGGCGTCATCGCATTGCTCGCGCCCACAAGCCGCGAAGCCCGCCCAGCATGCGCTCGCGCCCGAACATCACGAACGCCACCAGGAACAATCCGATCCAGAACTGCCAGTATTCCGGCGTCAGCGCCGAGAGGCCATCCTGCAGAGCCTGAAAAAGGATGGCGCCGACGATGCCGCCGTAGAGCCATCCTGCGCCGCCGATGATCAGGACCAGCAGCACATCGGCCGATCGCCCGAAGTCGAAGAATTCCAGCGAGACGAAGGCGGTCGTCTGAGCAAGCAGCGCACCCGCCGCCCCGGCGAGTGCCGACGCCAGCGTATATGCCGCGATGAGCCGACGGTGGACGGGAACGCCGAGCGCGGCCGCGCGCAGGCGATTGCGGCGGATTGCCATCAGCGAGAGGCCAAATGGCGAATGGACGGCGGCGCGCGAGACCAGCGTCAGCGCGAATAAAACGGTCAGGCTGTACGCATAGGCGGTACGGCCGTAGAGATCGAACGGAAAAAGCCCGAGCAACGGCCCTATCACGACGCCCTGCAGGCCGTCCGCGCCACCGGTCAGATCGCGCAGTGAATTGGCAAGTTCGTGGAGAACGGAAGCAACACCGAGAGTCACCATGAGACGCGTGAGGTCGCTGCCCCGCAGCACCAGGAAGCTGGTAGCAAATCCCAGCGCCGCCGCGGCGAGCATGGCGAGCGCCAGGCCCGCCAGCGGCTCGCCGGTCACGGTCTTGGCGAACAGGCCGGCGACATAGGCACCGAGCCCGAAGAAGGCGGCGTGCCCGAGCGACACGATGCCCGCATAGCCCAGGATCAGGTCAAGAGAGAGCGCGAACAGCGAGAGGATGGCGATCTGGTTCAGGATCAGGTGCTGGCCCGCCGGCACGAACACCGCAGCGAAGGCGAGCAGCCAGAATGCGACCTCCAACCCCCGCCAGCGCGCCCGCCGTGCAAGGCTTGCCGCCGCGGCCATCAACGCGGCCGGCCGAACAGGCCATGTGGACGCAGGACCAGCACGGCGATCATCACCAGGTAGATGATGAAAGCACCGATCGCCGGCACGTAATACTTGCCGGCCACGTCGGCGATGCCCAGCAGCAGCGAGGCGACGAACGGCCCCGCGACTCCTGACGTACCGCCCACGGCGACAACAATCAGAAAGTAGATCATGAAACGCAGCGGGAAATTGGGATCGAGCCCCAGTATCTCCGTACCCAGCGCTCCACCCAGGCCGGCAAGGCCTGACCCGGCCGCGAAGGTGACGGCAAAGACGGTACCGACTGGAATGCCGAGGCCACGCGCCACACGAGCGTCGTCGACGGCCGCCCTCAGCCGGCTGCCGAAGCGTGTATGCGTGAGCGCGAGCTGCAGGCCGATCGCCAGCGCGCCGCACAGCACGATGATGAAGGCGCGATAGATTCCGACATTGACGCCCAGCAGCTCGACCCGGCCCAGCAGCCAGGCGGGCAGCCTGATGTTCTGCTGGCTCGATCCCAGGGCCCAGGTCGTCCCGGATACAGCCATGAAGACCAGGCCGATCGAGAACAGCACCTGGTCGAGATGGCTGCGGTCGTACATGTGCCGATAGAGCGCGCGCTCCAGGACGACGCCCAGTATCGCCGCGACGACGAATGCCGCCGGCAGACAGGCGAGGAACGGCACACCGGCACGATCCATCAAGAGGACGGTGGTATAACCGCCGGCCATCGCGAAGGCGCCGTGGGCAAGATTGACAAAGTTCATCAGGCCCAACGTCACCGCGAGCCCGCAGGCCAGCACAAACAGCAGCATGCCGTAGGCGACGCCATCGAACAGGATCGTGGTCATGGCTGGTACGAACCTGACTTCACGAGGCCGAACTCGCAAGTCGTCGCGACAGAATGCCTGTCATCGCCAAGGCCGACGGATTCTTCCGGCACCAGGACAGATCCGCACCGCGCCCGGGATGACACGACGCCCTTCGTGCGCCGACGCCTTTCCTGCTACTTCTTTTTCGCGGCCTTCACCGGGTCCTTCACGTTGGGGATGGTCTCGAACTCGACGTTGTAGAGTTCGCCGTCGACCTTCGCGACCTTGCGGATGTAGATGTTCTGCACGATGTCTCGCGTCTCGGGGTCGATCGAGATCGGGCCGCGCGGGCTTTCCCAGGCCATGCCCTTGATCGCCGCCATCAGCTTGTCGCCGTCGGTGGCGCCGTCAGTCTTCTTCAGCGCTTCGTAGATCAGATGCATGCCGTCATAGCCGCCGACCGCCATGAAGTTTGGCCGCAGGCCATTGTTCGCCTTCCTGAAGGCGGCGACGAAGGCCTTGTTGACGGCACTGTCGTGGTTGGCGGAGTAGTTGTGCGCATTGATGACGCCGACCATCACGTCGCCCATGCCGTTCAATTGGTCGTCGTCGGTGACATCGCCGGTCGCGATCAGCTTGATGCCGGACTTGTCGAGGCCGCGCTCGACGAACTGCTTCACGAACTGCGCGCCGGTACCCGAGGGCACGAACACGAACAGGGCGTCGGGTTTGGCGTCCGCGACTTTCTGCAGCACCGGCGAGAAGTCGGGGCTGCGCATGGGCACGCGCAGGTTTTCGACGATCGTGCCGCCGTCGGCCTTGAACGTCTCGCTGAACGACTTCTCGGCGTCGATGCCGGGGCCGTAGTCGCTGACCAGCGTCACGACCTTCTTGATGCCGTTCTTGAACGCCCACTGCGCCATCGGTACCGAGGATTGAGCCAACGTGAAGCTGGTGCGCGCCACATACGGCGACGCCTCGGTGATGGAGGACGTGCCGGCCGCCATCACGATCTCCGGCACTTTCGCCTGAGTGGCTATCGGTGCGGTTGCCAGCGCCGACGGCGTAATGCCGAAGCCGGCCAGGAAGGCGACCTTGTCGTTGACGACCAGTTCCTGCGCGAGCCGCTTGGTGACATCAGGCACGCTGGTATCATCCTTGAGAATCACTTCGACCTTCTTGCCGGCAACTGTCGTGCCGTGCTGCGCCTGGTAGAGCTTCACGGCGGCATCGATCTGCTTGCCGGTCGAGGCCTGCTGACCGGTCATCGGAAGGATCAGGCCGATCTTCGCCGTGTCCTGAGCGACCGCGGCGCAGGGGACCAGAGCCAGTGCGGCAAAAGCCGCAATGACGTCACGTCTCACCATTTGTTTTCCCTCCCAACAATCTGTTGGCGAACTACTAGCACAAATGACCTCCGGATGCTCTATGCTCCACCTGCCAGAGTAAGGGAGCTGCCGCATGAAGAGCTACAAGGTCGTCGAGTTCGGCAAGCCGCTGCAACGCGTCGAAGAGCCGACTCCCGTGCCCAAGGGGACGGAAGTCCTGGTGCGCATTACCGCTGCCGGCGTCTGCCACAGCGATGTCCATCTCTGGGAAGGCTTCTTCGACATGGGCGGCGGAAACAAGTACTCGACCGCCAAGACGATGAATCCGCCGCGCATCATGGGACACGAGATCGTGGGCGTCGTCGAGGCGGTGGGACCCGACGCGAAAGGCGCGAAAGTCGGCGACAAGGCCGTGGTCTATCCCTGGATCGGCTGCGGCAAGTGCTGGTACTGCCAGAACGGCACCGAGAATCTCTGCCCCACCCCGCGCGCCCTCGGCGTCAACGATGACGGTGGTTATGCCGATCATGTGCTCGTGCCGCATGCCAAGTATCTCTATCCCTACGGCAAGCTGCCGGAGGAACTTGCCTGCCTCTATGCCTGCTCTGGCATCACTGCCTTCGGCGCCGTAAAGAAAGCGGCGGGCCATGACGCTGGTCGACCGGTTCTGGTGATCGGCGCGGGCGGCGTTGGACTGATGGGTGTGCGATTCGCCAAGGCGGTGCTGGGTCGCGAACCAATCGTTGCCGACATCGATGAGAAGAAGCGCAAGCTTGCGCTGAACAACGGCGCCTGCGCGGCGATCGATCCGCGCGACAAGGAGGCGCGCAAGCAGGTCATGGAGCTCACTGGCGGCACTGGCGTGGGTGCAGCCATCGACTTCGTGGGCGCCGAGTCGAGCGCGCAGTTCGGCTGGCGCGCGCTGGGCCGCGGCGGGAGGCTGATCGTCGTCGGCCTGTTCGGCGGCACGTTCAGCATGCCGATGCCGATGTTTGCCTTCACCGGCAATCAGATCATGGGATCGGTCACCGGCACGCCGGCGGAGATGAAGGAGATGATGGACCTCGTCACCGCGGGCAGGGCCGAGCCGGTACCGATCATCAGGCGCAAGCTCGACGAGGCGGACGCCACGCTTCAGGAACTGCGCAAGGGCCTGATCATGGGGCGCGCAGTCCTGGTGCCGTGAGCCAGGCCGGTCGCGCCCTCGCCCACACTTTCCAGTCAGGAACGCTCGTCCGCAAGCGCGCGTTCTTCTTGCGCGCCGAACCCTTGTCCCTGGGCGAGATCGACGCCGAGCAGTCGTTCCGGCCCGACTATTTGCGGCTGGAGCGGGCGGCGCCACGCATCGAGCAAGGATCTTACGAACAAGGCCTCGTGCTCCTGACCAAGCACAAGGAAGAGAACTTCGCCAACATCGCGCGGGGTTGGGCGCTGCTCGCTGAAGGCGGCACACTGATCCTGGCCGGCGCCAACGAGGATGGCGCGGCGAGCGTCGAAAAGCAGGCTGGCAAGCTGTTCGGTCTCGCCGGAACGCTGTCGAAATTCCACAGCCGCGTGTTCTGGCTCGTGAAGACGGAGCGAGCGCCGCCGGCCTACTGGCGCGGTCTCACGAGCCTGCAGCCGGTGGGGGACGGGAGCTGGCTCAGCCAACCCGGAATCTTCAGCTGGGACCACATCGACGATGGCTCGGCGTTGCTGGCCCGGTGCGTGCCGGAGGTGTCGGGCCGGATCGCCGATTTCGGCTGCGGTTGGGGCTATCTGGCACGGTGCGTCCTCGATTGCTCGCCCGGCTTGCGACACATCGATCTGATCGACGCCGAACATCGCGCGCTGGAAGCCGCGCGCGCCAATGTCAACGACTCGCGAGCCTTCTTCCATTGGCTCGATCTCACGAGCGAGAAGACGCCCGCCGTCTACGATGCCATCCTCTGCAATCCGCCCTTCCACACCGGCCATGCTTCGACGCCGGCGATCGGCCAGAAGGTGATCGAGGCCGCGTCGCGCGCCCTCAGGCCCGATGGCCGCTTCTATATGGTCGCCAACCGTGGCCTACCCTATGAACCCGTACTCAAGGCGCACTTCACTTCGTTCGAGACGCTGGCCGACAACAACAAGTTCAGGGTGACGTGTGCGATCCGCTGAAATGACCGGCGATGAGGAACTCCCTGTTGCCTTCCGCGCCGGTGATGGGACTCTCGGTCAATCCGAGCACGCGCCAGCCGGGCTGCACGCCTAACCAGCGGCCGATCGTATCGCACACTTCGCGATGCAGCTCAGGTTCACGCACGATGCCTCCCTTGCCGACGCGGCCCTTGCCGACCTCGAACTGTGGCTTGATCAGCGCGACGAGATGCGCTCCTCGAGCGGCCAGTGCGAGCGCCGCCGGCAAAGCGGTGCGAAGCCCGATGAAGGAGGCGTCGCATACGATCAGATCGACCGGTTGCGAAACCCGCGCTGCCGTTACATCACGGATGTTCGTTCTTTCCATCGACACCACGCGCGGATCACGGCGCAGCTTCCAGGCGAGCTGGTTGGTGCCGACATCGACGGCAAAGACCTTGGCAGCCCCGCGCTGCAGCAGGCAATCGGTGAAACCGCCGGTCGAGGCACCGACATCGAGCGCGACACGGCCGGCGACCGGGATGGCAAAGTGATCCAGCGCCTTCTCGAGCTTCAGCCCACCGCGCGAGACATAGGGATGCGGTTGGCCGCGTACCTCCAGCGGCGCGTCGCTGTCGATGCCATGGCCCGCCTTGTCGAGCCGCCTGTCGTTGGAGAAGACCAGACCCGCCAGCACGAGGCGTTGCGCCGCCGCCCGCGTCTCGGCGAGGCCGCGCTCGACCAGCGCCACGTCGAGTCGCATCTTCGCCACCACGGGCTACACCTCGGGCGGCGGCGCACGATATTCGTCCGACATTTCGCTCATGAGGCCGACGGCAAGGCCGTCGGGATCCTCGATGACGGCATATCGTGCACCCCAGAAGGCATCGTAAGGCGCCATCAGGCTAAGATATCCCGCGGCCGTCATCTCGGCATGGAGGCGATCGACCTCCCTCCGCGTCTGAACGGCGAAGCCGACCACGACTCTGCCCTTGAGATGGGCATGGTCCCGCCAGCCCGTGTTCCAGATGCGAGCCAGGGCCGCGCTGTCGATCTCGAAGCGGGACGCCTCTGAAGTCTTCGGCACCTTTGCATTGACGTGATGGATGCCCGATCCGGTACGCCATACCTGGTCATCGGGGATCGACACGCCAAGCCGACGATAGAATGCGAGCGACGCCTCCGGGTCAGAGCTGACGATGTTCACCTGATTGAACACAGGCCGTATGTCGGGCATGTCCGCCTCCTCGATCGCAATCTAACAGAAGAGAGCCTTCCGCCATGAACACCAAACTCCTCGACGGCGAGCGCGCGCTGGTCACCGGTTGCGCCGGCGGCATCGGCCGTGGCGTCGCAAGAGCACTGAAGGCCGAAGGCGCCACTGTCGTGGGCAGCGATATCGTCGCGTCGCCGGCGCAGGACGGCATCGACTTTCTCGCCGCCGACCTTGCCAAGGCTGACGGTTGGCGCGGGCTGCTCGACGGCGCCCTGCGGCGGCTGGGCTCGATTTCGCTGTTCGTCCATGCCGCCAGTCCGCGGCGCCAGGAGATCGACACCCCTCTGACGGTGAGCGAGGAAACGTGGGACGCCATGACCGCGATCAACTTGCGCTCGGGTTTCTTCCTTGCACGCGAGATCGGCAGGCACATGCGCGAACGCGCGATCAAGGGACGCATCCTGCTGGTGACCTCCCTGCACAGCGGCGTGCCGCGCAACCTGCCCCATTACAGCGCCTCGAAGGCTGGAATGACCATGGCGATGAAGGAACTGGCGCGCGTACTGGCTCCGGACGGCATCCGCGTGAATGCCATCGCGCCGGGTGCGGTTCCCGGCGGCGGTTTTGTCGCCGACGACCTCAACGAGCTGGTCGCGCAAATCCCCCTCGGTCGAGCGGGGACTCCCGATGACATCGCGCAAGTCGCGGTCGCGATCTTGTCAGAAAGATTTGGTCGTTATGTCGTGGGCACGACGGTAGAAGTCGATGGCGGATTGGGCCTCGCAAGCTGGATTCCTGCCCGGGCTTGACCGCGGAACGCTAACGCGTTGAGTTAGTCTATCCACCACAGGGGGTTCACATGACGTTGCGCATCAATTCCACCGCGCCCGATTTCAAGGCCGAGACGACCCAAGGTCCGATCGAGTTCCACAAATGGATCGGCGACGGCTGGGCGATCCTGTTCTCCCATCCGAAGGACTTCACGCCCGTCTGCACGACCGAACTCGGCTACATGGCAGGTCTCAAGCCCGAGTTCGACAAACGCAACACCAAGATCCTCGGCCTGTCGGTCGATCCGGTCGCCAACCATTCGAAGTGGGCGAAGGACATCGAGGAGACGCAAGGCCACGCCGTCACCTACCCGATGATCGGCGATCCCGAACTCAAGGTCGCCACGGCCTATGACATGCTCCCGGAAGGCGCCGGTACCACTTCCGAAGGCCGCACGGCCGCCGACAATGCGACGGTTCGCTCGGTATTCGTCATCGGGCCGGACAAGAAGATCAAGGCGATGCTCACCTATCCGATGAATACGGGCCGCAACTTCGACGAGGTGCTGCGCGTCCTCGATTCGGTGCAGCTCACCGCCAAGCACATGGTCGCGACGCCGGTGAACTGGAAGAACGGGGGCGACGTGATCATCCCGCCGGCCGTGTCGGATGCCGAGGCCAAGACCAAGTATCCCAACGGCTGGAAGACACTGAAGCCTTACCTGCGGATCGTGCCGCAGCCCAAGTAGCGCTGCGTCCGGAATTCAGCCGCGTGCGCGCTCGGCCTGCCGGCCGAGCGCGGCGAGGGCCGTCGCCACGATGTGCGGTGCGTCGAGACCGGCCCACTCATACTGGCGCTTGGGCGCTGCGTGATCAATGAAGCGGTCAGGCAGGATCATCGGCCGGATCCTGAGGCCATGATCGAGCAGGCCCGTGGTGGCCAGATATTGCAGGACGTGGCTGGCAAAGCCGCCGACGGAACCCTCTTCCACCGTTATCAGGACTTCGTGCTCGCGCGCCAGGCGGGCTATCAGCTCGGTGTCGAGCGGCTTGGCGAAGCGTGCATCGGCCACCGTCGTGCTGAGACCCTTGGCGGCAAGGTCCTCCGCCGCCGTCAGGCATTCGGCCAGCCGCGTGCCGAGACTCAGAATCGCGATCTTGCTGCCTTCACGCAACACGCGGCCCTTGCCGATCTCGAGCGGTGTGCCCCTGGTGGGAAGCTCGATCCCCACGCCCTCGCCACGTGGATAGCGGAACGCCGACGGACGGTCGTCGATCTTCGCCGCCGTCGCCACCATGTGCATGAGCTCGAGCTCGTCGGCCGCCGCCATGACGACGAAACCCGGCAGGCAGGCAAGGTAGGCGATATCGAAACTGCCGGCGTGTGTCGCGCCGTCGGCACCGACGAGGCCGGCGCGGTCGATGGCGAAGCGCACGGGCAACTTCTGGATCGCCACATCGTGCACCACCTGATCGTAGGCGCGTTGCAGGAAGGTCGAGTAGATCGCCGCAAACGGCCTGAAGCCTTCGCACGCGAGCCCGGCCGAGAATGTCACGCCATGCTGCTCGGCGATGCCCACGTCGAAGCACCGATCGGGGAAGCGTTCGGCGAACTTGTCGAGGCTGGTGCCCGAGGGCATGGCGGCGGTGACGGCAACGATCTTGTCATCTGCCTCGGCTTCGGCGATCAGCGCCTTTGCGAAAACGGCCTGATAGGCCGGCGCATTGGCCACCGGCTTGGCTTGCTTGCCGGTGATGACATCGAACTTCACCACGCCATGGTACTTGTCGGCGCTGTTCTCGGCCGGCGGATAGCCCTTGCCCTTCTGCGTCACGACGTGGACGAGGATGGGTTTGTCGAGATCGCTGTCGCGGGCGTTCTTCAGGATCGGCAGGAGATGGTCGAGATTGTGCCCGTCGACCGGGCCGACATAGTAGAAGCCAAGCTCATCGAACAGCGTGCCCCCGGCGACGAAGCCGCGCGCGAACTCCTCGGCGCGCTTTGCCGCCTTCTCGAGCGGCCGTGGCAGCGTGCCCGCGAAGGAGCGGCCGATATTGCGCAGCGTGACATAGGGTCGGCCCGACAGGAGTCGCGACAGATGGCCGGACATCGCGCCCACCGGCGGGGCGATCGACATGTCATTGTCGTTCAGAACCACGATCAGCCGGCTGCGCAGAGCGCCGGCATTGTTCATGGCCTCGTACGCCATGCCCGCGCTCATGGCGCCGTCGCCGATCACGGCAACGACGCGATTGTCGCGGCCGGCAAGGTCGCGGCCGACCGCCATGCCGAGGCCGGCCGAGATCGAGGTCGACGAGTGCGCTGCGCCGAACGGGTCGTATTCGCTCTCGCTGCGGCGTGTGAAGCCCGACAGGCCGCCCTCCTGGCGCAGCGTGCGAATGCGATGACGTCTGCCGGTGACGATTTTGTGCGGATAGGCCTGGTGGCCGACGTCCCAGATCAGCCGGTCGCGCGGCGTGTCGAAGATGTAGTGCAGCGCCACGGTCAGCTCGACGACGCCCAGCCCTGCGCCGAGATGACCGCCCGTGACCGACACGGCGGAGATCGTCTCCTGACGCAGTTCGTCGGCGAACTGGCGCAGCTGGTCCGGCCGCAACCGGCGGATGTCGGCCGGAATGTCGACGGTATCGAGAAGCGGCGTGGTGCTTTGGGTCATGAAACTTGGGTGCCCTTACTCACTATAGCTGTGCCCTGGTTCAGGTGCGCCGCGAAACGACGAAATTCGCCGCCTGCTTCAACAAATGAGCGGCGGGGCCGAAGGGTTCAAGATGCGCCGCGGCCTGGTTTGCGAGCAACGACGCCTGGGCGCGAGCCCGTTCCAGGCCCAGGATCGAGACGAACGTGGCCTTGCCGGCAGCCTGATCCTTGCCCGGAGTCTTGCCAAGCTCCTCTGCGCTTCCCTCGACATCAAGCAGGTCGTCGACGATCTGGAAGGCGAGGCCGAGATCATGCGCATAGGCAGACAACGCAAGCCGCAACGGCTCCGCTGCCTTGCCGAGGATCGCGCCGGCCGTGCAGGAGAACGAAATCAGCGCACCCGTCTTGAGCCGTTGCAGGCGTGTGATGGCGCCGATGGACGTATCCCGTCCCTGCGTCTCGGCCAGGAGATCGAGCATCTGCCCGCCAACCATGCCGTGGGCGCCGGCAGCCTTCGCAAGTTCCGCCACCAGCGCGGTGCGCACAGCGGGGTCGCCATGCGTATCTTCGTGGGCGAGCACTTCGAAGGCGAGCGCCTGCAAGGCATCGCCCGCCAGGATGGCCGTCGCCTCGTCGAATTGCTTGTGACAGGAAGGCTTGCCGCGCCGCAAATCGTCGTCATCCATGGCCGGAAGGTCGTCATGGATCAGCGAATAGGCGTGCACGAACTCGATCGCGCTCGCGGTCCGCATGGCGGCCAGCGCGCCGACCTTGAACAGGGTGGCGCTGGCCAGCACGAAGAACGCCCGCAGGCGCTTGCCGCCGCCCAGACTTGAATAGCGCATCGCCTCGAAGACGCGCGCCTCGCCGGTTTCCCCCTTGGGAAGCAGGCGCCCCATGGTGCGCTCGACTGACTCGGCGGCAAACATCAGGGCGGCGTCAAAGTCGCGGTACGACGACAGCGGCATGGCAGGCGCGGTCGTATCAGCCCAGCTCGGCAGGCTGGCTGCTGACCGATCCGTCGGCGGCAAAGACGATCCTCTCCACCTTCATCTTCGCCTCGGCCAGCTTCTGCTCGCAGTGGCGCTTCAGCAGCGCACCACGCTCATAGGCCGAAATAGCCTCGTCCAGCTTCACCTGCCCGCGCTCGAGCTGCTGGACGATGCCTTCCAGCTCCTTGAGCGCATCCTCGAAGGACAGCGCGGCGATATCCTTGGGCAGGGTCGATTCCTTGGCCAATTCCGTTCTCTCAGAGTGGGGAGACGCATGCTAGCCGCCGGGAGCGGTCCGGGCCAGCCGAACGGCGCAGAATGTGCCCGAATAAGCGGGAAAAGAGTACCTGCGGGAGGTTCGACAACCTCTGCGGCTGAAACCCGCATTTGCAGCATGGCGGCTTTGCATGTTCGCATGTCAAAATGCCGCCAGCGGCGTTGCAGCAAGCATGAGCGGGTGGCAGCTTGCACGGCAGAAAATAAACGGCCATTCACCACAGGAGAAGAACGCACATGGGCAATGTCAGCCACCTCGTCACGCGAACCGCGGCCCTCCAGAGCTCGCTCGAGAACGGACTCGGCGAAGGCCTTCCGTCGAAGGACCGCCAGTTCGTCACCGCGCTGGCACGTGGCCTAGACATCCTGCGCGCCTTCCATGCCGGCGAAGGCATGCTGGGAAACCAGGAGATCGCCCATCGCACGGGTCTGCCGAAACCGACCGTGGCGCGCCTCACCCATACGCTGACCGAGCTTGGCTACCTCAACTACATTCGTCGCTTCCGCAAGTACGAACTCGGCGCCTCGGTCCTGGCCTTGGGTTATGCCGCGATCTCGAGCATGGATGTGCGCCGCGCCTCGCGCGGCCCACTGGAGCAGCTTGCGCACTCGCTCAACGCCTCGACCGCGCTCGGCGGCCGCGACCGTCATTCGATGATCTATCTCGAAGCCTGCCGTGGACCCTCGGTGGTCGCCATCACCCACGACGTCGGCACGCGCGTTCCGATGGCCTCCACGGCCATGGGTCGCGCCTACCTCTTCTCGCTTCCCGATATCGACCGCAACAAGCACATCGATGCCATTCGGCGCCGCTGGCGTGACGACTGGACCAAGGTAAAGACCGGCATGGAGCGCTCGTTCAAGGAGCTTGCCGAGCGCGGCTTCTGCGTCACCTGGGGCGAATGGCTGCCGGAGCTGTGCGGCGTCGGTGCGCCATTGCGCAATACCGACGGCACTGCCGCCTATGCCATCAATGCGTCGGCGCCGATCTACCAGATCAGCCGGGATCGGCTCGAAGCCGATTGGGGTCCGCGTCTCGTGAAGGTCGCCCGCGACATTCGCACGGCCATGGCCGCGCAGCCCGCCGGAACGCAGCCGATGTCCGCTACGCCGGTGCGGCCGGTGATCGGCGGTCAGCGTCCGCCGATGGCCGCGATGGCACGGCGCTGATATCGATCAGTCGCCGGACATGACAATCCAGCGGCCGGCCGATGCATGGCCGGTCGCGCTTTGCAGCTTCCGCAGCTTCAAGGATTGGTCGGCCGCCAGCTCGGAGTGTGCGCCGGCCGGAGAGTGACAGTCGCCGCTAAACCGTCGGCACGCCCGATGTCGTCGAGTACTCGAAGTGTAACGGCTGCTCGGGATGGATCAGTGCATAGGCCGAGCGCGCCGCAATGGCCGATTCGGCGAAGCCGGTCAGAATGAGCTTCAGTTTTCCCGGATAGGTGACGACGTCGCCGATGGCGAAGATGCCGGACTTGCTTGTGGCCGCCGTGGCCGGATCGACCGCGATCTGGTTGCGCTCCAGAGCCACCCCCCAGTCGGCGATCGGCCCGAGCGACATCGACAATCCGAAGAACGGCAGCAACACGTCCGCCGGAATCTTTTTCTCGATGCCATCGAGCGTGGCCACGGTGACTGCCGTAAGCCGGCCGTCGGCACCGTCGAGGCTGTGAAGCTGATAAGGAACGACGAGGTCGATCTTGCCCGCCTTGCCGAGCGCCTTGAGCTTGGCTGCACTTTCCGGCGCGGCACGGAACTTGTCGCGGCGATGGATCACCGACACCCGACCCGCGATCTCGGCGAGCGACAGCGCCCAATCGACGGCGGTGTCGCCTCCGCCCGCGATGACGACGCGCTTGCCGCGAAAGGTCTCGCGCTGTGTCACATAGTAGAAGACGCTCTTGCCTTCGAAGGCCTTGATGCCATCGAGCGGCGGCCGGTTGGGGCCGAAAGCACCCACGCCGGCTGCCACGATCACCGCCTTGGCCTGCAATACCGTGCCCTTGGAGGTCGTGAGCCGCCAGAAGCCGCCGGTCGCCGCCTCCAAGGCCTGGACCTGCTGGCCCAGATGATAGACCGGGTGGAACTGCGCGGCCTGGGCCCGCAACCGCACGATCAACTCGGCGGCCTCGACGCGGGGAAAGGCGGGGATATCGTAGATCGGCTTCTCGGGATAGAGCGCCGTGCACTGTCCGCCGACATCGTCGAGCACGTCGACGACATGGCACTTGAGCCGGACCATGCCGCACTCGAACACCGCGAACAGGCCGACCGGCCCTGCGCCCACGATGACGACGTCGGTCTGATGCGTATGCCGGTTGGCCATGGTCCTAAATAGACCGGCTGGGTCGCTGCGCAAAGGAAAGGCCCCGGCCGTGAAGTCGACCGGGGCCTGGTAGCTGGGGGCGGACTTGAACCGCCGACCCCGGCATTATGAGTGCCGTGCTCTAACCAGCTGAGCTACCCAGCCACAGGGTGCGGGCTATTAAGGGCTGCGGCGGCGGGCTGTCAAGAAAGGCTCCGAAGCCAATTTCTCGCGCATCGTACGCTCACCCCAAAGACGCGCCAGATAGCCGTCGGGATCGGCGAGCTCCGCGTTCTTTTGCGGCGCGTGAGAAAAAGCGACGCCCTGTTTCGTCCATTGAGCGAACGTCGCATCGACATCGTCGACCTGGAACCACAGCGCGATGCCGTTGGATGATGCCTGCGGCGAACTCGACCTTGAGGCCCAGCGTAGCCACGTACCAGGATCGCGAGCGGTCGAGGTCGCTCACGGGCCGGTTGAGGTGGTCGAACTTCAGCATGCGAAGCGCTGGATGAAGCCGCCGCCGAGAACACGGCTGCCGGAAGCACCGTCGTAGATCACGCAGGCCTGGCCAGGCGACACGCCGATCTCGGGTTCGGCAAAGCGGACGGCGAGCGTCTCTCGTTCGCGGGACACCTC
>NZ_DATBFE010000045.1:0-21252 GCF_036558665.1 Reyranella sp. | reverse complement strand
GTCGCCGTCTGCCGCTCCAGCGCCTCGCGCTGCTCGGTCAGCAGGCGGGTGTTCTCGATGGCGATCACCGCCTGGTCGGCGAAGGTCTGGAGCAGGCCGATCTGGCGTTCGGTGAAGAGTTCCACCCGCCGGCGCGACAGGATGATCACGCCGATCAGGGCACCCTCGCGCATCAGCGGCGCGCCGATCTGGGTGCGGATCTTGCCGAGCGTCGACGCCTCGGCCAGCCGGTACTCCGGATCGGCAAGCACGTCGGCGATCTGCACCGGCCGCCGTTCCAGCGCGATCCGCCCGGTGAGCGAACCGCGGCCCGGCGGGATCGGGTGGTCTTCCATATAGCGCTGGTAGGCGCGGGCGTTTGCCGTGCTCTCCGCCGAGGCGCCGACGGAGGCGGCAGCGCGGTACGCCTCGCCCTCGTTGCGCAGGATGAAGCCCATCTCGGCGTCGCACAGCCGGATCGCGGTTTCGGCAAGCGTCTGCAGCACCGGCGCCAGGTCGAACGTCGACCGGCTGATGACCTTGAGCACGTCGCTGGTCGCCGTCTGATGCTCGAGCGATTCCTGCAGATCGCGGGTGCGGTCGCGCAGCTCGGTGAAGAGCCGCACGTTCTCGATCGCGATCACCGCCTGGTCGGCAAAGGTCCGGACGAGCTCGATCTGCTTTTCGGTGAACGGCTCGACACGCTGGCGTCCCAGGCTCATCGTCCCGACGACCGTTCCTTCGCGCATCATCGGCACCCCGAGCAACGTCCGTATTCCGCCGATCGTGTTTATTTCGGTCTGCGCATATTCGGCGTCGGAGGCAACGTCGACGATCTGCACCGCCCGCGCCTCGGCGACGACCCGGCCCGTGATGGACTCGCGGCCTGCACGGAAGGTCCGGCGATCGAGAAAATCCGTCTTCAGGCGGACGGCATCCCTGGTCGTCTCGGGCGTGGAGCCGACCGCCGTGACGAACCGGTATTCGTCGCCCTCCTGGCGGGTCATGAAGGACAGCTCGGCCAGGCACAGGCGCGCGGCGGTAACCGACAGCGTGTCGAGCACGGACTGCAGGTCGAAGGTCGAGCGGCTGATGACCTTCAGCACGTCGCTGGTCGCGGTCTGGTGGTCGAGCGATTCCTGCAGGTCGCGCGTGCGCTCGCGCAGCTCGGTGAAGAGCCGCACGTTCTCGATGGCGATCACCGCCTGCGCGGCGAAGGTTTCGAGCAGCTCGATCTGCCGTGGCGAGAAGGCGCCGGGTTCGCCACGGCGCAGCGCGATCGATCCGATCGCGGCGCCGTCACGCAGCAAGGGGGCCGCCAGCATGGCGCGATGTCCGAGCTCCTGCGCCACCCTGACCGCGGTCGCATACTCGACCGGGTCGAGCGCCTGAACGTCCGGAAAATGAACCGTCCGGGCGTCGAGGATGGCGAGCCCGTGGCCGCTGTCGCGCTCGAGCGGGCGGCGGCTTCCGACGCCGGCCCGCAGCGTGCCCTCGTGCGCCGCCGTGACCCGGTCGTTGCCCTCGCGCAGGCTGATCACGGCGTCCTCGGCACCGCACAGGCGCACGGCAGCCTTGCAGATGGCGATGAGCACCGGCTGCACGTCGGTCGGCGACTGCGAGATCACCCGCAGCACCTCCGCGGTCGCGGTCTGCCGTTCGAGCGCCTCGCGCGTCTCGGTCAGCAGCCGCGCATTGTCGATGGCAATGACCGCCTGCTCGGCGAACGCCTCCAGCAGCCTGATCTCTGCGTCGCTGAAGGGCTGGCGTTGCTGGCGGTAGACCGTGATCACGCCCAGCAGTTCGTTGCCCTTGCGCAGGGGAACGTGCAGCAGGGTGCGCACGCCGCCCTTGTCGACCAGTTCGCGAAACCGCGGGAGGCCCGCGTAGGCGGGGTCCTCGTGCGCGTCGACGACATGGATCAGGCGATGGTCGAGCAGGGCGCGGCCGAGCGGGGCATCCCGGGTCGGAACCACGGGTCCGCGCTCGCGCAGCAGCCATTCGCCGAACGCGCGCTCGGCATGGCTCGCGACCGGCAGGGCCTGCCGCCCGTCGTACAGCCAGACGTAGCCGTAGGCGGCCGAGCAGAGCCGCGTCGCCTTCTCGATCATCGCGCCAAGGACCTGCGCGAGATCGCCGGCCGAGGTGTTGGTGACCTGCAGGATCTCGCCGATCGCGGCCTCGCGCGCCAGCGCCTCGTCACGCTCGGCGGTGCGCGCGCGCAACTCGCCGGCCAGCGCATCGATGCGTTGCCGGAGGTCGGGTACGCTCTGTGAAGAGGCTGTGGCGTCGGCAGGCATAGTCCCCCCAGGTGCCTGACCAGCGGGGGACACTAGCCCGAATTCAGGGGGCTGCCAAAGCGGCCGGCGACGGCCGGCCGGCCGGACGCGGCACTGTCGTTCAGGACGCCGCCGACCTTCCTACAGGACCACTGCGATGCCGATCACCACGAGGCAGAAGGCGCACGCCGCCATGCCGCGGCGCAGCGCCGGACGCGCGGGAGTGGGCGGGCAGTAGGCGTCGATGTCGCCGTAGAACGGCATGACGATCCTCGCGAGTTGGCCTTACGGCGTGGTCGAATGGGGCGAGATGATGTTGCCGTAGCGATCGATGCGGTTGCCCTTGGCGTCGTAGCGGAAGCCGTACTCGTCGCGGCTCGGGCTCACGGTGTCGGGTTGCGGCGGCGGTGGCGGCGGCGAGGCGGTCGGAACGTACACCGTCGTCGGTGGCGGGGCCGGCGGCGGCTCCACGACCCGCCTCTCGGTGTGCACGCTGCAGGCCGCCAGAACACCAAGGCTGCAGGCGGCGAGGACCAAGGCGGCTTGCGGCTTCATGCGAGTCTCCGGTTGGTTCACCGGGAGCAACGGCGGGCGCCGTCGGAGGTTGCACAAACGCCGTCGATGGCTGGAGGTTGCGAGGCGGCCCAATCATTCCGTGCTCGACACGGCGCGGGTTTTTTCCACAATGGCAGTCCCCCTGTCGCCCCCCGCAACCCCGGTAAGGCGGGCCTGATGTACGCGCATAAAATCGAAATGGCGGAACGCCTCGTCCAGTCGGCGACGGACGCGCTTGCGCGGGCCGACCGGGATTTGCTGCGCGACGTCGAGCGCGCGCCGACGGCTCTCTACGCCACCGACGCGTCGGGCACGCTCACCTGGTTCAACCTGGCCTGCATCGGCCTCGCCGGCCGCACGCCCGCCGCCGGCCGCGACCGCTGGTGCGTGACCTGGAAGCTCTACACCGAGGACGGCCGGTTCCTGCCGCACGACGAGTGTCCGATGGCGGTCGCGATCAAGGAGCGGCGCACCGTGCGCGGCCTTGCCGCCATCGCCGAGCGCCCCGACGGGACGCGCACCGCCTTTCTCGCCTGTCCGACACCGATCCTCGACACCTCGCGCGTCTTCCTCGGCGCGGTCAACGCGCTGGTCGAGCTCACCTTTCTCGAGCTGGCGTCGTTCTACGGCGGTCAGGCCCTGCGCTGCCGGCGGCTCGGCAAGGCGGTCAACGATTCCTTCGCCATCGACGCGATGGCGCGGCTGGCCGAGGAGTTCGCCGCCAAGGCGCGCCAGTACCGCGTCCTCGGCGACCGCTCGGCGGCGCTGTGAAGAGGGAGGGAGCCAGACGCTGGCCTCGGGCCTGGGCGGCGCCCCGAAAGGCGCCGCCGCTTTAGTCCGCCGCGGCAGCGCTCGCGACCGGCCGGCCCTGGCGCAGCTCGTGGCCGGTGAAGGATCGTGTCTCGATGGTGGGCAGGCCGTCGGACTTGATCCGCTCCATCAGTTCCTGCTTGCGCTCCATCAGCCGCTCGCCCAGCGCGTCGAGGTCGAGGCCGGCGGCCTTCGCCTGCGCGAACAGCCCCTCGCCGCGCTTTTCCTCTTCCTTCACGTGGTGCCTGATCTCCTCGGAAAGCACGGAGACCTTGGCGTCGTAGAACTCGTCGTCGGGCGAGCTTTGCATCAGCTCGGCGACCAGCACCTTGGCGCCGTCGTGCTCGACATAGGACTCGTGGACGACGTCCTCGTCCTCCACCTTGCCCTGGCAGGCCGGATAGAAGATCTCCTCCTCGAGGAGGGTATGCACGCAAAGCTCGGTGCAGATCTCCTCCACCAGCGCCTTCTTGCGCTCGGCTTCGCGCGCCTTCTCGAACTTGTCGAACAGGTCCTCGACCTTGCGGTGGTCCGCCTTCAGGAGCGCGACCGCATCCATGCTCTTCCTGGCCATCCAGCCCTCCAATGTGATCGGGGATCAACGGCCGCGCGGGAAGTTTGTTGCAGGCGAGGTCCGCTATCCCTGCGCCCGGGCGGCATCCTCCGCTTCGGCGCGCGGCGCGGCGACGGTGACCCGCACCCGTCCGGTGGCGACGTTGACGACATGCGCCTCGCCGCACGCCGCGCACGGCACGATCCAGCGCAGCCTGCAATCGCGGGCCGTGACGGCGGCATCGGCGAATGCCTTCACGTTCATCTTCGTGAGGGGACACTGGAAGAGATAAAGGGACGGCTCTTCAGGCATACCTCGCTCCGTCCGCACGCGACGCGATATTGACGACCGGAGTGCGGCCCGCAGGCCCGTCGGTCACGACCGCGCCCGGCCGACGCCTGGACACAGGACCGAACGACCGGTCTTGCCGCTTCGTGATCGCCGCCGACATCGTCGAACACGCCCCCGGTGTTCGACGGGATCCCACACACTCCTCGTCTCCAGGCCTGTGAGGCTAGCCCGCGCAAGCGGCCGGATGAAGTCTTCTTCGTCGGCAACCGGCCGTGGCGCAAACGCGTTACCTCCGACGCGGGCGCTGCCGGAAGCAGCATGGTGGGTGACATGTCTGCCGTTCGAGCCCGAGCCGAAGGCGAGGAATGGGTCCAGGGCATCTCGACCCTGATTGGCGTCGTCGTCCTCAATCTGGCGCTGTTCGAATTCGATCTGAACGACATCGCCGACACGCTGTACCATCGGCTGGGCGGAGACCGCATCGAGCCGCGGCTTCCTTCGACCTTTCCGACCTGTCTCGCCTTCGTCGCCAAGGTGGCGAAGCGGCAGGCGGGATTGCCCTGCCGCGCCGAGATGCTCGCACTGGTGGATGGGGCCGTGCGCCTGTCCTCGGTCCGCTACGACATCGTGCACGGCTATGTCGCCGACTACGACGAGGCGCGGCACTGCCTGATCCGGTTCGCCCGCATGAAGACCGACCGGGACGCCGCGGCGATGCACGAGATCACGCTGCGGCGGATCACGCGCGAGGATCTCGCGGCGGCGGGCGCCGACGCCGCCCGGCTGGCGGGACGTGCGGCGGCGCTTTCGGCGAAGCTGCAGGAATCCGCGAGGTCGCCGCCTGCAATGACGCTGCGACCGGCAAAAGCCGCTGCAAGGTCGACGCCTGCCCCCAAAGAATGAGAGCCCGAACGTCTTCGGGCTCTCAGGCGCAAATGCTGGCTGGTCAGCGGCGCGGGGTGAGGGAGGAGGGGTCGCGCCGCGTCCGTCTTCGCGGTGTTGGCTCGATTTGAGACCCTCCGCGGCGAGCGTTGCAACCGCCGGCCGGCAATTTCCTGTGGAACGCTTTCGCGCCGCCAGCGATCGCGAGAGGCGATCGAACGTCCTGCCGTCCGGCGTCGCCCGTGATTGTCCGGCAGGACGACATTGGGCATCCTGCCTCTTTCCGGTGAAAGGACGTGCACCATTGCGGCGGCCGACGGCTACCGGCGCGGGCGACGGCAGCCCGGCAGATGATCACAGGGCCGGCGAGGACACCGCCTATCGCGCGCTCGCCCAGGACGAAGTGTCGGCGATGGCGGAGGCAGGCCGCACCTTCGGCGGTATCCGCTTTGCCGAACCGCTGGCCTTCGACGATCTCGACTTCACCGAGAGCCGCTTCGAGCGCTGCCTGTTCTCGGTGCCGATGATCCGCGGCGCCGATTTCTCGGCGGCGAAATTCAAGGACTGCAAGTTCGAGCCGACGCGGTTCGCGAGCTGCAAGCTGGCCGATGCGCGCCTCGAGGGCTGCTCCCTGTTCGACGTGCAGCGCAAGAAGGGATGCACCTTCGCCTTCTGTGACCTGCAGGCGGTGGAAATCGTCAAGAGCAACCTGGCGACGACCTGCTTCGAGCGCTGCGACCTCTACAACGTTCGCGCCGCCGAATGCAGCTTCCGCGGCGCCCGCTTCGACCGCTCGACCTTCACCCGGGCGCTCTCCAGGCGGGCCGCGATGACGAAGGCCTCCTTCGACAAGTGCAACCTGAGCTTCGCCGATTTGTCGGGACTGCACCTGCAGGGCTGCGAGTTCCTGTCCTGCAGGTTCTCGGAGGCGTCGTTCATCGACAGCGACCTGAGCGATGCCACGATGCTGGCGTGCACGCTCGATCGGGCCGAATGGGACCGCGCCCGGCTGCGCAACGCGGACCTGCGGGGCTCGCGGCTGTCGGGCCTGAATCTGGCGGTGCTGTCCGACCATGCCGGCCTGACGATCAGCGAGAGCGAGCAGTCGGAGATCCTGCGGCAACTCGGCGTCGACGTGCGTCCCGAATAGGCTGGCCTTCAGCGGCCGAGCGATTGCAGCCAGCGGCTGAAGCGGTCGCCCGCCTGGCGCAGGGGCTCGAACGGATCGTTGCGCTGGACGTAGGCACGGGTCGCGTGACGGCGCACGGGCGGCGGCGCCTGGGCCACCGGCGGCGTCGGGTCCTGGCGCAATTGCTCGAGCAGCGCGCGGTCGACGGCGCCGGTCTGCGGCAGGCCGCGGTCCACCCGATACTGCTTGGCCGCGCTGTCGGTCATCGGTCCGGGCGCGCCATCGATCGGGCCGGGATTGAAGCCGAAGGTATAGAGCTTGGTCTGGACCTCGCGGATCTCCGCGCGCTGCAGCGGCGCACCGTCCGGCGCCGGAGCCGAATCGCTCGCCGTGTCGGGCGATGCCTGCCCGCGCGCGGCCACGCCGGCATCCGCTTCGGCACGCGCCGAGACCACGCCGGGCGGGGGCGACGGCGGTCGCGGCGCGGCCCGGGCCGGCAAGGGCGGGCTCTGCGTCGCGACGGCGGCGGGCGCTGACGACGGCGCGTCCGCGGGCTGAGACGGTGGGGGCGCTGCGGCGGACGGCGCAGGCGTTGCCGGCGATGGAAGAGCCGGCGGCAATGTCGCTGGAGCGCCTGTTGTCGATGGTGCAGCCGATGCCGATGGCGCAGGTGACGGGTCCGGCGCAGCCGACATGGATGGCGCAGCCGCTGTCGATGGTACAGCCGCTGCCGGAGGAACCGTCGGTGGTGACGACGCGGCAGGTGCCGATGGAGCCGCCGCGGGCGCGGGAGCGGACGTCGCGGGCGAGGGCGCGAGGCTCGCAGTCTCGATCCTGGTCGCAGCCGGCGCGGCACTCGCGCTCGCCGTGTCCTCGGGCGAGGAGGTGCCGATCGACACCACGAACCAGGCGACGCAGCCGGCGGCGAGTGCGAGGCCGCCGGCGCCGCCCGCCATCTTCAGCCGCCGCTTGCGCGCCAGATTGTAGGCGAGCAGGGCGGCGCGGCGCTTCTCCGCCTCGGCGCGCGGATCGGCAGTCGCCTGCTGCGCCGCCTGCGCGGCAAGGCGGCGCGAGAGATCGGCGATCGACTGCTGGAAGATCTCGTCGCCGCGGCGGTCGATCTCCTCGGGAGTCGGCCGGCGGATCGGACGCTCGCTGCCGAACGGCGGCGGGCGGCGCGGCGGCTGTGTGCCGGGCCCTGGACCCGCAGCCGTACCGGTGCCTGTCGTTCGATTCCCCGTCATTGCCTCACCTGATTGCAGCGCTCGAATGTTTCCATCGAATTGCGCAAGACAAGGGCGCTTCGGTGATCAATCTGCGACCGAACGGCGGCCGCCGCACAAACGCCCGCCTGAAACGCGAAAGGCCGGTCGCTTGGGGACGACCGGCCTTCCTTGTCGAGCTCGCCAACTCGAAGACCTGTGGGTGTGTGGGAAGGGGCTTCGATATGCGGTTGGGTGACCGCTGGCGGGCTTGGAAACTCTGGGTGTGTGGGTGACGCACCTTCAAGGTGTCGTCGTGGGTCAGGATACCTTTCAAGAAAATGAACGACGAAATGAACGCGAAACTATGACCACCTTAATAACACCGGCGGGCGCCGATCGTGATCTGCAACTTTGCATATCTCGGATGAGGCCAGCGCGCTATTTCCTTGAAAATGCGAGTGCAAGTGCAGCAGAGATATGCGCGCGCGAACGGTGAGAAGGGCTGAAACTTGGCCGTGTACCGTCAAATTATCGCTTGTTTTCAGCCGTTTGCCCTGACGGCCGCGCGTGCCGCCCCGGATCGTGCCGGGTCGGGCGGTCTTCCGCTCCTGCGAACCCTCGCGGCAACAATTGATACAATCGGCGAGGCCGCCGGAGCCCCGATCGCAGGGCCGGCGAATGCCCGGCCCTGCGATCGTGCCGTCGCTCTCATCGCCGCGACCCTAGCTCAGCGGCGCCAGGGCGGCCTGGATGCGGGCGCGCTGCTGGTCCGTGATCAGGCCCGACAGCACCTTGCCGAAATGGGCATGCCGTGCGCCCGAGAGAATGAACTGCCAGCGATAGGCCTTGAGGAAGCCCTCGCGGAGCGTCTGTGCCCGCGCAGGGTCGACGGCGCTCCCGGCGTTGGCGGCGAAATAGTCGGCGTCCGCCGCCGCCTGCGATCGCAGGATATCGTCGACCGCGCCGACCAGATCGATGAAATCGTCGACCGCGCGGTCGCGTTGCCCGGGAGCGAGGCCCGCGTCGCAGCGCTTCCATTCCAGTTCGTCGAGGATCGCGTGCTGGCTCTCTTCCTTCCAGTGGTACAGGAAGACGTCCTTGAACAGCGGCGAGATCTCGCTGTCGGCGATGCTCTGCACGTAGTGCGATTGCGTGAACAGCTCGATGTGCAAGGTGAGCGCGAGCACCGCCCAGGTGCTCTTGCCGAGCACGACGGCGGCGATCGCGTCGGGGTCGAAGTCGAAGCGATAGCCGGCGGGCATCGATTCGCCGACCAGGGCTTCGATGCGCCGGAACAGCGCCTGATGCTTCAGCTCCTCGTCGCTGAACCGCACCAGCGCCTCGAGTGCCACCTGATCGCCGAACCAGTGGTCGCGGCTCAGCTCGAGCACCTTGGCGTTGATGAAGCGCTCGGCGAGGCCGAACAGGTTGGCGTAGGTGCGGCCCTGGATCTGGCTGACGAGGCGTCTTTCGTCCTCCGACAGGCCGGCGAAGCCGGCGGCGAGCGACAGGCCGTCGGGCAGATATTTGTGCGCCCGGTCGAAGCTGCGGCCGCGAATCACGTCCTGCTCGAGGTCCCAGCGCACGCGCCGGGAGGCGCCGATGCAGCGGGCATAGACGTCGTGGGCGGGAATGGTCGTCATGGCGGTCATGGCACCTGCTCCTGGTGTTCGGTTGGTGCGACCGGTCTTCGGTCGCGGCCGTGATGTAGGACCAACCGGTCCGCCGGTGTATGACCGGGCTGCCGGGAGTTATGATCGATCTGCCGAATCGACTGCGGGGAGCGGATGGACGCGCTTTCGGAAGTCCTGCGCGAGGTGCACCTGAACGGCGGCGTGTTCCTCCACGCCCAGTTCAACGACCCCTGGTGCATTGCGGTCAGCGTCACGCGCGAGCATTGCGGCCCGATGCTGGGACCGAGCACTCACCTGATCCCCTATCACTTCGTCGCCGAGGGCCCCATCCACATGCAGGTCGATGGCGGCGAGGCGGTGGCGCTGCGCGCCGGCGAGATCGTTCTGCTGCCGCGCAACGACCTGCACGTCATGGGCAGCGATCTCGCCCTGCCGCCGGTCAGGGCGAGCGAAGTCATCGAGCCTTCCTTGTCCGGTGGGCTGGCCTCGATCCGGCACGGCGGCATGGGCAGGAGCGCGCGCATGATCTGCGGCTTCCTCGCCTGCGACGGCCATCCGGTGATCTCGGCGCTGCCGAAATCGCTGCGGCTCGACGTCGAGCGCAGCGACGGCGCAGACTGGATCCGCTCGACCTTCCGCTACGCCGCGGACGAGGTCGGCGCCGGCCGTCCGGGGTCCGAGGCCGTGCTGGCCAGGCTGTCCGAACTGCTGTTCGTCGAGGCGGTTCGACGTCACGTCGAAAGCCTGCCGGCCGACGAGACGGGGTGGCTCGCCGGTCTGCGCGATCCGCACGTCGCGCGCACGCTCGCCCTGCTGCACCGCGATTGCGCGCGCGACTGGACGCTGGACGGGCTCGGCCGCGAGATCGGCCTGTCGCGGTCGGCGCTGGCCGACAGGTTCACGCGCCTGATCGGCGCGCCGCCGATGCACTATCTCGCCCAGTGCCGCATGCAGCTCGCCGCGCGCAAGCTGCGCGGCTCGCAGGCGTCGCTTGCCGAGATCGCCGAAAGCGTGGGCTACGAGTCCGAGGCGGCGTTCTCGCGCGCCTTCAAGAAGGCGTTCGGCGCTCCGCCCGCAACCTGGCGCCGCCGGCAAGGCTAGCTGCCGAGCTTCCTTGCCTCGCGCGCCGAGCGGAGATCCTGAAACGAGGAAAGGCCGGTCGCTTGGGGACGACCGGCCTTCCTTGTGGAGCTCGCCAACTCGAAGCCTGTGGGTGTGTGGGAAGGGGCTTCGATATGCGGCTGGGTGACCGCTGGCGGGCTTGAGAACTTACGACCACCTTAATAGCATCGGACGCCGCCGCCCGTGATCTGCAACTTTGCATATCTTGCTTGAGGGTTGATCCCTATTTGCTTGAAAACAACCGGCCGGGTTGCGGAGAGATATGCGTGGATCGGCGATCTGGAAGGTCGGATCGGCCGGCCGGGAGCGCCACAAAACGCCCATTTGCCAGCGCTTTGCCCATCGCAGTCACGGACCGGACGCTGCTTCGTGCGGCAACTCTCTTCCCTGTCACCGAAATTTTCTCGATCTACAACTGATACCTTAACTGCCGCACGGCGCCCGCCGGCTCTTGCTAAGGCAGCAGGGCCGGCGGCGCGCATTGTGGTGGATGCCGCAGCCAGCCGGTCTGAGGCGCTGGGCGGCCGCGGCTTCTCGAACGCCGCGGCCGTCCAGTCAGCCCTCGCCGGCCCGCCGGCCGGTTACGCTTCCTCGCGGGCTGCGCTAGGCTCGCGATCATGGGGAGGATTCCGGGGGCCATCCTTGCGGCGATCGTGCTGGGCCCGGCGCTCGCGGCGGCGGCGTCGTTCGACGGCACGTGGTCGGTCGTCGAGGTCTGCGACGCGAGCAAGGAGGGTGGGCGCGGCTACACCTGGCGCTACGACGTCACCATTGCCAACGGTCATCTCGTCGGTCATCGCGGGACGATCCGGGGAAGCGAGCAATCGCAGTTCACGCTCGAGGGCGACGTGCGGCCCGACGGCACGGCCACGCTGACCGGGCAGGGCGTTTCGGAAAACTCCGACTACAACGTCCACTTCGCCCAGAAGGGCGCGCGCATCTACTACAAGGTCGCCGCCAAATTCGCCGCCACGCAGGGCACGGGCGACCGCCTCGGCGAGCGGCGCTGCAAGTTCACCTTCGCGAAGCAGACGAGGTAGCGGACGATCGGCCGGCACGAGGCCGGCCACGTGGTTCAGGGCTTGGTCGCCGGCCATTGTCGCGGCGAAGATCGTTGCACCAAAGGGGGTGCTGTTGGCCCGGGAGCAGCGCAGGCTGGCCGCGATCATGGCGGCCGATGTCGTCGGCTACTCGCGCCTGATGGAGCGCGACGAGAGCGGCACGCTCGAGCGTCTGAAGGAGTTGCGTCGGCGCCACTTCGAGCCGGCGCTGGCCAGGAACGGCGGTCGGCTGGTCAAGCTCACCGGCGACGGCGCGCTGGCCGAGTTCAAGAGCGCGGTCGATGCGGTGCGCGCAGCCGTCGAGTTCCAGCAGGCGATCGCCGACGGCAACGGCGATCGAGGCGGGGACGACCGCATGGTGTTCCGGATCGGCGTTCATCTCGGCGATCTCATCGTCGAGGGCGACGATCTTTATGGCGATGGCGTCAACATCGCCGCGCGGCTGGAGGGTCTGGCGCCCGAAGGCGGCATTCTGCTGTCCCGTGCCGTGCATGACGCGATGGCCGGCAAGCTTGCGATCGCACTGCATGATCGCGGCGCGCTTGCGCTCAGGAACATCGCCCAGCCGGTGCAGGCGTTCGAGGTGGCCTGGAAGGCCGCCGACTGGCCCGCGCGCGAGACCGCGCCGGCACCTGCTTCCACACCGCCGATGTCGCTGCCCGACAAGCCCTCGATCGCCGTGCTCGCGTTCGACAACATGTCGGGCGATCCGGGACAGGAGTATTTCTCCGACGGCATCACCGAGGACATCATCGCGAGCCTGTCGCGCCACCACGGCATCTTCGTCATCGCCCGCAATTCGAGCTTCGCCTACAAGGGGCGGGCGCGCGACATCGGCCGCATCGGCCGCGAACTCGGCGTGCGCTACGTGCTGGAGGGCAGCGTGCGCCGCGCCGGCGATCGAGTGCGCATCACGGCCCAGCTCATCGAGGCCGAGCGGGCGAGCCACATCTGGGCCGAACGCTACGACCGCGAGCTCGCCGACCTGTTCGCCGTCCAGGACGAGATCACGCGCAGCATCGTCGGCACCGTGGCGCCCGAATTGCTCGAGGCGGAGATGCAGCGCGTGCGCCGGCTCGACCCCAGATCGCTCGGCGCCTGGGAGTGCGCCATGCGCGCGCAATGGCATCTCGCGCGCCTCGTCAAGGAGGACAATGCCGAGGCGTTGCGTCTGGCGATGCAGGCGACGGCGCTCGATCCGGGCGCGACGCTCGGCTTCAACATCGCAGCCTTCGCCCAACTCTACGCAGTCACCTACGGCTGGTGTGCCTCGACCCCGCAGGCGGTGCTGGCGGCCTGGCAGTCGGCGAGCCAGGCGGTGGCGCTCGATTCGCGCGACGCCGTCTCACAGACCGCGCTTGCCGCCTGCGAGGTGTTCATGGGACGCACCGACGACGCCATCGCGCGACTGAGGACGGCGATCGATCTCAATCCCAACTTCACCTGGGCGCACGGCAATCTCGGTCTGGCACTGGCCTCGGCCGGCCGCGGCGACGAGGCCGTGCCGTCGTTCGAGGAGGCGCTGCGGCTCAGCCCGCGCGACCAGTTCAATTTCCTCTGGCACTACCTGACGGCTTTCGCGCTGTTCGTGGCCGGCCGCTACGAGCAGGCGCTGGCCTCGGGCGAACGATCGCTGCGCGAGAACGCCAGCGTGCCCGGCGTCTTTCGCCTGCGCGCGGCCTGTCTCAGCGAACTCGGCCGCCTCGACGAGGCGAAAGCGGCCCTGGCCGACTACCTGCGCCTCGTGCCGGGCGCCACGGTCGCCGCCACGCGCGCGCAGCTGCCGCTCAAGCGGCCGGAGGACCTCGACCGCTACGTCCAGAGCCTCCGTCGTGCCGGGTTGCCGGATAGCTGACCCGAATATCACCGCCGGCAGCCGGGCACCGCTTGCCGCCGCGCAACTTCGAGACCCGGAAGTGGTGACGAGACGGGCAACCCGTCAAGTCGACAGGTGACCCATCGGCTTGACGTGTCGCCGCCGGGTCGGATCGCCGCTCACAATCTCGATGCCGTCCTTCTGGTAGTCGCCGAACGACCCGAACACTGTGGTGGACACCGTTCCCCTTCCCAGCGACACGCGGTCGTCGTGACTGTAGGGGGCGGCCCGGCGGGAACAAGCAGCCGCTGTCAGTGCGGTTTGCCGAGCGAGTCCTGCAGGGCCAGCAGCAGAGCGCGGCCATCGCCGCGAAAGGCGCTTCCGTGCATGCAGGCGAGAACGCTCGGCCTCTCGTCGGCAAGTCGTGAGAGGAGCCCGCCCGTGGTTGGCGCATGGGCGAAGTAGTCCATGTGACTGCGGAAGGCCTCGCTGGGCCCCAGGATGTCGGCCTCCGTCACTGCCGGTCCGCCGTCGCCGCCCTGGGTGAAGAGGTCGCCGCAGAAAAAGGTGCCGGTATGGTCTTCCATCATCAGCCCGCATTCCCACGCGTGCGGCAGATGCGGCGTATCGAACCAGCGCAGGCGGTGGATGCCCAATGACAGGGCCTCGCCGTCTGCCAGCGTGCGTGCCGGGCGGTCGGCCACGTCGTTCACCGAGACCAGCGCGGCGATCTTGCTGCATAAAGGCTCCGCCTGTGGCGCCGCGGCGAGGAACTCGTTGAGCGCCCCGCATTCGTCGGCCTCGAAGTGGGAGAAGCTCACGTAACGCAGCCGCGCGACCGGCATCACGCGCTCGATCGCCTCGCGCACCAGTGGGAACATGCGGCGCGGCCCGGTGTGGAAGACGAGCGGGGCGTCGTCGTCGATCAGGTACTGATTGAAGTTGAACTTGCCGCCCGGGATGTCGACCGGAGTGCTGATGCGGTAGATGCCTGCCGCGATCTCCTCAAGGGTGGTGCCGGCCGCCTGGTTGGTGATCATTGTTCTCTCCCGAACATGGGTGGACGTGAACTGGGTGGATGCGAGCAAGTGTAACGACGCGGCCGATCGTTACACTTCCTTGCCGCCGGCTCCGCCCGTATGCTGCGGCGCATGGACAGCCTGTCCGACGCGCGGACGGCATCGGAGGCCGATCTGGCCCGCCTGATCCTCGGGGCGGGTCCAGGCTCGGCGCGCGAGGCCGAAGCCGAGCTCTTCCGGCGCCTCGCGCCCCGCGTGCGTCTCTACGGCTTGCGGCATCTGCGCGAGGAACAGGCCGCGGCCGATCTGGTGCAACAGGTGATGATCCTGACGATCGAGCAATTGCGCGCCTGCAAGGTCCGTGAGCCCGACAAGATCGGCGCGTTCGTGCTGGGGATCTGCCGGCTCGCCGTCATGGAGCTGCGGCGCGGCCACACGCGGCGCGAGCGCCTGCTGCAACGGTACGCGCAGGACCTGCCGTTGGCCGACCCCTCGGTCGCGCCGCGCCTCGACCAGGATCGGCTCGCCGCCTGCATCGAGCGGCTGTCCGCGCGCGAACGCACGGTGCTGCTGATGACCTTCTACGAGGAGAAGTCCGCGCAGGCCGTCGGCGCGGCGCTCGGCCTCACACCCGCGAACGTGCGGGTGATCCGCCATCGCGGACTCGCCCATTTGCGCGACTGCGTCAGCGGCGGGGAGGAGCTGCCATGACCTCCGGCTGCGCCGCACCCATCGAGCTCGATACGCTACTGCAATATTGGCTCGACGAGCTCGAGCCGGAGGCAAGCGATTCGGTGGACGAGCATCTTCTTGCCTGTGGCGAATGCAGCGCGAAGCTGGCGGAGCTGGCCGCGCTGGGACGGGGCATCCGCGACGTCTTTCACGCCGGCAGGATATACGCCGTCGTCACGCCGGCATTCGTCCAGCATCTCGCCGCGCGCAGCCTGCGCCTGCGCGAATACCGCGTGCCCTGTAACGGCAGCGTGAACTGCAGCGTGGCGCCGCAGGACGATGTGGTGCTTTCCCGTCTCGAGGCGCCGCTCGCCGGCGTGCATCGGCTCGACCTCGTCTCGACGCGGCCGTTCGGCGAGGGCGAGGACAGGGTCGAGGACGTCCCGTTCGATGCCGCCTCCGGCGAGGTCGTGCTGATCCCCAGACTCGCGGTGCTGCGCCAGGCGCCCGCCCATCGCCACCGGGTGCGGCTGATTTCCGTGGAGGCGGGCGGTGACCGCCCGCTCGGCGACTACACCTTCGTCCACCGGCCATACGGCTGAAGTCCGACAGATCCGTCACTTGGCCGGCGCGGGCGGCACGATCTTCATCACGAAGCCGGTGGGCGTCTCGCCGGGGCCGAAGGGCCCTGGAACCTTGTTCTTCACGCTCGGAATGCTGCGCAGGAAGGCGACGATGGCGTCGATATCCTGCTTGGTGAGCTTGGCGAAGGCGTGCCAGGGCATGATGGGAGCGAGCATGCGGCCGTCCGGCCGCTTGCCGGTCTGCAGCGCGGTGGCGATCTGGGCATCGGTCCAGCCGCCGAGACCGGTTTCCTTGTCGGGCGTCAGGTTGGGCCCGTGGAAGACGCCGAGGCCGGGCAGCTCGAAGCCGACATCCGAGCCGCCGAGGTAGCGCGCCATGTCGGGCTTGCCGAGGAAATAGCCCGGCGTGTGGCAGTCGTTGCAGCCGGCGACATTGACCAGGTACTCGCCGCGCCTGGCCGGCGGATCGGCGGCGTGCGCGGCCGCGATCGGCACGCCCGCCAGGCCTGTGGCGATCAATGCCGCCGCGAGCTTTTGTCGGATCATCTTCATCTCCCCTCGTCCTTGCACATTGAACCATCCAGGCGCTTCGACCACCTCTTCACCCGTGTTCACCGCCGGTAGTTCGCACGGCGGCCCTTCCAGGGGAACGGCTTGAACGTTTCGTCCTTGCCGTTGTAGGCCCAGTGCCAGGCGGTCGCGTGCGGCTCGCCGAAGATGTCGTCGTAGGCGACCACGCCGTAGAGCTTGGGATAGACGTTGCCGCGATGGACCTCGGCCACCAGCTCGGCATCGACGGCGCCCGGGTCGCTGACCTCGACGACGTGGCGCTGGCCCGGCATCAGGACCAGCTCGGACCCGGTCTCGAGGCGCGGATAGGCCGACTCGGCGGGCATCGGCGGGGCGTGGTCGGCGCCGCAGCAGAGGCGGCGCACGAGCGCCGGCGTGCGGCCGTAGTTGGTGAGCGTGACGATGTAGCCGAGCACCGGCTTCTCGCCGAGCTCGACCTGCATCGCGACCTCGCCGAACGTCGCCTTCATCGCGACCGTCTCGAAGAGATAGGCGCGCTCGAGCTGCGGCAGCACGGCCGCGCTCCGTTTCGCCGCCTCCGCCGAGCGCCAGGCGGCATGGGCGAGGATCAGCGTGAGAACGGCGAGCACGACGACGGCGTAGGCCGTGATGCGCTCGGGCGTGAGGTAGGCCGCGCAGCCGTCCCAGCTCGGCGAATCGCAGTGGCGGACCAACGCGACCCCGGCCACGACGCCCAGCACGAGCGCCGCGATCAACAGAACCAGCCTCATGAGCGCTCCCCGATCTCCCTCGTGCTTCCTGCGAGCGCACCCCCGTTGCAGCTTATCATCCTCGCCCGCGCCGCCAAGCCGGTCGAAGAACCGCTTTCGGACGGGCATGGCCTCGCGAAAGGCGCGGCGAACCGGGCAGGATCACGTCCGGTCGGGCGAGGTATCGTTGGCCGGCTCCGGCAGCTTGAGTTGCAGCGCCGCAATTTGCGGGGCGACCGGCGCGATGTCGGCGAAGAACACCGCCATGCAGCGGGCGATGGCCTGCTGCAGCGGTTCGCCGAGATCGCTGTCCTCGTCCGCCACGGTGAGCGCGAGCGGGGTCCGCCCCTGCAGCCAGATCAGCGCATGGCGCGGCGCGCCGGGCACGTCGATCACCGATACCAGCCCGTAGGCGAGCGCTCCCTGGCGCCGCGCGAACTCGGCTGGAATGGAATCCGCCGTCATGTCGCCGAGCGTAAAGGCAAGGTTCGCCGTCGTGCCGTCGGGCATCGGCACCTCGTACTCGCGATAGGCGATCGCACCGTCGGGAAGATCGTTCGTCGGCCGTCCGTGATCGCCGTCGCTCGCCATGCCGGGCTCCTTCGCGCGATCCCCGCCATAGGGACAACGATCGCGCGGGGCTGGCCGTTGCCCCGGGGCGGCGGCGAGCGACGGTTCTGCAGCCGTCACGCAATCGTGTGGTGCGCAACGCGAGCCTCGTTCGGCAGACTCGATCGGCCGCCGCATCGGCGGGCGTTGTGCGTGGTCGCCTGTGAGTGATCGCGTTCGGAGGAGGGGAGCGAGGCCATGGGCGACCGGCGAAGGCCTGGCGGTCGGGCCGGCAGAGCGTCCGCGACGGGAGTGGTCGCCGCCGTTGTCGTGCTGCTTGCACTCGTCCTCGGGACGGGATGCAAGAACATGCCGGGCGCCGACGGTCAATACGCCACGCACGACCATGGCGACGACAACCGGCCTCACTGAGGGAATGGCCCCGGGACGGGCGGCGGGCCTTGCCACGGTCGGTTGCAATCCCCACACTTGACCTCGGTTGCGTGTTTACCGTTGGTTGTCGCAGTAGGTCGGTCAGGCATCTGTCGGGGGGCGGACATGCCACGGAGCCACATCTTCACATTCGAGGATCCGGAAAGGTTCCAGGCGGCCATACGCGCGGGAACCTACGAGGTCTTCGTCAAATCGAGGGGCGACTTCCATGCGCAATTGACGCGCATCGATCTGCAGCGGCTCTGGATGCAGCGAAGCGTCACCGACCTTCCCTGGATCATGAATGCGGCGAATGATCCGGAACGCGCGCCGATCCTGTTCCTTGCCGACGCGGATCAGGCGCCGCTCGGCGAAAGCGGGCGTGAAGTGGCGCCCGGCGAGATCATGTTCTATCGCCCGGGCGCGACCAAGCACAGCTGGACATCGGGCTCCAGCCGCCTCGCCAGCATGTCCCTCGCGCACGCCGATCTGGCCGCGGTGGGCAAGGCCATCACCGGCCGCGAGCTGACGGCGCCGTCGAACTCGTACCTGACGAGACCGGATCCCGCGGCGATGGCGCATTTGCGGGCGTTGCACAAGGCCGCGGGAGAGCTCGCGAAGAGATCGCCGGCCGTCCTGGCAACTGCCGGCGTTGCCCGGGCGCTGGAACAGAAGCTCGTGCACGCCATGGTCATGTGCCTGAGCAGCGATGGGACGGCCGGCAGGAAGTCCTGTGACTTGCAGCATTCCAGAGTGATCGGCCGCTTCGAACGCTTCCTGGAGGCGAATCGATACCAGCCGGTGTACCTCGCGGAGATGTGTGCCGCCATCGGCGCATCGGAGCGAACCTTGCGCACCTGCTGCCAGGAGCACTTCGGCATGGGACCGGTGCGCTATCTCTGGCTGCGCCGCATGCATCTGGCGCGCCGCGCGCTCCTGCGGGCCGATGCGAGCGCGGCGACGGTCACCATGGTCGCGACCGACCACGGCTTCTGGGAGCTCGGGCGGTTCTCGGTCGAGTACCGTGGCCTGTTCGGCGAATCGCCGTCGGCGTCCTTGCGCCGGCCGCCGGACGCGATGCCGGCGCGGAACGTCGCCTATTGACCCCTTTGGCTGTGGGCAGCGGCGCGACGAAGGCGTCTGTCGGAGGCGGATATGCCACAGAGCGATATCTTCGATCTCGACGATCCTGAAAGGTTCGAGACGGCCATACGCGCGGGAACCGCCAAAGTCTTCGTCAAATCCAGGGGCGATTTCCAGGGACAATTGACGCGCATCGATCTGCAACGGCTCTGGATGCAGCGCAGCGACACCAATCTCCCCTACATCATGAACGTGGCGAACGATCCGGAACGCGCGCCGCTTGTATTCCTGGCCGATGACGACCAGGCGCCCGTGGGAGCAAACGGACGTCAAGTGTCACCCGGAGAGATTCTGGTCTATCGCCAGGGGGCGGAGTGGCAGTGTTCGACGTCGGGCCCCAGCCGCCTCGCAACCATCTCGCTCGCGCACGAAGATCTTGCCGCGGCGGGCAAAGCCATTGCCGGCCACGACCTGGCGACACCGTTAAGCACCTATCGTACCCGACCGGATCCGGCGGCGATGACGCTTTTGCGGGCATTGCACAAGGCTGCGGCCGAGCTCGCGCGAACCTCGCCGGACGTCCTCGCAACTGCCGGCGTTGCCCGGGCGCTGGAGCAGAAGCTCGTGCGTGCCATGGTCGCCTGCCTGAGCAGCGACGCGGCGGCCGAAAGAAAATCCTGCGACTGGCAGCATTCCAGGGTGATCGGCCGCTTCGAGCGCTTCCTGGAGGCGAATCGATACCAGCCGGTGTACCTCGCGGAGATGTGTGCCGCCATCGGCGCATCGGAGCGAACGTTGCGCACCTGCTGCCAGGAGCACTTCGGCATGGGACCGGTGCGCTATCTCTGGCTGCGCCGGATGCATCTGGCGCGCCGCGCGCTCCTGCGGGCCGATGCGAGCGCGGCGACGGTCACCACGGTCGCGACCGACCACGGTTTCTGGGAGCTCGGGCGGTTCTCGGTCGAGTACAGTGCCCTGTTCGGCGAGTCGCCGTCGGCGTCCTTGCGCCGACCGCTGGACGCGATGCCGGCGCGGAACGTCCGGCAATAAAAAGGGGAGCGCACCGTGAGGTGCGCTCCCGCTGAAGGCTTCCGGTCGGCGATCGCTCACTGACCTTCGTGGTGCTTCATCATTTCTTCGATCTTCTTCTTGACCGCGTCGAGATTGAACGACGCCGGATCCTGCATCGGCGGATAGTCGACCGCGGTCAGCGCCAGCTTGGCGACGGCCTGCTGGACCAGCACGAAGCGCCAGAACTCGCGGGCGAAGAACTCGTTCATGTAGCCGCCGCCCATGTGGTTCAGGCTTTCCCCACGTATTGACCACGTCCGCTCGAACGGATCCTGGCGGAGGTTGGTCATCATCGGCATGTCCGTCGTGACCTTCTCTCCCGGCCAGCCATAAGGCTGCTGGAAGAACGTGAACTTGAAGTCGTCCATGCGGACGGCGCCGAGCTGCGGGCCGCCGAAGTAGAACAGCTCGTGGCGCTTGGACGGGCCCTTGCCGGTGAGCAGATCCATCTGGTTGTAACCGTCGAGATGGTTCTTGTAGGTGCGGTCGCCGAGCTTCACGCCCTTCAGCAGCTGGTCGGTGATGTTCGGGTTGCCGGCCGCCGCCATCAGGGTGGGGAACCAGTCGAGGCCGGAGAAGATGCCGTTCTCGACCGTGCCCGGCTTGATCTGGCCCGGCCAGCGGATGATCGCCGGAACGCGGAAGCCGCCCTCGCCGACCGTGCCCTTGGTGTCCTTGAACGGCGTCATGCCGCCATCCGGCCAGGTGAACACTTCAGCGCCGTTGTCGGTGGTGAAGATGACGATGGTGTTGTCGGCCTCGCCGATATCGTCGATGTGCTTCATCAGCGCGCCGACGCTGTCGTCGAGCTGCGCCATGCCGGCCTCCTCGAGACCGTAGTTCGTCTGGCTGTTCTGCATCGAACCGTACTTCTTGGAGAGGAACGTCCAGACGTGCATGCGCGTGGTGTTGTGCCAGACGAAGAACGGCTTGCCGTCCTTCTTGGCCTTGTCCATGAAGTCGCTCGAGGCCTTGACCAGCACCTCGTCGAACGTCGTCATGTCGTACTTCGCCTTGAGGAACGGCAGGTCGTGCATGTTCGGTACGCTCGACATGTCGGGGAATGGCGGCAGAGGCCCTTCATCGACGATCCGCTGCTTGCCGATTTTGCCCCAGCGCGGCATCACGGTCGCATCGTCCTTGTCGGTCGCGTAGCTGTGGATCAGGCTGCGCGGACCAAAGGTGTTGTAATATTTCTCGTCAATCGGAAACGAGTACCAGTACGGATCGGACATGGCGTCGAGGT
>NZ_DATBFE010000044.1:0-2903 GCF_036558665.1 Reyranella sp. | reverse complement strand
CGCGGCAGCGTGTCTTCGAGCGACGTCCGGGTCAAATGATAGAAGTTGACCTCGCTGGGCACGGCCCGCGTCAGCGCTCGTGGTTGTCGGCGATCCAGCGGTCGAGCAGCCGCACGCCATAGGCGGTGGCGCCCTTGGGCGTGGTGTCGTTGCCCTTGGTCGACCACGCCATGCCGGCGATGTCGAGATGCGCCCAGGCCACCCCGTCCTGCACGAAACGCTGCAGGAACTGAGCCGCCGTGATCGAGCCGCCGTCGCGTCCGTTGCTGACGTTCCTCATGTCGGCGATGTCGGAATCGATCAGCTTGTCGTACTTGGGCCCGAGCGGCATGCGCCACAGTTTCTCGCCCACCATCGAGCCGGCCGCGCGCAGCTTGTTGGAGAGCGCGGTGTTGTTCGAAAACAAGCCCGCCCGCTCATGCCCCAGCGACACGATGATCGCGCCGGTCAGCGTCGAAAGCTCGACCATCGCCTGCGGCTTGAACTTCTCCTGCGCGTACCACATGGCGTCGCACAGGATCAGCCGGCCCTCGGCGTCGGTGTTGATCACCTCGACGGTCTGACCCGACATGGTCTTGACCACGTCGCCCGGCCGCTGGGCCTCGCCGCTCGGCATGTTCTCGACCAGCGCGCAGACGCCCACGACATTGGCCCGGGCCTTGCGGCCGGCCAGCAGCATCATCGCGCCGGTGACCGCGCCGGCGCCGCCCATGTCCCACTTCATGTCCTCCATGCCGCCGGCCGGCTTGATGGAGATGCCGCCGGTGTCGAAGCACACGCCCTTGCCGATCAGCGCGACCGGCGCCTGGCTCTTCGGTCCGTTCATCCAGCGCATGACGAGGAGCTGCGAGTCGCGCGCGCTGCCCTGGCCCACGCCCAGCAGCGCGCCCATGCCGAGCTTCTTCATCTCGGCTTCGCCCAGGATCTCGACCTTCACGCCGAGTTTCGCGAGCTCCCTGGCGCGGCGCGCGAATTCGACCGGAAAGAGGACGTTGGCGGGCTCGCTCACGAGATCGCGGGTGAAGAAGACGGCGTTGACCGCCGGCTCGAGCCGGGCGTAGGCGCGCTTCGCCTCGGCCACGGTCGACACCACGACGGTGACCTGCTCCAGGGTCGGCTTCTGCTCGGGCTTCTCCTTGGTCTTGTACTTGTCGAAGCGGTAGCCGCGCAGGCGCGCGCCGAGCGCGACGTGGGCCGCGATCTCGGCCGGCGAGAGCCTCGTGCCCTTCACCGGATCGACGACAACGGTCACGGCCTTCTGGCCCGCGGCATTGGCATCGGCGACCACCAGCCCGCCGAGACTCTCGGCGGCCCGCGCATCGAGCTCGCGCGGCTTGCCGACCCCCAGCAGCAGCAGGCGGCCGAGTTGCTGCTGGCCCAGCACGCTCAGCGACTGGCCCTTGGCGCCGGTGAAGCGGCTTGTCGCGATGGCCCGTTCGACGGCGCCGCCGGCCTGCTGGTCGAGAGCCTTTGCCGTTGCGAGAAGTTGCTTTTCCGCCGAGACGAAAACAGCGACATTGCCGGAGAAGGCCTTCGGGAAGGCCGAAAATTCCACTTTCATTCAGTCCCTCGCATTCCGAGCCGAGTTTTCGCGCCTGCGACCGGACGGCGCAAGCCGCGAATCGCCGTCGTCGGGACGGGAAATTCGGGGCTGGCATCTCGGCCCGTGCGACAGTATCAGTACCGGCCCTCGAATTGGGAATGGAAATGACCTCAGCTTCTCTGCCTCGCGTTTCGGTGGTCGGTCTCGGCAAGCTCGGCGCCCCGCTCGCCGCGGTCCTCGCCAGTCGCGGCTTCACGGTCACCGGCCTCGACGTCAACAAGGCGCTGGTCGACGCCATGAACGCCGGCAAGATGCCGATCGTCGAGCCGCAGCTCAACGAGCTGATCGCCGCCAACAAGGCGCGGCTCACGGCCACCATGGACGCCGCCGAGGCGGTGCAGAACAGCGACGCGAGCTTCGTGATCGTGCCGACGCCGTCCGACAGCACCGGCTTCTTCTCCAACCGCTTCGTGCTGCAGGCGATGCAGACGCTGGGCAAGGCGCTGCGCGACAAGACCGGCTACCACGTCGTGGTCATCACCAGCACCGTGATGCCCGGCACGACCGGCAGCGAGATCAGGGCGGCGCTGGAAGCCGCCTCGGGCCGCAAGGTCGGCCCCGACCTCGGCCTCTGCTACAATCCAGAGTTCATCGCGCTCGGCAGCGTGGTGCGCGACATGCTCTATCCCGACTCGATCCTGATCGGCGAGAGTGACGCCAAGGCGGGCGACATGCTGCAGACCATCTACCTGCAGCTCTGCGAGAAGAAGCCGCCGGTGCAGCGCATGAACTTCGTCAACGCCGAGCTCACCAAGATCTCGGTGAACACCTACGTCACGACCAAGATCTCCTACGCCAACATGCTGGCCGACCTGTGCGACCGGCTGCCGGGCGCCGACGTCGACGTGGTGACCCGGGCGCTCGGCGCCGACACCCGCATCGGGGCCAAGTACCTCAAGGGCGCCATGGGCTATGGCGGCCCCTGCTTTCCGCGCGACAACGTGGCTTTCGCCGCACTCGCCCGCAAGATCGGCGCCCGCGCCGACGTCGCCGAGGCGACCGACCGCATCAACAACCACCAGATCGAGCGCGTCACCGGGCTCGTCGCGAAGTTCGCCAAGGCCGGCACCCGCATCGCCCTGCTCGGCCTCTCCTACAAGCCGCATACGCCGGTCGTCGAGGAAAGCCACAGCGTCAAGATAGCAGCCCGGCTCGCCGACGCGGGCTACGTGGTGACCGTGCACGACCCGCTGGCGCAGGACGCCGCCGTCGCCGCGCTGGGCGACAAGGTCGTCGAGGCCTCCTCGCTCGACAGCGCCGTGCGCGGCTGCGATCTCCTGATCGTCGCCACAGCCTGGCC
>NZ_DATBFE010000043.1:0-9811 GCF_036558665.1 Reyranella sp. | reverse complement strand
ATCCATCACTTCAAGCTCTACACCGAGGGCTACAAGGTGCCGGCGGGCGAGACCTACACCGCCGTCGAGGCGCCCAAGGGCGAGTTCGGCGTCTATCTCGTGTCCGATGGGACCAACAAGCCCTACCGCTGCAAGATCCGCGCGCCGGGCTTCCCGCATCTCGCTGCGCTCGACATGATGACCAAGGGGCACCAGCTCGCCGACATGTCGGCGAACATCGGCTCGCTCGACATCGTGTTCGGCGAGATCGACCGTTAGGAGGCGATGACATGTCGATGATCACCGCCGATCCCAAGGACGTCCCGCACGTCGCGAAGTTCGAATTCGATGCCGAGCACATGGCGAAGGCCAAGGAGCTGATCGCCAACTATCCGCCAGGCCGTCAGGCCAGCGCCGTGATCGGCGTTCTCGACCTCGCGCAGCGTCAGTTCGGCTGGCTGCCGCGCGCGGCGATGGACGAGGTGGCGAAGCTCCTCGATATGGCGCCGATCCGCGTCTACGAGATCGCGACTTTCTATACGATGTTCCAGCTCAAGCCGAAGGGTAAGTACCTGCTGCAGGTCTGCACCACGACGCCGTGCTGGCTGCGCGGCTCGGACGCCATCATGAAGGCCTGCGAGCACGCCGCCGACGGCGAGACCTTCTCGGTCCAGGAGGTCGAGTGCCTGGGCGCCTGCGTGAACGCGCCGGTCGTGCAGATCAACGACGATTTCTACGAAGACCTCGACGAGGCCTCGCTGAAGAAGGTGCTCGACGCCTTCAGGCGCGGCGAGACGCCGAAGCCCGGGCCGCAGGTCGACCGTCAGACGTCGGCGCCCGAAGGCGGGCCCACCACCTTGAGGAGCGAGTAGGCGATGCTTGCCGACAAGGACCGCATCTTCACCAACCTCTACGGCTTCCACGACTGGCGGCTGGCGGGCGCGCGCGCGCGCGGCGCCTGGGACAATACCAAGGCCATCCTCGACAAGGGGCCGGATGCGATCATCGACGAGATGAAGAAGTCGGGCCTGCGCGGCCGCGGCGGCGCCGGCTTCCCGACGGGACTGAAGTGGTCCTTCATGCCCAAGGAGGTGAAGGACCGGCCGCACTACCTCATCGTCAATGCCGACGAATCCGAGCCCGGCACCTGCAAGGATCGCGACATCATGCGCCACGACCCGCATCTGCTGGTCGAAGGCTGCCTGGTCGCGGGCTTCGCCATGCGCGCCAACGCGGGCTACATCTACGTGCGCGGCGAGTTCTACAACGAAGCGCAGAACCTGATGGCCGCCATCAAGGAGGCCTATGAGGCGGGCCTGCTCGGCAAGAACGCCTGCGGCTCGGGCTGGGACTTCGATCTCTACGTCCATCGCGGCGCCGGCGCCTACATCTGCGGCGAGGAGACCGCGCTGCTGGAGAGCCTCGAGGGCAAGAAGGGCATGCCGCGGCTGAAGCCGCCTTTCCCGGCCGGCTCGGGCCTCTATGGCTGCCCGTCGACGGTGAACAACGTCGAATCGATCGCCGTCGCACCGACCATCCTGCGCCGCGGCGCCGCCTGGTTCGCCGGCATCGGCCGGCCCAACAACACCGGCACGAAGCTCTTCTGCATCTCCGGGCACGTGAACAAGCCGTGCAACGTTGAGGAGGAAATGGGCATCCCGCTGCGCGAGCTCATCGATCGCCATTGCGGCGGCGTGCGCGGCGGCTGGGACAACCTGCTGGCGGTGATCCCGGGTGGCGCCTCGGTGCCGCTGCTGCCCAAGTCGATCTGCGACACGGTCCTGATGGATTTCGATTCGCTGCGCGACCAGAAGTCGGGCCTCGGCACGGCGGCCGTCATCGTCATGGACAAGTCGACCGACGTCGTGAAGGCGATCGCCCGCCTCAGCCAGTTCTACAAGCACGAGAGCTGCGGCCAGTGCACGCCCTGCCGCGAGGGCACGGGTTGGATGTGGCGCGTGATGGAGCGCATGGTGGTGGGCAACGCGCGCATCGACGAGATTGACGCCCTTGAGGACGTCACCAGGCAGGTCGAGGGCCATACGATCTGCGCGCTGGGTGATGCGGCGGCCTGGCCGATCCAGGGCCTGATCCGCCACTTCCGGCCCGAGATGGAGCGCCGCATCCGCGCGCGCACCGAAAAGCTGGCGGCCGAGTAGGGCAGGGAGCAGGGAATGCCCAAGATCAAGATCGACGGCGTCGAGATGGAGGTGCCGGCCGGCATCACCATCCTGCAGGCCTGTGAGCTGGCCGGTCTCGAGATCCCGCGCTTCTGCTACCACGAGCGCTTGTCGATCGCCGGCAACTGCCGCATGTGCCTGGTCGAGGTGAAGCCCGGCCCGCCCAAGCCGCAGGCGAGCTGCGCGCTGCCCGTCGCCGACAAGCAGGAGATCTTCACCACCACGCCGATGGTGCAGAAGGCGCGCAAGGGCGTGATGGAATTCCTGCTGATCAACCATCCGCTCGACTGCCCGATCTGCGACCAGGGCGGCGAGTGCGACCTGCAGGACCAGGCAATGGCTTTCGGCTTCGACCGCAGCCGCTATCACGAGAACAAGCGCGCGGTGCCGGACAAGGAACTCGGTCCGCTCGTGAAGACCTCGATGAATCGCTGCATCCATTGCACGCGCTGCATCCGCTTCGCGACCGAGGTGGCTGGCGTGGAGGAGCTTGGCGCCACCGGCCGCGGCGAAGGCATGGAAGTGACGACCTATGTGGAGCGCGCCCTCACCAGCGAGCTCTCCGGCAATATTGTCGATCTCTGCCCGGTCGGTGCGCTGACTGCCAAGCCTTATGCCTACGAAGCCCGTTCGTGGGAGATGCGCAAGACCGAGTCGGTGGACGTGCTGGACGCGCTCGGCGCAAATATCCGCATCGACACGCGCGGGGCGGTCGTGATGCGGGTCCTGCCGCGTCTCAACGACGACGTGAACGAGGAATGGATCGGCGACAAGACCCGCCATGCAGTCGATGGCCTGCGCTATCAACGCCTCGACCGGCCGTATGTCCGCAAGGCGGGCAAGCTCGTCGAGGCGACCTGGGACGAGGCCCTTGCGGCGATCGCGGCCAAGCTCGCCGGCGTCGACGGCAAGAAGATCGCGGCTATCGTGGGTGATCAGTGTGATGCCGAAGCGATGGTCGCGCTCAAGGACCTGATGGCGGCGCTCGGCTCGCCCAATGTCGACTGCCGCCAGGATGGGGCGCGGCTCGCGGCAGGCGTGCGCGGGGGTTACATCTTCAATGCCGGTGTCCGTGGTATCGACCAAGCCGATGCCATCCTGCTCGTCGGAACCAACCCGCGATTCGAATCGCCGGTGCTGAACGCACGTATCCGCAAGCGCTATCTGTCGGGCCGCTGTGCGATTGCGAGCATCGGTCCGCAGGCCGATCTCACGTACGCGGTCGAACGCCTGGGCGCCGGCCCGGCGACGCTGCGCGATCTCGCCGACGGCAAGCTCGGCTTCTTCGACAAGCTCAAGACCGCCAGGTTCCCGCTGATCGTCCTCGGCATGGGTGCACTGACCCGCGAGGACGGTGCGGCAGTGCTAGCGCTGGCTCGCGAACTGGCCGAGAAGGCGAATGCCGTGCGCGAGGATTGGAACGGCTTTGCCGTCCTGCATACGGCAGCGGCACGTGTGGGTGGCCTCGACCTCGGCCTAGTGCCGGGCGAGGGAGGACGGGACGTCGCCGGCATTCTTGCCGGAGCGCAGGGGAAGGATATCGAGGTCGTGTATCTTCTCGCTGCCGACGAGATCGACGTGCAGCAGCTCGGCAAGGCGTTCGTGATCTATCAGGGGCATCACGGCGATGTCGGCGCGCACCGCGCGGACGTCATCTTGCCCGGGGCGGCCTACACCGAGAAGCCCGGCACCTACGTGAACACCGAAGGCCGTGTACAGCTCGGCCGCCGCGCGAACTTTCCCCCCGGCGATGCGCGCGAAGACTGGGCGATCCTGCGCGCCCTGTCGGAGCGATTGGGCAAGACCTTGCCCTATGATTCGCTGGACCAGGTGCGCGCGCGGCTGGTCACGGTGAACAGGAGCTTCGCCGCTCTCGGCCAGCAGGCGGCCGGCGGCTGGGGCGCCTTCGGCGAGGCCGGCCCCACGAGCGATGCCGCCTTTGCCTCGCCGGTCGCGAACTATTACATGACCTGCCCGATCAGCCGGGCGTCGCGCACCATGGCCGAATGCATGACGTCCCGGCAGCAGCAGCTTCTGGCGGCGGAGTAGGGCATGTACGCCGATCTCGTGTACTTCTTCACCGTCAATTGGCTTGGCCAGGCCATCGTTATCCTGGCCGAATGCCTGCTGGTGACGGTCCCGCTGCTGCTGGCCGTCGCCTATATGACCTACGCCGATCGCAAGATCTGGGCATCCATTCAGCTTCGCCGCGGCCCCAACGTCGTGGGCCCGCTCGGCCTGCTGCAGCCGATCGCCGACGGACTGAAACTGGTGTTGAAGGAGACCATCGTTCCGTCGAGCGCCAATACAGTGCTGTTCCTTGTTGCGCCCATGATCACCTTCATAACGGCGCTGATCGCCTGGGCAGTCGTGCCGTTCAGCGACGGCTGGGTGATCGCCAATATCAATGTCGGCATCCTCTACCTCTTCGCCATCTCGTCACTGGGCGTCTACGGCATCATCGTGGCCGGCTGGGCTTCCAACTCGAAGTACGCGTTCCTGGGCGCCCTGCGGTCGGCGGCGCAGATGGTGTCCTACGAGGTGTCAATCGGCTTCGTGTTGGTGACCGTGTTGCTTTGCGCGGGCTCGCTCAATCTGACGAAGGTCGTACTGGCCCAATCGGGCTGGTTCTGGAACTGGCTCTGGCTGCCTCTGCTGCCGATGTTCGTGATCTTCTTCGTTTCCGCCCTGGCCGAGACGAACCGTACGCCGTTCGATCTGCCGATGTCGGAAGCGGAGCTGGTCCAGGGATTCCAGACCGAATACTCTTCCATGCCCTTCGCCCTGTTCTTCCTCGGTGAATACGCGAACATGATCCTGCTGTCGGCGATGGGAGCGGTGCTGTTTCTCGGCGGCTGGATGTCGCCAATCCCCTATGCGCCGTTCACCTGGATACCGGGCTTGGTCTGGTTCGCGCTCAAGATCGCATTCCTGCTGTTTGTCTTCAGCTGGAGCAAGGGGACGCTCCCTCGCTATCGATACGACCAGCTCATGCGCCTGGGCTGGAAGGTGTTCCTGCCGATCTCGCTCGGGTGGGTCGTTCTCACCGCCGCCGTTCTGCAGTTCGGTGGCTGGGTCCCCGGAACATAGGGAGATCGCTGATGGCTTCCCTCGATCGTGCCGCCCGCTCGTTCCTCCTGTCGGAGGTGATCGCGGGCTTCGTGCTCACCTTCAAGTACATGTTCAAGCCCAAGGTGACGGTGAACTATCCCTATGAAAAGGGTCCGCTCGGTCCGCGTTTCCGCGGGGAGCACGCACTGCGCCGCTATCCCAACGGCGAGGAACGTTGTATCGCCTGCAAGCTCTGCGAGGCCATTTGCCCGGCCCAGGCGATCACGATCGAGGCCGAGCCTCGCGCCGACGGTAGCCGCCGGACCACCCGCTACGACATCGATATGACGAAGTGCATCTACTGCGGCCTTTGTGCCGAGGCCTGCCCGGTCGATGCGATCGTCGAAGGGCCGAACTTCGAGTTCTCGACCGAGACCCGCGAAGAGCTGATGTACAACAAGGAAAAGCTGCTTGCGAACGGCGACCGGTGGGAGAGCGAAATCGCGGCGAACCTCCAAGCCGACGCGGCCTACCGGTAGGCGGGCGGAGAAAGGAAGATGCTGCTCCAGGCGCTCGCCTTTTACGTTTTCGCGTTCGTCACCATGGCATCGGGGGCCATGGTCGTCGCGTCGCGCAATCCGATCTATTCGGTGCTGTTTCTGATCCTCGCCTTCTTCAATGCGGCGGCGCTGTTCTTGCTGATCGGCGCCGAGTTCATCGCGATGATCCTGGTCATCGTCTACGTCGGCGCCGTAGCGGTGCTGTTCCTGTTCGTCGTCATGATGCTCGACATCAAGATCGCCGCCCTGCGTGAAGGCTTCCTGAAGTACTTTCCGATCGGCGCTCTGATCGGTGTGGTGCTGCTCGCCGAGATCCTGTTTGCGCTCGGCGTGTTTGGCAGCGGCTCGGCGACGATCGGGGCGCTCGACAAGGCCGGCGCCCAGATCGGCACGGTCGAGAACACACGGGCGATCGGCCAGGTGCTCTATACGCAGTACTTCTATCTGTTCCAGGCCGCGGGCGTGGTGCTTCTGGTGGCCATGATCGGTGCCATCGTCCTCACCCTGCGGCGCCGTCCCGGCGTCCGGCGCCAACGCATCGCCGAGCAGCTCTTCCGGCCCAAGGCGCAGACGATAACGGTGGTCAAGGTGCCGACGCGCGGAGGCGTGTCATGACGATTGGCCTCGGGCACTACCTTTTCGTCGCGGCGGTGCTTTTCACCTTCGGCGTGCTTGGCATCTTCCTCAATCGCAAGAACGTCATCATCATCCTGATGTGCGTCGAGCTGATGCTGCTCGCCGTCAACATCAACCTGGTGGCTTTCTCGGTGTTCCAAGGCAACGTCGTGGGCCAGGTCTTCGCGATGCTGGTGCTCACCGTCGCCGCGGCCGAGGCCGCGATCGGGCTTGCGATCCTCGTCGTCTATTTCCGCAATCGCGGCAACGTCGAGGTCGAAGACATCAACGCGATGAAGGGCTAGGACCGGTATTCGTCATGGATCTTGCTATCAAGCTGGTCGTCTTCCTGCCCTTGGTCGCGGCCGCGATCGCCGGGCTGTTCTGCCGTGTGATCGGCGACCGGGCTGCGCAAGTCGTCACGACCGCTGCCCTGCTGATTGCCGCGGCGCTGTCGATCTTCGTCTTTGTGCGCGTCGGTTTCGGGCCCGAGGACGGCAAGATGATGGTTGTCAAGCTGTTCGACTGGATCGGCTCGGGAACCTTCGAGGTGTCGTGGGCGCTGCGTGTCGACACGCTGACCGCCGTGATGCTGATCGTGGTCACCGGTGTGTCGTCGATGGTGCATGTCTATTCGATCGGTTACATGGCCGATGATCCTTCGATCCCGCGCTTCATGTCGTACCTGAGTCTGTTCACCTTCTTCATGCTGATGCTGGTGACGGCGGACAACCTGGTACAACTTTTCTTCGGCTGGGAAGGGGTGGGCCTCGCCTCCTATCTTTTGATCGGCTTCTGGTACGACCGTCCGTCGGCCAATGCAGCGGCGATCAAAGCCTTCATCGTGAACCGCGTCGGCGATTTCGGGTTTGCGCTGGGCATCGCCGCCGTCTGGATGTTGTCGGGCTCGATCGGTTTCCACGAGATCTTTGCCAAGGGGCCGGAGATGGCCCAGATGCGCTTCCAGTTCCTCGGCATGGACCTGCCGGCGCTGGAAACCGCGTGTATCCTTCTCTTCATCGGCGCCATGGGCAAATCGGCCCAGCTCGGCTTGCACACGTGGCTGCCGGACGCCATGGAAGGTCCGACGCCAGTCTCCGCCTTGATCCATGCGGCGACCATGGTGACCGCGGGCGTCTTCATGGTGTGCCGCCTGTCACCGCTGTTCGAGCTTGCGCCAGTGGCTTCCCAGGTCGTGACGCTGATCGGCGCGGCGACGGCCTTCTTTGCGGCCACGATCGGTCTCACGCAGTTCGATATCAAGCGAGTCGTTGCCTATTCGACGTGCAGCCAGCTCGGCTACATGTTCTTCGCCGCGGGTGTCGGCGCCTATTCGGCGGCGATGTTCCATTTGATGACCCACGCCTTCTTCAAGGCGTTACTGTTCCTTGGTTCGGGTTCCGTGATCACTTGCCTGCATCACGAGCAGGACATGCGCAAGATGGGCGGCGTCAGGGAGAAGGCGCCGCAAACCTTCTGGCTGATGTGGATCGGCACACTCTCTCTCTCCGGCATCGGCGTGCCCTTCATCCTGGGCCACGGCATCGGCTTCGCCGGTTTCCACTCCAAGGATTCGATCCTCGAGGCGGCCTACGGCGCAGGGACCGATGTCGGCTACATCGCCTACTGGCTGGGCATCGTCGGCGCCTTCATGACGGCGTTCTATTCGACCCGGCTGATGTTCATGACCTTCTACGGCAAGTATCGCGGCGATCATCACACCTGGGAGCATGCCCACGAATCTCCGGCCGTCATGTTGATCCCGCTCTACGTGCTGGCGGCCGGCGCGGTCGCTGCAGGCTTCGTCGCCTATCCATGGTTCGTCGGAGGCGGCTGGGAGCCCTTCTGGGATCATGCCATTGCGGTGAAGGCGACCGAGGAGATCCTGCATCATATGCACGGCGTGCCGGTATGGAGCTCGCTCCTGCCGCTGCTGATGGGACTGGGTGGCATCGCACTCAGCTACGTCTACTACATCGTAAGGCCGGATCTGCCGGGTAAAACGATCGCGACCTTCACCGCATTGCATCGGCTCTTCTACAACAAGTGGTACTTCGACGAGATCTACGACGCGATCTTCGTTGGGCCCGTGTTGGCGATTGGCCGCGCCTTCTGGAAGAAGGGGGACGGTACGGTCATCGACGGTCTCGGGCCCGACGGCATCGCGGCGCGCTCGCGTGACATGGCGGCGGCTCTCAGTCGCTTCCAGAGCGGCTATCTCTACCATTACGCCTTCGTCATGCTGATCGGAGTAGCGGCGGCGGTGACCTATTTCAGCTGGCCGAGGTAAGGCTGATGTCGACCTGGCCGATCCTGTCGCTGGTGACGTTCCTGCCGTTGGCGGGGGCGCTGTTCTGCCTTGTCGTCAACGGCCCAAAGGAGGTGGTCGACCGCAATTGCCGCAGTGCCGCCCTGATCACGTCGTTGGTGACCTTCGTTCTTTCGCTGGTGCTGTGGGCGCAGTTCGACGTCGCCAAGCCCGGCTTCCAGTTCGAGGAGAAGCTCGCCTGGATCCCGTCGCTCAACATCGGTTACCACATGGGGATCGACGGCATTTCGCTGTTCTTTGTGCTGCTCTCGACGCTCCTGACGCCGATCTGCGTCCTGGCGAGCTGGGACGCGATCCAGGTGCGTGTCAGGGAATACATGATCGCGTTCCTCGTGCTCGAGACCTTCATGGTAGGCATGTTCTGCGCGCTCGACCTCGCCCTGTTCTACGTCTTCTTCGAGGGCGTGCTGATCCCGATGTTCTTGATCATCGGCGTGTGGGGCGGACAGCGGCGGGTCTATGCCGCGTTCAAATTCTTCCTCTATACGCTCCTTGGCTCGGTGCTGATGCTGCTGGCGATCATCGCCATCTACTGGCAGCTTGGCACGAGCGACCTGCCGACGGCTTTCGAGAAGCTCGACCTGCCGTTCCGCTGGCAGTTCTGGCTGTGGCTGGCATTCTTCGCCTCCTTCGCGGTCAAGGTGCCGATGTGGCCGGTCCATACCTGGCTGCCTGATGCGCACGTCGAGGCGCCGACCGCGGGATCCGTCATCCTGGCTGGCGTGCTCCTGAAGATGGGCGGTTACGGCTTCATCCGCTTCTCGGTGACGCTGATGCCGGAGGCGACGCAGTATTTCGCTCCTCTGATCTTTGGGCTGAGCGTCGTCGCTGTCATCTACACCTCGCTGGTCGCGCTGGTGCAGGAAGACATGAAGAAGCTGATCGCCTATTCATCGGTGGCCCACATGGGCTTCGTGACGATCGGCATCTATGTCATGAATATGCAGGCGGTGCAGGGCTCGATCTTCCAGATGCTGAGCCACGGCATCGTTTCGGCCGCACTCTTCCTCTGCGTCGGCGTGGTCTATGACCGCATGCATACACGCGAGATTGCGGCCTACGGCGGTCTCGTGCATCGCATGCCGCGCTACGCCTTT
>NZ_DATBFE010000042.1:0-3645 GCF_036558665.1 Reyranella sp. | reverse complement strand
GCATGACCGCCGACTTCTTCGAGTTCCCCCACGACGTGCTGGGGAGGACCGCCACCCGCATCATCAACGAGGTCGCCGGCATCAACCGCGTCGTTTACGACGTAACCAGCAAGCCGCCGGGGACGATCGAGTGGGAGTGATTTGGCGTCCTTCGCCGACTATCGCCAACGTTCGGACTATCCTCCTAAATCGCTGTAATTAAAAGCAGAAACTTGCATCGTCTATCGCCCGCTATCGCGGGCGAGCAAGATCATCTGTCGGCATATTTGACGGTATGCAGAATCTTGCAGCCGGGCCTCGCAGACGATACCGTCAGCTTAGAGATGCCCCTCTGACGGTATTTTCAAACACCTAAGTGTTTGAAAATGCGCAATGAAATCGTCGCGGAGGGGTGCTTTTTGGGCCGACGGTATTTCAGCGTAGGGGAGGCCTGGCCATGCTCACGGACACGACGCTCAAGCACCTGAAACCAACGGATAAAATGTACAAGGTCGCAGACCGCGACGGCATGTACGTGGTCGTGACGCCGTCCGGGTGTCTGATCTTCCGGTACGACTACCGTCTCAACGGGCGGCGCGAAACTCTCACTCTCGGCCGTTACGGCGATGCCGGCATCTCGCTCGCGCGCGCCCGGGAGAAGTGCCTCGATGCGCGACGCGCCGTCGCCGAGGGACGCTCACCTGCCCAAGAGAAGCAACGTGAGAAGCGGCGGCTCAAGGAATCCCGGAGCTTCGGTGAGTTCGGCGAGCGGTGGTTCGAGGGGGCTCCGATGGCGGACAGCACACGATCGATGCGCCGGGTTATCTTCGATCGCGATATCGTGCCGGTCTGGAAGAACAGGCTCCTGACAGAGATTACGCCAGATGACCTGCGCGCCCTCTGCCTGAAGGTGAAGGACCGGGGAGCACCGGCAACCGCCATTCACGTCCGCGACATCGTCAAGCAGATTTATGGCTTCGCCATCCTTCACGGCGAGAGGATCAAGAATCCAGCCGATGACGTCGGTCCTGCCTCGATTGCCACGTTCGCCCCGCGGGACCGGGCGCTGTCCCCCACCGAGATTCGCATCGTGCTGCGTCAGCTGGAGCATGTGCCGACGCTGCCGACCATTCGTCTCGGTCTCCGCTTGATCTTGCTCACCATGGTGCGCAAGAGCGAGCTGCTCGAGGCCGTCTGGGATGAGGTCGATTTCGAGAACGCCGTTTGGAGCATCCCGAAAGAGCGGATGAAGCGCGGCAAGCCGCACAACGTGTACCTGTCGCGGCAAGCGCTCGACATCATGGTCGCCCTCAAAACCTGCGCCGGCAACTCGCACTATCTTCTTCCGTCGCGCTATGACGCCGACGCGCCGATGTCCCGGGCGACCTTCAATCGGATTACGGTCGCCGTGGTCGAGCGCGCCAGAAAGGAGAACCTGCCGCTCGATCCGTTCACCGTTCACGATCTTCGGCGTACGGGGTCAACGCTCTTGAATGAACTGGGCTTCAACCGGGATTGGATCGAAAAGTGTCTGGCTCACGAGGAAGGCCGCTCGTCGCGGGGCGTCTACAACAAGGCCGAATACGAGCAGCAGCGCCGTCACATGCTGCAGGAGTGGGCCGATATGGTCGACGCCTGGGTTGAAGGACGCAGGCGGACGCCGACGCTCTATCCGCTGTCGATGCAGTTGGTCGACGAGGCCGCTACCGCCTCACGGGTCGGCTCTTCCGGCGACCAACGTCCGGCGGTGACGTCGGCTTGATCGCCCGAGCTGCGGAGGCGCCTCGCCGGCGCTCGATCCAGCCCAGGACCTCGCCGAGGTCCCACGCCGCGCAACGCGGTGTCAGATAGAAGCGCTTCGGAAAATCGCCTCGTTGCTCCATCTCGTAAATCGTGGTGTCGGAGAGAGGTACGAGCTGCCGCAATTCCTTCCGTCGTATCACGCGCTTCAGATTCGGTAGGCGCCTGGATGACTGCACTTCAGGCATGTTGTCGGCGATGCCATGGTTTGGCTTTTCTTCCAGGGAGAGGTTTGCCTGCAGATCTCTGCTAACGGTCTTCATGGCCTTACCTAAACTGAGGGGAGCGTGACAGCCACTTGGTGATTCTCGGTGGCGCAGTCGTCGTTCCGCTGATCCAGGCGAGGGCAGCCCTCGATCCAGGCAATCACCTCGGCCGGCACCCACGCGACGCGATTGGGACCGACGCGGCGGCGCTGCGGGAACCGCCCACGCTTCATGTAGCGATAGATCGACGGCCGCGACAAACCGGTCTTCAGGATGACGGTCCTGATATTCCACAGCAGTTCCTCCGGCGGCTCGGAACCGCAGTCAGCGCCATTGTGTAACGTCATCATGGTTCCCCTTCCTGCATCACGCCATGCGAGCGGCTGCGCGCCAGCGAAGCCGGCACCACCTCGGCGGGACGATGGAGTATGAAAGACGGCGTGGAGCGCTCAGAACCCGCGAATTCCCGGATTTCCGTGAGTTGGGCGCCTTCGATCATGTGGGCTGCAACGGAGGTGCCGAGAATGGTCGAGCCGAGCGACGAGACGAGCAGCGCCAGCACGGCGAACGAAGCGAAGGCGGCGGAGCGCCAAGCCTTCTCTTGCGCGCGAGCGCGGGCCAATCGCATGGACCACGCGTGGCGCGCGCGGGCATACGACAGGGCAGCGGCCGGTTCGAGTCCGAGTCCTCCCGCGAAGGCGTGTATCGGGTGCGCCGGCAGGTAGCCGAGAGCGGTCTTGCGTTCCGGGCGGATGAACCACGCGAAGGCAGCGGCCTGCAGCACGAGGCCGAGGCCGAGCGCGGCCTGGTGGGCCTCGGCCGGGTAGTGCCCGTCTTCTGCCGGCCACAGGGCGACGATGAAGCCGGAGAGGCACTGCAGGCCGAAGGCAGTGCCCATGTTGAGCACACCGAGGGCGGCGTTGGCGCGGCCCGACACCTCCTTGGGGAAGTACTGCGCCAGCACGGCGAAGCTGAGCACGGTGGCGGCGCCCGCGGCGGCGATCACGGCGAACGGGACATAGGACGGCACCGGCAGGCCGAGCAGCAGCGCGAGCTGGGCGGCCATGGACAGAGCGAGCGTGCCGCTGAGGAACAGCTCGGTCGGGATGCCCGCGCGGCGCAGGCGCTCGGCGGCGGCTCCCAGCAGCAGGGCGCTCGCGGCGAGCGCCACCGCCATGAAGGTGAGATGCGCGACGACGGCAGGCCGGTCGAGCCCCGCAACATCGGCGAGCCAGGGCGCCGCCCACAGGCCCTGCAGCGAGAAGGACGTGCCGACGCCAAGCGCCGCCAGGGGGGCGATGCGCAGGACGCGCGGGTCCAGGTAGATGGCGAGGAAGCCGATCTTCGATGAGGCAGCGGTCTGCGTCGGCGACTTCCTCTCCGGCACGACGAGCAGGATGATGAGCGCCACGACCGCCGAGGCCACAGCGAGAGCGGCGAACAGCCCGCGCCAGCCTGTCGCCCGCACCACCGCCTCGGCCGGCCCTGTCGCCGACAGGGCGCCGAGCGCGCCCAGCATGATGTACCAGCCGTTGGCGAGGGCGACGCGCTCGGGCGGGAACCACAGGACGATGGCCTTGAGGCCGGCCATCAGGCCGACGGCGACGCCGAGGCCGATCAGGGCGCGGCCGACAAGGAGCGTTGCCACGCCGTCGGCAAG
>NZ_DATBFE010000041.1:0-73699 GCF_036558665.1 Reyranella sp. | reverse complement strand
GCGCCTGCGAGCCTGTCCCGCCACAGCTCCATCGCCGCGGCGCTGCGGGTATTGCCCATCGTGCGTGCGAGTTCCGGCACGCCGGCATCGTCCAGTGTGCAGATCACTTCGTTGCCGGCCGGCAGGCGCGCGCGGGTGACGCCGTCGGCAACCATCCTCGAGTCGCAGAAGACCGGCGCGCCGCCCATCAGCGCCCAGCGCGCATTGTCCGCGAAGCCGGGGGACATCACGATATCGCGGGCGACCTCGACCATGCCGCAGGCATGAATGAGCCGCACGGCGACGCGCTCCTCGACGGGGGTGAAGCGCGCGAGATCGGATTCGGCGCGGATGATGGCGAAGGAGCGGCGATAGATCTCTCCGCCATCGCGGATGTAGGCGCGGTCAGCCATGCAGTGCCGCCAGGAGATCATCGGGATCGATCGTCCGCTGTGGAAGGTCGCGCGTCGTCCCGTTTCGGATGACGCCGTATCGGCCATTGTTTCCCACCAGCACCACATCGGCCGCCGCCGAACGGGCGCATCCCTTGGCGCAGCCCGAGATATGGACGCTGCCGTCGAAGCCCATCGCCAATAGCCGCTGTGCATCGCGGCGCGTATCGACGCTGGCCGACGAGCAGGCCGGCTTCCCCGGGCAGGCGTCGACGCGCAGCAGCGGATGTTCGTCATCTTCGATCAAGCCAAGCTCGCCTGCACCCTCGATCACGGCGTCGACATAGACCGCCCGCCAAGGCGAAAGGCGCAGCGCCGAAGCCCCCGCCTTCGCCGCCAGTGCGACAAGACCATGCAATTGCGAAGCCTCGAGCCGGCCGAACGGCGCCGCGACACCGAATGCCTCCGCCGCCACGGCACCGAGCCTCCGCCGGCCCGGTGTTGGAACAATGTCCATCCTCGCAGGTGCCGGAAACTCTCGGCCTTCGAGATGCGCCTGGACCATCGCGAGTGCGACCGACACCGCCTCGTCACGACGGGCGATGCCTCGCCATTGCCCGTCAACCCGCAGCGCCACGCCAGCAGGCAGGAGACAGAGCGCGGCGTCCGCCCGTTCACCGACAATCGAAAGCGGGCCGGCGGCATCGACGAGCCAGCCGAATTTCGCCGGCAGGCGGCCGGCAAGCCGGCGGTCGGCCGTCAGGGCTCCGGTCAGCGCCGATGCAAGGGCGCGCCCCTCGGCACCGGCGAGCGGCCCGACCATGACGTTGCGCGCGGCTTCGGTCTCGGCGTCGGGATCGAGCAGGTCGAGCCGGCCGAGCGCCCGATGGAGCTCGGTGAGCCTTAGCTCACGAAGGCCGCGGATCTGGAGATTGGCGCGGCGCGTGATGTCCATATGGCCGTTACCCAACCGCCCCGCAATGTCGGCAAGTCCGCTTGCCTGATCGAGCGTCAAGGCGCTGCACCACGGCTTTACCCGCGCGATCAGCCCGTCGCCGCTTGCCATCGGCCGCAGCGCGCCCGGACACCATCCTCTGATCTCGATGGTCGCCGCGAGAGTCACGATTCGCTCCTCGAGGCGCGCTGGAGCTCCTCCGCGACCGAATTGCGCCGCGTCACCCACAGGCCGCGTGACAAGGCGTCCTTCAAACGGTCTACGATGGCGCTGGCGGCGCCCGGATTCTTGTGCCGCATGGCCGACAGGACCGCCTCGTCGGCGATCAGGGCTGCGTGGGTGGCATCGAACAGGTGGCCTGGCACCGCCTGCGCGGTCGCGGCGAAGGCATAGAGGGCATCGACGCCCTGCGCGATCTCGGCCACGCCGCGATGGCCGTGCGCCAGCATACCGGCGAGCCAGCGCGGATTGGTGAGCCGACCGCGCACCACGCGCGCGACTTCCTCGGCCAGCCGCCGCGCTTTCGGCGTCTCGGGCCGGCTGGTGTCGAGGTGGTAAAGTTCCGGGTGGTTGCCGAGCAACGCCGCTGCCGCGGCAAAGCCGCCGGCAAAGTCGGCCACGCCATCGCCATCGAGAATGTCGCGCTCGCGATCGTCCTGCGGATGGACGAGGAGATCGGCGCCGAAAACGCGACTGCGGAATCCGTCGCTTGCCTCTCGCATGGATTCGGCGCCGCCATAGGCGTGCGTCACGGCGGACAGATAGGCCGCGCCCAGCTCCTCGCGAGTCCGCCATGTTCCGTCGAGAGCGAGATCGCCCGCCCGCGCGCCGTAGTTGCCGGGCGCCGCACCGAACACGCGAGCGAGATCGGTGCCGTGGTGCCGCGCCTCGGCCAGCGGATTGTCCGTCGCGTCTTCGTCCAGTGCGGCGACGCGCTGAACGGCCACGTTGAACAGCGCGATCTGGGTCTCGAAGATGTCGCGGAACAGACCCGAGATACGCAGCGTGACGTCGATGCGCGGTCGGTCGAGAGCAGCAATCGGCAGCACCTCGATGCCGATCACGCGGCTCGAATTCTTGTCCCAGGTCGGGCGGACGCCGAGATAGGCGAGCGCCTGGGCAAGATCGTCGCCGCCGGTGCGCAGCGAGGCCGAGGCCCAGAGATCGATCACAAGAGAACGTGGATAGTCGCCATGGTCCTGCAGGTAGCGGCGAACGACCTCGTCTGCGGCGCGTCTGCCGATCGCCGCCGCCGCGCGCGTCGGGATGGCGCGCGGATCGATCGAGGTGAGATTACGTCCGGTCGGCAGCACGTCGGCGCGGCCGCGCGTCGGGGCGCCCGCAGGCCCGGGCGCGACACGACGGCCGTCGAGCGCCGCCACCAGGCCACGACGCTCCGATCCGACGCAGGCATGCAACGAGGACTCTGGCACCTTGATCGCCTCGGTCAGAGCGGCGGCGGCCTTCGCATCGGGCGCTCGCCCGAAAATGTGCAGGCCGTCGCGGATGCTGAGCTCCTTGATGTCGCATAGCTGCGCGTCGAGCTTGGCGATCGCCGCCCGTGCCGGCTCGTCGCGCACCAGTCCGCAATCGGCGGCCAAGCCGTTGCTCCAGGCGCGCTCGACGATCTCCTCCTCGAGGTGGCGCAGGCGGCGGCGGTCGAGCCCGTCGGCAGCGGCATATTCCTCGATGATGCCTTCCATTGCCGCCAGCGGACCGTGCAGGCCTGCCGGCCCGAGCGGCGGCGTCAGGTGGCCAATGGTAACGGCGGCCAGACGACGTTTGGCCTGCACCGCTTCACCTGGATTGTTGACGATGAACGGATAGATCACCGGCAGCGGGCCCAGCACCGCCTCGGGCCAGCATTCACCGGAAAGCGCCAGCGCCTTGCCCGGCAGCCATTCCAGCGTGCCGTGCGTGCCGAGATGGACGAGGGCATCGATCTTCTCGACCTCGCGCAACCAGGCATAGAGCGCAAGGTAGGCATGGCGTGGCGGGCAGTTGGTGTCGTGATAGCCCGACTTGCGATCGCCCATGCTGCCTCGATCCGGCTGAAGCAGAACAAGCACTTTCCCGCAACGGCGGGCCGGTAACCGGAAATCTTCGGCCGGCTCGCCCCATGTCTCGCGGAGCGCGCGCCGCAGAGCGTCGGGCAAGGCCTGAAGCCAGGTCCTGTAGAAACCGAGCGGGATCTCGATGTATTCGGCCGGCGCACGCAGCAACGCCTCCGTTCCGCCAGTCGCTGAATGGCTATCGTAGCCTTCGGCCTCCAGCAGTCGCAGGATTTCGTCCGCGCTCGCCGCCGTATCGAGCCCGACGGCATAGCCGGTACGACCACCACGTGCGGGATAATCCGACAAAACCAGCGCCAGCCGCCGGTCGGCCCGCGGTGTCCGCTGCAGCTTCGCCCAGGCGGCGGCGAGCCGGGCGACATAGTCGATGCGGTCCGGATCGGGCGCATGCCTGACCGTCCCGAATTCGAGCCGCGGATCCGCCGGCGTCTTGGCCTTGAAGGAGATTGCCCTTGTCAGCAGCCGGCCGTCGAGTTCGGGCAGCACGACGTTCATGGCGATATCCGCCGGCGACAGCCCGCGCTCCGAGTCGCGCCATGCTTCCCGCGTGCTGCCCGACAGCACGACCTGCAGGACCGGCACGTCGGCTCCATCAAGCACGGTGGTATCGTCGTCGCGCAGCGCGGAGAAGGCAGTTGTATTGAGGATGATCGCAGGCCGTTGCTCGTCGATCAACCGCATGAGCTCGGCTTCGATAGCACGGTCCTTGAGGCTGCCGACGGCAACTGCAAGCGGTGCCAGGCCCCGACGATCGAGGGCCTCCATCAAGGCCGTTATCGGTGCCGTGTCACCGGCCAGAAGGTTGGCGCGATAAAAGACGATCAGGGCTGTCGGACGGCCATCGGCTCCGTTGCCGAGGACAGTGATCGGCCCGACAGGCACCGGCGGCGACCACGGGGTATCGAGGCCCAGCATGGAGCCGAGGCAGCGCAGCGCCTGTCGCAAGTTGTCCGGACCGCCCTCGCGGAAGAAGCGATCGAGCAAGGCAAGTTTGGCGACCGGCATGGTCGACATCGACGAAAGCTGCGCATCGGCTCGGTCGTCGCCAGGCAGCGCCGCGAACAAGATGCCGTTGTCGCGCGCCAAATCGGCGATGCGTTCCAGCCCATACCGCCAATAGTCGAGACCGCCCAGACAGCGCACGATCACGGCGCGCGCGTCGGCGATGACCTGCTCGACATAAAGGTCGACCGACATCGGGTGTTTCAACTGCCTCAGGCTCGCGAGCCGAAGGGCCGGCAAGACGTCCGCCTCCTGCAGCCAGGCCGAGGCCAAAGCGCAAAGATCGCTGTCAGAGAAGGAGAGCACGACCACGTCAGCCGGCGACTGGCCGAGATCGACCGCAACGTCGGCCTCGTCCAGACTCGCAAGCTGTGTCGCCAGGACGTGCATATCCTCTTTCCGTCAGCCCGCGACGAGCGCCGCGATGGCCGCTTTATCGAGACCCTTCTCGCCGATCACGACCAGCCGCCCCTGGCGTGTTTCGCCCGTCGTCCAGCGGCGATCGAACTGATGTTGGAGCCGCGCGCCTACACCCTGCACCAAAAGCCGCATCGGCTTGCCGACGATGTCGACGAAACCCTTCACCCGCAGGATGTCGTGTGCGGTCGCCGCCTTCTGAAGCCGCTCGATCAAGGCCTGCGGCGACTTGAACGACGGCAGATCGATAATGAAAGTGTCGAAATCGTCGTGATCATGCTCGCCCTCGGCATCGTGATGCGAGGGACGGCGGGCGAGATCGGATTCAGCCTTCGCGCCGAGCCCCAGCAACACCGCCACCGGCACCTGGCCGTTCTCGGCCTCCACGACCTTCACTGCACGCGGCACGGTCCTGGCGATCTCTCTGGCCACGTTCCGGCGTTGCTCCTCGGAGATCAGGTCGGCCTTGTTCAGGATGACGAGATCGGCGCACAGAAGCTGGTCCTCGAACACCTCCTCGAGGGGATTATCGTGATTGAGCGATACGTCGTTGGCGCGCTGTCTGGCAATCGCCTCCGCATCGTCGGCAAAACGACCAGCTGCGACGGCGGCTCCGTCGACGACCGTCACCACGCCATCTACCGTGACGCGCGAGGCGATCTCGGGCCAGTTGAAGGCTTTCACCAGCGGCTTGGGCAGGGCGAGGCCCGAAGTCTCGATCACGATATGCTCGGGCGGCGATGGACGGCCCAGCAAGCCCTTCAGCGCCGGGACGAAGTCGTCGGCGACGGTGCAGCAGAGGCAACCGTTGGCAAGCTCGACGATCGCCTCTTCCGGGCAGCTCTCGACCCCGCAACTCTTCAGAATGTCGCCGTCGATGCCGACATCGCCGAACTCATTGACGATCACCGCCAGCCGCCGGCCTTTGGCGTTTTGCAGCACATGGCGCACGAGCGTGGTCTTGCCCGCGCCGAGAAAGCCCGTGACGATGGTGCAGGGCACTTTGACGAACGAGGTCATGGCTCAACTGGCTCCAGTCTGGAAGGGCGCGGCGGGACCCGGGCGACAACGCCCTTGCGAAACGACGGCGGCCGCTCCCGCCACGCGATGATGCCGTTCTCCGAGGCGGCGAAGCTCTTGACCGCAGCAATAATCTCCTCGACATGCGATTCGGGTTCGAGGTCGCCGATCACGTAGGTCCACTTGCCGGTGCCGGCAAGCGCGAGAGTGCACGGACGAGTGCATACGGCCAGGCAATCCACGTCCACGATCCCGACATCCGATCCCGACATTTCCCGCAGCCGCAGTCGCAGCTCCGACGCGAGGGCGTGACCCGGCTGATCGAACGCCTCGCCATCTGCGCGCCAGCGACGGCACGAAACGCAGACGAATACCGTGACGGCCGACTCGCTCATATTGCTGAACCCTGACCAATGTACAGTCGTGCGCGGTGCTTTCGCGGACCTCAAGTCGCCGGCTTGGGTGCCAGTCTCGGCCACAGAAGCCCGACCGCTATTCCGACAAGCAGCCAAAGGCAGGCCTGCACGGCAAGGGAGAGCGCCGCGAACCTTGCCGCGAATTCGGCAGGTGCCCGGCTCTCCAGCTCATGCGGCTGGGGCGCGCCGATAACGTGAGGCGCGACCAAAACGGCGAGCGCGAGAACGCGAAACAACGCCTTCTCCGTCTTGAGAAACATCCAGATGGCAATCGCCGTCGCACAGGCCGTACCGACCCACCAGATCTGCCGCGCTACGAGGTCACCTGCGGCGCTCCCCGGCAGCTCTGGCGCGAGGCCGGCGGCCGGTGCGAGCCCGAACGCGACGAAGCCCGCGATTGCCCAGGCGATCGCGTGCCTCTCATCGATCCGCTCTCCAGCCGCAACCATCGCAGCAAGCAAGACCAGCGCCAAGCCGATGGCGGTCACGACGGTCGCAAGCGAGGTGTAGAAAAAGCGAGGAAGCCCGTCGGCGGGCTTCCAGCCTTCGTCGTGCTCATGGGCGCCATGGTCGTCGGCCTTCCGTGCATCAGCGTGAGAGGGCGCTGGCGCCTTGGTCTCGAAAGCCTCCGCGGCGATGATCAGCGGTGTGGTGGTCACTTGCTGGAGAGCTGCAACCAGCAGTCCGGCCACAAGCCCGGCCAGCAGCCCGACCGACAAAATCCTTGCGAGCATTCCCGCCGCCTTAGTGGCAGGGAAAGCTCAAGCTGTGCCGAGTGTCGTGTGCTGCATTATGAAGCAGTTGAGGGTGAGCGAAGCCGGTCAGGAATACCAATGCGACGCCAAGCAAAGCCGCGACCAAGGCCGCCTTGAGGGTTTCCTGTCGTTCCGTCGATCCGACTACCGGTATGGACGTGCTGGCCATATCATCCTCCTCGATCGCCCCTCCGGCGATCCGATTGCAGAAAGCAAAGCGACGGCAGGTTTCCTGGCTCCCGGATCTTCGCCCCTGGCCACCTTCCCGGTTTCCCAGTGGTATGCCGGCCATTGGCTATCCGATGACAGTTGCGGGGGCAGCCGTGGATTGGAGCATTGCCACCCTTCACCACGTTCCCTTTTGATCCCCGTGGGGAACCGTCGTCAGCTTGATAAGGTTCGGCCGGCTTGCTGACAAGGGCTTTGCCGTCCATTTTGGCTGCATGACGACAGCAAACGACGAAGAGGCACGACACAAGGCCAAGATGGCTCATCGCAAGGCGGTCCAGGATGCCGAGGTCGCCGGAAAGACCATCGAGAAGGGCTTGCTGATCGTGCATAGCGGCAAGGGCAAGGGTAAATCGACGGCAGCCTTCGGACTGATGCTGCGCGCCCTCGGCCATGGATTTCGCTGCGGCGTGGTGCAGTTCGGCAAGGGGATGTGGCAATCGGGCGAGCGCGCCGCCGTTGAACGCTTCGGCGATCAGGTCGAATGGCGCACCTTGGGCGAGGGTTTCACGTGGGAAACGCAGGATCGTGCACGCGACATCGAGGCGGCGAAGCGGGCGTGGGCCGCGGCAGAGAAGTTGATGGCCGATCCGTCGATCCGGCTGATCGTGCTCGATGAACTCAACATCACGCTGCGCTACGACCACCTCGACGTGAAGGAGGTGGTGGCGGTGCTGCAGTCACGGCGCTCCGACCAGCATATCGTCGTCACCGGCCGCAACGCCAAGCAGGAGATGGTCGAGGCCGCCGATCTCGTGACGGAAATGATGCCAGTGAAGCATCACTTCGCAGCGGGGGTGAAGGCACAGGAAGGCATCGAGTTCTGATGACGGCACGCGCCCTCATGGTCCAGGGTACGGGCTCGGATGTCGGCAAGTCATTGATCGTCGCCGGGCTCGCTCGCGCCTTCACACGACGTGGCCTCGGCGTGCGACCATTCAAGCCGCAGAATATGTCGAACAATGCCGCCGTGACCGCCGACGGCGGCGAGATCGGACGCGCCCAGGCGTTGCAGGCGCGTGCCGCGCGAGTGGCGCCGACCGTGCACATGAATCCGGTCTTGCTGAAGCCCCAGAGCGAGATCGGCGCCCAGGTCGTGGTGCAAGGCAAGGTGGTGGGCAGCGCGAAGGCCCGCGACTACCAGGCGATGAGGCCGCAGCTGCTCGGCGCCGTGCTCAAAAGCTTCCGCAAGCTCGCCGCCGAGGCCGATCTCGTGCTGGTGGAGGGTGCGGGCTCGGCCTCAGAGGTGAATTTGCGCGACACCGACATCGCCAACATGGGCTTTGCCCGCTCTGCGGGCGTGCCCGTGGTGCTGCTGGGCGACATCGACCGCGGCGGCGTCATCGCGAGCCTGGTCGGGACAAAGGCGGTGATCGATCCTGCCGACGCGGCGATGATCGTGGGATTCATCGTCAATCGCTTCCGCGGTGATCCCTCGCTGTTCGACGACGGACTGAAGACGATCTCGGCCAAAACAGACTGGCCGGCGCTGGGTCTCGTGCCCTACTTCAACGCCGCGCACCGTCTGCCGGCCGAGGATGCGCTGGGCTTGCCGATGGCAGCGCCTGGCGACGGCCTGAAGATCGCCGTGCTGGCCTACCCCCGCATCGCGAACTTCGACGAGTTCGATCCTCTGCGGCTCGATCCAGCGGTGAATCTCGTCTTCGTACGACCGGGCCAACCCATTCCCGGCGACGCAGCGCTGGTGATCCTGCCGGGATCCAAGGCGACCATCTCGGACCTTGCCGCGCTCCGACAGGCGGGATGGCAGATCGACCTCCAGGCGCATGTGCGGCGCGGCGGTCATGTGCTGGGGATCTGCGGCGGCTACCAGATGCTCGGCCGCAGCGTCGCTGATCCAAAAGGCATCGAAGGCCATTCGGCCGCGGTCGAGGGGTTGGGCTTTCTGCCGGTCGACACGGTTCTGGAGGGCGACAAGGTGCTGGTCGAGATCACCGGCGAGACGGCCGCGGGCGTGCCCTTCAAGGGTTATGAAATGCATGTCGGCCGGACGACCGGCACCGTCCGGCCGCTGCTGCGCCCTGGCAACGGCTACGATCAGGGTGCGATGAGCGAGGATGGCCGCATCGTTGGCTGCTATGTTCACGGCTTCCTGTCCGACGACCGTCAACGCCGCGCCTGGCTGAACCGTCTCGGCGGAATTGCTTCGGCGTTCGACTACGAGGTCGACGTCGAAGCCACGCTAGACCAGCTTGCCGACCACATCGAGAGACATGTCGACTGCGACCGGCTCCTGGCGCTCGCTCGTGAACCCCGAATCACACCAGCCAGATGAGCGCCAGCAGGGCGACCAACACCGCGATCTGGAGGCCGCAGGCCGTCCGGTAGAGGGAGAGTGCGGCCCGGATGTCCCTTGCCGTCACGATCGTGCGCCCGTCACCCATCCACGCGGCGTCGACCTGCGCGCCGTCATAGCTGCGCGGCCCCATCAGTCGTACGCCGAGTGCGCCTGCCATTGCCGCCTCGGGCCATCCGGCGTTGGGCGACTCGTGCTGGCCTGCATCCCGCCATGCCGTCGTGAGTGCCCGACTGGCCGACAAGCCCGGCCGGAGCAGCGCCCCCAGCACGAGCCACAAGGCGGCGAGCCGTGAGGCCGGCAGGTTCACTAGATCGTCCGCCCGGGCCGCCGCCCAGCCGAAGTGGAGGTAGCGCCACGTCTTGTGACCGATCATGCTGTCAGCGGTGTTGATCGCCTTGTAGGCCAGCGCTCCGGGCAGTCCGGCCACCACCAGCCAGAAAAGCGGCGCCACGACGCCGTCGGAAAAGCTCTCGGCCAGGCTTTCGATAGCCGCGCGGCATACGCCCGCCTCATCGAGGCTTTTCGTATCGCGACCCACGATCATCGCTACCGCCTCGCGGCCGGCTGCGAGCCCCCTTGCCTCGAGCCCATCGGCGACCGCGACCACATGCGAATCGAGGCTGCGCTGTGCGAGCAGTGCGCTCGCCACGACTGCCGTGAAAACGAGCGCCAGAATCGCCGGCAGCAGGAGGTGAAGGACGCGCCAGATCAAAAGTCCCGCCAGCAGGCTGGCCACCACCAACAACAGCAGCAACACCATGCCCTGCAGGCGTTGCTGAAACTCGGAGTCGTTGTCCGAATTCCACCTCCTGTCACCCCATGTTATGACGCGCGCCATCCAGGTCACCGGATGTCCGATCGCGTGAAACAGTCGGTCGGGAAAGCCGACCGCCGCTTCGATCACGGCAGCAAGAAGGGCGAGAGCAACGAACATGAGTTTGTGCCTATCATGGCGATGGCGGCGATGAAACACGCGGCGACGACGGTGATGCATGGGGGCGATCTCGGCGCCATTCGCCGCCGCTTTCCGCAGGCGCCCGAGCCATGGCTCGACCTCTCGACGGGAATCAATCCGATTGCCTACCCAATCGCGGCCGCCGCCGAAACCTGGTCACGGCTGCCCGGCCGCGCCGATGACGAGGCACTTTGCGCCGTTGCAGCGCAACGGTTTGGCTTGCGCGATCCGGCGATGATCGTCGCCGCGCCCGGCACGCAGGCGTTGATCCAGCTCCTGCCGAGACTCGTGGCCAAATCGCGGGTTGGCATCGTCGGTCCGACCTACGAGGAACACGAGGTTTCCTGGCGCCGGCACGGGCACGAAGTGACGGTGGTCGAACGGTTCGGTGAAGCGAGCGATCGTGACGTCGCGGTCGTCGTCAATCCCGATAATCCCACCGGCCGACTCCTGACCACGGCGCAGCTGCGCCTATGCAAGGCGACGCTGGTGGTCGACGAAGCCTTCGTCGACTTCCTGCCGGCGTCTGCCAGCCTCGCCGGAGATCTTCCGCACAACGCCATCGTCCTGCGCTCGTTCGGCAAGACCTACGGCTTGGCGGGCCTGCGGTTGGGCTTCGCCATCGCTCAACCCGACGTCGCCGCGCGGCTGCGCGAGGAGCTCGGGCCGTGGGCCGTCTCGGGCCCGGCGCTCGCGATCGGCAAAGCCGCACTCGGCGACGCGGCCTGGTTTCGCACGACCGCAGCTCGATTGAACCGTGACGGCGTGCGGCTCGACGCGATGCTTGCGCAAGCCGGCGTCACGCATCTGGGTGGCACGCCGCTCTTCCGCCTGACACAACACGAGGAGTCGGCCGAGATCGTAGAACGGCTTGGCCGTCACGGCATCCACGTCCGCGCCTTCTCGCACGAGCCGCAGTGGCTGCGCTTTGGCCTGCCGGGAAGCGAGACGGCGTTTCGCCGCCTTGCCGTCGCGCTTGGCATTTGAGGTGCCGACGACGCGTTCAAATGGCCAGCGGAGGAACCGATGACGCTTCGAGGCAAGAAGCTCGGCGGCTACATCACCACCGCGCCGTGATCGATCCCGACAGACACCAGCTGATGCAGCGCGTGATCGTACCCGGCGCCGCACCGTTCGAGAGACTCATGCCCCCTGTCCGCGCAGGAGGACAGTGTGATCGGGCGAGAAGGACAACGTCACCGGCGCGCCCTCTTCCAGGAGATTGGTCGGTGGACGGCGGACGATCAGGCGGCCGCAAGCGCATTCGACGATGTACTGCACGAAGTCGCCATGGAACATGCGCTGGCGCACGGTCCCGAGGAGCTGGTTGTCGCCAGGCCTGGCCACGAGATCGATGTAGGCGGTGCGGACGGCCACCTCCCCGACGCCGTCGCGCGCCGCCGTGGCGCCGTTGATGCGCAGCTGCGCCCCACCTTCGGCCTCGAATGTGTCGGTTCCGGTCAGCCGTCCCGTCAGGATGTTGGCCGACCCGACGAAGTCGGCGACGAAGCGGCTCAATGGTCTGTTGTAGATCTCCTCCGGCGTGCCGATCTGCTCGACCGAGCCCACGTTCATCACGATCACGCGGTCGGAAATCGCCAGCGCCTCTTCCTGGTCATGTGTCACGTAGACCGAGGTAATGTCGAGTCGGCGCTGCAGGTCGCGCAGTTCCACGCGCATTTCGGCACGCAGCTTGGCATCGAGGTTGGAGAGCGGCTCGTCGAACAGCACGACCGTGGGCGAGAAGGCGATGGCACGGGCGAGCGCGACGCGCTGCTGCTGGCCGCCGGACAGCTTTGAGGCGGCGCGATCGGCGAGATGCTTCATCTGGACGAGGCCAAGCGCGCGGTCGACATTGGCCGCGACGTCGGCCCTGCTCTGCTTGCGCACCTTGAGGCCGTAGGCGACGTTGTCGAACACGCTCATATGCGGCCAAACGGCGTAGGACTGGAACACCATGGAAACCCCGCGCTGCTCCGCCGGCACGTTCTTGCGCGCTGCCGCGTCGAACATGGGCTGGCCGTCGATGCGGATGCTGCCGCTGGTGGGCTGCTCCAGCCCGGCGATGGCGCGGAGCGTCGTGGTCTTGCCGCAGCCCGACGGACCGAGCAGCGTCAGGTGCTCGCCACGACCGACCGTGAAACTCACGCCGTTCACCGCCGTCGTGTCGCCGTAGCGGATGACGAGGTCCTCGAGTTCGATCCGGGTCACGTCATTTCCTTGGTCATGCCGCGCGTCAGGCGGAACAGGATGACGAGCGCCACGACCACGCTCGCCGTCTGGATCAGCGCCATCGCCGCCGTGAGCTCGGTGCCGCTCGAGGCGAAGGCCGAGACGATCGACGGCGCGATCACCTTGGCGCTGGGGCCCATCAGGAAAACCGAGGCTCCGAGCTCGCGCACGCAAGCCATGAAGATCAGCAGCCATGCCGCGAGGAGGCCGGGCCGCAACAACGGCAAGGTCACGGTGCGCAACTGGTAGCCCCAGCTTGCGCCACAGACGCGGGCGCATTCCTCGAGGCTCTTGTCGATCTGCAGCACCACGCCCGCCAGGGTACGCACGCCGAGCGGCAGCATCACCGTGAAATAGCCGAGCGCCAGCAGCCACAGCGTGCCGTAGATCGGGATGGGAATGTTGAGCCAGGCCCACAACAGGGCGAGGCCGAACACCATGCGGGGAACCGCCTGCGGGAACATGACCAGATACTCGATCGCGCCCCGGCCCTTGAGGTGCGATCGGTAGATGATCCAGACGATCAGCGCCATGATCAGCACGCCGACCGTCGCGACGCCAAAGCCCAGCATCAGGCTGTTGGACAGCGCCGTTCGCACAGGACCGAGCCCCAATGCCATGCGGTAGTTGCCGAGCGTGAATTCGGCCTGACCAAGGATCACGGTGGCGAATCGCTGCAGCGATGTCAGGATCAACGCCCCGATCGGCAGCACGACGGCGAGGAAGATGTAGAGGCAACAGACGCCCAGCAGCAACCACGCCAGACGCCCCATATCCATTGCGCGCGGCCGGAAGGCCTTGCCGGTGATGGTCGCGAAGCTGCCGCGGTTCACCATCCAGCGATAGAAGGTGAGCATGCCGAACATCACGACGAACAGGGCGAGACCCATCGCGGCGGCGCGCCCGTAGTCGGGCGGATAGGAGAGCGTGGAATCCCAGATCGAGGTCGTGATCACGTAGATACGTGCCGGAATCCCGATCACCAGCGCAGCCGCGAACGAGCCCAGCATCTCTGCAAACACGAACAGCGTAGCTCCCAGCACGCCCGGCATGACGAGCGGCAGGGTGACGGTAAGCGCGGTACGCAGCTTGCTTGCGCCCATGACGCGCGCCGATTCCTCGAGGGCGGGATCCATCGACTTCATCGAGGCGGAGATCATGACGAACGCCACCGTTCCTTCGAACAGCGCCATGATCCAGGCGATGCCGAACATGGAATAGACGTCGACGATGTCGCCCGCGCCGCCGACGTAGTGCCAAAGCTGGTTGAAGAAGCCGCTCTTGGGCGCCGCCAGAACGGCCCATGCGAGCGCACCTACCAGCGGCGTCATGTAATAGGGCAGCTCCAGCAGCCGTTCGAGCGTGTCGCGGCCAGGCACGTTGGTGCGCGTCAGGATCCAGGCCAGCGTGAAGCCGATCAGGATCGCCATCACGGTCGCCATCACCGCGATGCTCGCCGTGTTGGTGAGGATGTCCAGGTCCTCCTGGAACATCTCGATGTAGTTCGAGATTCCGTATTCCGCGGGCGGGAACGCCAGCGCATCGCCGGTGTTGAGCGACTCCTCGACCAGAAAGACCAGCGGCAACAGAACGAGGAAGCTTACCGCCAGGAGCACCGCGGCGGTCACGGCCGGCTGCCAGTCGCGTCGTGGGCGCGCCAGTCTTGCGGACACGCCCGCGTCGGAGATCGCCGTCAATGTCCGCTCAGTGGCGAGCGCCGACGATGCGATCCCATTGCCGCGCAAAGGACGGACGATCCTTCTCGAACGCCGACCAATCGGCGGGGACGAGAAGCTTCATCTCCTTGAGCGGCACGCCGCCGGACGGCGGCGGTACGTCATCGCGCGGCGAATGCAGCAGGAGCGCATCGGACAGAGCCTTCTGCCCGATCGGCGACAGGAACCAGTCCATGAAAAGCTGGGCGGCGTTGGGATGCGGACCATCGGCAACGATACCGTAGGTTTCCGGCACCGTGGGCACGCCGGTCTCCGGGAAGACGAAGGCAAGTGGCGCGCCCTTGGCCTTGAACTCGAGATAGCCGGAATATTGCGCGCCCATGATGACCTTGTCCTGTCCGTCGACCAGCCGACCGTACTGCTGGACATAGGAATCGAAGGCGCGAGGCTTCTGTTCGGCGAATTTCTTGAAGTAGTCGTCGCCCAGGATCGGCTTCAGTACGTACCAGACGCCATGCTGCAATCCCGAGTTCGACACCTTGACGCTGATGCCGTCCTTCCACTTGGGATCGAGTAGGTCCTCCCACTTCTTCGGCGCGTCGGCAGCCGGGACGTTATTTGGATTGGTGGCAAGACCGGCCATGATGACCGAGCCCCAGGTCCAGTAGCCCTCCGGCGTGCTCTTGTACTCCTTCTTGAAGGCGACCATCTCCGGCGAGATGTACTGCGTGAAGCCGTTGCGCTTCTGGAAGTCGAGGATCATGCCCATGTCGGAGAGCTGGATCACGTCCACCAGATAGGACTTGGCCTGTCGCTCGGACAACAGCTTGGCATAGAGGGCGCCCGCCTGCAGGCGGACATAGTTGGTCTTGATCTTGGGAAACGCCTTGTTGAAGGCCGCGAGCAGCTTGGCCTGGCCAGCGTCGGGATCGGTCGAATAGAGGACGAAGGTCCCTTCGGCCTCGGCCTTGGCGACGTCGGCGCAGGTCTTGAAGCCCTCCATTTGGCGCGGACTGGCGCAGAGCTTGGCCTGGGCAGACGCCACCCCCGTCCATGCGAGCGCGCACACAGCGACGCTGATCGCAGCAAGTAGCCTCATCTTTCCCTCCCCGAATGCCTGCTTCGGCAGGGGAGCCTAGTGGCGGCCGACCATCGATTCAATCGCTGTGTAGTGAGGGCGGCGCCTTGTTTCGCTGTTGCAGAGCGATATCGGGGCGATCGGTCGTGATCTGGCGCAACGGCCGCGACAGCCATGCAGAGAGGTCTGCCACTTCATTGGGGACCCAGACTCCGAGCCGATCCGGACCGAGACGCTGCAGACAGAGATCGAAACCTTCCGCCAGCAACCCCTTCTCGACGGCGACCATACAACCCTCGATCGCGGTCATCCGGTCGAGGGCGGGAGCCAGCCCGCCCATCATCTCCGCCGAGCGGCGATCGAGCGAAGCGAGGACGCGCTGCTCCGGCGACAGCCGTCGCACGTCGTCGAGAACTTGTGGCACGAAGCAGGTCAGGACGACGTCGTGCTGTATCCGGTGCCGGGCAAGAAGATCGAGCAGGCGTTGCATCAATCCGCGGTAGGGCCGCCCCTGCACATCGGTCTTGATCTCGATCTGCAACTCCATGCCCGAGCCGGCGAAGACGTCCAGCACGGATGCGAGTTGCGGCACGCCTTCGCCGCCGCCGTCGCGCAGCTTCGTCGCCGCGAGCTCGGCGGCCGTCAGATCGACGACTGCCCCTGTCCCGTGGGTGGTCCGCTCGAGCGTCGGATCGTGGATCACGACAAGCTCGCCGTCGCGCGCCGGGTGAACGTCGAATTCCACCGCCTCGATACCGAGTGCTCTCGCACGCCGGAAACCGTCGAGACTGTTCTCCGGCCAGAGATTGCGCGCGCCGCGATGGCCGACGATCATCACGCGGCCGTTTGGCGCGCCCGTATCTTCACTTCCCGGCATCGACCATACCCTTGACCAGCCAGCGTTGCAGCGCGACGACCACCATCACCGGCGGCAGCATGACGAGCAGCGCCGCATTCATGGCGACGTTCCAGGCAGGCTCGGTATCGGATTGCGGGATAAGATTCTTCAGCCCGATGACGGCGGTCGCCATGTTCTTGTCGGTGGTGAACAACAGCGGCCACAGGTACTGGTTCCAGCCGTACAGGAAAAGGATGATGCCGAGCGCCACGATGTTCGACAGCGAGAGCGGCAGCAGCACGCTCCAGAAGAAGCGCAACGGCGAGGCGCCGTCGATGCGCGCGGCCTCGGCGAGCTCGTCCGGGACGGAGAGAAAGAACTGCCGGAACAGGAACGTCGCCGTGGCCGAGGCGATCAACGGCAGGATCAGCCCGCCGTAACTGTTCATCATGTTCCAATCGAGCGCGATCTCGACCTGCCGGCCGGTGAGCGCGCGGAGCCAGCGACCCGCGTCCAGAACATCGATCAGCCATTGCAGCGGCAGCGCGACATTGGCCACCGCTTCATAGGTCGGCAGGATGCGCACCTCGACCGGCAGCATCAGCGACACGAAGATCAGCCAGAAGGCGAGCATGCGGTAGCGGAACCGGAAATAGGCGATCGCAAAGGCCGAGAGCAGCGAGACGGCGATCTTGCCCGCTGCGATGCCAACCGCGACGATGAAGGAATTGACGAACAGCCGACCGAGATTGCCCTTCTCCCAGGCCGTCGCCGCGTTGGCGAAAAACGCCCGCCCGGGCAGCCAGGGCGGCGGGACCGCGAGCACGTCGCTCACCGTGTGCGAGCCGACGACGAAGGCAAAATAGATCGGCAGGCAGACCAGCAGACCGCCCAGGATCAGGATCCCGTGGCACGCGATATCCATGCCGCGCGTGCGCTCGACCATGTCAGACGTCGTAGTTCACGTTCCGCTCGACATAGCGGAACTGCAGTACGGTGAGCACCAGCGCGAAGATCATCATCAGCACGGACTGCGCCGCCGACGACCCGAGGTCGATGTGCACGAAGCCGTCGACATAGACCTTGTAGACGAGGATCATCGTGGCGCCGCCTGGACCGCCGTGGGTCACGGCGTCGACGATCGCGAAGGTCTCGAAGAAGCCATAGACGAAGTTCATCACCACGAGGAAGAAAATCGTCGGACCGATCATCGGCAGCGAGATGCGGACAAAGCGCAGCATCGGGCCGGCACCGTCGACGGCTGCGGCTTCGAGCAACGATGGAGGCACGGACAGGAGGGCGGCGATCAGGAAGATGTAGTTGTAGCAGATATGCTTCCACGAGGCGGCGAAGGTCACCAGCAGGAAGGCGTCGACGCCATTGCGATTGGGATCCCAGTCGATACCCAGACCGTGAAGGACGAAGGAAAGCGGGCCGACTGCGGTGTTGAACAGGAAGGCCCAGAGGATGCCCGCGATGACCGGCGCGATAGCGTAAGGCAGCAGGATGACGCTGCGATAGAGACCTCGGCCGCGCAGGACGCGATCGGTCGCAAACGCGAGCACCAGCGCGACCGCGATCGTCAGGGCGTTCTGCGCCAGCGTGAACCGGATGGTGACGCCGACCGATGCCCGATATTCCGGGCTCGCCAGCAGACTGCGGAAATTGTCGAGCCAGACGAACTGGACACTGTTGCCGAACGGATCGGTGAGAACGAAGGACTGTGACAGCGCGCGCAGCGCCGGAACGAAGAAAAAGAGCAGCAGTACCAGCAGTTGCGGCAGCAGCAACAGGAGTGGCAGGCGCGCCTCACGGTAGTGGGCGCGCTTCAGCCCCTGCGTGCCGCCGGCCGACGCAGACGCGCGTCGCCGGGGCACGGCCATGACCGGCCCCGGCATCGCGGGAGAAAGGCTAGTACTTGCCCGCATTCAGCTTCTCGAACTGGCGCAGCAGCTCATTGCCACGACGCACCGCATCGTCAAGGCCCTGTTGCGGTGTCTTCTTGTTCGCGAACACCGATTCCATCTCCTCGCGCAACGCGAACGTTGCCTGGGTGTAGTTGCCGAAGTGAAAACCCTGCGAATTGGGCGTAGGCGTCCCGCGGTTGAGCTGAAGGATGGCGATTTCACGAGTCGGATGATCCTTGTAGTAGCCTTCCGACTTCGCCATCTGATAGGCCGTCCTGGAGATCGGCACGTAGCCGGTGGCCTTGTGCCACCACACCTGCAGGTCGGGCTTGGCCAGGAATTCGAGGAAGTCGGCAACGCCGTCATACTCCTCCGGCTTGTGGCCCTTCATCACCCAGAGCGTCGCCCCGCCGATGCTGCTGTTGCGCGCCGTGAGGTCCGCCTCGTGCGGCAGATAGGTGGCGCTCCACTTGATCTTCGGGTCGCGCTCGATCCCGCCGTGCGCCGCGGTCGACGCGAAGTAGGTTGCGCACTTGCCGGAGGTGAACAGCTGCTCGGGACTGAGACCCTGGCCCGCGATCTGCATGATGCCGTCGTTGACCCACTTCTGCAGCCGGGCCGCCTGCTGCACCACGCGGGTCTTGTTGTACACGAACTCGGTGTCGAGACCGTCGTAGCCGTTGGATTTCGTGCCCCACGGCTGGTCGTTCACGGTGCTGTAGTTCTCGAGCAGGCTCCAGAAGTAGTCGCCGGCGAGCGAAGACCCGCATTCGGCGGCGCCCTTGCTCTTGATCGCGTAGAGCTGCTTCTCGAACTCGCCCCATGTGTCCGCCGGCGCCGCGAAGCCGGCCTTCTCGAACTGCTCCTTGTTGTAGAACAGGATCGGCGTGGAGGAGTTGAAGGGCATGCTCATCAACTTGCCCTTGTACTGGTAATAGCTCGCCACCGGCTTGATGAAGTCGGAGAAATCGACCTGCTTCTTCTTCTCGGTCATCAGCTCCTGCACCGGTACGATGGCGCCGGAAAGCAGCATCGCCATGAAACCACGTTCGTAGATTTGCGCGATCTGCGGCGCCTTCTTCGCCCGATAGGCCGCGACGGTGGCGTTGATCACCTCGTCGTAGTTGCCCTTGTTGGTCGCGACCACGGTGTATTTGGTCTGCGAATCGTTGAATCGTTTGACGATCTCGCCGACCCGCTCGCCCAGCACGCCGCCCATGGCATGCCAGAACTGGATCTCGACGCGCTGCTGGGCAATCGCGGGCGAGCCCAATTCGCCGGCGACGCCCGCAGCGAGCAATCCGGTGAACAACGACCTCTTGGTCAGATTCATGTCTTCCTCCCTGTAGTGAACGCTGAGATCAGGCGGCGGCGCGCGCCGGCCCCCAGAAACCGCCGGCGGCAAACAGATCGCCGACGGCCCGATCGAGCCAACCGAGGTCGTGCAGCACGTCGAGGCCGGTGAAGCGGCGCCGGATCATGCGCGCGCGGGCATAGTCCAGCGCATGCTTCTGCGGTGACACACCGATGGCGGCCGACTGTGAGGGACCGCCGACCATCTCGAGCCACTGCCGCACCGCCGCAGCCTTGGGCAGCCGGCCGCGCAGGTAACCGAGAATATCGGGCCAGTTGTCGCGGAGGGCACGCAGGCGTTGCTCGACCTGGGCCGGCGACGCCGCCTTCGCTGCCGTTTCCGCGACCGCATTGGCGGCCATGAAGGAAAGCGGAAAGGCTGCCTCGACCTCGGCCCGCAGCGCCGACAGCGATGCCGATCGGGCAGCAAGGCTTGCCGGTTTGATGGACTCGACGGCCTGGCGCTGCAGCCATTCATAGGCTGCCAGCATCGAAAGACAACCGATGCCGACACAGGCGCCGTGCGACACGGGCTCGCCGTCGACAGTGACCTCTTCCATTTCCCAGAGATGGGCGAACTGATGGTCGCTGCCGCTCGCCGGACGTGAGTTGCCGTGGGCTTGCATGGCGAGCCCCGACATCACAAGGCCGCGCATCAATCCATCGAGGGCGGCACGGTCGCGGGCGCGAATACCGGCCGGATCGCCGAGCCAGCTCGCCAGATTGTCCTGCACCATGGCAAAAGGACCGGCATTCAATGCCTCCTCCCCCAGCGCATCGGCAACGATCCAGTCGGCACCCGCGACCAACTTGCCGACAAGGTCGCCATAACCCCAGGCGGCCATGGTCGCGGGCGAATTCGCGATCACTTCGAGGTCGGCCACGATCGCTACTGGCGCGGCACAGGCAAGGGTGCGCTTGAACCCTCCTTCACGCAGCGCCGCACCCGACGCCGCGTAGCCATCCATCGAAGCGGCGGTGGGCACGCAGACGTAGGCGGTTCCGGCCTCCTCCGCCGCGTGCTTCACAAGGTCGTTGATCACACCCGATCCGACCGCGATCGGCAGCAACCCGTCGGCGCTCAGCCGCATGGCAAGGCCGTGCGATGTTTCGGCGTCGGGCTTCACGCGTGGACGCCCGGCCAGCACGATCGGTGACGCCGTGCCTGTCCCGGCGGATGCCAGTACCTCGGCCAGCCGCGCGCCGGCCGCGCGCCAGGTATTGTCATCGGCCACGATCGCGCAGGTCCGGGCAGGTGCCGCCCGAGCCAGCACCGCGGGCACCGCACCGAGACCATCAGCGGCAATGACGACGTCGCGCGTCGTATCGGCGGCGGCGACAGCCTTTCTGAGCTCGAAGTCCTGCTGGTTCACGGGTCAACGAATATCAACTGTCAGAACATTTGTATATAGTACGATACAAATGTTTTAAGGGTATGACGGACCTCATGACGGACGACGACGAGCAGCTCCGGGTGCGCGTGGCCTGGCTGTATTTCATGGAAGGTCTTACCCAGGCCGATATCGCAGCCAAGCTCGGCATCACCCGCCTCAGGGTCAACCGCCTGCTGGGAGAAGCGCGCCAAGGCGGCCTGGTCAACATCCAGGTGAATTCCCGGCTTTCCGGCTGCGTGGCGCTCGAGCGGGCGCTGGTCGCCGAGGCCGCCCTGAAGGATGCCGTCATCGTTCCGACGCCGGCCGATCCCGATCAGATCTCGGCGGTGCTGGGCCGGGCGACGGCCGATTATATCGCGCGCCATCTGGGCGAGAACCGGGTCCGCGCCCTGGGCATCGGCTGGGGCGCCACGCTGCGCGAGACGGTCCGGCATCTGCACAGCGCCAACCTGCCAGACCTCAGCATCAACTCCATGATGGGCGGGCTCACCTACGGATCGGAGCTCAACACCTTCGAGATCGCGAGCGAATTCGCGCGGCGCGTGAACGCCCAATGCAACTATCTCGCGGCGCCGATCTATGCCGGCAGCGCGCGCTCGCGCGACACGATCCTGGAGCAGGACGTGTTCCGTGAAGCATTGCAGCGACTTTCGGCCATCGACGCGGCGCTGATGAGCGTCGGCGATCTCAGCCGCCGCTCGCTTCTGATCCGCTATGGGCTGCCGCGCGACGTGACCGTCGATTCGCTGCGCGACTCGGGCGCCGTCGGCGACATCATGGGGACTTTCCTCGACGCCCGCGGCCAGCCGGTGCGGCACGGGGTCAACAAGCGCGTGATCGCGATGCCGATCGAGATGCTGCGCCGGGTCTCGATGACGATCGTCGCCTCGGGCGGCCTCAACAAGTCGGCCATCCTGGCCGGCGTCCTGCGCGCGCGGCTTTGCTCGGTGCTCGTTTGCGACGAAGCGGCCGCACGGGCAGCGCTCGGCATTCTGCGCGACGGCTGATGTACCTCGGCATCGATATCGGCACCTCCGGGGTCAAAGCGATCGTGATGGACGAGCGCGACCAGCCGGTCGCGCAGACTGCGGCGCCACTCTCGGTTTCGCGTCCGCGGCCGCTCTGGGCCGAGCAGGCGCCCGAGGACTGGTGGCGGGCGGTCGAGGAAGCACTCGACTCGTTGGCCGCCCGTTCGCCGGAAGCCATGGCTGCCGTGAGGGCGGTCGGGCTTTCGGGCCAGATGCTCGGCGTCACTCTCCTCGACGGGGCAGACCGGCCTCTCCGTCCGGCCCTGCTCTGGAACGATGGCCGCGCGACGGCCGAAGGCGCCGAATTGGAGCAGCGCTTTCCTGATTTCGCCGAGCGCGTTGGCTGCCGCGCGATGCCGGGCTTCTCTGCCCCAAAAATCCTGTGGCTCGCCCGGCACGAGCCGGCCAGCCTGGCGCGCGCCCGGCAAGTGTTGCTTACCAAGGACTATATCCGGCTGCGCCTTACGGGCGAGGCTGCGAGCGACCGTGCCGATTCCTCGGCAACCCTTCTGATGGACACGCGCGCCGGCGATTGGCTCGACGGCCTCCTTGCCGCCTGCGGCATCGGCCGCGCGATGCTGCCGCGGCTTGTCGATAGCGCCGAGACCGCGGGCATCGTGCGCCCCCACTTGGCGGCCCGCTGGCATCTCCCGAAGGGGACGCCTCTGGCGGGTGGCGGCGGAGACAATATGTGTGCCGGGATCGGCGTTGGCGCGGTCCATCCCGGTGATGCCTATATCGGTCTTGGCACGTCGGGTGTCTATTTTGTCGCCAACGATCGCTTCATTCCGGCGACATCCGCCGGAATGCATACGCATCGCCATGCCGTGGCTGGCCTGTTTTGCCAGCATGCGGTTGTCCTGAGCGCCGGAGCATCGCTTGCCTGGGTCGGAAGCCTGCTGCGCGCACCCGATCTCGCCGGACTGATGGCCGAAGTGGAAGCGGCGAAAATGATGCCGGCCGAAACACCTGTCTTCACGCCTTATCTGGGCGGTGAGCGTACGCCACATGACGATCCCACCTTGACTGCGACTTTCTCCGGCCTGACGCACCAGACCGGTCCGCTGGCATTGGTACAAGCGGTGATGGAAGGCGTGGCGCTCGCTGTGGCGGATGGGCACGGGGCGCTCATCGAGAGCGGCGCGCCCATTGGCGAGGTCAGCTTGACCGGCGGCGGCGCACGCAGTGCGCTATGGGCGAGCCTCGTGGCGGCGGCGCTCGGCATTCCGCTGCGTATCCAAGCCGAAGCGCAAGCTGGTCCGGCGCTGGGTGCTGCACGTCTGGCGCGGCAAAGCATCGGCGGGCCACTGCTGGCTTCGTCGAGCGCCAGTGCGACCTTGGTACCGGTCGAGACATCGCTGCGCGAACAGCTCCTGCAGAAGCGCATGCTTTTCCGCAAACATCTCGATCTTTCGCGCTAAGTTGCGCCATGGCTCAAAATGACCGCGGAATACTCGCGCTCGCCGGCGGCGTGGGAGGTGCCAAGCTTGCGCTCGGCCTCAGCACCGTGCTGCCGGCCGAGGCGCTGACCGTGGCGGTGAACACGGCCGACGACTTCGAGCATCTGGGGCTTTCCATCTCGCCCGATCTCGACACGGTCATGTACAGCCTGGCGGGCGTCGCCAACCCGGAAACCGGCTGGGGCCGGCGGGACGAAAGCTGGAACGCGATGGCCGCGCTCGAGCAACTGGGCGGGGAGACCTGGTTTCGCCTGGGCGACAAGGATCTCGCCACGCACATCGAGCGCACGCGCCGCCTGCGCGCCGGCGAGACGCTCCTCACCGTTACTCGCACCCTCGCCGAGCGTCTGGGCGTGCGCTGCGCGATCGTTCCGATGACCGACGACCGGGTGCACACGGTCGTCACCACCGATCAGGGCGAGCTTGCCTTCCAGGACTGGTTCGTGGCCCGGCGCTGCGAGCCTGCTGTCCGCGAGGTGCGCTTCGAGGGCGCGGACGTGGCCCGCGCCAACCCTGTCCTTCTCGACATGATGGGGCTGCGGGGTGTGATTTTCGGCCCGTCGAACCCGTTCCTGAGCGTTGCCCCCATCCTCGCCCTCCCGGGCGTGCGTGCGGCTCTGGATCGGACGAGGGCACCCCGGGTGGCCGTGACTCCGATCGTGGGCGGACGGGCCATCAAGGGGCCTGCGGCAAAGATGCTGGCCGAGCTCGGCCACGATGTTTCCGCCCTGGGGGTGGCGCGTTACTACGGGGGCCTGATCGACGGATTCGTGCTCGATCAGGCGGATTCCGAACTGAAAGCCGCGATCGAACGCCTCGGCACCAAGGTGCACGTGGTCGACACAATGATGCAGACCGACGAGGACAAGCGGCGACTTGCCGCCGCCACCCTCGAATTCGTGGACGCCCTCGCCTGCCGTCTGCAACACTCGTAGCCCATGCCTGTTGTCGTCGTTCCGATGAAGTCCCTGCCGCTTGCCAAGGGCCGCCTTGCGCCGGTCCTCGATGCATCCGGCCGGCGTGCGCTTGCACAGAAGATGCTGGATCACGTGCTGGTGACGCTGCGGCAGGCCGGACTGTCGTCGATTCGCGTCGCAAGCGGCGCGGGCAACGACAGCGACCTCAACCGCGATGTGACCACGGCGGCACGCGCCGTCGAGGCGGAAGGCGCCACCGAGTTGCTGCTGGTGATGGCTGATCTGCCCTATCTTGATTCGGCTGACATCGCCGCGTTGATCGAGGCCGGGCGTGAAAGCGCCGTCGTCATCGCCGAGGCCAAGGACGGCGGCACCAACGCGCTCCTGTTGCGGCCACCGACGGTGCTCGAGTTCACCTTCGCCACGCACCGCCCCAGCGCCGCCCTGCACGCCGAACGGGCCCGGGCCGTCGGCATCGAGCCGGTTTTTGTCCGCCGGCCCGGCCTTGCACGCGACATCGACACGCCGGCCGATCTCGCCCAGCTTGTCTCCGACCACGCCGCGTACCATGTGTTCCGCCATGTCGCCTGAAGTCGAAAGCATCCTCGCCGAAACGGCCGATTTGCCAGCCCTGATGGAGAGGGCGGCGGCGCTCCGCGATGCCACTTTCGGCGAGCGCGTGACCTTCTCCAGGAAGGTCTTCATTCCGCTCACGCATCTCTGCCGCGACACCTGCGGTTATTGCACCTTCGTGCATCCGCCGCGGCGCGGCGAAGCGGCTTATCTGTCACCCGAGCAGGTCTTGGAGATCGCGCATGCAGGCCGAGCGGCCGGCTGCGCCGAGGCGCTCTTCACTCTGGGCGACAAGCCGGAGCTGAAGTGGAAGCCCGCCGCCGAGGCTCTCGCCACGCTGGGCCACGTCACGACGCTCGATTACCTCGCCGCGATGGCCGAGCGGGTCTTCAGGGAAACCGGATTGCTGCCGCATCTCAATCCCGGCCTGATGACCGCGACCGATCTTGCCAAGCTGCGGCGCGTCTCGGTCTCGATGGGCATCATGCTCGAGACGATGGCCGAACGGCTGGGAGAGCGAGGCGGCCCGCACTTTGGCGCGCCCGACAAGATACCGGCGGCACGGCTCGCCACGATCAGGGCCGCCGGTGAGGCAGGAGTGCCCTTCACGTCAGGCATTCTGATCGGCATTGGCGAGACGCGCGCGGAGCGGATCGAGGCGCTGCTGGCGCTGCGCGACCTCCATCGCGCCCACGGGCACCTGCAGGAAATCATCATCCAGAATTTTCGCGCCAAGCCGAACACGCGCATGGCGGACGCGCCCGAGCCTTCGTTCGAGGAGCTTTTGTGGACTGTGGCCGTGGCGCGCCTGATCTTCGGCGATACGCTTTCGGTCCAGGCGCCGCCCAACCTGCAGGAACCGGGCTACGGGCGCTTGATCGAGGCGGGCATCGACGACTGGGGCGGCGTGTCTCCGGTGACGCCGGATCACGTCAATCCCGAGCGGCCGTGGCCCGCGCTCGCCGGGCTCGCGACGGAGAGTGCGAAGCACGGCAAAGTGTTGACCGAGCGGCTCGCCGTCTATCCCCGCTACGTGCATGACAAGGCGTGGATCGATTCCGCGCTGCGCCCGCGCGTGCTGGCGATGAGCGAGGCGAGCGGGCTCAGGCGCGACAATGACTGGCGGCCCGGCCTCGTCATGGCGCTGCCGGAAGGCGATATCGCGACGCTCGCGCAGCCGGCGGTACGGCCGGGTGCCAGCCTCGCGCCGATCCTCGATCGGGCGACACGTGGCGCGGATCTCGGCGAAGACGACATCGTGCGATTGTTCGTGGCGCGCGGCTCCGATTTCGCCGCGGTGGCGCAGGCAGCGGATGCGGTGCGACGCGACGTGGTGGGCGACACGGTCTCGTACGCCGTGGTGCGCAATATCAACTACACAAACATCTGCTACTTCCGCTGCGGCTTCTGCGCCTTCTCCAAGGGCAAGCTTGCGGCCAACCTGCGCGGTTCGCCATACGACCTTACGGTGCAGGAGATCGTGCGGCGTGCAGCCGAGGCCTGGGAGCGCGGTGCCACCGAAGTGTGCATGCAGGGCGGTATCCACCCCGACTATAGCGGTCAGCATTATCTCGATGTGTGCCATGCCGTGCGCGAGCGGATTCCCGGCATGCATGTTCATGCCTTCTCGCCGCTCGAGGTCTGGCATGGCGCGACGACGCTCGGCCGGTCGATTCCCGATTTCCTCGCCGAGCTGCGCGACGCGGGCCTCGGCAGCCTGCCAGGCACGGCGGCCGAAGTGCTGGACGACGAAGTGCGCGACGTCCTTTGCCCCGACAAGGTTTCGACCGATCAGTGGCTCGACATCATGCGGGCCGCGCACAAGGTGGGCCTTCGCTCGACTGCCACCATCATGTTCGGCCATGTCGACCGGCCGATCCATTGGGCGCGCCATTTGCTGCGTCTGCGCAACCTCCAGAAGGAGACCGGCGGCTTCACCGAGCTCGTGCCGCTGCCTTTCGTTGCCGCCGAGGCGCCGATCGCGCTCAAGGGTCAGGCGCGCCTGGGCCCGACCTTCCGCGAAGCTGTGCTGATGCACGCGATCGGCCGGCTCGCGCTGCATCCCCATTTCAGGAACATCCAGACCTCGTGGGTGAAGATGGGCGTCGAGGGCGCCAAGCTTTGCCTTCAGGCCGGTGCCAACGATCTCGGCGGCACGCTGATGAACGAATCGATCACCCGTGCCGCCGGCGCCGAGCATGGTGAGGAGCTCCCGCCCGAGGCGATGGAGCGACTGATTGCCGATCTCGGTCGCACGGTGCGCGTCCGTACCACGCTCTATGGCGACGCCGCCGCCGATCGGCGCGCGGCTGCCCATGCCGCGGCTCCTCTGGCGCCGATCACGCTCGAAGTCGCGAGCCGCTGGGCCGGCACGGCGACGGAAGGCGACAAGCGCCGCGTGCTGCCCAAGCCACGGCAGCCGGTCGCTGCACGGTGATCTTCCAGACCGCGATCGTCGCGGCCGCTCGAGAGCATGAGCGAGCGGAGTGCTCGCGGTCCAATCACTAACCGAAATTTTTCCTCAACCGCGGCAACACCTCCTTGGCATAAAGCGACAGGAAGCGGGCCTGATCGGGGCCTGGCGCGTGGAACACCAGGTGATTGAAGCCGAGCTGCACGTAAGGCGCGATACGCTCGACGTGCTCGTCCGGATCGGTCGACACGATCCAGCGGCTGGCGATCCGGTCGATCGGAAGTGCATCGGCAAGACGCGCCATTTCAGTCGGGTTGTGCACCGAGGTCTTCTCGTCGGCCGAGAGAGCCAGCGCCGACCAGAAGCGCGTGTCTTCCCTGGCGCGAGCGAGGTCGGTGTCGAACGACACCTTCATCTCGATCATGTAGTCGACCGAGCCAGGGGGTTTGCCGGCGGCCTTCATGCCCTCGACGACACCGGGGATCAGCTTGTCGCGGTAGAGTTCCGTGCCCTTGCCACTGGTGCAGATAAAGCCGTCGCCGCTGCGGCCGGCATATTTCGCGACCTGCGGCCCGCCGGCCGCCACGTAGATGGGAATGAGTTCGGCTGGCCGGTCGTAGATCGTGGCGTCATGTGTCTTGTAGAATTCGCCCTCGAACGTGACGTGCTCCTCGCTCCAGAGCTTGCGCATCAGAACGATCGACTCGCGCAGCCGCGCATAGCGCTCCTTGAACTCGGGCCAGGGCTGGCCGGTCGCCGGCACCTCGTTCAGCGACTCGCCGGTGCCGACCCCCAGGATGACGCGACCGGGGAAGAGGCAACCCAGCGTCGCGAAGGACTGCGCCACGATGGACGGGTGATAGCGGTAGGTCGGCGTGAGCACGCTCGTGCCGATCGCGATCCGGCTGGTGCGCGCACCCAGCGCGCCCATCCAGGTAACGGAGTGCGGAGCATGGCCGCCTTCGTGGCGCCACGGCTGGAAATGATCGCTGATGAACACCGAATCGAAGCCGGTCCGCTCGGCCTCGCAGGCGAAGTCGAGCAGCTCTTTCGGCGCGAATTGTTCGGCAGATGCCTTGTAGCCTAGCCTGAGCATGATCGGCCCCTTTGATCAAAGACGGAGAAAAGGCTTATCACTACCGGCCTCTTTCCCGCGACGGAGTTTTTCGATTAACGCCCAGCGCCTTGAATTGATTGCCCCTGCCGGCTTGCCGCGCATCAAGCCGGGCGACGATCTCGCCTCCCTGATCGCACCCGCGGGCCTCAGGGACCACGATGTCGTGGTCCTGGCACAGAAGATCGTCTCCAAGTCGGAAGGCCGCCTGTTCCGCCTCTCGGATGTGACGCCGTCGGCCCGCGCCGCGGAGCTCGGCAGGAAAGTCGACAAGGATCCGCGCCTGGTCGAGCTGATCCTGCGCGAATCGACCGAAATCGTCCGGGCCGTGCGCGGCGTGATGATCGTTCAGCACCGGCTGGGATTCGTGATGGCCAATGCCGGCGTCGATGCCTCCAATGTCGACGATCCTGATCAGGTGCTGCTGCTGCCGGCCGATCCGGACGGCTCGGCGCGCCGCCTGCGGGCGCGGTTGAAGGAGCTTGCGGGCGTCGAGGTGGGCGTAGTCATCAACGATTCCTGGGGCCGCGCCTGGCGCATGGGCACGGTTGGCGCCGCGATCGGCGCGGCCGGCATCCCGGGGCTGATCGACATGCGCGGCCAGCCCGACATGAACGGCCGTATCCTGCGCGTCACCGAGATCGGCCATGCCGATGAAATCGCAGCCGCGGCGTCGCTCCTCATGGGACAGGCAGCCGAGGGTCGACCGGTCGTGATCGTGCGCGGCCTCGGCCCGGCCATCCGCGACGGCAATGCCGCGGAGCTCGTGCGGCCGAAGCAGATGGATCTGTTCAGGTAGCCAGGTTACCTGGTGTTGTCCCGGGCGCCGCGAGGGATCTTTGGCGAGCGCAAAGATCGCTCACTAATACGGCGCGCTGAACCGCTATTCGACCTTGACCAGCTCGGCGACGGCGACCTTCCTGTCCTTCACCGTCTGCAGCACGACATAGTGGCCCATCGAATTATGGTCGTCGAAGCCCACGACCTTGCCCATCAGGTTGTCGATCTTCACCTTGCGCATGGCCTCCATGACCTTCGGACCCTCGGTGCTGTTCGCGTCCTTGATCGCCTGCGCGATGATGCGGATGGACTGATAGCCCGCCCAGGTCTGCAAGTAGGGCTCGGACTTGTGCTTGGCCTCGATCTTCTGGACGAAGGCCTTGTTCTGCGGGTCCTCGATCGTGGCGTTGTAGACCCAGGCGCTGATCGAGTTCTCCATGCCGCCGGCCTCGATGATGGGCTGATTGCGACCGCCCAGTTCGACGCGGCCGGTATAGGGAATCTTGACCCCGAGCTGCATCGCCTGGCGCAGGAAGTTGATCGAGTCGCCGCCGATCTGGAAAGTGGCGATCGCGTCGGGATGGAGCTGCTGCAGGCGCGTGAGCAGGCTGGTGAAATCCGGCGTGTTCTGCGGCGGATAATCTGTCGACAGGATCTTCAGTCCCGCCTTGCCGGCCACCGCCTTGAAGGCGTCGGCGCCGCCGCGGCCGAAGTCTGTGTCCTCGGCGACGATCGACACCGTCTTGAACATCTTCTTCTGGCCGAGATAGATGCCGAGCGCATCCATCATGGCACTGTCGGACGGGCTGATGCGGAACGAGTACTCGTTTCGGCCCGGCCCCGCCAACTCCGTGATCTGCGGGTTCGATGCGATGCCGGTGATCATCGGGATCTTGGCATCGGCGACGATCTTCATGCTGGCGAGATGGACGGAGCTGCAGTGCGCGCCCTCGATCGCCACCACCTTGGCCTCGACCAGCTTGTTGGCGACGTTCACGCCTTCGGAGGGGTTGCACTTGTTGTCGAGGACCATTAGCTCGATCTTGCGGCCTCCGAGCAGGCCGCCCGCCGAATTGATCTCGTCGACCGCGAGATTGACGCCCCACATCTCCCATTCCGACGCCACTGCCGCCGGGCCCGTCTTGGGCGTCGAGACGCCGATTACGATCGGCTGCGCCAGCGCGGGCGCCACACCAAGCACCGAGGCGGCTACTGCCGCCAACCAGGTCTTCGTCTTCATCATGCTCCTCCTCACACGCTCCCTGTTGTTCCATTCATTTGCATGGCGCCCGGCATGCCGAGCAGCCGCGAGATGCGCAGCGCCGATGCCGTCACCAAGGGCTCGACGCTCGCAAGCGTCAGGCCAGAATCAAGATATTTCGGAAAGGCCACGCTCAGCGCCGCCACCACCGCCCCGGTGCGGTCGCGGATCGGCGCGCCGACCGAGAGCACGCCAGGAATGTTCTCCTCGTTGACCAGGGCAAAGCCCTGCCGGCGCACCTTGGGAAGCAGAGCGACGAGCGCCGCCGGATCGGTGATGGTGTGCGGCGTGATGGCGGCGAGCTTGCGGGCGCCCAAAACCTTGCGGGCCTCGCTGTCGCTCAGCGACGCGAGCAGCACCTTGCCCGCGCCGGTGCTGTGCAAAGGCATCTCGCTGCCGGGACTGACCTTGATCGCGACCGGACCGTCGGCCTGCACGGCGAGCAGGTAGATGGCGCGGCCGCCGCGCAGCACCGAGACGAAGCCGTTCAGGTGATGCTCGCGCGCCAACCGCTCCAGCTCGCGGCGGGCGGCAACGACGTAGTCGAACGCGCCCTCGCCCGTCACCCCCAGCGCCAGCGTGCGATGACCAAGGCGATAGCGCGATGTGTCGTCGTTCTTCTCGATGTAGCCGCGGCTCGCCAGCGAGCCCACGAGACGCTGTACGATGGTCGGGCCGAGCCCGCAGCGACGCGCGAGCTCACGCACGCCTACCTCGCCGCCTTCGGCTGCGATGGTTTCCAGCACGTCGAGCCCGCGCTCGAGCGACTGCGAGCGCGATCCCCTCTTCAGCTCGACATGCGCCGTCCGCGGTCGCGGCGCCATGATCACGCGCCGGCCCGCCGCCCTGGGTGCCGTCATGGCAGGTGTGCCGGATATCGGTACATCGTTTCGATAGTTGCAGGGTCGCAGGACTCTCGGTTATCTGTCAACGACTCGGTCCGGGAATTGCCAAAGTCGCGACAACAATGACCATCGACGCGGGCTACCTTCTTCAGCTCACGCTGAACGGCATCGCGCTGGGGCTGCTCTATGCCCTGATCGCCGTCGGCCTGTCGCTGATCTTCGGCGTCATGGAGATCATCAACTTCGCCCACGGCGAGCTCCTGATGCTGGGTGCCTTCGCCATGACCTTCGCGCTGCCGGTGGTGGGTCTGCTCTATTGGCCTGCCCTCGCCGCCGCCATCTTCGCCGCAATGCTGGCCGGGCTCCTGATCTACGAGATCCTGCTGGCAAGGCTCAGGCCTGACGAATTCGAGCGCAGCATTCTGATCACGCTCGGCCTCTCGATCATCCTGATCCACACGGTGCAGTACTTCTTTACCGCGAGTCCACGCCTGGTCGACACGCAGTACGGCTTCGCCGGCGTCGAGATCGGCAGCATTCGGCTCACCTGGACCCGGGTTATCGGCGCGGCAGCGGCACTCGCGGCCTTTGCCGGACTCTATCTGACGCTAGGCTTTACCCAGTTCGGCCGAGCCATGCGCGCCATCGCGCAGAACCGCGAGGCGGCGCTGATGGTCGGCATCCGGCCGCGCGTGGTCGCGCGCAACGCAATGATCCTGGCCACCGGACTTTGTGGCCTCGCCGGCGCGGCCCTGGCCCCGATTCAGCTCGTTACGCCCTATATGGGCCAGTTCCTGATCTTCAAGGCCTTCGCGCTGGTGATCATCGGCGGGCTCGGCAATATTCCCGGCGCCGTCGCCGCCGCGGTCGCGCTCGGTTTGATCGAGAGCTGGATCGGCGGCTTCTTCGCCGCCGCCTGGCAGGAAGGTGCGGTCTTCGTGATCATGATCGTCGTGCTGATGCTGCGGCCCGACGGCCTGTTCAAGCGCGGGGGCATGCGGGTCGGATGAAGCTTTCCTTCGCCTTCCTCGCCGCGCTCCTCTTCGCTGCGCTGCCCTTCATCACGTCGTCGAACTACATCATTGGCGTGGGCATCTCGGCCCTGATCTTCACGGTGGCGGCATCGGCGCTCAATCTCGTCTATGGCTTCGCCGGGCTGCTTTCATTCGCCCAGCTCGGCTTCTGGGGAATCGGCGGCTACACCGCAGCGCTTACGGTCGTCACCCTGGGCGGTTCGTTCTGGACGGGCGTGCTGGGGGCGGCATTGCTGAACGGCACCATCGCGCTCATGGTCGGCTATCCGATGCTGCGCACCAATCGTCATGCCTTCGTGATCTCGACGCTCACCTTTGCGCTGCTGGTCACTCTGATCGCACGCGACTGGGTCGGCCTGACGCGGGGTCCTCTCGGCATTCCCAACCTGCCGCCGCCCCGCGCCTTCGGGCAGCAGTTCGACACGCCGGCGAAGTTCTACCTCATCGCCTGGGCCTTCGCGGTGGTGACGGTCGCGTTCCTCTATGCGCTGTGCAGTTCGCGCATCGGCCGCACCCTGGTCGCGATCAAGCAGAACGAGCCGCTCGTGCGCGCCCAGGGCATTTCGCCCATGCCCTACAAGCTCGCCGCCTTCGCCCTGAGTGCGGCCATCACCGGGGCCGCAGGCGGCGTCTACAGTTTCAATCTCAGGATCATCGATCCGACGTTCCTCGACTTCTACTACATGCAAACCTTCCTGATCATCGTGATCATCGGCGGCGCCGGCAGCTTCTGGGGCGTGATTGCCGCCGGCATCGCGCTTTCGGCCCTGCCCGAGGTGCTGCGCTTCTCAGAAGACTTCCGCATGATCATCTACGGCGTGATCCTGGTGGTCGCGATGTTCGTCATGCCCGCGGGCGTCGCCGGCTGGCTGCGCGAGCGCAAGCTCGCGGCCATGCGCGAGGCGCTGCGATGAGCGCGATCCTGAGGGTCGCCGGGCTGCGCAAGGCCTATGCCGGCGTCCACGCCCTCGACGGCGTGTCGTTCGAGGTCGAGGGCGGCAGCATCACCGGCCTGATCGGTCCCAACGGCTCGGGCAAGAGCACGGCGATCGATTGCATCTCGGGTTTCCAGAAACTGGACGACGGCACGGTGGCGCTCGCCGGCGCCGACATCACCGGCTGGGCCGCCCATCTCATCGCGCGCGCCGGACTGATGCGGACCTTCCAGACCGTACGCGTCTATGAGCGCCTGTCGCTCGCCGACAATCTTGTCATCGCCGCGCAGCAGTTCGATCCGGCCACGTGGATCGACGAATTCATGCGGACCCGGCGCTATCGGCAGGCGGTCGAGGCCTCGGAGCGACGCGCCCGCGAACTGGCCGAGCTGGTCGGCCTGCAACGCTATTATGACGCCGAGGCCGGCATCCTTTCCTACGGCCAGAAGAAGCTGGTGGCGCTCGCTGCCGCCCTGATGCCGCGACCGAAGATCGTCGTGCTCGACGAGCCGGTGGCAGGCGTCAATCCAAGCCGTATCCGGGAAATAGAGGTGGCGCTGCAGCAGCTCAACCATGCGGGCGAGACTTTCCTGATCGTCGAGCACAATGTCGAATTCATCACGACCCTCTGCCATCACGTGATTGTCCTGGAGCAGGGGCGCAAGCTCACCGAAGGAACCGCCGCCCAGATCCACACCGATCCGCGCGTGCTGGAGGCCTATCTCGGCATGACGCCGGAAATGGCCGAGGCAGAAATGAGAGGCGCGGCGTGAATTTGCCCACCCTCGAACTAGCCTCGGTCACGGCGGGCTACGGCAACAATCCGATCGTGCGCGATTTCTCCGCCCGCCTCGAAGCCGGTACCATCACGACCCTGATCGGCGGCAACGGCGCCGGCAAGTCCACGCTCCTGCGGGCGATCTACGGCACCAACCGGCTCTTCTCCGGCAAGATCCTGTTCCAGGACGAGGCGATCGAATACCTGCCGCCCTGGGAGCGGCTCAAGCGTGGTATCGGTTTCGTACCGCAAGGCCGTTGCAATTTTCCGGCAATGAGCGTCGGCGAGAACCTCAAGATGGGATGCTACACCCTGCCTGCGGCGAGGCATGCGACGGCAATCGACCGCGTGACCGGGCTGTTCCCGCTCTTGGGCGAGAAACGGCGCACCGAAGCCGGCAACATGTCGGGAGGCGAGCAGCAGGTCCTCGAGATGGCGATGGTGCTGCTTCTGGAACCCAGCCTGCTGTTGCTGGACGAGCCCTCTCTGGGGCTGTCGCCCAAAATGCAGGCCGACGTGTTCGCCACGGTTCGGCGTATCGCCACGACCGGTGTCACGGTTCTGGTGGTGGAGCAGAATGTGCGTGGCGCCCTCCTGATCTCGGACCGCGCTCTGGTGATGGAGCAGGGGCGCAAATTCATGGAGGGGCCGGCTGCCGAGGTGCGGACCGATCCGCGGATCCGCCAAGCGTACCTCGGCGGCAACATCCAGCAGACAGCGGCGTAAAGGAAGGTATTGCAGAGATGGACAAGGCAAGACTGGCGGTCGATATCGGCGGCACGTTCACCGACCTCGCGCTCGAGGTGAAGGGCAAGCGTACGAGCGTGAAGGTGCTCACTACGCCGCGGGCGCCCGAGGAGGGCGTGCTGACAGGCATCGCCGAGATCCTCAGACACACAGGCGCGAAGCCGGCCGATCTCGGCCTCATCATCCATGGCACGACGCTTGCCACGAACGCCATCATCGAGCGCAAGGGCGCGAAAACGGCCTTGATCGTGACCGAAGGCTTTCGCGATTCGATCGAGATGGCCTTCGAGCATCGCTTCGAGCAGTACGACATCTTCATGCAGAAGCCGCCGCCGCTGGTGCCACGCGACCTGCGCTTCGGCGTTCCCGAGCGGCTCGACGGGCGCGGCAACGTGCTGATCCCGCTCGACGAGGAAGCGGTGCGTGCGCTCGCACCCAGGATCGCAGCGGCCGGCATCGAGGCGGTGGCGATCGGCTACATGCACGCCTATCTCGACGGCAAGCACGAGCAGCGTACGCGGGACATCCTGAGCAAGCTGCTGCCCGCTCTCTCGATCACGCTCTCGAGCGAGGTGTCGCCGGAAATCCGCGAGTACGAGCGCTGGTCGACCGCCGTCGCCAATGCCTATGTCCAGCCGGTGATGGATCGTTATCTCGGCCGCCTCGACCAGGCTTTACGGGATCAGGGCTTCACTTGCCCGCTCTTCATGATGACCTCCGGCGGCGGCCTTACCGCGCTCGCGACCGCGCGCAAGTTCCCGATCCGGCTGGTCGAATCCGGGCCGGCCGGCGGCGCCATCCTGGCGGCGGCGCTGGCACGACAGTGTGGCCTCGCCAAGGTGCTGTCGTTCGACATGGGTGGCACGACAGCCAAGATCTGCCTGATCGACGACGGCGAACCGCAGCACTCGCGCACCTTCGAGGTGGCGCGGCAGTACCGGTTCCTGAAAGGAAGCGGCCTGCCGCTGCGCATCCCCGTGATCGAGATGGTTGAGATCGGTGCGGGCGGCGGCTCGATTGCCCATGTCGACTCGCTCTCTCGCATCAATGTCGGGCCGGAAAGCGCTGGCGCCGAGCCGGGACCCGCGAGCTATGGCCGCGGTGGCACGGCGCCCACCGTAACCGACGCCGACGTCGTGCTGGGCCGCATCGATCCCGGCTATTTCGCCGGCGGCACGATCAAGCTTTCGCCCGAGAAGGCGGGAGCGGCGGTCGACGATGCGGTCGGCGCGGCGCTTGGCCTCAAACGCCTCGATGCCGCTTTCGGCGTGAGCGAGATCGTCGAGGAGAACATGGCCAACGCGGCGCGCGTGCACGCCGTCGAGCGCGGCAAGGAATTGCAGAACCGCACCATGATCGCCTTCGGCGGCGCCGCGCCGATCCACGCCGCGCGCCTGGCGGAGAAGCTCGGCATCAGTCGCGTGCTGGTGCCGGAGGGCGCCGGAGTCGGCTCGGCGGTCGGCTTCCTGATGGCGCCGGTGGCCTATGAAGTCGTGCGCAGCCGCTACGTGCAGCTCGACCACGACAAGTTCGACCCCGCCTTCGTCAACAGACTGTTCGCCGAGATGCATGCCGAGGCGCAAGCGGTGGTGAAAGCGGGCGCACCGGACGCCAGGCTTGTCGCCACGCGTACCGCCGATATGCGCTATCGCGGCCAGGGGCACGAAATCACAGTCGACCTGCCTGCCGGCGAGTTCAACGCAGGTTCCCGGGAGACATTGATCAAGCTCTACGAGGAAGGCTATGCCGCGACTTTCGGCCGGACGATTCCGGGACTGGGCGTGGAAATCATGAACTGGACGTTGAGGCTCGCCGCGGCGCAGCCAGCGATGCCGAAATGCCCGCCCCAGCCGGCCGACAAGCGGGCCGAGGCGCGCGGCCGCCGGCCGGTCTACGACCCGGCCGACCAAGACATGATGGACGTAGCGGTCTATCATCGCGCCGACCTTTCGATCGGCAGTCACGTGCCCGGCCCGGCGATCATCGCCGAGGACGAGACGACCACGATCGTGCCCAAGAGCTTTGCCGCGCGGCTGAGCCCGATCGGTGCCATCCTGTTGGAGAAGGTGTGAAAATGAACGTCAACGACCCTCTCTCGCCCATCCGCCTGCAGCTCATGTGGGACCGCCTGATCGCGGTCGTCGAGGAGCAAGCGCTGGCCCTGATCCGCACCGGCTTCTCGACTTCCACCCGCGAGGCGGGCGATCTGTCGGCGGGCGTGTTCGACCTGCAGGGCGCAATGCTTGCGCAGGCCGTGACCGGCACGCCGGGCCACATCAACTCCATGGCCCGCGCCGTGCGGCACTTCCTTGCCAAGTTTCCGCCCAGGACGATGAAGGAAGGCGATGTCTTCCTCACCAACGACCCATGGAAGGGCACGGGCCACCTGCACGACTTCACTTTCGTCACGCCGACCTTCCGGCGCGGCAGGATGGTGGCCTTGTTCGCTTCGACCTGCCACGTGGTCGATATCGGCGGTCGGGGCATGACGACCGATGCGCGCAATGTCCATGAGGAAGGCCTCTACGTGCCGCTGATGCGCTTTGCGCACGCGGGCAAGGTCGACCAGACGCTGATCGACATCGTGACAGCCAACGTACGCGAGCCCGTGCAGGTGGTCGGCGATCTCTATTCCCTGGCGACCTGCAACGAAATCGGCTGCCGCCGGCTGATCGAGATGATGGACGAGTTCGCGATCGACGATCTCGACCGGCTGGGCAGCCACGTCCTGGAGAAATCGAGGCAGGCTTCGCTCGAGGCGATCGGGAAGATCAAGCCCGGCGAGTACAAGTTCTCGATGCGCGTCGACGGCTACGACAAGCCGATCGATCTCGTCGCCACCATGAAGATCGGCCCGACCGGCATCGATGTCGATTTCGCCGGCACGTCAGGCGTGTCGGCCTACGGCATCAACGTGCCTGTCTGTTACACCGAGGCCTATTCGTCGTTCGGCGTGAAATGCATCGTGGCGCCCAAGGTGCCGAACAACGAGGGCTCGCTGTCGGTGATCCGTGTCACCGCGCCCCAGGATTCAATCCTCAATGCGCGCAAGCCCGCACCGGTCGCGGCGCGTCACGTCACCGGCCAGATGCTGCCGGACGTCATGTTCGGCTGTTTGCACCAGGCGCTGGGCGGGCACGTACCGGCCGAAGGGACGTCCTGCCTGTGGAATCTCTTTGCGCTCGGCGGTCCTGGCGCCACCGACGGCGATCCGGCCGAGACCGTGCATGCCCAGCCGTTCAGCGTCATGAGCTTCCATGCCGGTGGCACCGGTGCACGGCCTGGCGCGGACGGGCTCTCAGCTACGGCCTTCCCGAGCGGCGTCCGCAACGTGCCGATCGAGGTCAACGAAGCGGTGTCGCCGGTCATCGTGTGGCGCAAGGAGTATCGTCAGGATTCCGGTGGCGCCGGCGAGTTCCGCGGCGGCTTGGGCCAGATCATGGAAGTCGGCACGCTCGACAAGGCACCCTTCGCCCTCAGCGCCTACTACGACCGAATCGATCATCCCGCTCGTGGCCGTGACGGCGGCCTCAACGGCGCTCCTGGACGGGTCAGCCTGTCGTCGGGCCAGGTGCTGCGCGGCAAGGGCCTGCAGACCGTGCCGCCGAAGGACCGCGTGATCATCGCGATGCCGGGCGGTGGCGGGCTTGGCAATCCGCGCACGCGACCGGCGGCGGCCGTGGCCTCCGATGTGCGTCAGGGATTCATCTCGGCGGAATCCGCGCGGCAGGACTACGGCGTGGCGCTGAACAACGATGGCACGATTGACGAGGCCGTCACCGCCAAGCTGCGCGCCATCGCCGCGGAATAAGGAACACCAGGATGCGCGTGAGTGCCGGCCTGCCGACCGGAATGGAAGGCCTGACCTATCCGATCCCGTTCTCCGACCCGGAGAACGTGATCCGGATCGCGCAGGCGGCCGAGAAGTTCGGCTACGACTCGGTGTGGGGCAACGACCACATGACGACGCAGAACTACGTTCGCGCCGAGTTCCCGGTTCCACCGCGGTTCTGGGAGCCGCTGGTCACCTACGCGTTCGTCCTCTCCAACACCAAGACCATCAAGGTCGGCACCGGCATCCTGGTACTGCCCATGCGCCACGATATCGTCGTGGCGGCCAAGCAGATCGCGACCCTCGACCATTTCGGCAAGGGCCGCCTCGAGCTCGGCGTCGGCATCGGCGCCTATCGCGAGGAGTTCAAGGCGCTGCAACCGGACAGCCGGATTGACCGCGGCGAAATCGTCGATGAGGGCCTGCAGGCGCTGAATCTTCTGTTCAAGGAGCGCGTCGCAAGCTTCGACGGCAAGTTCTACAAGTTCCATGACGTCGAGCTTTTCCCAAAACCCTATCAGAAGAAGCTGCCGATCTACGTCGGCGGCAACAACGCGAACAATATCCGTCGTACGGTGAAATGGGCCGACGGCTGGTTGCCGGCCGGCATGCATGTCGAGCGGATTCGCGCCGGCGTGAAAGCCCTTCGCGAGGAGGCCGAGAAGGCCGGCCGCGACTGGCGGAAGATCGAGGTCTGCCCGCAATTCGTCGTCCATGTCGGCAAGACGCACGCTGCCGCGATCGAGAGCTTCCGCAAGAGCCAGATGAACAAGCATCTGGTATCGCTCGCCAAGTCGACGCTCAAGGGCCAGGGGCCGGCCACACACGAGGAGATCAACCTCATCGGCTCGCCGTCGGAGATCGTCGACAAGGCCCTGGCCTTCCGCGAGGCCGGTGTCACCCATCTCCTCGGCCTGTATTTCGCCGCCGACTCCGTGCAGGAGCTTTTGGACCAGATGCAGGTCTTCGCCGAAGAGGTCATGCCGAAAGTGAAGTAAGGGATCTTTTCACGACGGGTATGACCTCCTTCGCGATCACTTCGAGCTCACCGACCGCCTGGCGCAAGGACATGCCGGGCGGCCGCGGCTGGAAGATGATGTGGTCGACGTCGAGGCGCGGTTGCCAGTCGACAATCTTCCCGGCGATATCAGCGGGTGTTCCCAGGAACCAGCGGTCCTGCATGAACCCCTCGGACATGAAGTAGGCATTGTCGGAAGTGAGCGGACGGCGCTCGCCTGTCACCCGGTCGGTGTAGCTGAGCCCGACGCGCTCCGGCTTGTATTGGACACGATACACCTCGTCGATGAAGCGCTGGCGGCGGCGGATCGCGTCGGCCGGCGAATCGCCCACGAAGATCTCGCGCATCAAGGCACGCGGCAGAGGCCCTGCGTTCTGTCGCGCTACCTCCTCGTCGAATGACCGGAGCTGGCGCACCAAATGCTCCAGCTCGATCAGCGGCGCGACCAGGAAGCCGGCGCGATGCTTCACCGCCCGCGCCCGTGCCTTGGGCGCTGCGGCCCCTATCCAGAGCGGCAGCCGGCCCGGCGTGACCGGTGGCGGCCGCAGCAGGCCATCGACTACGGTGAAGACGCGGCCATCGTAGTCGAAGCGCTCGCCTGTCCAGGCGAGGCTGAGGATGTCGAGCGATTCCTCGAAGGCGGACGTGCGCTTGGCATAGGACCAGCCGAACATTTCGAATTCGGCAGGCCGATAACCCTGGCCCAATCCGATCTCGACGCGACCACCCGACAGATTGTCGAGCACCGCAAGATCCTCGGCCAGCCGCAGCGGATGTCCATGCAGCGGAGCCAGCGCGACCGCTTGCCCGATCCGGCAACCCGGCGCGGCAACCGCGAGAGCGGCGCAGGCCACCACGGGTGAGGGACAGTAACCGTCCGTTTCGCCGTGATGCTCGCTCGCCCAGACCGAATGAAAGCCGAGACGGTTCGCCTCGGCGGCAAGCTCGATCCCCTCGCGATAGGCCCTGTCATACGGCTCGCCTAGCTCGCGATGCGCCTGGAAGCTGAACGAGATGCCGAATTGCGGAGTTTTGGTCATGGGTGCACCACGTCAGATCCACATTCTGTGTCGTCCCGAACGAGGTGAGGGACCTTCCGCAGCACCCGATCAAAGATCCCTCGCTTTGCTCGGGATGACATGCTTTACACGAATGCCTTCCGGATTCGCGCCCAGTCGGCGAGCGCCTGTTCCTGGCCAGGCACGAGCTGGATCGTGAACTGCGAATAACCGGCGGCACGCAGACGATCGATGCGTTCCTTGATCTCGGCTTCGGTCGCGGTGAAAGACGTGGAGCGGATAAGTTCTGCGGTGACGAAGCGCTTTTCCTCCGGCTTCACGAACATCAGATGGCCGCGATGGTTCTCCAGGTAGGGGGCATCCCTCGGTTCGAAGGTTCGAGCGAGCGCGATGTAACCTGCCAGCTCTGGACGGGCGTTCGGCATCCCGGTGGTGCCGGGCTTGAGGCCCGACAACACCTCGTCTGCCGCACGATGGAGCATTACCGCTGCTCTCGGCCCGGCCTGTGCCAACGCACGCTCGGAATCGGCTGGCTCACCCTCCTGCAGCACGCACCCCAGCGCAAATGCCGTAGCCTGCAGGTCACCGAGCGGGTGTCCCGCTTTCTGCCAATCTGCCCGCATGGCCTCGACCTCGCGCATGCCATGCTCGGCACTCGAGACGAAGTCGATCCAGCCCGCCTTGAGCTTGGCAGTCAGTGCGCGTGTACGCGGCCCGTAGGCCGAAAGATGAAGTGCAACAGGATCGCGCGTGTTGATGAGAGCGAGCTCGGGATTGAGAAAGCGGATCTTCCGCTTCTGTCCCTCCATCTCGAACTCGACGGTTTCGCCGCGCAGCAGGCCGTAGACCTGTGCAATATAGTCCGCCATGTCCTTGACCTTCATCGCGCCGAAGCCCATCGCACGACGCGCGGTGAAGCCGGTACCGACACCGAAATCGATGCGGCCGGGTGCGAGCTGGTTCAATGTGGCGAGGGCATTTGCGGCAACCGGCGCGATCCGGTTCGACGGCACCAGCACGCCGGTGCCGAGCCGGATGCGACGGCTGTTCACGGCCGCGGCGCCCATGGCGACGAAGCAGTCGGCGCTCAGCATTTGCGTGTCGTAGAACCAGGCATGGGAGAAGCCGAATTCCTCGGCCCGCTGCACCAGCTTCCAGGAATCCGCCGCCGTCGGCAGCGCGATGCCGAACTCCATGCTGTCCCTCCGTTGCTACGTGTCGGCCAGCGCCGCCAGCATGCGGTCGCGTCCGGCGAAGTCGCCATCGGCATGCACCGGCTGCAGACAAACATGCGTGGCGCCGGCATCGAAGTGCGCGCGCAGCGCCTTCCTGACCGCCGCGGCATCGCCCCACAGCACCATGGCATCGATGAAGCGATCGCTGCCGCCATTGGCGAGGTCCGCTTCGGTGAAACCCAGCCGCAGCCAGTTGTTGCGGTAATTGGGCAACATCATGTACCGCGCCAGCTCCTTGCGGGCGAGCGAGCGCGCCTTCGCCGGGTCGGTTTCCAGCGTCACCTTCTGCTCGACCGCGAGTTGCTTCTTGGGTCCGAGGATTTTCGCCGCCTCAGCCGTATGCTGCGGCGTCACGTTGTAGGGAACAGCGCCCTGGGCCTTCTCCGCGCTCAGGGCCAGCATCTTCGGCCCCAGCGCCGCCACCAGGACCGGCGCGTCGCTCGCCGCTGGCAGGTCCTTGTGCAGACCGTCGAGATAGGCGCGCATGGCGCCAAGCGGCTTGTCGTAGCGATGGCCGCGCAGGCCCTCCACCATCGGGATATGGCTGACGCCGAGCCCGAGCACGAACCTCCCGCCGTAGAGATCGTTCAGCGACACCATGGCGCGGCGGGCGGTGAATGGATCGCGTGCATAGATGTTGGCGATCGAGCTGCCGATCGTGAGCCGGCTGCTTTTCGAGAGCAGAAAGGCGGCGAGCGACATCGATTCGTAGCCGCGCGATTCGGGATACCACAAAGTCGTGTAGCCGTTCTTCTCCACAGCACGTGCCAGATCGGCGAGCTGCGCTCCGTTCAATTTGTCGGTCGAGTACCAGACTCCGAGGCGGCCGAGCTGCATGATCGTCTCCGTGCGTTGCGGGGCTTGGCAGCGCGACGTTAGCGGACGTATCGTCGAAAATCGATTCCGGGAGGACTCCGCATGGATCTGGGCGTTTGCTATTTCCCGACAGACTACGGAATCGACATGAGCGAGCTGGGGCGGGCACTCGAGGAGCGCGGCTTCAAATCGCTGTTCGTGCCGGAGCACACCCATATTCCGCTCAGCAGACGCACCCCCTTTCCCGGCGGCGGCGAATTGCCCAAGCGCTACTCCCACACCCACGATCCGTTCGTGGCTTTGTCCTTCGCCGCGGCCGCCACCACGAAACTCAAGGTCGGCACGGGCATCCTCCTCGTTCCGCAACACGAGCCGATCGTCACGGCCAAGGCGATCGCGAGCCTCGACCAGCTTTCGGGCGGCCGCTTCATTTTCGGCATCGGCGGCGGCTGGAACGTCGACGAGATGGAGAACCACGGCGCCACGCACGGCAGCCGCTTCAAGATCATGCGCGAGCATGTGCTGGCCATGAAGGCGCTGTGGACCGAGGAGAAGGCCTCGTTTCACGGCCAGTTCGTGAAGTTCGATCCTGCCTGGTCGTGGCCGAAGCCTCGGCAGCGCCCGTACCCGCCGATCCTGCTCGGCGGCGAGACCGACCATACGCTGCGCCGTATCATCGAATACTGCGACGGCTGGCTGCCAAGGCCACGCGGCTTCGATCCGGTGCAGGGCATCGACCGCTTGCGTCGCATGGCGTCCGAGAAAGGGCGCGATCCCGCTTCGCTTTCGGTCACGGTCTTCGCCGCCCCGCCCGAAGCCAAGGTACTCGCGGGCTACGCCAAGGCCGGCATTCACGGCGCGCTGCTGGCGATCCCGGATGCGAATCGCGACGAGATCCTCCGTCAGCTCGATCAGTGGGTATCACTCGCGAAGGCGCATGCATGACCGTCGCCATCGGCCTTGGCTTGATGGAATTCCCTTTCGCCGGGGCCGCCGACTATTGGCGCTGGGTCGATCTCTGCGAGCACGGCGGCGTCGATTCGATCTGGCAGACCGACCGGCTGATCAGCCGCCAGCCCATCCTGGAATGCATGGCGACCATGGGGGCGCTGGCTGGCCGCACGCGGCGGCTGCGATTCGGCATGAACGTCGTCTCGCTCGCCCTGCGCGACCCGGTGCTGCTCGCCAAGCAATGCGCGACTATCGACGTCCTTTCCGGAGGCCGCCTGCTGCCGGCGTTCGGCATCGGCAGTCCGCTCGGTCCGGAATGGCAGGCGTTGAACATCGATACGCACACCCGCGGCAAGCGCACCGACGAGGCACTGGAGATCATCGCCCGCCTGTGGCGCGAGGACAGCGTGGACTTCGCCGGGACGCACTATCGACTGACGGGCGCTTCGATCTCGCCAAGGCCGGTGCAGCCCGACCTGCCGATGTGGATAGGCGGCTCGTCCGACGCCGCCATCCGACGAACCGCACGATATGGGACCGGCTGGCAAGGCGGTGGCGAGACGCCCACCGATGCGGCACGCGTGGTTGCCGCGATCAAGATGGCGACGGCCGAAGCCGGCCGATCGATCGACAAGGATCACTACGGTGCCAGCTTTCCTTTCCATTTCGGCGCGGCGAGCGACGGTGTCGTCACGGCCGCAATGGCAGCCTACGCCAAGCGCACGGGGCGCGAGGCCCAGCGATATTTCGCGATCGGCGACGAGACTGCGATCCTGGATCGGGTTGTCGAATACGTGAGCGGCGGCATCGAGAAATTCATTCTTCGGCCCGTCGGCGCCAACGGCGATGAGATTATCGCCCAGACGCGGCGACTGATCGACAAGGTCCTGCCGCTCGCCGCCGCCCGTTGGCCGAAGACGAAGGCCGCGGCATAGCTCGAAGGAGAAAACACCCATGCATCTCGGCGCGGCGATGTTCTTCACCGATTATTCCATGTCGCCCGGCGACCTCGCCAGGGCACTGGAGGAGCGTGGCTTCGAATCGCTGTGGGCGCCCGAGCACTCGCATATTCCGCTGTCGCGCAAGTCGCCCTTTCCGAGCGGTGGCGAGCTGCCCAAGAAATACTACGACGCGATGGATCCGTTCGTGACCCTGACCGGGGCGGCCGCGGCCACCAGCCGGCTCAAGGTGGGCACCGGCATCTGCCTGGTGGTCCAGCGCGATCCGATCCAGACCGCCAAGCTCGTCGCCTCGATCGATCAGGTCTCCGGCGGCCGCTTCCTGTTCGGCGTCGGCAATGGCTGGAACAGCGACGAGATCGAGAATCACGGCACGCCCTTCAAGGCCCGGCACAAGGTCGCGCGCGAACGCATCGAGGCGATGAAGGTGATCTGGACCAAGGCCACGCCCGAGTATCACGGCGAGTTCGTGAACTTCGATCCCATGATGACCTGGCCGAAGCCGGCACAGAAGCCGCACCCGCCGATCCTGGTCGGCGGCGCGTTCCCCTATGCCGCCAGGCGCGCCCTGCGCTACGGCGATGGCTGGATGCCGCACCGCGTGCGGCCGGATTACGCCAATGTACGCGATCTGCTGCCGAAGTTCCTGCAGATGGCGGCCGAGGCCGAGCGCGACCCGGCGACGGTGCCGGTGACGATCTGGGGAGCGACCGAGGATCAGGATGTGCTGAAGCGCGATCGTGATGCCGGTGTCGTGCGTGTCGTGGTCAGCCTCGAGTCGGCCAAGGCGGACGTCATCCTGCCGCAACTCGACCGCTGGGCGAAACTCTTGCAGAGCGTCGCCTGACGTTTGTCGAACCGCGGATCAATCGCCGCGCCGGCGATCGTTTGACTCCCCAACATCGGGTTGCAACCATTCCCGCTCCCGCGAAAAGGGAGTGCTTATGGCCGTCTTGGACTGGACCGACTCCACGATGGACGCTGCAGGGACGAGGCTCCATGTGGCCCGCGCCGGCCGTGGCCGTCCGGTCATGGTGCTCCATCACGAGACCGGCACGCTCGATCGCCTTCCCTTTTACGACGCGCTGACGAAAAGCTACGACGTGCTCGTGCCGCATCATCCGGGCTACAGTCGTTCGGAGCGGCCGGACTGGATGCGCAGCATACGCGACATCGCCGTCATCTATCGTGGTCTCTTGAGCGAGCTCGGGCTTCGCAATGCCGCCCTTATCGGCCTGGGGTTCGGTGGCTGGATTGCGGCCGAGATGGCCAGCATGGCGCCTGCGGACCTTTCGCATCTGGTTCTGGTGGGCGCGATGGGCATCAAGCCGACCGAAGGCGATATCCTCGATCTCGCCGTCACCGGTTACATCGACTATGCCCGCGCAGGTTTCCACGACCAGAAGGCATTCGACGGCGTGTATGGCGCCGAGCCATCTATCGATCAGCTCGAGATGTGGGACATCTGTCGTGAGATGAGCTTCCGCATTGCCTGGAAACCCTACATGTACAGCCAGACCCTGCCGCACCTTTTGGGCGCGGTGTGCGTGCCGGCGCTGGTGGTCTGGGGCGACGACGACAAGGTGGTGCCGCTGAGCGCCGGCAAGCGCTATGTCGAGGCGCTGCCGCAGGCCAAGCTGCACGTCGTCAAGTCGTGTGGCCATTGCGTCGACATGGAGCAACCCGAGCTTCTTGCGAAGCTGGTCACGGATTTCATCGGTCGGGGGTAATCGCCATGCACCTGATGTATTTCACCGAGCAGCCGATGTCGGCCTATCCCGAGCAGGCCGGCCGCGACTTCGGTGCCACCGCGCTGATGTTCTCCAACAAGCATTTCGATCCGGTGGCGGGCTCGCGGCTCTACAACAACTACATCGAGCAGTACATGCTGGCCGAGGAGGTCGGCGTCGATGGCATCATGCTGAACGAGCACCACAACGCGCCGTTCTGCATGCAGGCCAAGGCCAACATCTTCGCCGCGATCCTGGCCGGCATGACCAGGAAGGTTAAGATCGTGATGCTGGGTAATCCGCTACCGCTGGCGGAGAACCCGGTCCGGCTCGCCGAAGAGCTTGCCATGATCGACATGATCTCCAGGGGCCGCCTGGTCTCGGGCTTCGTTCGCGGCGGCGGCCAGGAGCAACTCGCAACCGGCGTCAACCCCGCCTTCAACCGGGAGCGCTTCGAGGAGGCGCACGAGCTGATCGTAAAGGCATGGACCCAAACCGGGCCTTTCCGTTTCGAGGGCACGCACTACCAGCACCGTGTGGTCAATCCATGGGCGGTGCCGCTGCAGAAGCCCTATCCGCGCGTCTGGATTCCGGGCGTCATCAGCAAGGAGACGATCGTATGGGCGGCACAGCAGCGCTACCCCTACATCGCGCTCAATACTTCGATCGAGCAGACCAAGAAGATCTGGGAGCTCTACGACAGCGTCGCCCTGCAGACAGGCTATGTCGGAGGACCGGAGAATCGCGGCTATCTGATCCAGGTTCACATTTCCGATCGTGAGGAGAAGGCGATCGAGAACGCCAGGCAGTTCCGCTGGATGCAAGGTGAGTTCACCGGGCTTGCCCATCCTGTGTGGAGCACGCCGTCGGGCTACGGCTCCCCCAGCAATCGCCGCGCCTTCGTCGAGTTCGCCGCCGGCCGCGCCAAGAATCCGCGCGGCGAGACCAGCTTCGAGCAGCAGATGGCCGACCTGCGCATCATCGCCGGCACACCCAAGACCGTGATCGCCAGACTCCGACGCATCCTCGAGGAGACGCGCCCCGGCATCCTGGCGTTATGGGGCAATGACGGCCGGGTGAGCCAGGAGGACTCGCTCACCTGCATCCGGCTGATGGGCACCGAGGTCTTCCCGGCGCTCCGTGAGATCGCCAAGAGTCTCGATCTCAAGAGCCCGTTCGAGGCGGACGCGCCCGTGCATCTCCGCTATTCGACCGACCTCAAGCCCGCCAAGGCCGCGGCGGCAGAGTAGGGGGAGACCATGCAGCTTGGCGCTTCACTGCCGGTCGGCGACATCGGCACCGGTCCCGACGTGATGCGCGACTACGCACAAGCGGCGGAAGGGTTGGGCTTCGACTATCTGGTCTGCCCGGATCACGTGCTGGGGGCGAATCCTGCCATCATTCCCGCCGGCGAGCGCATCGGCTCCAACGCCACCGCCTACCACGATCCGTTCGTGCTGTTCGGCTTCCTTGCGGGCGTCACGAAGAAGGTGGGCTTCTGCGTCGGCGTGCTGATCCTTGCACAACGCCAGGCCGCTCTCGTCGCCAAGCAGGCGGCGTGCCTCGATGCCTTGTCCGGCGGCCGTTTCCGCCTGGGCGTCGGTGTCGGTTGGAACCAGATCGAGTTCCAGGGTCTCGGCATGGATTTTCACACGCGCGGCCGACGATCGGAAGAGCAGGTGCGCTTCATGCAGGCGCTGTGGGCGCAGCCGAACGTGAAATTCGCAGGCGAATTCCATCGCCTCGACGATGGCGGCATCAACCCGCGACCGAAATCGGGGCGCGTGCCAGTGTGGTTCGGCGGTCATGCTGAGGCGACTTTCCGGCGCGCGGCCAGGTACGGCGACGGCTTCATGCCGCTGGCCTATCCACCGAACGACAAGGCGCTGGAAGCTTTCGACAAGCTCCGTGGCATGATTCGCGACGCCGGCCGCGATCCGGAATCGGTTGGCCTTGAAGTCTGGGTGTCGCCCGGCATTGGCAACGAGGAGGATTGGCGACGCGAGATCAGCTTCTGGAAGAAGGCGGGCGTCACCCACGTGAATGCGCACACGACCTACGTGAGTGCGCACCACAAGCGTATCGCCGGCAAGACCTTCGACGACCATCTGAACGCCATCACGCGCTATCGCAAGGCTGTCGCGGACCTGCTGCCATGAAGTTCACCCTCCATTTCGGCAACAACACCTTTCCCGACCTGGCCGGCGCGACGCGGCTCGCGCGACTGGCGGAAGCTGCGGGCTTCGACTCGGTGATCGCCGTCGACCATGTCGTCTATCCCGACACTTACACCTCGACCTATCCATATGCCGCATCCGGCCGGCTTCCGGGCGATCGCACCGTATCCCTGCCCGATCCACTGATCTGGATGGCCACGGCCATTGCCGTCACGACCAGGCTGCGCTTCATGACGGGTGTCATCATCCTGCCGCTGCGCCATCCGCTGGTGCTCGCCAAGCAGGTGGCGACCCTCGATCACATGAGCGGTGGCCGGGTCGAACTCGGCATCGGGGTTGGCTGGCTGAAAGAGGAATTCGAAGCGCTGGGTATCCCCTTCGAGAAGCGCGGCAAGCGATCCGACGAATACGTCGCGGCGATGCGCGCGCTGTGGGCCAAGGATGGCGCGAGTTTCTCGGGCGAGTTCGTGAACTTCCACGAGGTCAGCTCGAACCCCAAGCCGGTGCGGGGCAGCGTGCCGATCGTGATCGGCGGTCATTCGCAAGCGGCAGCGAAGCGCGCGGGCCGGCTGGGGAACGGCTTCTTTCCTTCGATCGGCTCCCAGGTCGATACCTTCCCGCTGTTCGATCTCGTGCGGCATACAGCTCAGGCTAGCGGTCGCGATCCCAAGGCGATCGAGATGATGGCGGGCTGTCCCGATGCCCTGCCCAAATCTGGCAAGGATCCCAAGGCGGCGGTCGAGGAGCGCCGGCGTCGCGGCATCGACCGCATTATCCTGCCGGTGCACGCCTTCCTGCCCGACCTCGAGGTCGGTCTCAGCCGTTTCGGTGAAACGGTGATCAGACAGTTTGCCTAACCTCCCATCGCGGGTACCGCGGGAGAGCAAGGGCTACATCACCGTGTTCGCGAACCACTCCACCTGATCCTCGAACTCGGCTATCGAGTCGGCCGGGATCATCAGGGCGCACGCGTGATCAACACCAATCTCGCGCAGCCCCTCCACCTTCTCGCGGATCAGGTCGGGCGAGCCCACGAGATTCGCCACCAGCTGCTGGGAAAGATCGCGGCCGGTATAGGCGAGCGACTTGCGATGCGCGACCAGGCCCGAAGCCATGTAGCGTTTCTCCGCCTCCTCGGCGGTCCGGGCGATGGTGAGCGAGAATTGCGGTGCGATCTCGATCCCAGAGGGATCGCGGCCGAGCTCGGCAGCCCGCGCCTTCAGCAGCTTGATGCGCTCCGCGAGCTCGAGCCACGGCCGCCAGCCGGGCAGCCAGCCGGTGCCGACGCGAGCAGCGCGCTCCACCGCCTCCATGTTGTGGCCGCCGATCCAGAGCGCGAAGGGCCGACGTCTGGGCTTGGGAAACATCTCGATGTCGCGCACGGCATAGTACTTGCCCTCGTGCGTCACGCGCCGCTCGCCGAACAGCCGCCGCATCAGCGCCACGCCCTCGTCCATCATCTCGCCGCGCCGGGCCTTGGCCGCGAGCCGCGGCGCCCAGGCAACGAATTCCTCGCGGTAGGCACCGATGCCGAGCGCCAGAACGAGTCGGCCGTTCGAGAGCTGATCGAGGGTCGCCGCGGTCTTGGCGAGCCAGAACGGATCGCGCATCGGCAGCACGGCGAGTGCCGTGCCGACTTCCAGCCGGGTCGTGGCGGCGGCACAGAAGGAGAGCACCGTCATCAATTCGTAGAAGTTGGGCGGCGTGTCGGGAAACAGCTCGCGGACATAATGCTGGGTCTGGATGTGATCGTTGCCCCAGACCGAATGGTAGCCGAGCTTCTCGCAGAGCCGGGCCAGGCGCGCGAAATCGCCGGGTTGGACGAAGGGAACCGGATACATCACCCCTTCGAACCCCGTGGGCAGGCTGATGCTGAACTTCATCCTCTATCCATGTGCCGCCGCCAAGGCCGCGGCGATGGCCGACGCATCATCGATGCCGCCGATGACTATCTCATCGAGTCCGAAGCCGCGGTACTCCGCAAGCTTCGCCCTGACCTGCGCCGGCGTCCCGCAAGCGGCGTGGCGGCGCACGACATCGTCATCCACCAGCCGATCGACCTCATTCCAGTTCTCCGCCGCATACGCGGCCGCCAGCGCGGCCTGATCGAGCGAAGCGCCGCCAAGACGAATGTTGTCGGCATGATGCGCGCCGCGCAGCACGAAGCCGATGGGCCGGCGGATGGGATCGATACTCTCCTTCTCGGTCGCACCGAGTCGCGTATAGACAATGCCGCACTTGCGGAACGGCCTGCCGGCCGCACCTGCTGCGGCGTGGTCGAGGCACGCTTTCACGAAGGGCGGCGAGGTCGCAGCCGAAACCAGCACGCCATCGGTTTCGCGGCCTGCGAGTTGCAGCATGTTGGGCCGCGAGGCCGCGACCACGATCGGAATGTCGCCTGATGCGTTCGCCAGCCGGCGGCCGGCGACCTTGAAGACCTTGCCGTCGAAATCGGCGACCTTGCCTGCAAACAGGGAGCGGCAGACCTTTACCGACTCGCTGATCGTCAGCAGCGGTCGTGGTGAAGCTATGCCGGCGGCCTTCAGGTCGGCCGGCGCGCCCGATCCCAGACAGAGGATCACGCGGCCCGGATACGCTTCCGCAAGGCTCGCCGCGGCCATGGCTATGTACACCGGATGCATCGAGTACGGACTCATCGCCATCAATGCGATCTTGATGCGCGTTGTGGCAGCCAATGCCAGCGCAGCGGTCGTCACCGGATCGCGCAGGAAGAGGTGGCAGGCGATCCAGAGCGTCGAGGCGCCGCCCTGCTCGGCGACGTGCGCCTGCTCGGCAATGGCGGCGATCGGCGCGCGGCCATCCAGGGCGACACCGAACTCAGCCATGGGCAAAGCCGTACGTGGTCTTGAGCGCAGCCAGCAGCTCCGACAGGCCGCCGGTCACGAGCGGCGGCTCAGGGAGTGCCGTTTCGATCGGATCGGGATCCTTGAGGCCCGCCGCCGTGAGCAGCGCCACGCAGCGTTCGTTCGGCTTGATCGTGCCTTCCGCCCGCAGCCGCTCGATAGCGGCGAAGGGCGCGGCGGAAGAGGCCTCCGGCCAGATGCCTTCCTTGCTTGCGAGCGCCACGACCCAGCGTCGCATCTCGTCGTCGCCAACCGTCACCGCGGTCCCGCCGGAGCGCCGGAGCACATCGAGGGCCTGCACGGTCGCCTGCGCCGCCCCGATCGAGGTGGCAATCGAGGCTGCATTGCGCCCGACATCCGGAGGCATTGGATCGCCGCTGACAAGCGCCGCCGGGAGCGAACCCGAGACCTCGGCTGCAACGAAGCGCGGCGTGCGGACGATCCAGCCCAATGCCTTCAGCTCCTCGAAGCCCTTCCACATGCCGTAGAGGGCGTCGCCGTAGCAGACCGGCAAAATGCACCAGTCGGGGGGCTCCCAGCCGAAGGCCTCGGCGATCTCGAAGGCGATGGTCTTGTAGCCCTCCATGCCGTAGGGATTGCTGCCGACCACGGGGCCGAAGAACGGCGACGTTGGATACCAGCCCAACTCGCGCACGCCGAGCGACTGCAACCGCCAGCGATCGGCCTTGTCGGTCACCTTGACCACCATGGCCCCATAGGCGCGCATCTGCAGCACCAGCGGACCGGCCGATCCCACGAACGTGAACACCAGGCAGGGAATGCCGGCTTTGGCGGCATAGGCCGCGGCGGCGGCGCCTGCGTTGCCCGACGAGCTCGAGGCGATCATCTTGGCGCCGAAGCGCCGGGCCATGGTGAGTGCGCCCGAGCCCAGCCGGTCCTTGAACGACCAGGTGGGATTGCGCGACTCGTCCTTGATCCAGACGTCGCCCAGGCCGAGGGACGGCGCCGGCAGAAGCGGCGTGTTGCCCTCGCCCAGCGTTACCGCCTCGGTGGCCGGCGCATGCAGGAAGCTGTCCCAGCGCCACATCGAGCGCACCGACCCGAAGGGCGAATTGCGGCGAAGACCCTGTCCGGGCTGCTCGTCATAGGCAACGGTGAGATTGGCCGGCGCCCCCCTGGCGCGGCAGACCCGGCAGTCCTTGGCATAATGGTCGATGGGATGGCGGGCGCCGCAACGAACACAGACAAGCGCACTTGGAACGGGCATTTGCCCGCCAAGTTGGCGGCCAATGCAATGAACGTCAACCGGGATGCCTTGGGCGTCGAGCCTCTCTACACTGGCTCCGATGTCGACCTTGCTGATCAGCCATCCCTCGTTTCTGGAGCACGATCCGGGTGAGTACCACCCGGAGTGTCCCGACCGGCTGCGCGCCGTGATGGCTGCGCTCGAAGACGAATCCTTCGCGCTGCTTCACCGAGCGGCAGCAACCGCGGCTACCCTCGAGCAACTCCAGCGGGTTCATCCGGAGAACTACGTCGAAGCGATTCTCGGCATCCAGCCGCCTGCCGGCGAGCTTGTCATGATCGACCCCGACACCGCGATGAGCGCCGGCAGCGCCGAAGCCGCCCTCCACGCTGCCGGCGCCGTCGTCGCCGGTGTCGATGCCGTGTTCGACGGCAGCGGCATCGACACCGCCTTCGCAGCGGTGCGGCCGCCGGGTCACCATGCGACGCCGGATGTTCCCGGCGGCTTTTGCCTGTTCAACAATGTCGCCATCGGCGCGCGGCATGCCCAGGCGCAGTACGGCATCGCGCGGGTAGCGATCCTCGATTTCGACGTTCATCACGGCCAGGGAACACAAGCGGTGGTCGAGGTCGATGCGTCGCTGTTCTACGGCTCCTCCCATCAATATCCGCTCTACCCCGGGACAGGTTCCGCGCGCGAGCATGGCATCGACGGCAATGTAGTGAACGTGCCGCTCGCCCCCAACAGCGGCAGCGGGGAGTTCCGTGCCGGCTGGAGCGAGCGCATCCTGCCCCGGCTCGATCGCTTCGCACCCGAACTGCTGATCGTCTCGGCGGGCTTCGACGCCCACAAGCGCGATCCATTGGCGCAGCTGCGTCTGGAGACAGATGATTTCCGCTGGATCACGGAGCAGCTCATGTCGATCGCCGACCGACATGGCAAGGGCCGCGTCGTCTCCGCGCTCGAAGGTGGCTACGACCTCGAGGCCCTGGCCGCTGCGACTGCGGCGCACGTGCGCGCGCTGATGCGCGTTTGAACCTGTTACGGGCGTTCGTGACCGCGTGCTACAGGAAGCGTGATGAAGACAGGCCGAGGTTTCTCCACGTCCGCCGCCGGCATGATCGCCGCGCTTGTCATCTTCAAGACCAGCCCCGGTATGGCGGTCGACCCTGCTTCCGCATCCAGTGGCTTCTACTTCGGCGGCCACGTCGGCTACCTGTTCGGCAAGGCCGCGGCTACGCTGGGCGATCCGACAGGCGGCGTCTCCTCGGCTGGCGGCACCACCTTGTTCGGCACCCTCTTCGGCGGCGTGCAGGGCGGCTACGAATGGAACCTGCCATCACGCTGGATGCTCGGCATCGAAGCCGATCTCTCGTTCGCGAACTATCAGGATCTCGACCAGGTCCTGTCCTACCGCGCCACCGACTCGGGCTCGGGCAACGAACAGCTCGAATATCTGGGGACGTTGCGCGGCCGCATCGGCTACACGCTGGGCGGATGGACGCCGTTCGTCACCGCCGGCCTTGCCTGGGCCAGCACGCGCTATTCGCGCACCGATCTGACCACCGGCAACGAGGATGCCGCACCAGGCCAATGGCGCGTCGGCTACGCGTTGGGCGGCGGCCTTGACTACGCGCTCGCTCCCGGTTGGTCCGCCCGGCTGGAATATCTCTATGCCCACCTCGGATTGAGCGGCTTCGGCTTCGCCTCGGCGCCGGCGCGATACGACTCGCAGTACGACCTGCATCAATTCCGCGTCGGTCTCAACTATCACTTCGGGGCCCGGGGCAACCGTGACGAAGACGGCAGAATCGCCGATCGCGGTCCGGGCTCCTGGGAAATTCACGGCCAGACGACCTTCATCTTCCAGGGCTATCCGCCCTTCCAGGCGCCCTACGACGGTCCCAACAGCCTGCCGGGCGGCGGCCAGTCGCGCGAGACGTGGACGGTCTCCGCCTTCCTCGGCATGCGCCTCTGGCAAGGCGCGGAGCTCTACTACAACCCCGAACTCCTGCAGGGCTTCGGCCTCGCCAACACCGTGGGCGCCGGCGGCTATCCCAACGGCGAGGCGCAGAAATCCAACTTCCCCTTCCCGCGCTACAACACCTCGCGTCTCTTCCTGCGGCAGGAATTCGGCTTGGGCGGCGAGCGCGAGAGGATCGAGAGCGACTACGGCCAGCTTGCCGGCGACAAGGACATATCTCGGATCACGCTGCAGGTCGGCAAGTTCGCCGTGCACGACCTGTTCGACACCAACGACTACGCCCAGGATACGCGCGTCGACTTCCTCAACTGGTCGATCTGGGCCGCTGGTGCTTTCGACTATGCCGCCGACCGCGTCGGCCTGACCTACGGTCTCGCCGCGGAGCTGAACCAGAAGCAGTGGGCACTGCGGGCCGGCTATTTCCTGATGCCGACGGAGTCCAACGGCAATCTGTTCGACTGGAACCTGTTCGCGCGCGGCGGTTATGTGAGCGAATTGGAGCTGCGGTTCCAACCCTTCGGCCGACCCGGCGCATTGAAGATCGGCGGCTTCATCAACAGCGTCTTTTCAGGCTCGTACAACGATGCTGTGGCGCTGGCCAATGTCGCCGGAGTGACGGCCGACAACACGATCGCGCAGACGCGCCAGGGACGTATCAAATACGGTTACTACCTCAATCTCCAGCAGGAGATCACCGACGATATCGGCGTATTCGGGCGCTGGAGCTGGAATGACGGCCAGAACGAGATCATGGCCTTCACCGACATCGATCGCAGCCTGTCCCTCGGTGTCTCGATCAAGGGCACGTCGTGGGGTCGCGCCGACGACAGAATCGGCATAGGCGGCGCCATCAACACGCTGGCGGGACCACATGTCGATTTCTTCGCCGCCGGAGGGCTTGGCCCGCTGGTTGGCGATGGCCGGATCAACTATGCGTCGGAAAATGTACTCGAGGCCTATTACGCGCTACAGCTGGTCAAGGGTCTGATCGCGACTGCGGACTATCAGCTCCTGGTCAACCCCGCCTTCAACGCCGACCGCGGGCCAGTGCACGTCCTCAGCGGCCGACTGCACGCCCAGTTCTGATCGAACGCAGCACTCGTCACTCGACGCCAAGATAGATGCGCTGCACGTCAGGGTTGTCGACCATCGCCTTGGCCGGCCCGGAAAGGACAGTGCGGCCGACCTGCAGCACATAGGCATGGTCGGCAGCCTCGAGGGCGACGTCGACCGACTGCTCGGCGAGCAGGATCGTCTGGCCGTCCTTGTGGAGGGCGGCGAAGCTGTCGTACATCGAATCGACGATCGCCGGCGCAAGACCGAGGCTCGGCTCGTCCAGCAGCAGGAGCTTGGGCTCGCTCATCAAGGCGCGCCCCACGGCCAGCATCTGGCGCTCGCCGCCCGACATGGTCCCCGCGCGCTGCGCCCGCCGCTCGGCCAGCCGTGGAAAGGCTGCATAGACGCGCTCGAGAAGACGCGGGATGCAGCCGCGGTCAGCGAGCGGCGTCGCGCCCAGCAACAGGTTGTTCTCGACGCTTTGCTGGGCAAAGAGCCGCCAGCCCTCGGGCGAGAGGGCAAGGCCCTTGCGCACGATGGCGTAGGCCGGCTGGCCGGTGATGTTCTCGCTGTCGAAGGCGATGGTACCCGCCGAAACGCGGGCGATACCCGCAATGGCGTTCAGCGTCGTGGTCTTGCCGGCGCCGTTCGAGCCCAGCAGCGCTACGACCGAACCTCGCGGCACTTCGAGCGACACGTCGGCTACTCCGATCAGATCGCCGTAGCGCACTTCGAGACGATCGATCTTGAGAAGCGGCGGGTTCATCCATCCCCCGCATGCTTGACTTTGCGCCGGCCGAGATAGGCCTCGATCACATGCGGATCGCTGGTCACCTCGCGCGGCGTTCCGCGAGAGATCTCGCGCCCCTGATGAAACACCACGACCCGCCGGGCGAGCGAGGTGATGACCTCCATGATGTGCTCGACAATCACGATGGTGATGCCGTCGCCATGGATGCGGCGCACCAGCTCGATGGCTTCGCGTACCTCCGTCGGCGTAAGGCCGGCCATGGCCTCGTCGAGCAACAATACCTTCGGCTCCGAGGCGAGCGCACGGGCGATCTCCAGGCGCTTGCGGCCGGGCGTGCCGAGGCTTCTGGCCGGCGCATCGGCGAGCGGGCCAAGGCCGACGCGCTCCAGCACCGCCCGCGCCCTGGTGCGCGCGTCCCCGGCGTGGGGATGACGCAGCAGTGCGCCGATCATCGCGTTGTCGAGCACCGACATCGACTCGAAGGTGAGCGGCACCTGGAAACTGCGGGCAAGGCCGAGGCGCGCCCGCGCCTCCGGCGGCTCACGCGTCACGTCGACGCCGGCGAAATGCACGCTGCCCGAACTCGGCGCGAGATCGCCCGTCAGACAGTTGAAGAAGGTCGACTTGCCCGCGCCATTGGGCCCGATCAGGCCCAAGATCTCGCCCTCCTCGACCGTGACCGAGGCGTTGTCCACGGCCTTGAACGCGCCGAACAGGCGAGTGATGCCGCGCGCTTCAATCAGCATGGCCGCTCGCAGGGCTCGCGACCGCGGGCGCTGTCTTTGTCTTTCTGCCTGGTCGTCGCTCCAGCAATGACAGCAGGCCGCTTGGCAGGAAGCGAGCGATGATCACGATGATGGCGCCATAGACCACGAAGGTGATGCCGGCCCCCTGCCCGCCCAGCAGGCTGTTCGACAGCTCCTCGAGCGGTACCAGGATCAAGGCGCCGACCAGCGGCCCGAAGAGCTGTCCGGCGCCACCGAGGGCTGCCATAACCACCATCTTGACCGAAAGTAGGATCCCGAAGCCCGACTCCGGATCGACGAAGCCGAACATGCAGAGATAGAGCGAACCCGCGAGCGAGGTGAAGGCCGCGCTCAGCATGTAGGCATGGAGCTTGTAGCGTCCCGCCGAGACACCGAGCGAGCGGGCGGCGCGCTCGCTGTCCTTGATGGCGCGCAGGTAGAAGCCCATGCGTCCGCGCTCGATCCACCAGGTGAGCCCCAGCAGCCCCGCGAGGACCGTGAGGAAGATGTAGTAGTAGGGCATGGCCGAGACGAAGGAGAGGTCGAACACCGAACGGGGCATGGCGGGACCGCCGAGCCCCTGCGCGCCGCCCAGCCAGTCGCTGGTCGAGCTCAGCACGCGCACCAGCTCGCCGACGGCGATGGTGGCCATGCTGAAATAGTGCCCGGACAAACGAAGCGTCGGCACGCCGACCACGACGGCGACGGCCACGCTGAGCAACATGCCCACCGGCGCGCCCAGTATAGGCGGCAGATCGAGGTGCACGAAGGCAACCACGGCGGAATAGGCGCCGATGCCGAAGAACACCGCGTGTCCCACAGATACCTGGCCGGCATAGCCGCCGACGATGTTCCAGGCCGAGGCGCTGATGGCGGCGAGCAGCACCAGCGCACCGAGCCGCTGCCAGACCGGCGAGCCGGCCGTCAGAATCGGATAGGCGAGCACCAGCACGATGGCTGCAAGCTGCAGAAGGCGGCGCGGCGTCATCATGCCTTGCCCATCAGGCCCTGCGGCCGTAACCACAGCACCAGCACGAACACCGCATAGACGATCACGTCCTTGTAAACCGGACCGATCAGGAAGGCCGAGAGCGACTCGACCACGCCGATCAGCAGGCCGGCCACCAGCGCTCCCAGGACACTGCCGAAACCGCCGAGGGCTACGGTGACGAAGGCCACGATGGCGAGCGTCTCGCCGACCGTGGGCGACGTGTAAAAGAAGGTGGCGATCAGCGCGCCCGCGATGCCGGTCGCCGCGCCGGCCAGGGCCCAGGCGAGGGCCTGCATGCGCTGTGGCCGGATGCCCATGAGCTGCGCGGCTGTCGCGTCCTCGGATACGGCCAGCATGCGGCTGCCGACCGCCGTGCGCGTCAGCAGCAGGTGCAACAGCAGGGTGACGATGAATCCGACGGCGCCGGCCAGAACCCGTGATCCCTCGAAGCGGATGCTGCCGAGGACGAAGGAGTGGCCGACAAGGTCGTCCGGCAGGGTCCTGAAGTTGGCGCCGAAGACCCACAAGGCGCCGTACCTCAGGAACAGCGCCAGGCCGAACGTACCCAGGATTTGCGCCAGCATCGGCCCGCGCATGATGTGTCTGACGAGCAGGAAATAGGCGAGGACGCCGAGCGTCGCGATCAGGATGGTGGCGACCGGGACGGAAGCCCAGGGGCCGCCACCCAGAGCCGTCCATACCACCACGGCCGTATACATGCCCAGCATGACGAACTCGCCGTGCGCGAAGTTCACGACGTTCATCATGCCCCAGATCAGGCTGAGGCCCGACGAGAAGAGCGCGTAGACGGCACCCAGCAGCAGGCCGCTCACCACGACCTGCAGCAGAAGAGCGGTCGTCATGCAGGCTCGCCCGCGGCGATCATCCGCCTACCAGCCTCTGTAGGGAAGGACCAGCTCGTGCGTCGCCCGCGCTTTCGGCCAGACCGAGACGTACTGGCTGTTGCGGAGCTGCGTGACGAGGGTGGAGGCCAGGATGTTCTGTCCCTTGTCGTCGAACTTCACGCCGTCGTAGCCGGCGACCAGCTGCTCGGGCTTGAGATCGGTCGTCCGAAGCGCATCGCGGATCTTGGCCGGATCGGTCGAGCCCGCGCGGTTGATCGCGTCGGCCATGACGAAGAAGCCCTGCAAGGCGCGCGCCGAGACGTCGTCGAGCCCGTCGCCCGTCTTCTTCTTGTAGAGCGCATCGCAGATCGCGGCCACGCTGCCCGGCTTGCCGGGCGCGAAGACCGAACGGCTGATCAGGCCCTCGCTCACCGAACCCATCGCCTTGACGAAGGCCGGATCGTTGAAGCCTCCGTCGTCGGCGATCAGGATGGCGGGCTTCCAGTTCAGCTCCTTCATCGTCTTGGCATAGAGAATGGCGTCCGACGTGTAGGAGATGAAAATCGCGACGTCGGGATTCTTCTCCTTGAGCTGCAGGACCTGCGGCTGCACATCGGTCGAATTCGCCGAGTACGAGACCTTCATGCCGACGTTGAGGCCGTCCTTGGCAAAGGTGTTGCCGATCACGCTGGCGACCGAATTGCCGTACTCGGTGTTCTCGTGCACGAGGGCGATCGAGTCGACCTTGCGTCCCGCTGCCTTCTGCTCCTTGAGGAAGGCGGAATAGGCCTTGGCGAAGTCGGCGGCCACGGGCGTCGTGCGGAAGAACCATTTGAAGCCGCGCTCCGTCAGGTTTGCCGCGACCGACTCGGGGTTGAGGAAGGGAATGCCGTATTTCTCCGCCACGGCGCTCGCCGTCAGCGTGATACCCGACTGGTATGCGCCGATCACCGCCGCCACCTTCTCTTGCGTGATCAGTCGCAGCGTCTGGTTCTGGCCGGCGGCCGGAGTGCCCTGGTTGTCGGCAAAGACCATCTCGATCTTGGCACCCTTCAGTCCCGGCAGGCCGCCGCCCTTGGCAAGCGGCAGGACCTTGGCGAGGTCGGGATTGCCGTTGTTCACGATGTCGGCGCCGAGCTCGAGCGCCATCTTCTCGTAGTTGCCCGCGCTCGCGGAATTGCCGCTGAGCGGATAGATCGCACCGACCTTGACCGTCTGCTGGGCCCATACCTGCGTGGTGCAGGCGAGGGCCACCGCGGCGACGCCGACCGCGAGCCCCGCGCGAAGTGCCTTCAACATCGTTGCCTCCCCAAGGATGACGTTTCTCGGTTGGTTCAGTCTTATTTCGTCCAGCCCTTGTAGGGCAAACTGATATCGGCGGTGGCCTTCTCCTTCGGCCATACCGCGACGTACTTGCCGCCGTGCATCTGAATGACGAGGCTCGATCCCAGCGTGTTCTGGCCCTTGGCATCGAATTTCACGCCGTTGTAGCCCGCGACCATCTGGTCGGCCTTCATGTCGGTCGCGACCAGCGCCTCGCGAACCTTGGCTGGATCGGTCGATTTGGCGCGGTTGATGGCATCGACCAGAACCAGGAAGCCCTGCAGGGCACGTGCCGAGCCGTCCTCGAGGTCGTTGCCGCTCTTCTTCCTGTAGAGCGCGTCGGCAATTGCCGGAATGCTGCCGGGCTTCCCGGGCGCAAAGACCGAACGGCTGATCAGTCCTTCGACCTCGGAACCCATGGATTTCACGAAGGCCGGATCATTGAAGCCGGAGTCGTCAGCCACCATGATCTCGGGCTTCCAGTTCAGCGACTTCATCGTCTTGGCATAAAGGATCGCATCGGACGTGTAGGAGATGAAGATCACGACATCCGGGCTCTTCTCCTTGAGCTGCAGGACCTGCGGCTGCACATCGGTGGAGTTCGCCGAATAGGGGACCTTCATCGCGATATTGAGGCCTTCCCTGGCGAACAGATCGGCGATCGCTGTGGACGTCGACTTGCCGTACTCGGTGTTCTCGTAGACGATCGCGATCGAATCGACCTTCCGACCGGCCGCCTTCTGCTGCTTGAGGAAATCCGAGTAGGCCTTGGCGAAGTTCGTGGCGATAGGGGTCGTGCGGAAGAACCATTTGTAGCCGCGCTCGGTGAGATCAGCCGCGGTGGACTCGGGCGTCAGGAACGGAACGCCGTATTTCTCGGCGACGGCGCTCGCTGTCTGGGTGATGCCCGACTGATAGGCGCCGAGGATGGCCACCACTTTCTCCTGAGTGATGAGTCTCAGCGCCTGGTTCTGGCCAGCCGCCGGAGTACCCTGGTTGTCCGCGACGACAAGCTCGATCTTGGCGCCATTCAGCCCGGAGAGGCCACCACCCTTGGCGATGGGCATCAGCTTGCCGAGCTCGGGATCGCCCTTGTTGACGAGATCGGCGCCGAGTTCGATCGCCGTCTTGGCGATATTGCCGGCACTCGCGGCATTGCCACTCAAGGGATAGAGGACACCGATCTTGATCGCTTGCTGGGCGTCGGCAGCGGACGGCAGCGAAAAGGCGAAAAGCGCGGCGCCTGCGACGACTGAACGACGATCGACCTTGACCATACGCGAAGTTCCCCGACAAAAGCGGCGTCTCGCGCACCGCAAACGCGATGTTGGCACGCCCTCCCTCATTCAGCAAACCCGGTAGCGCTTTACGGTCGCAGGGTCGAGCTCGATGCCGAGCCCGGGTCCCTCCGGCAGGAGGACGTGACCGCCGTCCAGCTTCAGCGGCGTCTTGAGAAGCTCGGTGCGCAGCGCATTGTCACTCATGTCGTATTCGAGCATCTGCGGATGCGGCGGGTGATCGACATGTGGCGAAGCGGGCTGCGCAGCGACAAAGTGCAAGGCGGTCGCGAGCCCGACCGCGCCGCCCCAGACGTGCGGCGCGAGCCGGACGTTCGCCGCGAGGGCCAGCGTGGCGATGCGCCTCGCCTCGGTAAGACCGCCAACGCCGGGAATCGACGGCTGCACGATGTCGACGCAGCGGCCGTCGATCAGGGCGCGGAAGTCGCGCATGGTATGATGGGCCTCGCCGGCGGCAACGGGAATGGGCGAGCGGGCGCGCAGCTCGGCATAGCCCGCAAAGTCGCCCGGCGGCAGGGGTTCTTCGATCCAGTGGATGTCGAACGGTGCGATGGCGCGTGCGCATTCGAGCGCCACGTCGACCGTATAGGCGCCGTTGATGTCGACCATCAGGAGCTTGTCCGGCCCCAAGGCGGTGCGCGCCTGGCGCACGCGCTCGAGGTCGCTCTTGAGACCACGGCCGATCTTGATCTTGGCGCCGGCGTAGGGATGCCCGGCCGCCTCGGCGAGCATGTGAGAAAGCTGGCGCGCCGGATCGTCTGAGAAAAAGCCGGTCGAAGCGTAGGCTGGAATGCGCGTCGTGCGGCAACCTCCGACGAGGTCGCAAAGGCGCACGCCGAAGCCGCGGGCGATGGCATCGAACAGGGCGACGTTGATGCCGGCAAGGCAGGCCGTGAGCTGATTGCCGACTCCCAGATGGTACATCGAGTTTCTGATGCGGGCCTCGATATGCTCGAAGTCGAACACGCTCTTGCCCACGAAGAACGGCTCGATCATGCGGAAGTACTCCCGCGTGACGAAGGGATTGCCGAACGCCTCGCCGATTCCCGTTACGCCGGCATCGGTCTCCACTTCGACAAGCCCGCCTTGCCGCCGAAAGCCGCCGCCGCGCGACATGCCGTAGGCCTTCTCCGGCGCGAACGCATATTCAAGACCGATGAACGAAAGATGCCGGATGGTCGACATGGAAGCTCCTGCGAATCCCGCGCTATGGTGGGCCACCGTATCGATCGGAGGCAACCGCCATGAGCCAGACGCCGCACCGGATGCCGATAGTGAGGAGTGGATGAGCTACGATGCGCCCTTCAGCGGATTGAAGGTTGTCGACCTCAGCCAGGGAATTGCCGGGCCCTACTGCGCCATGCTGCTGGCCCAGCACGGCGCCGAGGTCATCAAGGTCGAGGGCCTTGGCGACGGCGACTGGGCGCGCACGCTCGGCACGCGCTATGGCAGCCACACCGCTTTCTCGATCATCGGCAACCTGGGCAAGCGCAGCATCGCGGTCGACCTCAAGACCGAGGCCGGCAAACACGTGGTCTGGCGCCTTCTGAAGGGCGCCGACGTGTTCCTCGAAGGCTTCCGCCCTGGCGTGATCAAACGGCTGGGCTTCGACTATCAAGCTGTTGCGGCTCGCGAACCGCGATTGATCTATCTTTCGATCTCCGGCTTCGGCCAGACCGGACCGCTGGCCGAGCGGCCGGCCATGGATCCGGTGCTTCAGGCTTATACCGGCCTGATGAACGAAAACCGGGGTGAGGATGGCATCCCTCATCGGGTGCCGGTGATCGTGGTCGACATGTCGACCGCCCTCTACGCCTTCCAGGCGCTGTCGGCCGCACTCTATGCACGGCGCGACGAGTCCCATGGCCACTATCTGGACGTCAGCCTGATGCAGGCGGCAGCGGCCCTGCAATCGATCCGGCTCATGGCCTGTCATCTCGAGGGCGGCACCATGAGGCCGGGCGGGGCCCCCGGTGGCGTCTTCGAGATCGCCGACGGCTGGATATCGATCGTCGCCATCAACGATCGCGATTGGCGAAGCCTGTGCGCAGCGATCGAGATGCCCGGCCTGGCCGATGAGCCGCGCTTTGCTGACGCGGCCTCGCGCCTCGCCAACAGCGACGCGCTTTACGCCATCCTGCGGCCCGCCTTCGCGCGCCGACCCTGGGCGGTCTGGAGCGAGCGGCTTGCCCGCGCCCGTCTGATGCATGAGCGGTTGAACAGCTACGCAGATTTCATCGCGCAGCCGCACGTCAAGGAGACGGGCGTGATCCAATGGCTGGGCCAGGCGGGGCTCAACGTGGCCGTCCCGGTACCGGCCTTACCCGGCATGCCGCGGCAGGAGGATGGCACACTACGCGGCACGGCACCCGTGTCCGGCCAGCATACGCGTGCCCTTCTCGCCGAGCACGGCTATGCCGAGGCCGAGATCGTGACTTTGCTCGAGCAAGGGACGGTCGCCGCCGCCTGACGCATGATCACGCTCCTCGATCCGTCGCAGTATCGGCGCATGCCCTGGAAGAACGGTGGCGGCTTCACCATCGACATTGCGGCACAGGAAGGAGTCTGGAGGTTCAGCCGCACGCCCATTGCCGAGTCCGGGTCTTTCTCCGACTATTCGGGTTTCGACCGAATCCAGATGGTGATCGCCGGCAAGGGACTCGTGCTCGAGACACCAGAGGGCGAGATCGACGAGCGCCGCCCCTTCAAGCCGGTCCGGTTCGCGGGCGAACTGCCTGTCACGAGTCGCCTCGAAGCGGGGCCGGTCGAGGTGGTCAATCTGATCGGGGCCCGCAGCGCCGTCACGATCGACCTCGATGTCCTCGATGCAGGCGAACGCGGCACGGTCGGAATGGGCATACATATCGTCTACTGCACTGACGGGCCGGCGATCCTCGACACGGGCAACGATCTGCACCGTCTGCCCGTCCATCACGCCTTGCGAATCGATGCCGACGGTTCGACGATGCTCGTCTGCAAGGGCGGCCGCGTGATCGTCGCCAGCATCGTCCAGGGAGTGCCGACATGACAGGACCGGCTGCCCGTATCCTCCTCAGCCTCGGCCTGATGCTGGCCGGCACGGCAGCTGCATCGGCAGCGGACATCAAGCTCATGACGACCGGTGCCTTCCGCCCGGTGGCGCAGGACGTCATTCCTGCCTTCGAGAAGCAGACCGGCAACAAGGTCGCGATCGTGAGTGATACCGCCGGGGCCTTGATCCGGCGTCTGCGCGCCGGCGAGACCTTCGACGTGATCGTGCTCACGTCGGATGGCCTCGATGCACTGGCCGACGTCGGCACTGTGACCGGGGATTCGATCACGCCGCTGGCCCGCGTCGGCATCGGCGTCGCCGTGAGCCTCAATGCACCGCAACCCGATATTTACAGTGTCGAGGCGTTCCGGCAGACCCTCTTGAAGGCGCGCCGCATCGCGTACATGGATCCGGCTACGGGCAGCACCAGCGGCAACGCCCTGGTCCAGATTTTCCAGGCGCTCGGGATCTCGTCCGAGGTGAGCCGGAAAGCCGTTCTAGTGAGGAGTGGCCCGGCCGGCGAGGCGGTCGCCCGCGGCGACGCGGACCTTGCCCTCCAGCAGGCGAGTGAATTGCGCCTCGTACCGACGGTGCGTTTTGCCGGACTGCTGCCGGATGCGATTCAGGTCTATACGACCTACTCTGGTGCCATTTCCGCCGTGACGCACGAACAGGAGGCCTCGACGGCCCTCCTGGCGGCTCTCTCCGATCCCGGCTTGGCGCCGGTGCTGAAGCGGCGCGGGCTGGAGGCGCCATAGCGGCGGCCACGCCGCGACCGGTTCCTGCTTTGCACAGGTGTGCTCGTGAAAGAATCAGTCTTTCGCCAGCGCCTTTATGGAGTCGGCCCAGGCGCCGATCGTGTGGTCGATGTCGGCCTGGGTGTGGGCGAGACTGACATAATATTTCGACTCGCCTTTCATGATGCCGCGCTCGCGCAGGAGCTGGTTGAAGCGCGCAGCGATCACCTTGTCGCCTTTCAGCGTGCCGCGATAGTCGCGCACCGGCTGCTCGGTGAAGACGACGTCGAACAGCGGCGGCTCACCGATCACGCGCGCCTTGATGCCTGCCTTCCTGAGAAGATCGTCGAGGGCGGCCATGAGCGTGCGGCCCGTCTGGAAGACGCGCTCGTAGGTCCCGGGGCGCCTCAGCACCTCGAGCGTAGCAAGGCCCGCCACCGAAGCGACGGGGTTGCCGGACAGCGTGCCGACCTGGAACAGGAAGTCCTCGTCGGCGACGGCGAGCTTGTCGAAATGCGCCATGATGTCGGCGCGGCCGGCGATGGCCGCGAGCGCGAATCCGCCGCCCACGATCTTGCCCAAGGTGCAGAGATCGGGCGTTACGCCGTAGTATTCCTGGGCGCCGCCGTAGGCGAAGCGGAACCCGGTCACGACCTCGTCGAAGATGAGTGGAATGCCGTGCTCCTGCGTGACGCGGCGCAACGCCTGAAGAAAACCGGGTGCCGGCGGCAGCAGGCGCTGGAACGGCTCGACGATGACGCCGGCAAGCTCGTCGCGGTGCTCCTTGATGAGGCTTTCCGTCATCTCGATGTCGTTGAAGGCCGCGATCAGCATCTCGTCCTGGACGCTTTTCGGAATACCTGCCGAATCGGGGATCGCGCGGGGGAAATTGCCGGGGTTCTTCGGCGCCATCGACATCAGGGCGTAGTCGCTCATGCCGTGGTAGCCGCCCTCGAATTTCAGGATCTTGTCGCGCCGGCGGAAGGCGCGGGCGGCGCGCATGGCATAGAGATCGGCCTCGGTGCCCGAACACACGAAACGCACCTGCTCGGCGCAGGGCACCGCGGCGACAATCGCCTCGGCGAGCGCAATGCCGTGGCGGTTGTTGGCAAAGAAGGTCGTGCCGAGCGGCACCTGGCCCTGCACGGCCGCTGTCACCTCTGGGTGGCCATGGCCGATGAACATCGGCCCCGAACCCAGCAGGAAGTCGACATACTCGCGACCGGCCTCGTCCCAGATCCGCCCGCCCTTGCCGTCCTTCAAGACCACCTCGGCCGGCATGTTGCCGAAGCTGCCGCCAGGCAATACCCGCTTCGCGGCGGTCACGATATCGAGCATGGGATCGGCGGTCGCGACGGACATGGCTCACTCCTCGGCTGATGCGGGCAAGGCGAGCTTAGCGCGATTGCCGCCCGCGGCACCGGCATAAAGCCTAAGGTCGGCGATGAAATTTCGCACCCTTGCCCCCGTCATTCGATCGGCACGAAGATCGAATGGCGCATCTTGCCTTCAACCGCCTTGGAAAAATGGCCTTTGCCATGGGTGTCTTCGACCAGGAGCACCTCGCCTGCGCCGATGATGCGCGTTTCCCCGTCGCTCGCCTGGATCGACACAGCACCGTCGAGGTTGATGATGTACTGGCGGCGCGGAGCGGGATGCCATTCGTAGTCGTAAGTCCCCGGCGTCTCACGGAAGATGATGCCGGTCGCCGGAAAGACGGCTGAAGTCTTGCCGCCGCGGCCTTGGTCTTTCCATTCGACCTCGATGTCGCGAAAATGCGTTTCCCCGCTGGCATCGACGTAGAGATTATGGATATGCATGATTCTTCTCTCCCTTGCTGTTTACTGAGCCGAGCTTAGAACGAAAGAATGTTCGCGAAACCCGTGAGGGCGGTGCTGTTCGACATGGATGGCCTGCTGATCGACACCGAAGCCGTCTATATCGACGCCCTGCAGGCCGCCGCCGTGGCGATGGGGCTCGAGATGCCGATCGCCTTCTGCCACTCGATGATCGGCATTCCGGGCCCGGTCTGCGACGGCATGATCCGCGATTTCTACGGTCCCGGCTTCGCGTTCGAAGCCTTCTCCGACCATTTCGACGAGCATGCCCGCCGCGCCTTCGAAGCCGGCGTGCCGCTGAAGGCGGGCGCCGTCGAGCTGCTCGACTTTCTTGCGGCATGCGGACTGCCGCTCGGCATCGCCACCTCGTCGAGCCAGGCCACGGTCGCCAGGTATCTTGGACGTGCCGGCCTGCTCGACCGCTTCAAGGCGATCGCCACCCGCGACGATGTCGGTCGCGGCAAGCCTCACCCCGACGTCTATCTCGAGGCTGCCCGCCGGCTCGGCGTGCCACCCGCGAACTGCATCGCCTTCGAGGATTCCAACGCCGGACTCACCGCCGCGCACGCCGCCGGCACGATGGCAATCATGGTGCCTGACATTGTGCAGCCGACGGACGAGGTCCGTGCGAAGTGCCTGCACGTCGCCGCCGACCTTCACGCCGTCCTGCGGCTGCTGCGCGGCGTGATGCTGGTTGCCGATGTCAGTGCGGCAGATCCTTGATATTCACCACCCGACCGCCCGGTACGACAACGTCGCCTGCCTTGCGGCCGGCCGGACAGGGACCGAGATATCTGAGGTTCGAGATCATGTGCGTGCCTTCGCTGTCGACTTCGACCTTGATCGCCTTGTCGAAATCGCCGACTGCCGTGCCGGTCGCCGTCTTGCCTTCGCAGGTACCCTTGAAGGAATAGCCGCCGGGAATCTTGTGGAACTCCTGCGTGCAGCCCGGCCTGTTCCGGCCCATCGCCGAATATTGCTTCTCGGTCTCCTCGTCGATGCACATCTGCATGGTCATCGTCCTGTCGGCGGAGAGCTGGATGGATTGCTCCCACATTCCGGGCTTGCGATGGGGTGGTTCGATCTGAGCGAAGGCCGGGAGCGCGGCGCCGATGCCTGCAAGCACCACGACCGCCAACGTCGATGCCGGACGTTTCATTTGGATTGCTCCTTTTCGTTCGAGTACAGGCAAACTGCGGGGTTCAAAACTTCTCCACCCACGGGCGCACCTCGACTTCCCAGCTCCAGGCGCTGCGGTGTTGCTGTAGCACCGCCCAATAGGTCTCGGCGATGGCATCGGGGTCGAGCAGGCTGTCAGGGTGGTTGGGCGGCACCGGTCGTGCCGCACTTCGGATGCCACCGTCGATCACGAAGTGAGCGACGTGGATGCCTTTCGGGGCCAGTTCGCGGGCCATCGATTGCGCGAGGCCACGCAAAGCGAACTTGCCCATGGCAAAGGTAGCCGAGAGCGCAAAGCCCTTGACGCCTGCCGTTGCTCCGGTGAGCAGGATGGCGCCATGGCCCTTGGTCAGCATGCGCCGCGCCGCCTCCTGCGAGACCAGGAAGGCGCCGAACGCGCTCACCTCGAGCGCTCGCTTGACCTCGTCGGGGGCCAGTTCGACCAGCGGGCCGCGCACGCGTGCGCTTGCGTTGTAGACCACGACATCGGGCCCGCCGGTCGCGTCGAGCGCGGCAAACACGGGCGCAACATCCGCCGGGTCGGCAGCGTTGCACTTGTATACGGCCGCGCCCGTCTCTGTCGCCAATGCCGCGAGTTTGTCCGTCTGGCGGGCTGCGATCGCCACGGCAAGGCCATGCTTGGTGAACAGTCGGGCCAACGACGCACTCAGCCCCGGTCCGGTGCCGACGATCAAAGCGGAGCGGTAGCGGGGCTTTTCCATGGTGGGCCTCGTTGTTCAGGTCGCAGTGCGGGTATAGGTTACACCAGCCGAATGGAAAGGACTTGTCATGGACACGATCGCCCCCGCTGGACGTATCGACGTCATTTCCGATGCGATCTGTCCCTGGTGCTATATCGGCAAGCGTCAGCTCGAAACCGCGCTGAAACTCCTGGAGCAGGACCAGCTTCGCTTCAGCGTGATGTGGCATCCCTTCCAGCTCAATCCCGACATGGCGCCCGAGGGAGTCGAGCGGGCGGCCTACCGGGCCGCCAAATTCGGCGGCCTGGAGCGCGCGCAGGCGATCGATCGGCGGATCACCGATACGGCTGCCACCGTCGGGCTCGAGTTCCATCTCGAGAAGCTCAGCCGCACGCCCAATACCGTGAACGCCCATCGGCTGATCCGCTTTGCCGCCCAGCAGGGCGTCCAGGACGATGTCGTCGAGGCGCTGTTCAAGGGATATTTCTGCGACGGTGCCGATATCGGTGATCCCGAGCTGTTGGCCGCGATCGGCGGCACCGGCGGCCTCGAGCCGGACGCGGTTTGGAAGATGCTGGTGAGCGACGAGGGCCGCCGCGAAGTGCTGGCGAACGATCAGATGGTGCGCAATGCCGGAATCCAGGGCGTGCCGAGCTTCGCCCTGAAGGGCCATGTGCTGTTCTCCGGCGCTCTTGCGGCCGAAGAAATGGCCAAGGCTTTCCGCCAGGCCTGGCAGGTCCTGAAGGATCGCGCTGCCTAACGCAGCGAATTTCGGGTCGTGTTGAGATCGGGGGCGGCGAGCGGGCCTTTGACGGTGGTGACGTAGCGATCCGCGCCGCTGTCGAGCGTCACGATCGAGTTGATCATGTCGTCGGCGAAGCTCGCTCGCCCGCTGATCCGGGCGGTCGCGCTTGCGCCGCGGATCGTCTGGTTCTCCATCGTCAAGCCGCCGGCGCCCAGGCTGACCTGTCCGGATAGCGGATTCTGTCGGCCGATGAAGCTCTTCAGCACCTGGGCGTCGAACGCCAGACCGTCGCTGAAGATACCGCCGACGCTCGCGGCAAAGCTGGCGAAGGCCGGCGATCCGTCGACGACGACGGGATGAAGGAAACCACTCACCGTCGCGGCGCCTGATAGAGCATTGCGGATCTCCTGGGAGGAAATGCCCGATCCCGTGATGCGCAAGTCCGTCGCATCCACCTTGCCTTCGATCGCGATCGAGAAACCGGATGAGGCGAGGGTATTGCGGCCCAGCGTGCCCTTCAGCAACCGGTCGAGTGCGATGCCACGCACGTCGCCCGCGAGATCGACCGAGAGCGCCGAGCCCGATGCGTCGATCGTTCCGGCAAGGGAGGCGGCACCGCCGTAGAAGGCACCGGCAAGCTTCGCCACCTTGACCATGCCGTTAGTCAAGGCCGCCTCGATCTCGGCCTGCTCGACGGTAAGCGACGTCAAGGTCATCGTGTCCGCCTGCATGGAGAGCTTGACATCGAAGGCACGCAGCGCCGTCAAATTGATCGGCTGCGAGGTCGTGGGACTGGGCGTCGGATCGGATGCGTCCTCGACCGGGGCGATGTGCGCCGCCGACTTGGGATCTATTCCCAGCCAGCGGTCGATCTTGAGCACGCCAGGTACTTTCAAATTCGCAACGAGGCGCGGATGGCGGTCGAGGGTCGTCTCGATCTGGCCATTCATGCGGCTCCCGCGGGCCCTGATCTCGCCGCTGAAACGCGCCTGTTGCGACGTCCCCTTGAGGCTGCCCGTGGCGCGAATATAGCCGACGCTCGACATCGCGCGGCCACTCGCGGCCGAGACCAGCGCGCTCGCATCACGGGTGTGCAGGAAGAAGGCGGGGAAATCATAGGCGACATTGTCGCCGAACGACAGCGTGCCCGAGATGCGGCTTTCGGTGTCGAGAAAGTTGGTGGCGACGTCGCGTAGCGCAACGGAAGCGAAGGTGCCGGAGACGCCACCGCTCGCGGTGGCGCGCCCGATCCTCCCATTCAGGAAATGTGGCAGACCGGCATAGTCCAGCAGGCGGTCGGCATCGGAGGCGGCGACATTGAAAGAAAGGTCGAAGTGCGGCGCGGTGCCGAAATCATCCACCGCCCCCTTGAGATCCAGCCTGGCGCCGGCGACGTCGGCGATCCTGACGCCGGCGAGCTGGAGATGGCTCCCCTGGACGGTCACATCGCCTTCGACGCCCTTGAGCATTTGGCCGCGGAAGGCAAGATTGCCGACCTTCAATTTCAGAGCGATCGTGGGAGTGTCGGCCGGCGACACCTTCACCCCTTGCTGCGATGAGGGTGCAGGTGCAACAGGGTCGGGCATCGGCGTCGGAGATACCGTTGGTCGGTAGGCTTCCAGATCGACTTGATTCGCCTCGGCATGGAGCGCCGCCGAGAACGGTGACTTGAGAAGGAGCGTCCCTCCTGCGGTACCTGTCGTGTCATCGAGCGCAAACCGGGCATCGCTCACCTGCAGACTGCCCGGCATCGAAGCCACTTTCCCGTCCACGCTCAGCGTCCGCAGCCTGCCTTCCGGGATACCTGAAGTGTCGATGTCCAGCCAGTTCAACGTCTGGCGCAGATCGCCGCCGGAAAGGCTGAACCGGCCGGTGGCCGTATCGGCTTCCAGCTTCATGTCGCCCGGAAGAAGCGCCGAGACGCGCGGCAGGGTCGCTACACCTTTCTTGATCTCAAGTGGCAGGGAGAGATTGCGTATGATGCCGCGGCGATAGCGTGCCTCGCCAACGTCGACCGTGACATCGGCATCGAGCGCAGACCACGGCGACGACGTCTTGTCCTTCGCCCTCGGTGCGATGGCGGCCTTCACGGTCGCCGGCGCGAAGTCTATCGGCCGCGACAGGATCATGAGCCACTTGTCGACGTCTAGATGCGAGAGCGAGACCTTTCCGGTGAGCGTCGGCACCGGCTCGAATACAAGCGAAAGGGAACCTCTGGCTTCGTCCTTGCCTGCCCGGATCTCGAAGTTGTTGGCCGCGACGGTCCTGGGCGAAACGACGACGTTGCCTGCAAACGAAAAGCGGCCGGCACCCGTCGTATCGAAGCGGGGTTTCTCACCTCCCAGCGCACCCCACAGCGCATTCACGAAGTCGCTGAGGCGGCCGGTCTCGACAGAAAGACGACCCTGCGCCGTAGCGTCGGGCGCGACCGCGGTCAGGCTGCCATCGAAGGCGAGCTTCCCGCTCGATACCTCGAGCGACAGCCTCGTGCGATGGCCGTCGGCACCGGCGTCGCCGACCGCGAGAGCGAGCTTGAGCGGGATGCCGTTCACCGTGGCGCTGCCATCGATCTCGAACGGGCCGTCGAACGAGCGCACCGTGGCGCCGCCGTCGACGTTCTCGGCGGAGAGCGTCGAGCCATCGCGCGGATTTGTGTAGGTGACCTTCCCACGCACGATGGCCAGCCGCCCGATAGCCAGATGAAGGCCGCTGCTCGGTGCCCCTTGCTGCTGCCTGGTGCCGCCGCCGGGATCGAACTGCCAGTTGGGCCTGCCGTTGGCGTCGGTCTCCAGGACGATGGTCGGGCGATACAGGGTGAGCGTGCCGACCTCGAAGCGTCCCTGCAGCAACGCCCACCAGGAAGGCGTGATCGCTACCCATCGCACGTCGATCATCTGTGCGCCCTTGGCACCGACGGCGTTGGAGAAATGGACCTTGCCCGCACCGATGCCCGGCACCGGAAGGACCGAAAGGCGCATCGGCCCATCGATCACGAGTTCACGGCCCGTAGCGTCGCGCACCGCCGTGATCAGCCCTGGCTTGTAGGCTTCGACGTCGATCACATGGGGCAAAAGCACCAGGATAGCCGCGATTGTCGCCAGCACGGCAGCGCCGATCAGCCCGATTTTCCAGCGCAAACGCATGGTCACTGCCCGTCAGAGACGCGGTCGGTCCGAGGGGACCCGGCGCACGCCCGAGAATTTCAGCAAATCGGCCGGATTGACAAGCGGTGCCCTGGTCCGGTCGGCGAGCGCGCCATCGCTCGAGAGGCCATTTAGTCCAGAATGTGAATGCCCTCGGGATGGAAACGCACCGCGACCGACTGGCCGACATTGATCAGCGGCTTGCGATAGTGGTCAATCGTGGAGACCTGCAGCATGGCGTCACCCAGCGACACCATGTAATCGGTCTTCTCGCCGAGAAAAGTGCGTTGCTCGACCCGGCCGACCGGCGGGCCGGAATCCGCCGGCACAATGCCGACCATCTCGGGCCGGATCACGAGCCGGACCGCGGCGCCTATCGGCCGGCCCGTCGAAAGAGCGATACGCATGCCCTGGACCTCGACCTCGCCCGCCGACAGGACGCGGCCGGCCAAGAGGTTCGTCCGGCCGATGAAGCGGGCGACGAACTCGGTGGCCGGGCGATAGTAGAGGTCGTGAGCGGTGCCGATTTGAACGATGACCCCCCGTTCCATGACGGCGATGCGGTCGGAGATCGCCATCGCCTCCTCCTGGTCGTGCGTCACATAGACCGCGGTGATGCCCACCCGCTTCTGCAGCGAGCGGATCTGCT
>NZ_DATBFE010000040.1:0-9736 GCF_036558665.1 Reyranella sp. | reverse complement strand
TCTCGCTCGCATCAGGCGCATGTGAATGCGCCGACATGAGCGAGCCGGAGGCTCGCGGTCCCGAAGAAGGACATGGGTCATCCCGGCGGCGGGCCGTATTGGCCGAGCTTCTGCGGCACGGTGCGGCGCAGGTCGCCGCGGCGGACGGTGATGCCGTGGCGGTCGAAGAATTCGAGGACCTGGATCGCGACCTTGCGGCCGTTGTCGAGGCGGTCGCGGAACTGCGCGGCGGTGAAGTCGGGGCCGAGCGCATCGGCGGCGGCGATCATCTGCGCCACCGCGGGACGCAGGAAGAACTGGTCGGGCGCCACCTCGACGACGCGGCCGAGGCGTGCGAGCTGGCGCAGCAGCTTGCGCACCTGCGGCTCGGCCTCGCCGTAGGTCTGCGCGAAGTCGCGCACGCGCGGCGGGCGGAAGCGCTCGCGCGCGAGATCGGCCGAGATCTTGCGCCACAGCGCCTCGTCGCGCGCGCCGAGCCTGAGCGAGTGGCCGGGCAGACGCACGAAGCCGCCGTCGAGCGCCACCGTCTTCGCGGCCACCTCGCGCTCGAGCAGCGCGCGGAAGGCGGGGACCGGAAAGCGCCGCCTCATCGCCAGGCGCAGGCGCTCGGGCTGCAGGCCGGGCGCATCGGGACTGTTCTCGTGGAAGGCGGCGAGCGTGTCGGCGATGTCGCGCCGCGCCGCCTCGAGCGTCGCCTCGAGGAAGCCGAAGCCCTGCACGCGCACGCCGTTCGCCGCCGCCAGCATGCGCTCGAGCTCGGCCTGACGGAGATTGTGCGCGAGCCCGAACCGCGCGAGATCGGCATGGCCCGCCTCCAGCGCCAGGAACCTGCCGAGGAGGTCGTCGTCGTCCCAGGCGGCCATCGCGTCGAGCTCGGCGAGCCGTCGCGGCGTGCGCCGGTTGCGCGGCGGGCCGAACGGATCGACCACCGTCGCGCCGCCGATGGTACGCGTCGCCGAGGGATCGCGCAGGATCACGCGGTCGCCGGCCAGCGCGCCCACCTTCTCCTCCAGCACGAGCTGCGCCAGCATCGTCTCGCCGGGCGCGAGACGATCGCCGCGCAGCAGCGCCACGCGGCCCATCACATGCGCCGCGCCGATATGGACATGGGCGGGCGACCAGTGCCTGAGCGCCTGCGGCTCGGAGGCGAGCAGCCTCAGCCGCACGTCGAGCCGGTCGGTCGGCATGTGCAGTTCGGGGCCGACCACCCAGTCACCGCGCCGGACCGCTTCCCGCGACAGCTTCGGGCCGGCGAGATTGAGCGCGCAGCGCTCGCCGGCGCGGCCGATTTCGGCCGGCCGGTTCTGGGCGTGCAGGGAGCGCACGCGCGCTTCGAGGCCGGAGGGCGTGAGCAGCAGCCGATCGTCGACCCGGATCTCGCCGGCATGCGCCGTGCCGGTGACGACGACTCCCGCGCCCGGCAGCACGAAGCAGCGATCGACCGCGAGGCGCGCGAAGCCCGCCGTGTTCCTGGCGCTCTCGCCCAGGGCCAGCAGCCTTGCCTTCAGCTCGTCCACACCCCGGCCGGTGAGCGCGGACACCGGCATGATCTCCGCACCTGCGAGCCCCGTCGTGCACAGCAGCGCCTCGATTTCGGCCATGCGCCCGAGCAGCTCGTCGTCGTCGGCGAGGTCGGCCTTGGTGAGTGCGACGACGCCGCGATCGAGGCCGAGCAGATCGAGGATCTGCAGGTGCTCCACGGTCTGCGGCTTTATGCCCTCGGCCGCCGAGACGACCAGCAACGCGGCGTCGATGCCGGTGGCGCCGGCCAGCATGTTGTGCACGAAGCGCTCGTGGCCCGGCACGTCGACGAAGCCGAGCTGGCGGCCGTCGCCGAGGTCGGAGTAGGCGTAGCCGAGATCGATGGTGATGCCGCGCGCCTTCTCTTCCTTCAGGCGATCGGCGTCGACGCCAGTCAGCGCCTTGACCAGCGCCGTCTTGCCGTGATCGATGTGGCCCGCCGTGCCGACGATCATGGCTTCTTCGCCGGGGACGCGCCCTCATGTTCCTCTCTCCCGCTAGGGGGAGAGGTTAGGAGAGGGGGTCGCGAAGGCTCGCGCGCACCTCGCCCCCTCTCCCGGCCTCTCCCCCTCTCGGGGGAGAGGAGAAAGAGTTCAGGCGCGAGTTGCTCGAGCTGGGCCACGAACGCCGGCTCGTCATCGAGGGTGCGGAGGTCGAACAGGAGGGTGTCGTCCTCGATGCGGCCGATCACCGGGATCGGCAGGCGGCGGAAGGCGGCGGCCAGCCGGTCGAGACCGCGGCCAGTGACGGCGAGCGCGACCGAGGGCAGGAGATCGACCGGCAGCGCGCCCGAACCGATCTGGCCGCGCACTTGCTTGAGCCCCGCCTTCCACTCGGCGCCCAGCGCCTTCGCAAAGGCCGGCAGCAGGCGCTCGGCCTGGGCATGGATCTCCGTCACCGGCCGCGCGAGCGCGCGGATCGTCGGCAGGCGCTCGGCCAGCCGACCGGGATCGGCATAGAGCCGCAAGGTCGCCTCGAGCGCGGCGAGCCGCACCTTGTCGAGGCGCAGCGCGCGCTTCATCGGGTTCTTCGCGATGCGCTCGATGCAGGCGCGTTGTCCGACCAGCAGCCCGGCCTGCGGTCCGCCCAGGAGCTTGTCGCCGGAGAAGGTGACGACATCGATGCCGGCCGCGATCGCCTCGCGCGCGGTCGGCTCGTGCGGCAGGCCCCAGCTTTCGAGATCGACCAGCGTGCCGCTGCCCAGGTCCTCGATCACCGGCAGGCCCTTTTCGTGCGCCAGCGGCACCAGCTCGGCGGCCGACACCGATTTTGCGAAGCCCTGCACGGCGTAGTTCGAGGGATGCACCTTCATGATCGCGGCGGTGTCGGGGCCGATCGCCGATGCGTAGTCGCGCAGATGCGTGCGGTTGGTCGTGCCGACCTCGACCAGCCGGCAGCCGGCGCGGGCCATGATGTCGGGAATGCGGAAGGCGCCGCCGATCTCGATCAGCTCGCCGCGGGAGACGATCACCTCGCGGCCGGCGGCAAGGGCGTTGAGCGCCAGCAGCACGGCGCCGGCATTGTTGTTGACGGCCGTCGCCGCTTCCGCGCCCGTCAGCCGGCAGAGCCACGGCGCGATGTGGTCGTCGCGCTCGCCGCGCCCGCCGTCCGCGAGGTCGTATTCCAGCGTCGTCGGCGAGCGCATCGCCGCGACCGCGGCCTCGATCGCCTCCTCGGCGAGCAGCGCGCGGCCGAGATTGGTATGCAGCACCGTGCCGGTGAGATTGAAGACGCGCCGCTGCGAGGGCCGGGCGAGATCGGCCAGCCGGTGCTCGCACCAGCGCGCGCAGGCCTGTTCGTCGGCGACGTCGGCTTCGCCGCGCCTCGCGTCAGCCCAGGCGCGCAGCGCCTCGACGACCAGCGGCCGGCCGACGCGCCCGATCAGCGACGCCAGCGCCGGCCATTTGGCCATGCGGTCGATCGACGGCGGACGGGGGAGGGATGCGCCTGGGGCGCGGTCGGCACGCGACACGGGTCTGGGTTCCTGAAAACGCGCCCAGACTGCCCGAATTCCCGCGACGATGCTACTGCGCGACGGCCGTCTTGCGGACCGCGCGCGTCCCGCTCGCCAAAGGCGCATGTGAAGGTGCCGGAAGAGCGAGCCGGCGGCTCGCGGCCCAGAATGCGCGAGCCTACTTCCGCTTCAGCCCCCAGACCTGGGCGAGATCCTGCGCCATGCGCTCGGCCATGATGGTGTAGCCGGGGCTGTCGGCGGCCGGATCGGCGGCGCGCCAGCAATGGATGTGGTCGGCGTAGATGCGGCCCTTCTCGTCCTTGTAGATGTCGCCGAGATCGAACATCGCCAGGCCGCGCTCGCGGAGCGTCATCATGCCGGCGACCATGCGGCGATAGAGGTCGCGATAGGAGAGATCGCCCGCGTTGCGCTTCTCCTCCTCGGTCAGCTCCTTGCCCCAGGCCGGCATCGGCTGCAGGAAATAGGCGGTCCTGACGCCGTTGTCCCGGGCGACCGCCTCGATCGCGCGCTCGTACTTCTGGTAGAGGCCGAGCTGCACCTGGAATTCGCGCTCGTGGTCCTGGACGATCTCGTCGGGCATCTTGAACAGGCTGGCAAGCGTCGTCTTCTTGTCGGAGGAGAAGACGTCCTTGCTCTTGGCCACCGCCTCGATGCCGCGAATGATCATGTAGGCGGCGTGGCTGTGATCGAGCAGCGGGATGCGCGTCAGCACGCCCGCGACCCGGCCAATCACCCAGCCGATCGCCGCGTCGCCGAAATTCTCGTCGGCGACGAAGGGATTGACGTCGATGAAGTTGCTGAGCGGCCGTTCCAGCCGCTCGGGTGTCCCGGGATTGAAGAAGTAGTGCTCGTTGAAGCCGCCGAGCGTCACCACCGCATCGACCGAGGTCGCGTAGAGCGAGAACAGGATGAAGGGCTGCGGCTCCTTCCACGCGCCGTCGCCGCCGTTCAGCACCAGGAACGGCTTGCCGTTGGGGCTCACGTAGTGCCGGTTGAGCTCGTCCTCGAGATAGCGCTGCGCGGGGCGCCTCAGCTCCTGGCCGAGCTGCGAGGCGACCGAGCCGCCGGTCAGCAGGATGGTGTAGCGGTCGGTGCGCTTCACGGTCGGGAAGTCGTCACCGAACAGGCCGACATTGTTGACCCACGGCTTGCCGCACGGCGGGTTGGCGTGATGGACGAAGCCGACGTAAGGGTGGGGGAACAGCGTGTCGACGTAGCGGCAGTCGGAGTTCCTCGTCATGTCGCGCACGTAGGTGTTCTGCGTGCGCTCGAACAGCTCCGACGCCGGCGTGTAGTGGCCGTCCTCCAGCGTGAGCCAGAGCGTCGCCCCGGCCTCGATGATCGCGAACGCGAGAACGATCCCGATCAGGATCGAGACCAGGCCGAAAATGCGCTGCTTCATTGCCCCGCTCGAGCCTTCGCGGCCCCCTCTCCTAGCCTCTCCCCCCGATCGGGGGCGAGGAACCTGAGCCTTCTTCTTCAAACTCCTCTCCCCCGATCGGGGCGAGGAGCATCAGCCTTCTTCGAGCTCCTCTCCCCCGATCGGGGAAGAGGTTGGGTGAGGGGTTGCACACGTTGCTTCCCTCGTCGCCAAATCACTTCCGCGCCGCCTGGATCGCCTGCCAGACGCGCTGCGGTGTCGCCGGCATCTGGAGGTTGCGCACGCCCAGCGGCCACAGCGCGTCCATGATCGCGTTCATGATCGTCGGCGTCGAGCCCACCGTTCCGGATTCGCCGACGCCCTTGGCGCCGAGCGGATTGGTCCTGGCCGGCACCGAATCGTCGAGCGTGTTGGAGAAGGTCGGAAAGGTGTCGGCGCGCGGCATGGCGTAGTCCATGAACGAGCCGGTCAGGAGCTGGCCCGACTCGCGGTCGTACACGTTCTCCTCCAGCAGCGCCTGGCCGATGCCCTGGGCGCAGCCGCCATGGATCTGGCCGAACACGATCGGCCGGTGCAACGGCATGCCGACGTCGTCGACGGTGGTGTAGCGGCGGAGCTCGACGCGGCCGGTCTCGGGATCGATCTCGACCTCGCCGACATGGGCGCCGTTCGGCCAGGCGATGCCGTCGACCGTGTTCACGTTGTCGATGAAGATGCGCTTGTCGGGCTGTTTCGCCGCGAGCTCACCGAGGCCGATGCCGCGATCGGTGCCGGCGATGGTGAAACGGCCCGCGGCATAGGAGATGTCGGCCTTGCTCGCCTCGAGCGCATCGGCGGCGAGGTCCTTGCCTTTCTCGATCAGCTTCTCGCTGCCCGAGAGCACCGCCGAGCCGCCGATATAGGCCGAGCGCGAGCCCATCGAGCCGACGCCGCCCACCTTGTCGGAATCGCCCATGGCGATCTCGATCTTCGAGGGATCGATGCCGAGCAGTTCGGAGGCGAGCTGGGTGAAGCTCGTCTGCAATCCCTGCCCCATGCCCTGCGTGCCCATCCAGATCGTGACCGTGCCGTCGGCCTTCACCTCGTAGTGCGCCATCTCGTCGAAGACCAGGGCGCTGGTCCATTCGACGTAGGAGGCGAGGCCGCGGCCGTAGAGCCGGCCGCGCTTCTCGGCCGCGGCCTTGCGCGCGGCGAAGCCGTTCCAGTCGGAAATCTCGAGCGTCCTGGTGAGGAAGCGGTCGAAGTCGCCCGAATCGTACGTCTCGCCCATCGCCGTGGTGTAGGGCATCTGCGCCGGCGTCACGAAGTTGCGGCGCCTGAGTTCCGCCGGATCCATGCCGATCTGGCGCGCCGCCGTGTCCATCACGCGCTCGATGTCGAGGATGCATTCCGGCCGGCCGGCGCCGCGATAGGCGCCGATGGTGGCGGAGTTGGTGAGCACGCAGTTGAGCCTGAGATCGACCAGCGGGATGTCGTAGGTGCCGGTCATCACCTTCGGCCCGACGAAAAGCGGGATCACCACACCGGCGCGCGACGGATAGGCGCCGATATTGGCGAAAGCCTCCATGCGCAGCGCCAGGATCCTGCCGTTCCTGTCGAGCGCCAGCGAGGCCTTGTGGAGCTGGTCACGGCCCGCGGTCGTGGCGGCGAACTCCTCGCTGCGCTCGGCGCGCCACTTCACCGGCCGCTTCAGCACCTTGGCCGCCCACACCGCGACCGACTCGTCGGGCTGGATGCCGACCTTCATGCCGAAGCCGCCGCCGATGTCGCGTACCAGCACGCGCACCTTGTCCTTCGGCATCTTCAGGATCACGTCGCAGAGCGTGTCGCGCGTCACCGAGGGATTCTGGCTGCCGATATGCACCACCATGCGGTCGCCGTCCCATTCGGCCATGACGGCGCGCGGCTCCATCGCATTCACGATCAGGCGCTGGTGGATGATATCGAGCGAGACGACGTGCGCCGCCTTCTTGAAGGCGGTATCCGCGTTGGCCGCATCGCCGAAGCGGTTGAAGCCCGCGAGATTGCCGGGCGCGCCCGGCCAGACGAGCGGCGCGCCTTCCTTCAGCGCATCCTCGATCTCGGTCACGGCAGGCAATGGCTCGTACTCGACCTCGACGAGCTCAACCGCATCGACCGCCTGCTCGCGCGTCGCGGCGACCACGGCCGCGACCGCCTCGCCGACATGGCGCACCGCCTCGTGGGCGAGCGAGCGACGCGGTGTCATCTCGGGCTTGCTTCCGTCGGCATTGGGGAACATGGCGGGGAAACCGAAATCGCCCACGCCGTCCTTCGCCATGTCGGCCCAGGTATAGACTGCGACCACGCCCGGCGCCTTTTTCGCAGCCGTCGTGTCGATCTTCAGGATTTTGGCATGCGCGTGCGGCGAGCGCACCAGCGCAAGGTGGAGCTGGTCGGGGCGCGACAGATTGTCGGTGAAGCCGCCGGTGCCGGTCAGCAGCCGGTTGTCCTCGACACGCTTGATGTACTGCGCCTTGCCAAACACCGCCATACGCCGCTCCTCGAAAAGTCCGGCCCATCCGGACCGGGGCGGACTATAGCGGCGAGCGGCCGAGGGACAAGGGCGCGCGTCTTCGCAATGGTCCGCTTCGACGCGCTTGGTTGAGCGCCTGGTCGAAAGCTGCCACGCTTGCCTCTCCTGCTTTGGAGCGCTCCATGAGACCACTTCATCGAGCCGATCACGGTGCCCTGGCAGAAGCCCTCCGGCGCCGCGTTCTCGAGGGCTCAGGCGAGACCGATGCGAATCTGCGTCGCAAGGTGGCAGAGAGAGCCGCGGGAGGTCCGCCGGTCGATGCCGCCTACGACGATCTCGCCTTGCAGATCGCCACGGCGGCAAATCGCGTCACGGACCCGCAGGTCGCGGCCGCCGTGCGGGCTGCGGGAAGCGAGAAGGCGGCGTTCGAGATCATCGCCGCGGCCGCGGTGGGGGCCGGGCTGCTCCGCTGGCAACTGGGCATCTCGGTTGTCGAAGAGGCCGCGAATGCGCCTCAGTGAAATCGATCGCGGCGACGGCCTTGCGAATCGCCTGCTCATCGGCTTCATCTCGATGGTCTCGGGAATGCGGCTGCCTGATGCGGCGCGCGTCGCCTTCTATCACAAGGACTTCTTCGGCCGGCCGATGGGAGCGTGGACGCACGCGACCATGCGTGGCCCGAGTTCATGGAGCGTCGCAGAGCGCGAGCTGATGGCGATGATGGTCGCGAAGTGGAACGCGTGTGCGTTCTGCGTCGGCGCGCACGGAGCGGTCGCCGCCAAGGAGATGACAAGGCCAACGGTCGCCGCTGCGCTTGCAGACTACCGCGCTGCGGCGATCTCCGAGCGGCTCAAGGCCACGCTCGGATTCCTCGAGAAGCTGGTGCTGCGGCCTCGCGAGGTGACGCCGGAGGACGCCCGCGCGGTGCTCGGCGCCGGGGTCGGTGCGGAAGCGCTGACGGATGCGATCGCCGTCGCATCGGTGTTCAGCATCGTCACGCGGTACGCTGACGCGCTTGCTTTCGCCATGCCGACGGAGGCGGAGTTCGACCGCGCCGCCGCCATGCTCCTCAAGCGCGGCTACGCATCGTGAAACTGCGTTGCCTGGGCGCGCCGTCTTCTTATTCGTTGTTCGTTGTTCCGTTGATATTCTCTCATGTTCCTCTCCCCCTCACGGAGGAGAGGAGAATGAACAGAGTGCATCAAAACCCGAAGGCAGCTCGCACATTGCCGCCGAGCAGGCCGGCGCGGGCGGCGGCTGGCACCGCCTCGGCCATCTCCTCCAGCGCCTGCAGATAGTCGCCGGTGTGGTCGGGATGCGGATAGTCGGAGGCCCAGAAGAAGCGGTCGGCGCCGTAGGTCGCCATCATGGCGGGCAGCGTGCGCTCATCGGGGTCGCCCGAGATCCAGACCTGGCGGCGGAAATAGTCGCTGGGCTTGAGCCTGAGCGGCGCGCGCGCTCCGAGATAGGTCGCGGTCCCCACGCCGTCCAGGCGATCGAGCCAGTAGCCGATCCAGCCCGCGCCCGATTCCAGCAGCACGAGCCTGAGCTTCGGAAAGCGATCGAAGGTCGCGAAGTCGAAGAAGGTCGTGAAGGCCTGGCGCACGCCTTCGCCCGCCGTGACCGAGGCGAGCAGCGACAGGCGGTGGCCGTTCTCGAAGCGCGGCGAGCGCAATTCGAACGGCTCGAAGGCGGGATGGATGGCGATCGGCACGTCGAGCTCGACCGCCCTGGCGTAGACCGGATCGTGCACCGGATCGCCGTGCGCCTTGTGGGTCCAGGTGAAGGGCACGACGAAGGCGCCGCGGCAGCCGTCCTTCACCGCGCGCTCGAGCTCGGCCGCCGCCGCTTGCGGATCGCCGAGCGACAGATGCGCGATCGGCACCAGCCGGCCCTTCGAGCCGCGGCAGAAATCGGCGACCCAGCGGTTGTAGGCGCGGCAATAGGCCTGGCTCAGCTCGACATCGTCGAGCTCGGCCTCCCATAAAATGCCGAGCGTGGGATAGAGCACCGCGGCGTCGAGCCCTTCGGCGTCGAGCAGCCTCAGCCGCTCGTCGGCGTCGCAGGCGCCGAACGGCATGTTGGCGGCGTAGGTCTTGTCGGGATGGGGCGTGAAGGCCTCGAGCTCCTTCTGGCCCATGCGGCCGAGCGTGGCCGGATAGCCCTTGCGTGTGCGCTTGCTCGGGCGGCCCGCGATCTCGAGATATTCGAGACCGTCGGCGTCGCGTTTCATGCGCAGCGCGCGGTCGCGATACTTCGCCTCGATGTAGCGGTCCCACAGGCCGGCATCCTCGAGCAGATGACCATCGGCATCGACGGCGCCGCGAAACTTCAGATGATGGACCGACCGGGCATCGAACACCGG
>NZ_DATBFE010000039.1:0-10631 GCF_036558665.1 Reyranella sp. | reverse complement strand
TCCCGTGTCCTCTTTCACCGGGAGGTGCGCTTGCATCGGCTCCTTGTCGGCCTCCTGATGGGCGCGACGGTGCTCTCCGTCGCCCGCAACCAGTTCGAGGACCTGAAGGCCGAGCGCGCCGGCGCTCACATCGAGGCCGCCGCCCTGCGCGACTTCTGCAGCATCGAAAGCCCCTCGCCGGACGCCGGGCAGAGCGTGCACGCCGCCATGTTTCCCGATCCGGCGACCCTCGTGGCGGGCGTCGCCGAATGGATCATCGACGCCTACTGCCAGCCGCCGTCCTAGAGGCGCAAGCCACTCTGCTCGAAATCATTTCCTCCCCGGCAAAGCCGGGGAGGTGGCCCGGAGGGCCGGAGGGGTCGTCTTCGCTCGTCGTCGAGTCACGACCCCTCCGCCCGCTGCGCGGGCACCTCCCCGTCGCTGCGCGACAGGGAGGCGCGGCGATGTCGACTTCTGCCGCCCGATCAGGCGGCGTGGACGACGACGTTGAAGCCCTCGTCGCGCCGCGGCGGCACGAAATGGCGCGTGAAGAGCTCGTAGTCCGCGTCGCTCACCTGGAACGGGTGCTCGCCGCCGGCATTGCGCTCGCGCAGCCGCTGACGGCAGACCGCGTCCGGAACGTCGAGCAGATGAAGCTCGTGCGCCGCCCCCGCCTCGGCGATCAGCGCCCGCATCCAGGCGCGGTTGGCGACGGTGTTGGCCGGGAAATCGAGCACCACCGACAGGCCCTGGCGCAGGATCGCGACGACGTGCGGCGCCATCGCCGCGCGCAGCCGCGCCGAGAGGCGCGCATAGTCCTCGATCGTCTTCAACTGGTCGGCGAACAGGGTCGAGGTCCAGTGATCCTCGGCGATCAGCAGCGTCGCCGGCCGCGCCGCCAGCCGCCGCGCCAGGGTCGACTTCCCGGCGGCGATCTTCCCGCAGAGCAGATAGAGGGTCGCGGCACCGGCGGAGTCCATCGCCGGCAAGTATGACAGATGGCGAGGGTGGCCGGCCATGCGGGCCGGCCACCGGTCGCGCAGCGCCGCTACGCGCGTTGCGGCAGCGGGATCTTCGCGTCGGTCAGGTTCTTCACCAGGATCGGAATGGCGGCCGCCGGATTGGTCGTGCACTCGCCCATCGCGCGCGCCGCCTCCTCGTCGATCTGCGAGGTGCGGTATTGCCGGTACCTGGCGCTCAACGCCGCGCAGTAGTCGGCATCGCTCATCTGGCGCATCGCGGCGAAGGAGATCACGACGCTGCGGTTGCGCTGCTCGCTCACATTGTCGGCCGTCTGCACCGGCAGGCTCGTTTCGCCGGTGGCCGAGGTCGTGATCGCACCATCCGGCACGCCTTCGCGCACCAGGGCGCCCCTGACGCTCTCCACGCGACGCTGCGAGAGCTGCATGTTCTCGTCCTGGCCGCCCGTCGTGTCGGTATGGCCGGTCAGCGTGACGCCGCCGCCGCCGGTCTTGTACATGCCGGCGGCCTGGCGGATCGTGTTCATCGACTGGGCCGAGAGCGTGGAACGGCCGGTATCGAAGAACACGGCATAGGTCTGCGGCGCGGCGGTGGGCGCCAGCGACATGGCGGTGGGCGCCGGCGCGGCCGCGGTCGGCTGGTTCTGCTCGCAGGCGCCCAGCAGGAGCATCGCTCCGGCCGCGAGCACTAACGTTCTCAACATGGTCCTCTCTCCATCGATCGTTGTTCGGAACCGGGTGACGCCTACGCTCGGAGGCGCCAGCGCCCCTCGCCAAAGCCATCAAACGGTAACCCGTGTCGGCTTGAGAACTTTGACTCATGTCAATCGTGCCGCCGGCACGGCATCGCCGGTGCGCCTGCTTGCGGGTGCAGCATTGCTCGAGCGTGCGGCCGGCATCGTCGAACGTCGTCGGCATCCCGGCCGTCGCCTGGGTCGGCCCGACCTTTCGCCTGCCGACTCCCCCGACTCGCGGGCATTACCTTAAGATGCCCGCTGGTCCGGGAGGTTGACTAAAGTCAAGTTGAGCCGCCGGAATTCTGGCAACCCGACCGGGCGAACGATCCCTGTCGAGGGAGGCGAAACATGCCTGAAGCGATGCGGGTCCTTCGCGGGCCGGTCCTGACATACACCGGCGATCCGTTCCGGTCGGGGCTCGAGGACACGATGGTCCACGAGTCCGATGCCGTGGTGGCGATGGCCGACGGCAGGATCACGCATTTCGGGCCGGCCGATCGGGTGCTGCCGCAGTTGCCGAAGGGTACGGCGGTCGAGCGCTTCGGCCCGGACAGCCTGATCATGGCGGGATTCATCGACTGCCACGTCCACTATCCGCAGACCGAGATCATCGGCGCCTGCGGCAAGCAGCTCATCGACTGGCTGAACACGTACACCTTCGTCGCCGAGCAGCGCTACAAGGACGCCCGATACAGCGCCGAGGTGGCGGACGTCTTCCTGAAGGAATGCGTGCGCAACGGCGTCACCTCGGCGTCGGTCTACTGCACCGTCCATCCGCAGTCGGTCGACGCCTTCTTCGAGCAGGCCGGGAAGTACGGCATGCGCATGATCGCCGGCAAGGTGTTGATGAACCGCAACGCACCCGAGGCGCTGCTCGACACGACGAAACAGGGCTACGACGATTCGAAGAAGCTGATCGAGAAGTGGCACGGGCGCGGCCGCATGCTCTATGCGATCACGCCGCGCTTCGCGGCAACCAGCACGCCCGACCAGCTCGAGGCCACCGGTGCGCTCAAGAAGGAGCATCCCGACTGCTTCGTGCAGTCGCACGTCTCGGAAAATCGCGGCGAGGTCGCCTGGGTCCGGGAGCTGTTCCCCGAGAGCAAGGGCTATCTCGACGTCTACGACCGGTTCGGCCTCCTGGGCCGGCGCGTGATCCACGGCCACGGCATCTGGCTGACCGAGGACGAGCTGAAGCGCTGCCACGAGACCGGGACGGCGATCGCGCACTGCCCGACCTCCAACTTCTTCCTCGGCAGCGGCTACCTCGACGTCCACAACGCCATGAAGAAGGAGCGGCCGGTGCGCGTCGGGCTGGCGACCGATCTCGGCGCCGGCACCTCGTTCTCGATCCTGCAGACCATGAACGAGGCCTACAAGGCGGCGCAGCTCAACGGCCACGCGCTGTCGGCCGGTCACGCCTTCTATCTCGCCACCCGCGGCACCGCGCACGCCCTCTATCTCGAGGACAGGATCGGCAGCATCGGCGTCGGCATGGAGGCCGACGTCACCGTTCTCGATCTCGCCTCGACGCCGATCATCGATTTCCGCATGAAGCGGGCGACCGACCTCGAGGAGAGGCTGTTCATCCAGATGACCATGGCCGACGACCGGGCGGTGCTGGCGACCTTCGTCGCCGGCAAGCCGGTCTATCGGCGTCCGGCACAGCAATTCGCCTGAAGGCCGTCGTGACGCCCGTTGTCGCGCTCACGCTGGCCATTGCGTGCCGCCCCATCGCGGAGCGATGGGGAGAGACGCGGGGAGAGGGGCGATGCCCGTCTTTCCCCCTCGCGCAACCTCTCCCCCAAGGGGGAGAAGAGGAAGAGGAGTGCCGCGATCATGTTCCTCTCCCCCTTCGGGGGAGAGGTTAGGAGAGGGGGTTGCGATGGTGCAGCGAGCGGGGCTTCGCCCCCTCTCCCCGCCTCTCCCCCTCGCGGGGGCGAGGAGCATGAGGTGCGAGTCGATGCCCTTTGACCCCTCCGGCAAAGCGCGTGCAGGCACGCGCGACACGGGCCACCTCCCCAGCTCGGCCGGGGAGGAAATGAGTCAATCAGAGTCGGTTGCGCTCCGGGACGGCGGAGGATCGTGACCATCGAGTGGATTAGCCGCTCGATCGTCGCTCATCCCTGCGTCGTCACCTTGTCGGCGAGCGGCCGGCTCGCGGCGACCGCTTCGCGCACCGCTGCGCCCTGTCCTGCCTCCTCCTCGGGGTGCCGATCGACTTCGGCCTCGCCGCGCCGCCGATCTTCCACCGGCTTCTCGCTGAGCCCATCCTCGCGACGGGAAAGCTTTTCCAGCGACTCGGCCATCGACGCGACCGGCGTCGAGAAGTCCGGCAACTGGACGAAGGCCAACAACAGGGCGGCGATCCAGAACAGGTGCTCGTGGGTGAACAGCGCCAGCAGGGCGAGGATCGCCACGATCTCCATCTGCACCTTGTTGGTGCGGTGCGCCACCCGCTCGGGCAGCGCATGGAGGTGCAAATAGAGGAGGCCGATGCCGAGCACGATGCCGAGCAGCAGGACGACGGTCACGACGAACAGGACGTCGGTCTGGCCGGGCGCCGTGACGAAGACCGGCAGGTGATCGATTGCGCCGGGGTGCGTCTGTTGACCGTTCATCGACGGAACACCCGGTATTTACCGCTTCGGCAGCTTATCCTGCTCGGCCACGATCGCCCGGTCGATCACCGTGAAGAGGTAGGCATCGGGCGCCAGCGTACAGCCGCCGCGCACCAGCGCCGCGAGCTGCCCGCCGCGATCGTCGGTCGGAAGGACGACGCCGCGATGGCGCGCGGCGTGCTCGGCGAGGAACACGGCGACCTGCCGGCGCGCGTCGGGCGACATCGCCTGCGCCTCGCGGCAGGAGACGTAGGCCGCCTGATCGAACGAGAGCCGGCCGCTCTGGGCGTAGGTCGAGACCGGAAGCGCGGCCAGCGCCACCGTCATCGCAAGAATTTTCCGCATCATGGCAGGCCCCCGTCCTACTCGTCACCGATGGCGCTGCCGCCGAGATAGCCGACGGCGCCGCCGATCAGGCCGGCGCCCACGACCTGGCCGAAGCTGCCGCCCGTCACGAGGCCGATGCCCGTGCCGGCGGCGGCGCCCACGGCCGCGCCCTTCTGCCCGCTGCTCATCGGCCGGTCACAGCCCGCCGTCAGGGCGAGCAGGGCAAGCATCAAACTGATGGTTCGCATACGCATGTTCTTCCCCTCCCAGGGACGCTTTGCACAGGCCCCGCTTGCGACCCGCGGGATCAGCCGCGCGGCCGGTCTTGCGCCGCCCATGCCGGTGCCATGGCCAGCATCATCAATGTCCCGCTGGCGACGGAAGCGATGGACAGCAGCAACGAAAGGAAAGCCAGCGCCTGCATTGGACTCCTCCCGAACCGACAGGAGACACGAGTATCGCGTTGCCCGGCCGCCCTCCTTGACTTTAGTCAACCCGCGGCCGGTTCTTCCGCGCGCCGGAGGTCAGGGTTTGACTTTGATCATGGACAGACGGCCGCGAGCCGCCTTTGCTTGGCTCATCCGGCATGAGCCTCGGAGACGAGAGGGGGGGCGATGTCAAAGAAGGACGGAAACGAAAAGCTCGGCCGCAAGGCCTATGAAAAGGAACTGCGCAAGCTCCAGGAGGAGCTGTGCAGTCTTCAGGCCTGGGTCAAGGAGCACAAGCAGCGCGTCGTCATCGTTCTCGAAGGCCGGGACGCCGCCGGAAAGGGCGGCACGATCAAGACCATCGTCGATCGTGTCAGCCCGCGAGTCTTCCGGGTGGTGGCGCTGCCGGCGCCCTCGGACCGCGAGCAGTCGCAACTCTATCTGCAGCGATATATCGAGCACTTCCCGGCGGGCGGAGAGGTCGTGATCTTCGACCGGAGCTGGTACAACCGGGCGGGCGTGGAATACGTCATGGGCTTCTGCACTCCCGAGCAGCATCAACGGTTCCTGCTGCTTTGCCCGATCGTGGAGAAGTTCATCATCGACAACGGCATAAACCTCATCAAGATCTGGCTTGAAGTCGGCCAGGAAGAGCAGGAGCGGCGCTTCCACGCGCGGATCGACGATCCGATCCGGCAATGGAAGCTGAGCCCGATGGATCTCGAATCGTTCAAGCGATGGTACGATTTTTCCAAGGCGCGCGACCTCATGCTCGAATACACCGACAGCGAGCATGCGCCCTGGTACCTCGTCGATTCGAACGACAAGAAGCGCGCCCGGCTGAACTGCATTTCGCATATCCTGTCGCGCATCCCCTACAAGCGGGTGGAGCAGAAGAAGGTCGAGCTCCCCAACCGCTCGGAGAAGAGGAAGTACGACGACATGGCTTCGTTGAAGGGCCGCAGGTTCGTCGATCAACGGTATTGAGACGCAAGCCGGCGCAGACGTGCGGGCAATCTCTCCATCGCAAGGAGGTTCATCATGCAAGCGTTGCCGACGGCCAAGGATCAGCGGGTCAAGATCGCGAAGGTGGAAGGCGAGAGAGCGTCGGCGATGGCCAAGGCGCAGGCGGCCGCCGAGGCGGAGAAGCGCGCCTTCCTCGACCGGATCACCAAGCCGTCCGGCCTGACCGACGAGCAGGTCCTGGAGAAGGCCGCACACATCATCAATCGCGCGGTCGAGAACGGGCTGACATCGGTCCAGGTCTTTCGCTTCCCCAACCACCTCTGCACCGACGACGGCCGTGCGATCGACCAGCACGAGGCCGGGTGGGAACGGACGCTGACCGGCATTCCCAAGGAGCTTTACGACTTCTGGGAGCGGCAGCTCAAACCGCGCGGCTACCATATCAAGTACGAGGTCATCGACCGGGCCGGCGGCCTGCGCGGCGACGTGGGCGTCTCCCTCAGCTGGTGAAATCGCCTCCGGCAACCACTACATATGGTGCATGGGTCGTAGTCACTGCAAATTGTGTGCGAGACCGTACGGGGAAGAGTAAGGTCGCTCTCTCGCAGCCCGGGGGGGCGACATGGCGACCGCCAACGGATCTGCATTCGTTCCGAGCTCCAGGCTCGCATCCGACGCTCGGCGCGCCAGGCCGCTGCCGTGCCTCGACTGTCCGGTCAAGGCCTACAACGTCTGCAAGCCGCTCGAATACGAACGGCAGAAGCAACTGTTCGAGCTCGGCGTTCAGCAGAGCTGGAAGCGACGGCAGTTCCTCTATCGTGCGGGCGATCCTGCGACCACCCTCTTCAAGATAACGTCGGGCATCGTCGCCGTTTCCAGACCGTTCGCCGACGGACGGCGGCAGATCCTCGGCTTCTTCCTCGCCGGCGAGATTTGCGGGTTCATCGTCAAGGACGGCAAGTATTCATTCGATGGCGAGGCCATAACCGAAGTCGGGACCTGCTCGCTCAATCGCCGGCGGTTCGATGCCTTCGCCGCCCAGCATCGTGACGTCGCCGACGAGATCAGGACAGCCCTCACCGAGAAGCTCCGGCAGACCAGCGAGCACATGGCCGCGATCGGGCAGCTGAGCTCGGCCGAGAGCGTCGCCGATTTTCTCTGCAGGCTCGGCAGCGCCTACAGCGAGCACGCGTTCCAGACGCGGCCTCTCCTTCTGCCGATGACCCGGCACGACATCGCCGAGTATCTCGGGCTCAGGCTGGAGACCGTGAGCCGCGCTTTCTCGAAGCTGAAGAAGCGCGGGATCCTCGACCTCGACGAGGACAAGATCCTGATCCACGACCCGGCACGACTGGCCCGGCTGTCCGGCGCTTGACCCGCTTCGCCATCGGGCGGGCGCGCGGCGCCTTGACGAATGTCAAGGAGACTGGTCGGCTGCGCCGATACGCTGGCCGAGCGACGTCGGGAGGGCGACAACGATGGCGATCAAGAAGCTTGCGGGCACGACGATGCTGGCCCTGGGGACTCTCTGGCAGGGCAGCGTTCTCGCCGGCACCCTCGACGAGGTCCGCGCCAACGGCGCCTTGAGGATTGCCTATCGCGAGGACGCGCCGCCTTTTTCCTACAAGACCGACGACGCCGCCGCGCCGGCGGGCTTCATCGTCGATATCTGCCGCGCGGTGGCGGACGGGCTCGCCAGGCAGCTCGGGCTCGCCGCCCTCAACAAGCTCTATGTGCCCGTCACGTCGGTCACTCGCTTCGACGCGATAACGGACAACAAGGCCGATCTCTTGTGCGAGGCCACGACCCAGACCCTGAAGCGGCGCGAGACGATCAGCTTCTCGATCGCGACTTTCGTCGACGGCGCGAGCTTCGTCATCCAGCCGAGCGGCCCGAAGGACGTCAAGAGCCTCGACGGCAGGAAGGTCGGCGTGCTCGCCGGCACGACCACGGAAGGCGACCTCCGGCGGACGCTGGCGGCGGCGCGGCTCAACACCGAGGTCGTCCTGGCGAAGACCCACCAGGAGGGCTTCGACGGCGTGGCCAGGGGCGACATCGCCGCCTATTTCGGCGATCGCGGCATCCTCACCTTCCTCCTGATGAAGGCGAAGGCGGAGAATGGCCTGCTGCTCGCCGATGCCTACCTCAGCATCGAGCCCTATGCCCTCGGCCTGCGTCGTGGCGACGAGGATTTCCGCCTTGCCGTCGACCGCGAGTTGAGCCGCATCTACCGCTCCGGCGAGATCGTGAAGATCTTCTCGGCGGCGTTCGGGCCGATGGTTCAGCCGTCCCCGGTATTGCAGGGCCTGTACGCGACCGCGGCCCTGCCGCAATGACCCCCCTCCTGCTCCTCGCCCCTCATGCTCCTCGCCCCCGAAGGGGGAGAGGCGGGGAGAGGGGGCGACGTTCCGGTCGCGCCATCACACCCCCTCTCCTAACCTCTCCCCCAAGGGGGAGAGGAACATGAGTCAGGAGCCTCGCCCTTCATGCTCCTCGCCCCCGAAGGGGGAGAGGTGGGGAGAGGGGGCGGCGTTCCGCACGCGCCATCACACCCCCTCTCCTGACCTCCCCCAAGGGGGAGAGGAATATGAGTCGGGGGATGTTTCGTGCCGGCGATTTTGACGCCAAAGGTCAAGATGTTGACGAACAGGGTCAAGGCGAGCGGCACGGCCAATCGATACATGCATTCCCGCCCGGCGGGCGAACCGACAAAAAATTCGCGGCAGCAGACCGTGGTGATCGTTCGTTCGGGTGCCGGCCCGCGTCTCCTTACCCACTGCGGGCCGGCTCCGCACGTCTGCTCCATTGCCTCGCAGTGCCGATACGAACCACCTTCTCCCATGCCGATCGCCTGGCGACGATTGTCGCGGACGGGATCCTCTTTTCCGCCGACATCTCGCAGGCCGTTCAGCTGATCGACGACCATGGCGCCCGGGCCTATGCGAAGCTCGTCGACATCCGCCGGGTCACTCTATGTGTCGCGCCGGCGGGCGACGAAACAGTGGCCGGACTCGCGGCATGGCGCGCGGCGGCGGGCCGGTCCGGCGCGATCGCGGTCGTCGTCGGCCACAACCGTGTGCTCGAGGGAATAGCGCAAGGCTTTGCCGACGAGGGATCGGAGCGGCAGCCGATCAGGATCTTTCGCGACGAGCCGTCGGCCCATGCGTGGCTGGAGACGGCTGCCCGGCCGTGACCGCTTCGGCGGCTGAACCGAGAACATCGCTGCCGACCGGCCCGTAGGCCTTCACCATCAACTCGATCTCGCGGCTGCCGGCTCTTTCGAAGCCCAGCGTGACCGGCACCTTCTCGCCCGGCACGAGCGCTCTCTCCAGCCCCTGCAGCAGCAGGTGATAGCCATGCGGCCTGAGCTCGATCGTCGTCCCGGCGGGCAGGCCGAGGCCGTTGTCGAGACGACGCATGCGGGTCTGCGAACCGACGACCTTGATGCCCTGGATCTGAACCTCGCGTGCGATGGCGCTTCGCGCGGCAGCAAGGCGATCCGCTTCGGCCCCCGTGTTGGCGATCGTCATGAAGCCGCCAGCCTCGAGTGACCCCGCCGCCCCGGTTCGCGCCCACGCGCGGCTGATCGCCAGGCCGCTCGTCCTGTTCGCCGCGTAGCCAAGGCCGGCGAGGCCGCGGACAACCAGAAGCAGGCTCATGGGGCCATTGTCGGCGCCGGCGTCCGGCTGTCGTTGATTTTGGTCAAGGCACGCCGAGGCGTGCCGCGAGTACTCTTGCCTCGACAGCGTGCACGCTCTCCGTCCAGGGTCGTCGTCATGGCACGCGCACCGTTCGACTCGACGCTTCTTCTCCTGGCGTGCCTTGCTCCCTGCGCCTGCGCCGGGCCCGTGCAATGGAGCAAGCCCGGCTCGGACAGCGCGGTCAGCGCCAGGGACACCTCCGATTGCCGCGCCGAGGCGCAGCGCCAGGCCGCGCGCCTCTATCCGGGCTTCGCCTCTCCCTACGCCGCCGGCGCCGCCGTGATGATGTCGCAGCAGCACCTCGATACCGATCGTGCGGTCGCCGAGAGCCATTTCTTCGGCTCGTGCATGGAAGCCAGGGGCTACGTGCGCACGCGATGAACAAGCGCCCGCGCCGGATTTTGACTAAAATCAATGACAGGCGCGCCCGGGACAGCTAGTTAGTGGGCCAGGAGCGCGAGCCGCCGGCTCCCGGGAGCGGCCGGCCTCGCCGCGTCACCATGAAGTCTTTGTGCAGCGACGGGGTGCGGCCAACATCCCGTGAACTCGAAGGAGAACCGCCATGAAGGGGAGAATAGCTCTTGCAGCTTCGATCACCTTGCTTCCGCTCGTGGCCGTCGCCCAGACGCCGACGCCCGGCTTCTATGTCGGTGCGGAAGGCGGCCTGAGCTGGCTGCTGAACACCACGGTCAACACCGCGGGCACGCAGTTCCAGAACGTTCCGATCACGACCCAGACCGGCTGGGCCGCCGGCGGCGTGATCGGCTACGACTTCATCGGTCCGCGCGTCGAGCTGGAAGGCGTCTATCGCGAGAACCAGATCAACTCGACCACGAACTTCGGGCCGCAGGGCGCCGGCTTCTACTCGAGCAAGATCGGCCAGCTCGGCATC
>NZ_DATBFE010000038.1:0-98435 GCF_036558665.1 Reyranella sp. | reverse complement strand
GAGCGCAGCGAGGACGCGGTGATGACGATCGGGCCCTACGAGTTCCATCCGGCCGGCAAGGTGCTGCTGGAAAAGGGCGGCAAGAAGAAGATCCGGCTGACCGACAAGGAAGCCTCGATCCTGAAATACCTGTTCCGCGCCGGCGACCGGCCGGTGGCGCGCGACGTCCTCCTGAACGAGGTCTGGGGCTACAACGCCGGTGTCACCACCCACACGCTCGAAACGCATATCTACCGCCTGCGCCAGAAGATCGAACGCGATCCGGCCAGCGCCGCCATTCTGATCACCGACCGCGGCGGCTACCGGCTGCAGCCCTGACGGGCGCTCTTGCCAAAAGGTGACCAAAGCGTCATCTTTTCCAAAACCCGACGATAATGCGCCCGGGAGGGCCCGCTCATGAGCACGCAGCGCATCTACGCCCTGCCCATCGAGACCACCGAGTGGAAGTTCGACGGCGCCACCGAGATCCAGTTCAACTGGGAGTACGATGACGGCTCGGACTCGCTGCTCGAGCTCTACGAGAAGGGCAAGAAGCAGCAGTGGGACGCCAGCACGCGGCTCGACTGGTCGCTCGAGCTCAATCCCGACAATCCGATGGAGCTGAAGGACGAGGCGATCTCGATCTACGACACGGAATACTGGCGCAAGATGACGGACAAGGAGAAGTCCTGGCTGCGCCGCCACCTGCAGGCCAATTCGATCAGCCAGTTCATGCACGGCGAGCAGGGCGCCCTGATCGCGACCGCCAAGATCGTCGGCACCGTGCCCGACATGAACGCCAAGTTCTATGCCGCCACGCAGGTCATGGACGAGGCGCGCCATGTCGAAGCCTACAAGCGCCTGCTGCACGAGAAGTTCCAGCTCGCCTATCCGATCAACAAGGCGCTGAAGGCGCTCCTGGAGCAGACGCTCACCGATCGCCGCTGGGACATGACCTATCTCGGCATGCAAGTCCTGATCGAGGGCCTGGCGCTCGCCGCCTTCCAGTCGATCCGCGACAAGTCCGGCAATACCCTTGCCGGCGCGGTAAACGCCTACGTGATGCAAGACGAGGCCCGCCACGTCTCGTTCGGGCGCCTGGCTTTGCGCGACTATTATCCGCAGCTGTCCGACGCCGAGCGCGACGAGCGCGAGGAGTTCGTGGTCGAAGCGCTTCTTTTCATGCGAGACCGCTTCAACCAGTCGGAAGTATGGGAACGGCTGGGTCTCCCGGCCAAGGTGTTGGACGACATCCACTACAATTCAAAGCAGATGAACTCGTTCCGCGGCCGGCTGTTCAGCCGCGTCGTGCCCACGGTCAAGGATATCGGCCTGTGGGGCGCTCGGGTGCAGAAAGCCTTCGCCGAGATGGGCGTGATGGATTATGCGAAGGTCGACGTGAGCGAGCAGCTCGCCAATGATGGCCGGGTCGCCGACGACTTCGACCGCAAGATGTTCGTCGAGCGGGCGGTGGCCGCCGAATGACGATGGCCGCCACGGCGCCCGAGGCCGGTGTGCGCGGCGATCACGATTTCTGCGGTTGATTGCCCGGCCTTATGGCCGCGCGACCAGCAACAGCAATGCCAGCAGCGCCGCCGGCACCAATAGCGGCCAGGCCACGAGCGCAACCAGCAATGCGCCTGCTATCGCGCCGATCAAATAGCTGATCAAGGTGGACGCGAGCAGCCATGGCCTTGCTACGGCAGGCAATGCCGGCTTTGCCGGTCCGCCGGCCAGCCAGTCGAGCAGGCCGTCGGCGGTGCGCGCGAGCGTGCTCGTCACCACGACGGTGCTGAGGGTGACGCCGTTGAACTGCGTCACCGCGGAGGCCTGCAGACCCATTGCCACTGCAAGCGCCAGCACCTGCAGCTCGCGCGCGACCGGCAGGAAGCCGAGACTGGCCATCAGCATCGCCTCGGCGATCAGCCCCGGCGCCGCTCGACCTGTCAGCCGCAGCAGCAGCCGCGAGAGCATTGCGCCGGCGAAGAAGGCGGCGAGCGGCGCCAGGTGGTGCCACGTTCCGGTGAGATCCTTTTGCGCCGCGGCGATGCCGGCCAGGACGGTATTGCCGGTCATGTTGGCGGCGAAAACGCCGCCCATGTTGAGATAGCCCACGGCATCGGCGATGCCGGCGATGGTGGCGAGCGTAACAGCCTGGATGGCGACGCGGCCCACCGATCAGCGCCCGAAACGGCAACCTGTCGTGAACGGGATCACGGGGCGCCCGGGAATCACACCACGTCGTAGGTGATCTCGACCTCCGGCCCGAAGCAATGCGCCTGGCAGGTCAGGATCCAGTCGTTGGCGAGGTCGTCGGCCGTGTAGATGTCGTTCTTCGCCAGCACGATCTTGCCCTTGATGCGCTTGGCCGCACATGAGGCGCAGAAGCCTTCCTCGCAAGAGGAGAGCGGGTTCAGTCCGGCGGCCCGCGCCGCCTCGAGCACGGTCTGCCCTTTCTTGTAGGGAATCTTGTGAACCTTGTTCTCGAAGTGGAGGGTGATCTCGCCCGGGATCACGTCGCCCTCCTCCTGCGGTTCGACCGGCACGGCATCGTTGCCCGAAGCCTCGAACCGCTCGATCCGCAGGCGCTCGCGCGGCATCCCGGCGCCGAGCAAGGTGGTCTCTACCAGGTTCATGAATGGTCCGGGGCCGCAGAGATAGGCATCGGCCTCCTCGAATCCCTTCAGCGCGTCGACGACCTCGTCCGGCCTGGTGAGCCCCTGCTCGGCATCCACATGATGGATGATCTCCAGCCGTCCCGCATTGCCGCCCAGCAGGGCAACCAACTCGGCTGCGAAGATGATCGAAGGCCTGTCTCGATTGGCGTAGAAAAGGCGGATGCGGCGCCGGCCCGACTGCAGCGCGCTCTTGATCAGCGACATCATCGGCGTGATCCCGCTGCCGCCGCCGAACAGCAGCAGCGGGACGTCGCTCTCGGCCAGCACAAAGCGACCGGCAGGCGGCAGGGCCTCGAGCGTGCCGCCTTCCCGCAGCGCGTCGTTGAACCAGTTGGAGCCCCTGCCGCCGGTGACGCGTTTCACCGTTACCTTGAGGTGGCCTTCCGTTTCCGGCGCACTCGACAGCGAATAGCAGCGGTTGAACGCGCCTTCGTCATGCGGCACGCGGAAGGTCAGGAACTGGCCGGCGCGGTACTTGAACTTGTCGACCAGGTCGGCCGGCACTTCGAGGACGAAGGACCGCGCATCGGCGGTCTCCTGGACGATCTTGGCGATGCGCAATTGATGATAAGCCATTGATAAATCTGCTCTCAGTCAGGGTGCGATTTTACCCGGGGACTCTCGTAGCAGAGTGTGCTAGCGTCGCCGAGAAAAATGAACAGAGCGTCATTTTGAGACGTCCGGACTTTCGGATGGGACAAGGTTCAAGCTCAGGAGGCAAGGGCCTATGACGACCAAGAAGATCTATCAGTTGCCGGTCGAGATTACCGACTGGAAATTCGACGGCGCGACCGAAATCCATTTCAACTGGGAATACGACGACGGCTCGGCCGATCTCCTGAACCTGTATGAAAAGGGCAAGCAGCAGCAGTGGGATGCCAGCACCCGCATCGACTGGTCGCAGGAGCTGTTCGAGGAAAACCCGATGGGGTTGGCCGACGAGTCCATTCCCATCTACGGTTCGCCGATTTGGGAGAGGATGACCGAGAAGGAGCGGAATTGGCTCCGCTTCAACCTGCAGTGTCACACGATCTGCCAGTTCATGCATGGCGAGCAGGGCGCGCTGATCGCCACTGCCAAGATCGTCAACACGGTGCCCGACATCAACGCCAAATTCTATGCCGCCACGCAGGTCATGGACGAGGCGCGCCATGTCGAAAGCTACAAGCGGCTGATCCACGAGAAGTTCAAGAGCGCCTACCCGATCACCGAGTCGCTGAAGAACCTGCTCGAACAGACGCTGAACGATCGGCGTTGGGACATGACCTATCTCGGCATGCAGGTGTTGATCGAGGGGCTCGCGCTTGCCGCCTTCCAGCGCATCCGCGACCAGGCCAAAAATAACCTTGCCGCGTCGGTGAACGCCTACGTCATGCAGGACGAGGCACGTCATGTCACGTTCGGTCGTATGGCGCTGCGGGAGTACTATCCCCACCTTTCCGACGCCGAGCGCGCCGAGCGCGAGGAGTTCACGGTCGAGGCGCTTTACTTCATGCGTGACCGCTTCAACCAGGCCGAGGTCTGGCAGCGCTCGGGTCTGCCCGTCGACGAACTGATGAAGTACGCCTACGAGTCGGGCGCCATGCAGCAGTTCCGCTCGCGGCTCTTCACCCGAATCGTTCCGATTCTCAAGGAGATCGGTCTGTTCGGGCCCAAGGTGCAGAAGGCGTTGGGCGACATGGGCGTGATGGAATACGCCAAGATCGATGTCGAGAAGCTGATCGGTAACGACATGAAGGTCGCCGAGGACTTCGACGCCAAGAAGTTCGTCAAGGACGCGATCGCGGCCGAGTAGTGGTCGGTCTTCTTCATGTTCCTCTCCCCCTGGCGGGGGGAGAGGAGGAAGAGAAATGAGTCACTTGCAGCGGTCGATCTGCGGCGGCGCGCCGAGGATGGTCGCGATATGCGAGATGTCGAGGCATCTGCCGCCGATCCAAGCCTTTTGCTGGACGAACAGGGCAAGACGGGAGAAGACCGCCGCCTGCTCGGCCGTTGACGGCCGCGTGCGTGCCAGCATCCAGTAGAGGGCATAGAGATCGGCCTTCTCGACATCCGCAGCAACGTTGTCGAGATCACGACTCCACATCACAGCGTTCTTCGCCGCCGCGCCGGTCGGATCGCTGAGGCCGGCCAGCCAGGTGTGGATGTTCCTCGCCAGTGCGTAGGAGTTGCCCTGCGCGGCGCGCAGCGCTTTCATATCGTGCGCCACTTCGCCGTAGGACTTCCCCTCGATCGTCTCGCCCGGGCAGCCGGATTCGCGGCAGAGCAGGGTGAAGGTGAGATATTCCGCGAGGATGATCTCTACATTGCCATGGTTGTGCTGACGCCAGGTGCGGGCGAGCCGCCATCCCTGATGCAATTCGGGCCCCCACGGCGCCTGTGCTTGGGGCGTGTCGCGCTCGAGATCGCCGATCACGGCCTGAGCGGCCGCCTTCCACTCCGCCGGGATCTGCGCATGAACGACCGGGGCGATCAGGGCGAAGGCGAGGGCGAGAACGATACAGGTCATGCTGCTCAATACTTTCGTGCGGTTCTGCGGTCGTCGCTTTCGTACTGCACGAGGTCGTCGGCGCGCAGCTCGGTGGCGTCACGCGGCGCCAGACGCCGCGCCTGGGCTGGTGTCAGCAAGCGATAGTGCCGCACATCGTCGAGGGCCGCGCCGACTTCCCAGCAATCCTCGTCGTTGGTCACCCACATCGCGGAGGGGAAACGCCGAAGGTCGACCGGCACCGAATAGGTGCGCAACGTCTTGCGTGCATGGTTGGTGTATTCATGGAGATAGGACATGGCAAGCTCGCGCAGGCTGCGATAGACGGGATCGCGCCAGCGCAGCCAAACGTGATTGCTCTTCGAGATGGCGCCCCAGCAGCCTTGACGCCTGAACAGGGCGACGACGTGGTCGGAATCGCCCTTGGCCGTCAGATCCATCAGCAATGGCGGTTCGCCCTGCAGCCAGAGCGCGCAGGCGGCGGTGAGGGCCGCTTCGATGCAGTGCGCCTGGCGGTGCCGCAATACGCCCCGCACCGACCGCAGCGTGTCGCCGCCAGGCTCGAAGTTGGCATTGAGGCCGATCACGAATTGCTGGATGCGCACCGGTGTCCTGAGCGCCCGCAGGATCCGGCCTTCTTCGCCGGTCAGTCCGAGCTGCGCGAGGGTAGGCTTCGTGAGGCGCATCGCCGGCAAGTGTGCCGTGTCGCGGTCTCGCTTGTCATCCCGGCGGGATGACCCGATCCTCGCGTTGCGGAAAGGGGTCGCAATCGGGAAGCGGTTGGTGGAGCTGAGGGGGATCGAACCCCTGACCTCCTCATTGCGAACGAGGCGCTCTCCCAGCTGAGCTACAGCCCCCCGTTTCCCGAAGACCGCGCGGATAATGCCTGTTGGGCCACCTGTCAAGCAAACGACCCTGTGGTAGCGTCGCGGCCTGTCTCAGTGGAGTATCGAGCCGTGGCAAGCGACAAGAAACCGGTCCAGACCGATACCGCGCCCAAGGCGCTCGGCCCCTATGCCCAGGCCATCATGGCCGGCGGCATGGTCTATTGCGCCGGCCAGATTCCGCTCGACCCGGCGACCGGCAACATCGTTCCGGGCGGGGTTGCCGAGCAGACCAAGCAGGTGCTCGAGAACCTGCGAGCCGTACTGAAAGCCGCCGGCAGTGATCTCGACCGCGTCGTCAAGACGACGGTCTTCATCAAGAACATGAACGATTTCGCGGCCATGAACGAAGTGTACGGCCGCGCGGAATATTTTGGCCCCAATCCTCCGGCACGTTCGACCGTCGAGGTGGCGCGGCTGCCGCGCGACGCGCTGGTCGAGATCGAGGTCGTAGCACTTGCCTGACACGTTCTACTACGTTCTCTCGTGGTTCCTGGGCATCGGCTCCTTCGTCCTGCTGATGCTGCTGATCGGCCATATCTTCATCGCCTTGTTCCTGATCATCCCGACCTGGCGCATCTGCGTGCGCGCAGGCTTCGCCGGCGCGTGGTCGCTCCTGCATCTGATTCCGATGATCGGCTCGTTCATCGTCATGGCGATCCTGGCCTTCGGCGACTGGCCGAACGGCGAGGCGACGCCGGACTCGGGCTGACATGGGTACCGGGATCGCTGCTCTCCTGGGTCTCGTCGGGCTGAGCAGCGCCTTCGCGCTGGTGGCGCTGGTGCTGGCGGCGTGGATGGCGTGGCGCATTGTCGAAAAAGCAGGCCTGCCGGGCTGGACAGGCCTCGGTGCCGTTCTGCTGACCCTGACCGCGGTCGGCACGATCGTGCCGCTGGTGCTGCTCTGGATCTTCGCCTTCATGCGCTGGCCGCGCGACGCGGCAGCCGTGACGCGCGCAGCGGCGGCGCCGGCGGGATCGGGGCCAGCGGCGGGCACGGCGCGAGCGCCGGCCGCTCCATCGGCCTTGCCGCCGCCACCCAAAGCGCTGGCCGACGCGCGCGGCTGGACGCTGACGGGCAAGCTCGCCGACGGCGCCGCGGTGTCGCTCTCCTTCGATGCTTCGTCATCCGCCTGGATGCTGACCGGTGCGCCCGCGGCGCAGCCGACCGACCTCTCCGTGCCCGATCCGTCGGTGGGCTGGCCGCACGCCCGGCTGATGGTCGCGGGCGCGCGATTGGGCCTCGCCGACCTTGGCAGTGCCGGCGGAACCTTGATCGACGGTGCGCGGCTGCTGCCCGAACACGGGCCGCGCGACATCACGTCGGTGCGTACGATTCGCCTGGGCGGCGTCGAGCTGACGCTTTCTCGGCTGTAAGGCCGGCGGGAAATAAGCTTGTGATCGGCAATATCCGCCGAGTAGGGTGCGCCCGGCCCGGCGGCGTGCCGGAGTTGGAGACGGGGAGCCGATGCTGTCGCTGGCGTTGCTGATCGACAAAATCATCGACATCTACACCTGGATCGTGATCGCGAGCGCGATCATGAGCTGGCTCGTGGCATTCGGTGTGGTGAATGTGCGCAACCAGTTCATCCATTGGGTGGTCGATTTCCTTTATCGTATCACCGAGCCGGTACTGCGGCCGATCCGGCGCATCTTGCCCAACCTCGGCGGCATCGATATTTCCCCGGTGATCCTCCTTCTCGGCCTGTTCTTCATTCGCAGCCTGCTATGGGAGTACGTCTGGCCAACGTTGGTGCGCTGAATACGCCGTTCCTGCGTCGCGGCCGTTCCGGCGTCACGGTGGAGTTGCGTGTCCAGCCGCGCGCCCGGCGGACCGCGCTGGAGATTTCCGGGGACGTACTCAAGGCGGCAGTGACGGCACCGCCGGAGAATGGCAAGGCCAATGCTGCTCTGGTGGCGTTGCTGACGGAGAGCTGGCGGCTGCCGAAATCGTCCTTCGCGGTCATCAAGGGTGCGACCTCGCGCGACAAGACGGTCAGCGTGGCAGGCGATCCGCAGATGCTGGTCGGTCGGATAGAAGAGTGGGTGAAGCAGCATGGCTGAGGCGAAGCTGATCGACGGCAAAGCGTTTGCGGCAGGGCTGCGCGAGCGCGTGGGCAAGGGTGTCGCCGAGCTGAAGGCGGCGGCGGGATCGACGCCGGGTCTCGCCACCGTCCTGGTAGGCGCGGATCCGGCAAGCCAGGTCTATGTCCGCAGCAAGGGCAAGATGGCGGCCGAGCTCGGCATGACGCGCTTCGAGCATCGCTTGCCGGCCGAGACCGGCGAGGAGGAGCTGCTGGCGCTGGTGCGAAAGCTCAATGCCGATCCCGCCGTCAACGGCATCCTGGTGCAGCTCCCGCTGCCCAGGCAGATCGACACGTCGCGCGTGCTGCTCGCGGTCGATCCGGACAAGGATGTCGACGGCTTACACCCCATCAATGTCGGGCGCCTGGGCTCGATCGCGCCCGGCGCGTTGCTCGACTTCCCGGTTCCGTGCACACCGCTCGGCTGCTCGATGCTGCTCGCCGATGCGCTGGGCCCGCTCGCCGGCCGGCACGCGGTGGTGATCGGACGTTCCAATCTCGTCGGGCGGCCCGTCGCGCAACTGCTGCTGCGCTCCAGTTGCACCGTCACCATCGGCCACTCGCGCACGCGCGATCTGCCCGCCCTTTGCCGGCTTGCCGATATCCTGGTGGTGGCGATCGGCAAGCCGGGCTTCGTGCGCGGCGACTGGATCAAATCAGGCGCCACGGTGATCGATGTCGGCATCAATCGCGTGCCGGCGGCGGAGGGCAAGACCCGACTGGTGGGCGATGTCGCCTTCGCCGAGGCCTTGCCGATCGCAGCCCAGATCACGCCGGTGCCCGGCGGCGTCGGGCCGATGACAGTTGCCTGCCTGATGTACAACACGCTGCAGGCGGCGCGACGGAAAGCCGGCCTGCCGTTCGTGGCGGTCTGAGTCTTTTGGACCGCGACCTTCGGCTCGCTCATGATCATGAGCGAGCAAGATGCTCGCCGTCCCGAAGACTCAGTTCTTCTTCATTCCCGCGACCAGGGTCGCCACGTTGTAGCGCATCATCGCATCGTATGTCGCCGCGGGCCCCTCGGCTCCCGAGAGCGCATCGCTGTAGAGCCGCGGGCCGACCGTGGCACCGGCATCGCGCGCGATCTCGTCGACCAAGGCGGGATTGGTAAGGTTCTCGACGAACAGCGCCTTGATCCCCTGCCTGCGCACTTCGCGGATGAGCGCCGCCATGTCACGCGCCGTCGGCTCGCTGTCGCTGCTGTAGCCGCGCGGCGCGGCGAACCGGACGCCATAGGCGCGCGCGAAGTACTCGAACGAGTCGTGACCGGTGATCGCCTTGCGCCGGTCGCTTGGCACCGTGGCGATTTCCGCGCGGATCCACGCATCGAGAGCGGCAAGTTTCCTGTCATAGGCGGCGGCACGGCCGCGATAGAAGGCGGCATCGGCAGGATCGGCGGCGGCGAGGCCGTCGGCGATATTGGCGACGTAGCGGCGTGCGCAGGCGACATCCTGCCAGCAGTGCGGATCTTTCGCCGTCGGTGCCCCCGATGACGCCACGATGCGGCGGCCCTTGAAGGACGATGCCTCGGCCAGCCGGTCGAGCCAGCCCTCGAAGCCGAGGCCATTGCTCACCAGCACCTGCGCACCCGCCAGCAGGCGCGCGTCGCGCGGCCGGGGCTGGTAGGTGTGTACATCGGTGTCCGGCCCGACGATCGCGCTTGCCTCGACCTTGTCGCCGCCCACCTCGGCCACGAAGTCGCCGAGGATGGAGAAGGTCGCCACTGCCTTCAGCTTCGTCTGGGCCGACGCGGGCAGGGTGCCGAGAACGAGCAGGGCGACGAAGAAAGCACGCAACAACATCGGTTACAATGTAACACGCGCCCAGCCTCTGTCACGAAGCCCGTCAAAGCGGAAAGTCGAGCCACCGAGGCTGATGGCCGGTGGCATCGAAAAAGCGCCCGAGGTCGGTGAAGCTGATGGCCGTCGTCATGGTGTTGGTGAGCGGATGCGCGTTGATCGGACCGCCGGCGCTCAAGGCACGGTCGAGGACGAGCGTTACGCGGCGCTCCCTGTCGTTGATCAGCGCAAAGGGCGTCACCGAGCCCGGCTCGATGCCCAGCGTTCGGCGCAAGCGGTCGGGACTGCCGAACGACAGCCGGCCCGCACCGAGAATCTCGCCCAGCGACTTGAGGTCGATGGTTCGATCCTCGAGCGCCACGACCAGCCACATCTGCTCCTTCTTGTTGCGCAGGAAGAGGTTCTTGATGTGGTGACCTGGCAGCTCGCCGCGATGCGCCTTGGCTTCCTCGACCGTGAAGACCGGTGCGTGCTCGACCGAGCGATGGGCAAGGCCCAGCGTGTCGAGGTGGGCGAATAGTTGTTGCGGCGTCAGCATCGGCACGGTCTACAGTAAGGCATGAAAGGCATCGTTCTGTCTGGCGGCAGCGGCACGCGGCTTTACCCGATGACGCGGGCCGCCAACAAGCAGCTCCTGCCGGTATACAACAAGCCGATGGTCTACTACCCGCTCACGACGCTGATGCTGGCGGGGTGCCGCGAGATCCTTCTGGTCGTCAATCCCCAGGACGAGGACGCCTATCGCCGCCTGTTCGGTGACGGCAGCCAATGGGGCTTGCGCATCGACTACGCGGTGCAGCCGCGGCCCGGCGGCATCGCCGAGGTCTTCCTCGTCGGCCGCGAGTTCATCGGCAGCGATCGGGTCGGGCTCATCCTCGGCGACAATCTCTTCTACGGCGATTCGCTGCCGGCGATGGCCGAGCGGGGAGCCACGGCAAGCGGCGCCGTAATCTACGCCTACTGGGTGAGCGATCCGTCGGCCTATGGGGTGATCGAGTTCGGCGGCTCGGGGCGTCCGACCTCGATCGTCGAGAAGCCCAAGGCTCCACGCTCGAACTGGGCCGTGACAGGGCTCTATTTTTACGATGCCGATGTATGCGACCTGGCCGCCTCGATCCCGCGGTCGGCACGCGGCGAGCTCGAGATCACGGACGTCAATGCGCACTACCTGAAGGAAGGCCGGCTCACTGTCGAAAAGCTGGGTCGTGGCTATGCCTGGCTCGACACGGGAACACCGACCAGCCTGCTGCGCGCCGCGCAATTCGTCGAGACGGTCGAGGAACGACAAGGCCTGCAGATCGGCAGCCCGGAAGAGGTCGCCTGGCGCAAGGGCTACATCGACGACGGGGCCTTCGCGCGCCTGATCGAGCCCATCAAGCAGAGCGAATACGGCAAATATCTACAGCGCCTGCTGGCCCGCGGTTGAGTTGGGGGTGACTTGCCAAGGAAGACAAAAACCCTTATCACCACCGCCTTCCGGCACCTACCCTGCCGGTTCGGAGCGCGGGCGTAGCTCAGGGGTAGAGCACGACCTTGCCAAGGTCGGGGTCGAGGGTTCGAATCCCTTCGCCCGCTCCAATCTTCACATCGCATAGGGCAATTGTGTCGATGCAGGTCGCGCTCGCGGCGCTGGTTAGCGCGTTCCCTTCTGAGGTGCGCCGTTGGAACGCGGTTCCCAGCCGAAGACGCTTCGTCCGCCATAGTCGGGCGAACGACGGAACTCCTCCGCCGTGAAGGCTTCGAACGACGGGCCCATGGCTCGGCCCTCGAGCGCGCGCGCCTGATGATCGAGGCGGCGAATGGCCTCGAGCTTCTCGTCGTTGCCGAGCCGGGCGCTCGCGAGTGCAGACTTGAGCACGCCGATCGTCTCGTCGAGCACCCTGGTCGGCACCGCGTAAGGATGGCGGTCCTTGCCGCCATGGGCCAGCGAGAAGCGCGCCGGATCGGCGAAGCGGCAGGGTGCGCCATGCACGACCTCGGCCACCATGGCGAGGGAACGCACGGTGCGTGCGCCGACGCCGGGCACGAGCAGAAGATCGGCGAAGTCGGTGGGGCCGCTTTCGCTCGCCGCTGCCAGGGCGCCATGCAGACGGCGCAGGATCACGTCCTTGGGACGGACATCGTGATGGACCGGCATCACGAGATGCGGCAGCAAGGGCACCGGCTCCTTGCCTTCGAGCCGGGCAACCTCGCGCACGATGAGGTCGGGCCCGAGATCGGCGAGGAGATCGAGCTGACCTTGCCGGGATGCCGCCGCCCGTCGGTCGGTGAGGTTGATGATCTTGCCCTGGTTCCTGCCATCGATGGCGGCGTGTGGGGTCTCGACGAAGCTCTTGAGATCTGCCGACAACCAGTGATAGCGGCGGGCGAGCCGGCTCGCGCCGTTCATGCCCTGCTGGACCACGACCCACTTGCCGTCGTCGGTGACGATGAAGCCATGCAGGTAGAGGTCGAAGCCGTCCTGCACGGCGGCACTATCGACCTTGGCGACCAGCCGGCTCGCCTTGGCGAGGGCGGCGCCATCGAAGCCGACGCGGTCACCGATCGCCACCAGCTCGTGCGGGGTCTGGCGCGAGTGGCTGCCGCGCCCACCGCAGACATGCAGGCCGAGCTCGCCGGCGCGTGGCGCAAGGCCGTGCTTCAGGGCGCCGACGACGCTGGTCGTGATGCCGGAGGAATGCCAGTCCATGCCCATCACGGCGCCGAACGACTGGAACCAGAACGGATGTGCCAACCGCCGCAGGAACTCCTCGCGGCCGTAGTGATGGACGATCGCCTCGGTGATGACCGCTCCGAGGCGCGCCATGCGCCGGCCAAGCCATGCCGGAACGCGGCCGCCATGCAGCGGCAGGTCGGCGCTGCCGGATCTTCTTGCCATTGGTCCTATTTGTGCATTCGTGCCCGTCCGTACCAGATGCCTACCGTCCGGCTCTCGGCCGGTTCTTCTGGATCACGGCGACGATGATCAGGCCGAACATCACGAGCCGCGGCAGGTAGTAGTACGGCTGGGATTCGTCCGGCACCTCTGCCCAGCCGAGGATGAAGCGTGTCAGGGCGTCGATCGCGAAGGCGATCGAGAACAAGAGAAAGAAGCCGTCATGCGTGCGTCGCCAGAAGCGGAGGAAGAAGAGGGCGGCCACGAGGCTCAGCGTCGAAGCCGCGCCGACCAGCATGGAAGACAAGGCGTCCATCAGTGGGCATCCCAGATCAGGCCGTACAACAGCACCATCATCGCGGCGACGGCCACCACCGTGCGGCAGAGCGACAGATCGATCTCGGTGAAGACAATCTTGTCCAGAAAGAGCAGGACGTTGTTCGCGGTCAGTCCGGCGAAACACAGGCCGCTCCACAGCAGCAGCCGCAGGCGGCTGGAAGCATAGGCGCGCAGCAGAAGGAAGGTGCAGACGAGGGCGACCAACGAGCACAGACTGTAGATCGCCGCGGCCATCTCACTTGTCCTTTCTGAACCTGAAGGCATCAGCGAACTTGCGCAGCCTCAGCGGATTGTTGTGAATAATGTTCGTCACCGGGATGAGGGCGCGCGAATAGGTCTCCGCGAGGCGATCCACCATCCGCGACAACTCGGGCGTCGCGGGCGCGTAACGGTACCGGTGGTGGTTGGAAACGAGAAGGCCGTCGGCACGAAGCCGGGCAAGGACGTCGGCGGCCACGCTTTGCGGAACGTACAGCCACCTGGCGGCGCTCTCGGCATTCCATTCGCGCTTGGCCTCGCGGCGCAGCAGCAGGAGCGCTTCGAGCTGGGCCACCGATTCGATATGCTCCAGGATGAAGGCGCGCAGGTCATCTGGAACAGGCTCGTCCGTCATTCGGTGCCAGGCTTCCGTGATTCACACCGGACCAACGCTTCATTACGTGTGAATCCCGCAGCGTCAAGCGGCGCCACCTTGTCGTATTGTCGCTAGGCCTTCAGACAACAACGCTCGGCCTTCTTCCCGCTGCCACAGGGGCAGGGGTCGCTCAGTTCAACGTCGCGTGTCACTCCCGTCGGCAGGTTCGCTGCCGCTGGGGAAGTCTTCGTCGTCTTCCAAACGGATGTCCCCTGCGACGCTTGTCGAAGGTCAGAAGGGTCGCTGCGTTCAAGAAGAGCATCGCGCGAAGGCTTGCCACGCATCGTCGCGGGCATCTTCGATGGAAGTGCCCGCGACTTGTTCGAGGCCATCCTCAAGCGCCGGCCGCCGCCCGTTCGATCAGTCGCCGCAGCAGCGGACCCGACTCGGAATAATGTACCGTGCAAAGCGCGACGGCCTCCAATGGAAAATCCGTTGAACCGAGCTCGGTGACATAGAGTTCGATCGGCAACGGAGGCGGGCCGGTTACGGCAGCTTCCGACATTCCGCCCCCCATCATGCAGCCTGCTCGAGGGTCGAGGCGACGTCGCGCGTGGTGACGCGACGCAAGTCGCGCACTTTCGTGGTGTCGAACGGCCGCGCGCGGTGCATGGTGCAGCGGTTGTCCCAGATTACCAGGTCGCCTTGCCGCCAGCGATGGGCATGTACGAATGGGGGCCGCGTCGAGTGCTCGATCAGATCCAGCAGCAGCAAACGGCCGTCCGGCACCGGCATGCCGATGATGTGCGATGCGTGGCTGGCGATGTAGAGGGTCTTGCGATGCGAACCGGGATGTATGCGCACCACCCGCTGCGGCACCGGCGGAAGGCTCGCCAGTTCCTCCGGCGAATATCGGGTGACGTCGAGCTGGCCGCGGGAGTGCCAGATCGAGTGCTCGGCCACCAGCCCGTCGACCTCCTTCTTCTTCGCCTCTGGCAAGGCATCGTAGGCTGCGCGCATGTCGGCAAACTCGGTATCGCCGCCCTCGTCGGGAACGACATGCGCATAGAGCATCGACAGCGCACCCGGCACGGCCCGGAACGACGCATCGGTGTGCCAGAGCCGGTTGGCCAGCCAGTCGAGCCGGCGGCGCGCATTCTGGTCCATCACCTTGTTGTCGCCGTCGAGGTTGGAGATGTCGGCGATCTCGTCGGAGGCCAGGCGATGCTTGAGACTCCTGTGCCGCGCCCGTTGCGCCGAGGAATGGATCGGCCCGAAATGGCGCGCGAAGGCGATCTGCCGGTCGTCGGTAAGCTTCTGGTCGTGAAAGACCACGACGGCGTAGCGGTTGATGGCGTCCTCAATGGCGCTGCGGTCGCCTGGCTCAAGCGGCTGCGCTAGATCGACACCGGAAAGCTCGGCAACGAACTCGGGATGCGTCGGCGTGACGGTGATGCTCACGACCGCCTCCTGCGGCTATAGTGGCGCCCGACCCGATCGGGTTTCCAGCATTCTCTCCCAGGATACGCCATGCCGCAAACCATCAAGCTTGCCCTGCTCGATGACTATCAGAAGGTTGCCCTGAAGCTCGCCGACTGGGACAGGTTGCGCAAACGCGGCGTCGAGATCACGGTATTCAACGAGCCCTTCAGGTCGATCGACGACGCGGCGCAGAAGCTGGCGCCATTCGACGTGCTGCAGTTGCTGCGCGAGCGCACGGCTTTTCCGCGGGCGCTGATCGAGAAGCTGCCCAACCTGAAGTTCATGGTGCTGACCGGCGCGCGCGCCTCGAGCCTCGACGACAAGGCCGCCACCGAGCGTGGCATTCCGATTTCCAACACGCCGGGTGGCGGCTCCAATGCCTCGACGGCCGAGCTGTGCTGGGCGCTGCTGATGTCCTGTGCGCGCGACCTCGCCAAGGGCGAGCGGCTGATGCGCTCCGGCGGCTGGCACGACGGCATCCGGAACATGGTGGTACTCGAGGGAAAGCGGCTGGGCGTGATTGGCCTCGGCCGACTTGGCAGCCGCGTCGCAGGCTATGCCAGGGCGTTCGGCATGGAGGTCGTCGCGTGGAGCCAGAACCTCACCGAGGAGAAGGCCAGGCAGGGCGGGGCCAGGCTCGTAAGCAAGGACGAGCTCCTGTCGACATCGGATTTCGTCACCATCCATCTCGTGCTGTCGGACCGCACCCGCGGCCTGATCGGTGCGGCCGACCTCGCCAAGATGAAAAGGACCGCGATGCTGATCAATACCTCGCGCGGTCCGATCGTCGACGAGGCTGCTCTGATTGCCGCTCTCCGCACCGGCACCATCGCCCACGCCGGCCTTGACGTTTACGACAAGGAGCCACTGCCCGCCGGGCATCCCCTCACCAGGCTCGACAATGTCACGCTGGTGCCGCATCTCGGTTATGTCGTCGAAGAGAGCTACCGCCACTTCCACGAGGGCACGATCGCCGACATCGAGGCTTGGCTCGAGGGCAAGCCGATCAACGTCATCAATCCTGAGGCGCTCAAGAAATAACGAAAAAGGATGTCGATTCGGGCGTACACGGAACGTCGATGGGATGACGGGGTGGACCGTCACCAACCGAAGGAGATCGACATGTCGCAATATATGCTGCTCTTGCACCAGGTTCCCAACTACAACGTCGACCTGCCGCGCGAAAGAATGCTGGAAGTCACCAAGCGCTACATGGCCTGGGCGGACACGCTGCGCCAGAAGGGCAAGCTGGTGGGCGGCGAGAAGCTGGCCGCAGGCGGCGTCCGTCATGTCCGGGCCAAGGACGGCAAGCCTGTCGTGAGCGATGGACCCTATGCCGAGGCGAAGGACGTGATCGGCGGCTACTTCGTCCTCGAGGCCCGCGACACGGCCGAAGTCGAGGCGATCGTCCAGGATTGCCCGCATCTTGCCCTTGCGCCGACCAACTGGATCGAGATCCGGCCCATCGAGTCGATGGAAGACGTGCGCAAGGCCGCGGCGGCGAGCTGAGCGCCCACATGGGCGTCGAAATCAACCGGCTCGTCGATTCGCTGGCCCGCGATTCGGCGAGCCGGCTGGTCGCCGCCCTGGCGCGGCGGCTGGGCGCAGGTCGCATCGCAGTCGCCGAGGACGCCGTCCAGCATGCCCTCCTGCAGGCGCTTTCCACCTGGCCGTTCAAGGGAGTGCCCGCAAAGCCGGAGGCCTGGCTGTCGGTCGTAGCGAGGAATCGTGCCCTCGATCTGGCGCGGTCCGAGGCGCGGCGCCTTCTGTTGGCGGATGAACTGATGCCGCTGGCCAATGCAAGTGCAGAGAACGAAGGTCGCTTCGATCGCGAGCTCAGCGACGACGAGCTGGCGCTTCTGTTCGCGGTCTGCCATCCCGCGTTGTCGCCGGAAATGCGCGTGACCTTTGCTCTCAAGACCGTCTGCGGCCTTACCGTGACGCAGATCGCGAGCGGCCTCCTGAGCGAGCCGACAGCCATCGCCCAGCGCCTGGCGCGCGCGCGACGGCAGCTCGCAGCCTCCAACGTCGCGATCGAGACGCCGCCGCCCGACCTTCTCGCCGATCGCGCCGAATCCGTGCGCACGGCGCTCTACCTCATGTTCAACGAGGGCTATTCCGCCTCGTCCGGCGCGGCGCTGGTGCAGCCCGAGTTCTGCGTCGAGGCGGTGCGATTGGCGCGGGCGCTGGCGCAGCATCCGATGACGGCGGGTCCCGCCAGCGACGCGCTGGCAGCCCTTCTCGCCATGACGGCGGCACGGTTGCCGACCCGCGTGGGACTGGATGGTGTGGCACAGCTCCTGGAGGACCAGCCGCGCGATCAATGGGACCATGGCCTGATCGCGCTCGGCCTCGCGCATCTCGAGCGTTCCGCACGGGGCGGCAAGCTGACGGTATGGCATCTGCGCGCCGAGATCGCGGCGCTGCATGCCACGGCGTCGAGTACTGCGCAGACCGACTGGCGCCGCATCGCGGAGATCTACGATCACCTGAGCGACCTCGATGCCTCTCCCGTCGTCGCCCTGGCTCGCGCGGTGGCCGTGGGCCGTGCCGAAGGACCAGCCGCCGGTCTCGCCGCGCTGCCCACGATCGACGGCAGCCCCTATGGTGAAGCGGCGCGCGGCGTCTTCCTGACGGAGTTGGGCCGCTGTGAGGAGGCGCGCCGCCACTTCGAAGCGGCTACGGCGCTTGCCCGCACCGAACCCGAGCGCCGCTTGATGGAGCGCCGGCTCAGGGCCTGAAGCGCAACAACAGGTGATTGACGCCGTTCAGCTTGACGTACAGGTCCTCGAACTGGGCGTAAAATTCTTCCCATTGCGGCAGGCTGCCCTGGGCGCCGAGGGAGGTATAGATCTCGGCCACCGAACGCCGGCCGTCGATTTCGGCGATAATGCGCGGCGCAAGCGCCGGCAACTGCGCGCGCCAGGGAAAGCCGTCGAGGTTGGCGACCAGGGGCGTGCCCGGTTGCAATCCCGCCGCAAGCCTCTTGGGATCCATCTCCCGCAGCACCGGGATCGCCTGCGTGTCCTCCGGCCGCGCCACCGTGTCGTAGCCCGCGCGCGTGGCATAGAAGATGTGGGTGCGCAGATTGCCCGCCAGGCGTTCTGCGAATGCGGCCCGTTCCATGAGCGGCAGCGAGCTCGCCTGCCGCGCGATCACCGGGTCGCTCATGTAGGTCGAGGGCTCGTAGCGCACGGGCTCGAGAAAGGCCACGACCCGCAGGCCGGCGTCGCCCGCCAGCCGGCTGATCTCGGGGACCGTGTAGGCGCGATCGCAACTATGCAGCAGAAGGTCGTACAAGCCCGCATCGCCGCCCGTGATGTGATCGTTGAGGTAGGGATTGCGGCGGAAGAGATTGGTCGTCGGCAGGAAGCGGATCAGCCGCTTGGTCATGGCGATGCGGTCTTCCATCGCCATCGAAGGCGGGGCGAGCGTGCGCAACAGTTCCTGCAGGGGATAGACGCCTGTGCGGCCATACTGGCCGTACACCATCACGCCGATGCCGCCCTCTGGCTGGAGGATGCTTGCCAGCGCCTGCATGCCCGCCTCAGGATCGGGTAGATGATGCAACACTCCCGTGCAGTCGATGTAATCGAATGTGCCGACGTTCATTTGCGGCAGGTCGAGCAGCGAGCCGGTCAGGAACTGGACGTTGCGCAGGCCGCGCGCCTTGGCCCGAGCCTCGCAGATCGTGCGCGAGGCAGTGGAAAGATCGAGGTAGACGACTTCGCCCGGACAACGGCGATCGACGAGTTGCTGCGCCAGCATGATGCAGGCATCGCCGGTACCGCCGCCGGCGACGAGCGCGCGAAAGGGCCTTTTGAAGTTCAGCCGACCGGCGAAGAGATAGTGATTGACCTCGAGGATGTGGCTCGGCGTGCCGGTGATCAGTCGGACCGCCTCGTCGCGTGGGTCGCGGGCCGGATAGGGCAACGCTTCGTATTGGGCGCGGACGTCTTCCAGCGGCGAGGGAACGGTCATTATAGCCTTGTTTCCGGGCAGGGGCGGCGCTACCCCCAAACGCAGGGCCGGGCGACGCGTGCCTACCGATTTCTGCAACAAAACGCGGGACCATGAAAGGCTATTTCGGCATCGGGGTGGAAGGCATCAGTAAGGCCATGAACGTGGGAACACTGTTCCGCACAGCCCATGCGTTCGGTGCATCCTTCGTGTTCACGCTTCGGGCTCAATACAACCGCCATGAAGGCTCCTTGAGCGATACTTCGGACACACCGCGCTCGGTGCCCACCTACCACTTCGCCGACCTCTCCACCTTCCGTCTGCCGCTCGGTTGCCGCTTGGTCGGGGTCGAGATCGTCGAGGACGCGATCGAGTTGCCGAGCTTTCGTCATCCACGCCAGGCGGCCTATGTCCTGGGAGCCGAGCGCGAGGGGCTGTCCACGGATGTGCGAGCCTGCTGCGACTACGTGGTGAAGATCCCGAGCCGGTTTTCAGTGAATCTGGGCATCGCCGGGGCCCTCGTCATGTACGACCGGTTGCTGACGCTCGGCCGCTACGCGCCGCGCCCAGTCGCCGAAGGGCCGCCGACCGAGGAGGTCCCTTTGCCGGCCTTCGGCGAGCCGATCTACAAGCGCAGGGCCCGCATCAGACAAAAGCTGCAATCAAAGCAATGAGATGCGCGGCTCTGGCGGACAGGACGGCGATGCACTATCTCAACCAGCCATGGCCCTCCTGCCTCCCGAGCCGCTGCAAATTGTCGAACCCTTCGCCGGCCGCAACGACATCCGGCCGAATCTGGTCGGGCTGCCGCGCGAGACCCTGAAGGCGGCGCTGGTCGAGGCGGGCCTCGAACCGTTCCGTGCAGGGCAAGTCTGGCAGTGGATCTACTGGCACGGCGTCACCGACTTCGAGCGGATGACCAACATCGCCAAGAAGACGCGCGAGCGGCTGGCCGAGCGATTCGCGATCGGGCGGCCCGAGATCGTGACCGAGCAGCGCTCGGTCGACGGCACGCGCAAGTGGCTGCTGCGCTTTGGCGACGGCAACGAGGCCGAGACCGTCAACATCCCGGAGGAGGACCGCGGTTCGGTCTGCGTTTCGAGCCAGGTCGGCTGCACGCTGAGCTGCAGCTTCTGCCATACCGGGACGCAGCCCCTGGTGCGCAACCTCGCGCCGGCCGAGATCGTCGGCCAGTTCATGGTGGCGCGCGACAGCTACGGCGAATGGCCGACGCCGATCGAGACGACGCGCATGCTCTCCAACATCGTCATGATGGGCATGGGCGAGCCGCTCTACAATTTCGACAACGTGGCGGCGGCGCTCAGGATCGTGATGGACGAACAGGGGATCGCCCTCTCCCGTCGTCGCATTACCCTGTCGACTTCGGGCGTCGTGCCGATGATTGCAAAGGTGGGCGAGGTGCTCGACGTCAATCTCGCTGTCTCGCTGCATGCCGTGACCGACGAGGTACGTGACACGCTGGTACCCATCAATCGCAAGTGGCCGATCGCCGAGCTGCTGGCCGCCTGTGCCGCCTATCCCGGCGCCAGGAACAGCCGCCGCATCACCTTCGAATACGCCATGCTGAAGGGCGTCAACGACAGTGACGCCGATGCGCGGGAGCTGGTGCGCCTTCTCGCGCCGATCCACGCCAAGGTGAATCTGATCCCTTTCAATCCGTGGCCGGGCGCGCCCTATGAATGCAGCTCCAACAACCGCACCCATCGCTTTGCGGAGATCGTGAACGCCGGCGGGCTCAGCGCGCCGGTCCGCACCCCGCGCGGCCGCGATATCCTTGCCGCGTGCGGCCAGCTCAGGAGCGCCAGCGCCCGCGGCCGGCGGGAAAAGGCGTGGCTGTAACGGGATTGGTCGAAGGAAATGCCCCTCGCTGCGCTCGGAGTGGGACGGCGTCTTTGACCAAAGGCGGAGTCATCCCGAGCGCGGCGAGGGATCTTTCCTGAACGCCGTCACCTTCGACAGGAAGGCGCGTTCGCTTGCAACGGCGGTGAGACCGGCATCGGTAGCCCAGGTCGCGACACTGCCGGCGACATAGTCGGCGTAGTAGGGTTCGTGGAAATAATGCGGAAAGAGGTCAAGCAGGCCGTCCCAGTCGGGTCGATCGCCCTTCTGCATGGAATCGACGATCACGACGAGACCATCCGACTTCAGCACCCGCGCCATCTCTGCAAGCGCCCGGACACGGATGTCGCGCGGTAGCTCGTGTAGCAGGAAGGAAGAAACGACGAGATCGAGACTGGCGTTGTCGAAGGGCAGCCGCTCCACTGCGCCTTCCATCAGCTTCACGCGCGCGGTGCGGCCGATCAGCCGGCGCGCTTCGGCGAGATAGGGCGCGCTGAGATCGAGGCCGACCAGCCTCAGCCCCGGCCAGGCGTTGTGCACGAATGCCAGCAGCCGGCCGGTGCCGCAGCCGACATCGAGGCCGCGCTGCCCACGCTGACTGCGGCCGGCCAGCCATTCGGCGATCGGCCTGAGCGCGCGCCGGCGCATGACGTCGGCGGCGCCGGTGAACAGCACCTCGACTTGCGTGTCGTAGAGCGTCGCCGAGTGGTCGCTGAGCCAGCCGTCGCTCTGGAAATGGAAGTTCTGCCGATAATAGCCCGGCAAGGCGTCGCCTTGCTCGCCGACCGGCAGCTCGTGGTCGAGCTCGCCGTGGCGGCGGGCATCGACCTTCGGCAGGTCGTTGAAATAGAGCAGGCTGCGGCGCAGGAATTCGCCTGGATCGGGGGTCAGCGCGGGCGGCTCGGGGAACAGGCCGGCCTCGATATCCTGCCATTCGCGCTCGAACAGGGCCCGCATGTCGGAGGTCATCTCGCCACGGCTCGGCATGGGCCCGATGGCAAAATCAGGCTTGGGCATAGGCTTCAGCAGCCGGCGCCCTGCTGCGTAGTGCCCGGCGTACCAGGCGACGCGGGCGGCCTGACGGGCCGCGTAGGAGAGTCGATCGAGAGAAGAAGCCATTTCCAGGGTCTTGCGGCCATTATAGCGCCTTGCGGGACGAAGGTCGGCGGCTATATTCGCGCGCTTCTCAGGACACGGCGGCGGCGAGGCGAGCCATGAGCGTTACTTATACCGGCCCCTACAAGAAGGGCGACATCAAGAAAGTCGTGCTGGCCTATTCCGGTGGCCTCGACACCTCTGTCATCCTGAAGTGGCTGCAGACGGCCTATGGCTGCGAGGTCGTCACTTTCACAGCCGACCTCGGCCAAGGCGAGGAGCTTGGCCCGGCACGCAAGAAGGCGGAGATGCTGGGCATCAAGCCCGAGAACATCTTCATCGACGATGTGCGCGAGGAGTTCGTGCGCGACTTCGTCTTCCCGATGTTCCGCGCCAACGCGCTCTACGAGGGCCAGTATCTGCTCGGCACCTCGATCGCCCGGCCGCTGATCGCCAAGCGCCAGATCGAGATTGCCCGCCGGACGGGCGCCGACGCCGTGGCTCACGGCGCGACCGGCAAGGGCAATGACCAGGTGCGCTTCGAGCTTTCCTATTACGCGCTGCAGCCCGACATCAAGGTGATCGCGCCGTGGCGCGAATGGGAGCTCACCTCGCGCACCAAGCTGCTGGAGTTCGCCGAGAAGCACCAGATTCCGATCGCCAAGGACAAGCGCGGCGAGGCGCCGTTCTCTGTCGATGCCAACCTCCTGCACTCCTCGAGCGAGGGCAAGATTTTGGAGGATCCTTGGCAAGAAGCCGACGACATCGTTTACCAGCGGACCATCGCGCCGGAGCAGGCGCCCGACAAGGCGACTTACATCACGCTCGACTTTCAGAAGGGTGATGCGGTGGCGATCGACGGCAAGGCAATGTCGCCCGCGACGTTGCTCACGAGGCTGAACGAACTCGGCAAGGCAAACGGCATCGGCCGTCTCGACCTCGTCGAGAACCGCTTCGTCGGCATGAAAAGTCGCGGTATCTACGAGACGCCGGGCGGCACCATCCTGCATGCTGCCCATCGTGGCATCGAGCAGATCACGCTCGATCGTGGGGCAGCGCATCTCAAGGACGAGTTGATGCCCAAGTACGCCGAACTCGTCTATTTCGGCTTCTGGTATTCGCCTGAGCGGGAGATGCTGCAGGCGTTGATCGACAAGAGCCAGGAGAACGTTACCGGTACGGTGCGGCTGAAGCTTTACAAGGGCAATGCAACGGTGGTCGGCCGCAAGTCTCCCAGGTCGCTCTATTCCATGCAGCATGTGACGTTCGAGGAAGACCAGGGCGCCTATGATCAGCGCGACGCCGAAGGCTTCATCAAGCTGAACGCGCTGCGTCTGCGCCTGCTCGCCGTCGGACAGGGCGAGCCGAAGAAGTAGAGCCATTCCTCCCTGCGCTTTGCGCGGGGAGGTGTCCGCATAGCGGACGGAGGGGTCATGAATCGACGCCGAGCGAACATGACCCTCCCGTCGCCGTATGACGGTGCCACCTCCCGAACTTCGTTGGGGAGGAAAACTGGGTGAGCTATTTCGGACTGCCCTATGTCCATGCCGTCTTCGACGTCGCGGCCTGGGTCGCCTCGATGACGGTGTTCTGGCTGACGACGCGCCATCTTCTGCCTGCCGACGCGTTGCCGGCGCACAAGGTGCCCCATCCGGGAGCCTACGCCGTTGCCGCGGGCGCCGGTGCGCTCTGCGGCGCCATGTTCTTCGGCACGGCCAATGCGCTGCTGTCCGGCGTGCATGCGCTGGGCTTCTCGATGGCGGGCGGCATTGCCGGCGCAATCGCTGCGGTCGAGGCATTCAAGCGCATCACCGGCGTCACGGGATCGACCGGGATCGCCTTCGCCGCGCCGTTCGCCGCCACGGTGGCCATCGGCCGGCTCGGCTGCTTTTTCTCCGGCCTGGCGGACTTCACCTACGGCACGCCGAGCTCGCTGCCATGGAGCGTCGACTTCGGCGACGGCATCCCCCGCCATCCGGTGCAGCTCTACGAATCGGCTGCCATGGCCGCGATGTTCGTGCTGCTGATCCAGCGGCTCCGTGCCCGCGATCGCTTCTGGCTTGCCAACGGATTCTATCTGACGGTCGGGTGGTACGCGCTGCAGCGCTTCGCCTGGGAGTTCCTCAAGCCCTATGCCAGCGTGATCGGGCCCTTGAACCTCTTCCACATGGTCTGCCTTGCCGTGCTCCTGTACGCTGCCCTGATGATCCGCAGCGGGAGCGGGGCATGTACGACGGCCTAGCGCGAAAGTCGGCGCCGTATCTTTTCCTCGGGCAGACGACGTCCCTGTGCGAGACCTGCCTCGGCCTCGTGCCGGCCAAGATCGTCGAGGAGGAAGGCCGCATCTACTACCTCAAGCGATGCGGCGAGCACGGCGTCATGAAGACGCTGGTGTCGGATGATCCGGTCTACTGGCGCCGCACGCTCGACTATCTGAAACCTGGCGATCGTTCCCTGGCACCGCAGACCCGAACGGAACGCGGCTGCCCGTGGGATTGCGGCCTTTGCCCCGACCATGAGCAGCATTCGTGCCTGGCGATCGTCGAGATCAACGAGGCGTGTAATCTGGCCTGTCCGGTGTGCTTTGCCGATTCGTCGCCCAAACGCACGACGCATCGCAGCCTGGCCGAGGTCAGCCGCATGCTCGATGCGCTGGTGGCGAGCGAGGGCGAGCCGGACCTCGTCCAGATTTCGGGTGGCGAGCCCACGCTGCATCCGGAAATCCTCCAGATCCTGGCGGCGGCCCGTAGCCGACCGATCCGGCATGTGATGCTGAACACCAACGGCATCCGCATTGCCGAAGACCAGACGTTCGTCGACGAGCTTGCTGGTCTCAGGCCGGGCTTCGAAGTCTATCTGCAGTTCGACTCCCTGAACGACGACGCCCTGAGGAATATCCGTGGCGCAGCCCTGTCGCGCATTCGCAGGCAGGCGCTGGCCAATCTCGAGGCGCGCGAGATTTCGACCACGCTGGTTTGTACGGTGAAGCGCGGCGTCAACGACCGGGAGATAGGCGACATCGTGCGCCATGCGCTCACCTACAAGTGCGTGCGCGGGATCAACTTCCAGCCGGTACAGGACGCCGGTCGCAACGACGGCTTCGATCCCAGGCGCAACCGGATCGTGCTGTCGGAGATTCGCCGGCGCATCGTCGAGGAGTCGGGCATTTTCGCCGACGGCGACATGATTCCGCTTCCTTGCAATCCGGCGTCGATCTCGATCGGCTATGGTCTGCGCGATGGCGACAAGGTAGTTCCGCTCACCTCGCTGGTGCCACGCGAGGCGTTGCTGCCCAGCATTCCCAATGCAATCTCGTTCGAGAAGTATCCCGAGCTGCGCCAGCGTTTCGTCGACCTCCTTTCGCTGTCGACCACGGATACCAACACCCGTGAACGGCTCGGCTCGTTGCTCTGCTGCCTGCCCGACGTGCCGATGCCTGAAGGCGCGGGTTACCAGAATGTCTTTCGGATCACGATCGTGGAATTCCTCGACCGCTTCAATTTCTGCCTCGCCAATGTCAAACGCTCCTGCATTCACTTCGTGACGCCGGACGGCAGCATCATTCCGTTCGACACCTACAATACCCTTTATCGCCCCGGTGCGGCCGGCAATCGGCGGTTGGCCGAGGCGCGACGATGAGCGGTCCCGTCGATCCGCCGCGACCACCGCCACCGCCGCCTTCGTTCGCTCCGGCACAACCGTCTCCGAACCGCGCGCTCGGCTGGTTCTTCGCGGTTTCGGGCGCCGTTGTGCTGCTGCTGACGCTGGGTTGCGTGCTTGCCGTCAGCGACGGCAATCCCTTCAGCGAGGATGGGGGCCTCGCCATCGTCTGCGGCTCGCCCACGCTCGCCTTGGGCGCGGTCTTTCTTTGGCTGGGCGCGCGCCGCCTAAAGCGCTAAGCAGTCGTCAGCAAGCGCCACGGATCGAACGGAGCTCCGATGCCTTTCGACGACATCAGACGCCATGGACCCGAACGCGGCGGCGCCCACGAGCGCGCGATCAATCTGCCGCCGGCGATTCTCTGGATCATCGGCCTCAATGTCGCCGTCCAGCTCCTGCGCGAGCTATTGAGCGAGGCTGTCGATAGCCGGCTCGTGATCGAGTTCGGGTTGGTGCCGACGGCCTATACCGGCCAGCCCGGCGCCGACTGGCTGTCGCTCGTGGCAGCGCCGTTCACGTACCAATTCCTGCATGGTGGCTGGGTCCATCTCGGCGTGAACATGCTGAGCCTTGCCGCGTTCGGCGCGCCGGTGGAGCGGTTCCTGGGGGTTCGGCGCTTCGTCGCCTTCTATTTATCCGCCGGCCTTGCGGCGGGTCTCGTTCATGTCCTGTCGTTTCCCGACTCGTCGGATCCCGTGGTAGGTGCCTCGGGTGCCATCAGCGGCGTGTTCGGCGCCGTGCTTGTCCTGCTGTGGCGGGTGGGACGCATGCCGTCGCTCCTGCCGGTCGCCGGCGTCTGGATCGCGCTCAACGTCTTCTTCGGCATCTTTGGCGGAACGCCGGGCGCCGGCGGCCAACCCGTCGCCTGGACCGCGCATATCGGCGGCTTCATCTACGGCCTGGTCGCGATCCGCATGTTCGCGCCACCATCGGCGCGGGAGGAACGGCCACCGCCGCAGCGGCCGCAGTAGCAAAGCGCTGGCGGATGCGCTATCGCAGAGCTGATGCTTCGGGGGAGACATCGACGATGGCAAGTAGCGGGGCTGTCTCTCTGATATCCCTGGTGGCGTTGGCTTTCTCACTCGCTGCCTGCAAGCCGGACAACAAGTTCGTGGCGCCGCCGCCGGCCGAGGTCTCGGTCGCGCTGCCGCTGCAGCAGAACGTCGTTCCCTATATCGAACAGACTGGCAATACCCAGGCCATCAACACCGTCGACCTCGTTGCCCGTGTCGAGGGTTTTCTGACGCAGATCGAGTACCAGGATGGCCAATTCGCCAGGAAGGGCGAGGCGCTGTTCAAGATCGATCCGACGACCTACGCGGCCAAGGTCAAGCAGGCCGAGGCGGAGCTCGCCTCTGCCAAGGCGTTGTTGCTGCAGGCCGAGGCCGAGTTCACACGGCAGGAGACCCTGCTGCGCCAAAACGTTTCCGCGCAGAACAGCTACGACCAGGCCAAGGCCAAGCGCGATTCGAACCTGGCCAACGTCGACAACCAGTCGGCCAATCTGGCTATTGCCCAGGCGAATCTGGACTACACGGGCGTGGTGGCGCCGTTCGACGGCATCGTGACCAAGCGGCTGGTCTCGGTCGGCGAACTGGTTGGAGCCAGTGGCCCGACCAAGCTTGCGACCATTGTCCAGCTCGATCCGATCTACGTCTCGTTCAATTTGAGCGAGCAGGATGCGCTCAACATCCGCAGCAACATTGCCAACCGCCGGCTCACGCTGGAGGAGCTGGGCAAGGTTCCGCTCGAGATCGGGCTGATGAACGAGGAGGGCTATCCGCACAAGGGACACCTCGACTATGTCTCGCCCAACGTCGACGCCGCGACCGGCACGATCCTGGTGCGTGGCGTGTTCGACAATCGCGATCGCACCCTGCTGCCCGGTTTCTTCGTGCGTGTGCGCGTGCCGGTCGGGCTCGCCGAGAAATCGGTGCTGGTGGTGCCCGACCGTGTGGTGGCCGAAGATCAGGCCGGCCGTTACCTGATGGTGGTGGACAAGGAAGACGTGGTCGAGCAGCGGCGCGTCAAGACAGGGCAGCTCCTGGCCGGGAATCTCCGGACCATCGAAAGCGGCCTGACGGCGGAGGACCGCGTCGTCGTGACGACCAACGGCCGCGCCATCCCCGGCGCGAAGGTCGTGCCGAAGCAGACCGTCATTCAGGCGCCTGCAGCGAAGTAGCAGAACGGGCGCGCGGCCATGATCTCCAAGTTCTTCATCGACCGGCCGGTGCTCTCCAACGTACTGGCCATCCTTTTCGTCCTGATCGGCGGTGTCGCGCTGATCGGTCTTCCGGTCGCCCAATATCCCGATATCGTGCCGCCCACCGTGCAGGTGACGACGACTTACCCGGGCGCCTCCGCCGACACGGTCGTCAACAATGTCGCGCTGCCGATCGAACTGCAGGTGAACGGGGTCGACCGCATGATCTACATGCAGTCGACCAGCACGGATTCGGGCGCCTACACGCTCACCGTGACGTTCGAGATCGGCACCGACCTCGATTTCGCTCAGGTGCTGGTCCAGAACCGGGTCAGCGCCGCCCTCGCCGCGCTGCCGCAGCCGGTCCAGGCGCAGGGCGTGACCGTCCAGAAGCGATCGACGTCGATCCTCGAGATCGTGGCCCTCAGCTCTCCCGACGAGCGGTTCGACAATCTGTTCATGAGCAACTACGCCACCATCAACCTGGTGAACGAACTGGCCCGCGTGCCGGGCGTGGGCAATGTCACGGTGCTGGGGGCGGGCCAATATTCGATGCGGATCTGGATGGATCCGCAGAAGCTCTACAGCTACAGCCTGACGCCGGCCGACATCATTCAGGTGGTGCAGTCGCAGAGCCAATCGGTCACCGCGGGCCAGGTCGGTACGCCGCCGGCGGCCAAGAGCCAGAACTTTCAGTACACGGTCGATATCGAGGGTCGCCTCGCCGATCCTGTGCAGTTCGAAAACATCATCGTCAAATCGGAAGGCAGCGACGGCGGCCGCATATTGCGGTTGAAGGACGTGGCCCGCGTCGAGCTCGGCGCCCAGACCTATGCCCAGAATTTCCGACTCGACGGCAAGCCGGGCGCCGGCATCGCCATTTACCAGTCACCCGGCGCCAATGCGCTTCAGGTGGCCGATGCCGTTCACCGGAAGATGGAGCAACTGAAGAAGGCCTTTCCGCAGGGCCTGACCTATGTCGTGCCCTTCGATACCACCACCTTCGTCAAGACCTCGATCCACGAGGTGTTCATGACGCTGATCGAGGCCGGCATCCTTGTGCTGATCGTGATCGTGGTGTTCCTCCAGGACTGGCGCGCCATGCTGGTGCCGGCGACCACCATTCCAGTCACCATCATCGGCGCTTTCGCCGCCATGGCTGCCCTGGGGTTCACGATCAATCTTTCGACGCTGTTCGGCATCGTGCTGGCGATCGGCATCGTGGTGGACGATGCCATCGTGATCGTCGAGGGGGTGTCCCGGCATATCGAGCGCGGCATGTCTGGTCACGATGCGGCGGTGAAAGCGATGCAAGAGCTGTTCGGACCGGTGATCGGCATCACCCTCGTTCTGATGTCGGTCTTCATACCGGCGTCGTTCGTGCCAGGCCTCACCGGCAGGATGTTCGCCCAGTTCGCGCTGGTGATCGCGGCCACGGCCTTCATCAGCGCCGTCAACGCCGCCTCGCTGAAGCCGACGCAGTGCGCCCTGTGGCTGCGCCCGGCCGTGCCCCCCGAGAAGCGCAATGTATTCTACCGCGCCTTCAACGCGGCCTATGACTCCTTCGAGCGCGGCTACAGCTTCATGGTCGGCGGCATGGTCAAGCGCAGCGCTCTGATGGTGCTGCTGGCCTTGTTGCTTGCCGGCCTCGGCGGCTGGGGCGTGGCGCGCCTGCCCGGCGCCTTCATTCCCAACGAGGATCAGGGCTACCTGCTGGCTGGCGTCCAGCTTCCCGACGGCGCATCGCTCGAGCGCACGAGTGCGGCATTGCAGGAGGTGACGCGCATCGCCAAGGCTACGCCGGGCGTGCAGCAGGTGGTGACGATCGCCGGCATGTCGCTGCTCGACAACAATGCTGCCCTGGCCAACGCGGGAGTGGCCTACATCGTCCTTGCCGACTGGGATGCCCGTGGCAAGGAAAAGGGTCAGGACGTCCGGTCGATCGCCCAGAGCCTGATGCATGCTCTTTCGACCCTGGAAGATGGCAGAGGGTTCGTGCTTGCACCGCCGCCGATCCAGGGCATCGGCAACGTCAGCGGCTTCCAGATGCAGGTCGAGCAGCGCGACGGCAGCTTCGATCTGGTGAAGCTGCAGGATGTCGCCCGCGATCTCGTCGACCAGGCCCGCACCCAGACTGCGATCGCGAACCCGATCAGCTCTTTCCGCGCCGGCGCACCGCATCTCGACGTCGAGGTCGATCGCTCCAAGGCGGAGACCCTCAAGGTTCAGGTGGGCGACGTCTTCTCGACCCTGTCGGCCTACCTGGGATCGACGTATGTCAACCGGTTCAACAAGTTCGGATTGAGCCTCCAGGTCTATGTGCAGGCCGATTCGCAGTTCCGGGCGCGGCCCGAGGACATACTGAAGCTCAATGTCCGCAGCAGCGACGGCAAGATGGTGCCGATCGGCGCGCTTGCCCGTCTGCGGCCGGCGCAAGGGGCCTCCATCATCAACCTCTACAATCTCTATCCCTCGGCGTCGGTGGTCGGAGCGGCGGCCCCGGGTTTCAGCTCGGGCGAGGCGATGGGCCTGATGGGCGAGGTGGCCGAGCAGACCCTGCCGCCGGGCATGGCCTACGAATGGACGGCGATGTCGTATCAGGAGCACATCGTCGGCAATCAGATCCTGTACGTTTTCGGCCTTGCCATCCTGCTCGTCTACCTCTGTCTTGCGGGCCAGTACGAGAGCTGGATCGCCCCGTTGAGCGTCATCTTCGCTGTGCCGTTGGCCCTGATCGGGCCGGCTGTCGCATTGGGTGTCTTGGGCGCGGCGAACAACCTCTACACCCAGATCGGGTTGATGCTGTTGATCGCGCTCAGCGCCAAGAATGCCATCCTGATCGTCGAGGTCGCGCGCGAGCTACGGCTGCTCGAAGGCAGGCCGATCGCGGAGGCCGCGCTGGAGGCGGCAAGAACCCGACTGCGGCCGATCCTCATGACGTCGTTTGCCTTCATTCTCGGCGTGGTGCCGCTGGTCACGGCAAGTGGTGCCGGCGCCGCGGCCCGCGTTTCGCTCGGTCTTTGCGTATTCAGCGGCATGATCGCCTCGACGTTTCTCGCCGTGCTGTTCGTGCCCTCCTTCTTCGTCGTCCTGCAGCGCCTCGAAGAGCGCCGGAAGGGCGCGAAGATGTCGGTCCACCCCTCGCGCGTCTGACCGCGCCGGAGTAGGAGGGGAGGATGCCCGACCAGGCGCTCCCGCTCAGCCGCCATCTCGCCGCCAATGCCGTCGTTCTGGCACCCTCCTATGCCGCGCTGGCCGGGCTTCATTGGGGCGGCGCGCTCGCCGTGGGGCCCGCGCTGATCGCGGCAGCCGGTATTGCCGTCGTCTCGGTCATCCTGGTGCAGCGCTACCTCGCGTCCCTCGCGCGGTTCGCCCGGTTCGTGAGCGAGCTTTCCGGCGAAGAGGAGCCGACGATGCCGAGGCTCGAATTCGCACCGGCCACCGAGGAGCTCGCGGCCGCTGCAGCAACGCTGGCCGCGGGGTGGCGTCGCCAGCGGGCCTCGATCGACAATCTTGCCGCTTCGGCACAGGCGATCGTCGATGGGCTGCCCGACCCGCTGATCGCGGTCGATCGCCAACGACGCATTGTGCGCACCAATCGCGCCGCTCTCGCTGTGCTGGGGCCAATCGTCGCCGACCGCGATCTGTCGACGGTGCTGCGCCATCCCGAGTTGCTTTCGGCGATCGATTCCCTTCTCGCGGTGGCAGGCGGCGATTTCATCGGACCGGACCAGGCGGCCGTCGAGCTCGTGCTGTCGGGGGCACCCGAGCTGGACGTGATCGCCCACGTCCGTCGGCTGCCGCGCGCCGCGGCTGACGGATCGTTGGCCCTGATCGTGCTGCATGACACGACAGCGCTCAGGCGGGCGGAGCGCATGCGCGCCGATTTCGTGGCCAATGCCAGCCACGAACTCAAAACTCCGATCGCGGGACTGCTGGGTTTCATTGAGACGTTGCGCGGCCCGGCTCGCGACGATGGGCCGGCGCGCGATCGCTTCCTCGGCATCATGGTCGAGCAGGCCGATCGCATGCGGCGCCTGGTCGACGACCTCCTGATGCTATCGCGCATCGAGCAACACGAACATGCCCGGCCCGAGGCCGCCGTCGATCTCGGCCGCGTGCTGGCGGGTGTGCGGGATCTGCTGCAACTCAAGGCGTCGTCGCGCGATGTCGCAGTCGAGTTCGCCATCGATCCCACGCTGCCGCGAGCGGTGGGCGACTACGACGAGCTCACCATCGTGTTCCAGAACCTGATCGACAATGCGATCAAATACACCAGACCCTCGACGACGGTGCGTGTGGAAGCGCGACCGGTCGAGGAGGGCCGCGTTTGCGTCGCCGTCGGCGACGAGGGTGACGGCATTCCCGCTGAGCATCTGCCGCGCCTCACCGAACGTTTTTATCGTGTGGATGCGGCCCGCTCCCGCCAGCTTGGCGGGACCGGGCTCGGCCTTGCCATTGTCAAACATGTGCTGAACCGCCACCGCGGCCGGTTGGATATCCGGAGCACGCCGGGCAAGGGGTCGATCTTTACCGTCATCCTGCCGGCCCTGGGCAGGGAACAGTAGAACCTCGGCCGTGGTCTATGGCCCCCTGGGGCCGTCATTGAACTGTCATACAACTGTCATAGGGAAGAGACCTGAGCCTCCTAGTGCAGTCGCGTTCGACTCGAACAAGGGAGAGGACTCGTGAGATTCATCGGGATTGCCGCTTTGGCGACGGCCGCCACGTTGGCGACGTCGTCGTGGACAGCCCATGCCGGAGACCTGTCCGGCGCCGGCTCGACCTTCGCCTATCCGATTTTGGCCAAGTGGGCGGATGCCTACAAAAAGCAGACCGGCGTCGGGCTGAATTATCAGTCGATCGGGTCAGGCGGTGGTATCAAGCAGATCAAGAACAAGACCGTGACATTCGGCGCTTCCGACGCGCCCTTGCCGGGCAAGGAGCTTGACGAGGCCGGTCTCGCACAATTCCCGATCATCATGGGCGGCATCGTCCCGGTGGTGAATATCGAGGGTGTGAAGCCTGGCGATCTGGTGCTCGATGGCGCCACGCTTGCCAGGATCTACCTCGGCGAGATCAAGAGATGGAATGATCCTGCCATTGCGCAGCTGAACCCGGGCGTCAAGCTGCCGTCCCAGGCCATCGCGCTGATACACCGCTCGGACGGATCGGGCACGACCTTCAACTTCACTTACTATCTTGCGGACGCCAGTCCCGAGTGGAAGTCGAAGGTGGGCTCCAATACAGCGGTCCAGTGGCCGGCCGGCATTGGCGCCAAGGGCAATGAGGGCGTCGCCAACAACGTTGGTCAGACCAAGGGCTCCATTGGCTACGTCGAATACGCCTATGCCAAGCAGAACAAGCTCACCTTTACGAAAATGACGAACAAGGCCGGCAAGACCGTGTCGCCGACCTTCGAGACGTTCCAGGCCAGTGCTGCCAGCGCCGACTGGAAGTCACAACCGGGCTACGGCGTGATTCTCGCCAACCAGGCCGGCGAGCAGTCATGGCCGATCACCGCCTCGACCTGGATCCTGTTGCACAAGAAGCCGGCCGATCCCTCGGCAATGGGCGAGGCGCTGAAGTTCTTCGCGTGGTCCTACGGCAAGGGGCAGGACATGGCGAAGGAACTCGATTACGTGCCGCTGCCCGCCAATGTCGTCGCCGACGTCGAAAAGATGTGGACTGCGGACATCAAGGACGGCAGCGGCAAGCCGCTGTTCGCCGCGACGCCCTGAAAAGGGGTCCTTTGGGCCGCGCGGGCGGGGGCCCTTTCAACCTGCGCGAGGGAGCGTAGAGTGTCAGAAGTGGCATTGAACGACACCAATGTCGCGGGCACCGTCGCAAGTCGGGTGTCCGCGCTGAATCGACTGCGCGCGACCGACATTGCGTTCCGGAACTTGACGCGCATCGCGGTGTTCGCGGTCCTGGCCTTGCTGAGCGGCGTTATGCTTGCGCTCGTGATAGGCTCGGTGCCGGCGTTCAGGGCTTTCGGCATCTCCTTCGTTGCCACCGAAGTCTGGAATCCCGTTACCGAGAAGTTCGGCGCCCTGGCGCCGATCTACGGCACGCTGGTCACGTCGTTCATCGCCATGGTGATTGCCGTGCCGGTGGGACTGATGATCGCTTTCTTCCTCACGGAGCTCTGCCCGCCGGGGCTGCGCCGGCCGATCGGCATAGCGATCGAGTTGTTGGCGGGCATTCCCAGCATCATCTACGGCATCTGGGGCCTGTTCGTCTTCGCGCCCTTCCTGCAGAAGCACGTCCAGCCTTTCCTGATCGAAACGTTCGACGGAGTGCCCGGCTTGCAGGATCTGTTGGCGGGCCCGCCGTACGGTATCGGCCTGCTGACGGCGGGCTTCATCCTGGCGATCATGGTGCTGCCCTTCGTGACGGCGATCTCGCGTGACGTATTCGACGCGGTCCCTGCAGTCCTGAAGGAGGCGACATACGGCCTCGGCTGCACCACCTGGGAAGTTTTCAAGCATGTCACCCTTCCCTACACCCGCGGGGGTGTGATCGGCGGCGTGATGCTGGGGCTGGGTCGCGCGCTCGGCGAGACCATGGCCGTCACCTTCGTGATCGGCAACGCGCACAACGTTTCTGCGTCCATCCTGGCGCCCGGCACGACCATTTCGGCCTCGATCGCCAACGAGTTCACGGAAGCGGTAGGCGACCTCTACACGTCGTCGCTGATCGCTCTCGGCCTGATCCTGTTCATGATCACTTTCATCGTCCTGGCAATCGCGCGGCATATGCTGCTGCGTCTCCAGCAGGAAGGCCGTTGACCCATGGCCAGCAGCCGCACCGGCACCCTTTATGCAAAGCGTCGTCTCGGCGACGCCGTCGCCAAGGGCTTCGCCTATGCGGCGGCCGCCTTCGGGCTCGGCTGGCTTGTTTTGATCCTGGCCGTGCTGGTCTTCCGCGGCCTCGATGGTCTGTCGCTGGCGGTGTTCACCCGGGACACACCACCGCCGGGTTCCGATGGCGGCCTGCTGAACGCCATCGTCGGCAGCATCGCCATGACGGTGCTGGCGATCGCCATCGGTACGCCGATCGGCATTCTCGCCGGGACCTACCTCGCCGAATACGGCCGGCACGGCAAGCTGGCGAGTGTCGTACGCTTCATCAATGACATCCTGCTGAGCGCGCCGTCGATCGTGGTCGGCCTCTTCATCTACGAGGTCATGGTGGTGCCGATGGGCCATTTCTCGGGCTACGCCGGCGCGGTGGCGTTGGCCGTGATCGTGATTCCGGTCGTGGTACGCACCACCGAGGACATGCTGCTGCTGGTGCCTGATACGCTGCGCGAGGCCGCAGCGTCGATCGGCCTGCCGCGCGCGCATATGATCGTGCGCATCGCCTACCGCGCGGCGCGCGCCGGCATCGTCACCGGCGTTCTGCTCGCCGTCGCGCGCATCAGTGGCGAGACCGCGCCGCTTCTGTTCACTGCTCTGAACAACCAGTTCTGGAGCCTGAATATGAACGCGCCGATGCCTAGCCTGCCGGTCGTGATATTCCAGTTCGCGCTGTCGCCATACGAGGAGTGGCAGCGGCTCGCCTGGACGGGGGCGCTCCTGATCACCGTCTCCGTCCTGGCGCTCAGCATCATCGCCCGCACTCTCACCGCGAGAAGAACATGAACGTCGCCTCGCCCAACGCGCCTCCCGCCGCGCCGGTTGGCGTCCCAACCGGCGCCAATCCTGCAGGGCTCATCGAAAGAGTCTCGATCCGCAATCTCGAATTCTTCTATGGTGATACGCGCGCCCTCAAAGGGATCGACCTTTCGCTCTACGCCAACAAGACGACGGCCTTCATCGGTCCATCGGGCTGTGGCAAGTCCACCCTGCTGCGCGTCCTGAACCGCATGTATGATCTCTATCCGGCCCAGCGCGCCACCGGGGAGGTGATGTTCGACGGGGAGAACCTTCTCGACGCGGACGTGGACATCAATCTTCTGCGCGCACGCATCGGCATGGTGTTCCAGAAGCCGACGCCGTTTCCGATGTCGATCTACGAGAATATCGCGTTCGGCATCCGCTTGTACGAAAAGCTGCCGCGTGCAGAGATCGATTCTCGCGTCGAGCTGGCCCTGCGCCGCGCTGCGCTGTGGGACGAGGTGAAGGACAAGCTCGGCGCATCGGGCCTCGGCCTGTCGGGCGGCCAGCAGCAGCGCCTGTGCATCGCGCGAACCGTTGCCGTCAAGCCCGAGGTCATACTGCTCGACGAGCCCTGCTCGGCGCTCGACCCGATCTCGACGGCCAAGATCGAGGAGCTGATCGACGAGTTGAAGCAGGACTACACGATCGTGATCGTGACCCACAACATGCAGCAGGCGGCGCGCGTTTCCGACTTCACCGCCTTCATGTACCTCGGCGAGCTGATCGAGTTCGGCGTCTCGGAGAAGATCTTCACGGCGCCAACCGAGAAGCGCACGCAAGCCTATATCACCGGCCGGTTCGGCTGACGGAATCGTGAAAGGGACCTCGACATGGCGAGCGACCACATTCTGAAGCGTTTCGACCAGGAACTGGAGCGACTCAACGCCACGATCAACGAGATGGGTGGTTTGACCGAAAGCCAGTTCGCCAAGGCGCTGGCCGCCGTGCGCGAGCGCGACACGGCGACCGCGGAGGAGGTGATTGCCGACGATGCGCGCGTCGACGCCCTCGACGTGGCCGTACAGGAACAGACCGTGAAGCTTCTGGCATTGCGCCAGCCTATGGCGGTCGACCTGCGCGTGGTGCTGTCGTCGATCAAGATCGCGGCGGCGCTGGAACGCATTGCCGACTACGCCAAGAACACGGCCAAGCGCAGCATCGTCTTGTCGCAGGGGGTGGCGCCGGCCGCGGCTGTGGCGGGCATCGACCGCCTCGGCCGCCTGGTACGAGGCGCGCTGAAGGACGTGCTCGACGCCTTCGCCGACGATGACGTCGCCAAGGCGCGCGACGTGTGGAACCGCGATGAGGAGATCGATCAGGTCTACACCGGCCTGTTCCGCGAGCTGCTCACCTACATGATGGAAGATCCGCGCACCATCACGTCGTGCACCCATCTCATGTTCATGGCCAAGAACATCGAACGGGCAGGCGACCATGTCACCAACATCGCCGAGCTGGTGAACTTCCGGAGTACCGGCCAGAATTTTGCCGAGGCTCGCCGCAAAGGCAGCAGCGCGCTCTACACAACGGATGCCGCCTCATGAGCGTGACCGCAACTACGCCCTCTCGCCGTGAGATGCGGACGACATCGACGAAGCCGCGTGTACTGGTCGTCGAGGACGAGAGCGCGCTCGTCGAGCTCCTGCGCTACAATCTCGAGCAGGCCGGTTTCAACGTCTCCGTGGCGTATGACGGCGAGGAGGCGCTGGCTTCGGTGCAGGAGGACTCGCCGGACCTCGTTCTGCTCGACTGGATGCTGCCGCTGATGTCGGGCATCGAGGTCTGCCGCCAGCTGCGCCGCAAGACCGCGACTGCGAACCTGCCGATCATCATGCTGACCGCGCGCGGCGAGGAGGGCGACCGCGTGCGCGGACTCGATGCCGGCGCCGACGACTACGTCCCCAAACCCTTTTCGCCGACCGAGCTCGTGGCGCGCATCCGCGCGGTGCTGCGGCGCATACGCCCAGCCCTGGCCGACGAGGCACTGAACTACGCCGATATCGTCATGGATCTCGTCGCCCATCGAGTCACGCGGAGCGGCAAGCCCATCCATCTCGGACCGACTGAATTTCGCCTGCTGCGTCATTTCATGGAGCACCCCGGCCGCGTTTTCTCGCGCGAGCAGCTGCTCGACGCGGTGTGGGGCAAGGAGGTCTATGTCGAGGCGCGCACTGTCGATGTCCACATCCGACGCCTGCGCATCGCGCTGAACGGCGGCAACAACGCCGACCTGATCCGCACCGTGCGGGCAGCGGGATATGCGCTCGATGCACAGACCTGACGCTTGTCCACAGGTCCGGTCATGGTTTTGTAGCTTCGTGCGGCAAGTGACCTTCGCCCGTTCCGCGCCGGCCTCACCCCACGCCGCGCGCCGGAACAGGCAGGTTCCCGCGACGCCTGGATAGCCGTTGCCGCAGTCTCACCTGCCCCTCCTTCGGTCACGAAGGAGGGGCTTCTTTTTCGAAATGCCGCCGGACGACCAGTGCGAGCAATAGTGCCGGCAGACCAAGCAGGGCAGTGTAGACGAAGAAGACCGCATAGCCGCCGAACTTGTGGTCCGCTGGCGTTGCCCCCTGCAGTGTGTCAACGATCCAGCCCGAGTAGCCGGCGATCAGCTTGCCGGGCAAGGTCATGATCGAGCTGAACAGAGCGTACTGCGTCGCGGTATAGGCGGCGTTGGTCAAACCGGACAGGAAGGCGATGAACACCGATCCCGCCATGCCTGTCACGAGGTTGTCGATGCTGATGGCCGCCGTGAGAACGAGCTGGTCGGGCGTGCCCAGCCAGGCGAGCCAGGCGAAGGTTAGGTTCGACACGGCAATCAGAAAGACCGATGGCGCGAGAAGCCGCGAGGCGCCAATGCGGAAAACCAGCGCGCCGCCCAGCAACGCCCCCAGGATGGACATCACGAAGCCGTAGATCTTGGTGACATTGGCGATCTGCTGCAGCGTGAACCCCATGTCGATGTAGAAGGGGTTCGCCATCACGCCCATGGCGATGTCGCTTAGCCTGAAAAGGCCGATGAACGCGAGCAGCGTGACGCCGTGCCAGCGATAACGGACGAAGAAATCGACGAACGGGCATACGATCGCGCCGTAGAGGAAGATCAGTGGCTCACGCAGCGCGGCGCCGATGGCGGCGTGCCGTTCGGCAAAGGCCGCGACCTTGCCTTCGCGTTCCCTTGTGCCGACGGCGGCGAGTTTCGGAGGTTCCGGAATCACGATCGTCGTTACGATGCCGACCAGTGCCAACGCTGCCATTATGCGATAGGCGAGCGGCCACGAGCCGAATTCGGCAATGTAGAGGGCGCCGGCTCCGGCGGCGAGCACGGCGATTCGGTAGCCGAGCTGGTAGGTCGCTGCGGTCGCGCCCTGCAGGCTCTCGTCTGTCGCCTCGATGCGGAAGGCATCCAGCGCGATGTCCTGCGTCGCCGACGAGAAGGCGACGACCAGCGCGAACACCACCAGCCACCAAAGGTCGGTACGCGGATCGCAGAACGACATTGCCAGCAACCCGAGCCCGATCGCCGACTGTGCCAGCAGCATCCACGAGCGCCGGCGGCCGAGCCGGCGCGTCAGCACAGGTAGCGGAACGCGATCGACGACCGGCGACCAGACGAACTTGAAGGAGTAGGTGACGCCGATCCAGCTGATGAAACCGATCGCCGTCCGGCTGACGCCGAACTCGCGCAGCCACGCGGACAGGGTCGAGAAGACCAGCAGGAACGGCAGGCCCGCCGAGAATCCCAGGAACAGCAGCGTGACGACACGCGGATGCGTGTAGGTCGCGAGCGTCTCGCTCCAGTCGCGCTTCGCCTGGCTCCTCAAACGAGCTCCCGCAGCGGCTTCTCCGGTCGCGCGCCGACGTGGGAGATGACCTCGGCGGCAGCGATGCCGCCCAGACGCGCGCATTCGGGCAGGGGCTTGCCGTGGGTGAAACCGTGCAAGAAGCCTGCGGCATAGAGATCGCCGGCGCCGGTCGTGTCGATCACCTTGGCGACGGGCATGGCAGCAACGGCATGGGTCTCGCCGCCCATGACAACGACCGAGCCTTTCTCGCTCCGTGTCAGGGCGGCGACCTTGGCTTCCCTGCGCGTCGCCTCAAGCGCCGACTCGAAGCTGTCGACCTGGTAGAGCGATTTGATCTCGCTCTCATTGCCGAAAAGGATGTCGACCTTGCCGCGGATCAGCGCGCGGAACTCGTCGCGATAGCGATCGACACAGAACGAATCGGACAGCGTGATCGAGACCAGGCGGCCGGCGGCGTGGGCCGCGTCGAACGCTTTCAGCACCGCCTTCTTGGCTTCCGGTGCATCCCAGAGATAGCCCTCGACATAGGTCACTTGCGCGCCGCCCACGATCTCGGGCTCGATATCGGCGGGTCCGAGCCCGGTACAGGCGCCGAGATACGTGTTCATGGTGCGTTGCGCGTCGGGCGTCACCACGATCAGGCAACGCGCGGTGGCCGGCCCCGAGCTTGCGAGCGGCGTGTCGAAGGCGACGCCCGTTGCCCGCATGTCGTGGGCGAACACGGCGCCGAGCTGGTCGTTGCGCACCTTGCCGATATAGGCGCCCTTGCCGCCGAAGGAGGCGACGCCCGCCATGGTGTTGCCGCACGAGCCGCCGGACATCTCGATGCCCGGCCCCATGGCGGCATAGAGCGTCTCGGCGCGCGCCTCGTCGATCAGTGTCATGCTGCCTTTGTTCAGCGAATGCTTGGCAAGAAAGGCATCGTCGGCATGGCTGATGACATCGACGATGGCATTGCCGATTCCCAGCACGTCGAAGGCGGCAGATGTCATGAAGTCTCCGGAGCGGTTCGAGGGGCAACTACAATGTCAGCAAGTGCATGCCGGGTTTGGTTTCTTCCAGCAGGGTCACGATGCCGGCGACCGTGAACGGCACGTCGGCTCGCAACTGGCTCCGCTCGATGCCGAGCGCGCGCAGCCCCATCTCGCACACGATGAAGCGCGCGCCAAGCTCGATGCAGGCCTGCAGGAGCGTCTCGAAGTCGCCGACACGGCGTTCCCGCATGAGCGCGTCGCGGCCCCAGCCGTCGAGGCCGGGCGGTGGGCCGGTGAGCGCGCGCAGGCCGCCCATGGTGAAGAACAGCACGGCCGGCTGGTTCACGGCCAGAGCCGCGCTCGCAAGTGCCAGTGCATAGTGGACGCTCTCGAAGTCGCCGGAGCGCACGATCAGGGACAGGCCGCCCTCGTTGCTTGTCATCGCTTCCCGCAGGTCGGGCAATCGGAACGCTTGGTGATGGCCATCTCGTCGAACGCGGCGTCGAGGGCATCGTAGGTCAGAAGCCGGCCCGACAGCGAGCGACCGATCCCCAGGATCTCCTTCACCACTTCCGTCGCCTGCAATGCACCGAGGGTGCCCGCCAGTGCGCCGAGCACACCTGCCTGGGCGCAACTTGGCACCGAGTCCTCCGACGGGGCTGCCGGGAAAATGCAGCGCAGGCAGGGATGACCATCGCCCTGCCAGGCCTTGTAGGTCGAGATCTGGCCATCGAAACGAAGGATCGCCGCAGAAACCAGGATCTTCTTGAGGTGATAGCATGTGTCGTTCAACAGGTAGCGCGTGGCGAAATTGTCGCTACCGTCCGCCACCACATCGTAGCCGGCCACGATGTGCTCGGCGTTGGCTGTCGTCAGCCGTTCCTTGTGGGCGCAGACCTTCACTTCGGGATTGATGTCGCCCAAGGTGCGTCGTGCGCTGTCGGCCTTCGAGATGCCGATATCGCTGGTGCGATGGATGATTTGGCGCTGCAGGTTGGAGAGATCGACCGTATCGTCGTCGACCACACCCAGCGTGCCAATGCCCGCGGCGGCCAGATATTGCAGTGCGGGCGCGCCAAGTCCGCCGGCCCCGATCACCAGCACCCTGGCGGCAATCAGCCGGCTCTGGCCCACACCACCGATCTCCGGCAGCACGATATGGCGCGCATAACGTCTGATCTGCGCCTCGGTCATATCGGGTAACACCGTCATGGCGCGGTTATAGCATGGTGCGGCAGGCTGGTTGGCTGCTACAGCGAGCGCCCCCAATGACGACGCTTTCCGACTCCTCCATCGCGCCCGGGACCCGGCCGACCTTGACGCCGGTGCTGCTCGCGGTGCTCGCGCTCCTGTCGGCTTTCACGCCGCTGTCGATCGACATGTACCTGCCGGCCCTGCCGGTGATCGAGGACGACCTCGGGGCGAGCGTGGGCGATATCCAGCTCACCCTGTCGGCCTTCATGGTTGCCTTCGGCGTCGGCCAGATCTTCTACGGCCCCGCCGGCGACCGCTTTGGCCGGCGGCTGGTAATCTTGGGCGGCATCGCGATCTATGTGCTGGCGAGTGTCGGCTGCGCCTTTGCCGCCGCCGCCGGCCAGCTCGTCCTGTTGCGGCTACTGCAGGGCCTGTCCGCTTGCGGCGGCGTTGTGCTGGCCCGAACCATGGTGCGCGACCTGGCCGAGCGCGATCAGGCGGCGCGCGCCATGTCGCTCATGATGGCCTGCACTTCGATAGCGCCGATGCTGGCGCCGCTGGTCGGCGGGCAGATCCTGTGGTTCCTGGGCTGGCGCGCGATCTTCCTCATCCTGGCGGGCATCGGCGTGTTCGCCTGGACGGCGGCCTTTCTCCGGCTGCCCGAAACCCTGCGACCGGAATACCGCCAGCCCCTGGTCGTGTCGGCAATCCTCGAGCGCTTCGGCCAGCTGCTGCGTCACAAGGCGTTCATGGGCTATGCGTTCACGAGCTCGTTCCAGTTCGCTGCCCTGCTGTCGTTCCTCTCCGGTTCGCCCTTCGTGTTCATCGAGCGCTACGGCATCGAACCGCGGGTCTACGGTCTTCTGTTCGGCGGCATCGTCGTGTTCATGACCATCGGCAGTCTGCTCAATGCCAGGTTCGCGCCGGTGTTCGGCGCCGGCACGATCCTGCGCTACGCCGTGATCGTTCCAGCGATTGCCGGGCCGGCCGCATTGGTCCTCGGTCTGATCGAGGCGCGCTACGGTACGATCGGCGTGTGGCCGTTCTTCCTCTGCTTCGCGCCGCAGATCGCGACCATCAGCATGATCGGTCCCAACGCGACCGCCATGGCGCTTCAGCGCTATCCCCACATGGCGGGGACGGCCTCGTCCTTGATGGGCGTCATGCAGTTCGGCCTCGGCGCAATCTTTGGCGCCATTGTCGGCCAGACCTTCGATGGCACGATCGCGCCGATGACCACGGCCATGGGCATCGCGGGACTGCTCTGCTTCATGTTCCACCGCCTGATGGTGTCGCGCAGCGGCCGAATGGGCTAACGCTGCCTCGATTTCAGCGCGGCAAGAAGAGCCTTGGTGCCGATCGCGTCCTTCTCGCCGAGGCCGAGAAAGTCCTTGGCGGCGTCGATGAAGGGCGCCGGATCGGCGCGGCGCACGGACAATTCCTTGACCAGGAAAGGCAGCACGCGCGGGTCACGACGGCGAGCGAGGCCATGCAGCGCCTCGGCGCGCGTGATCTCGTCCTCGTCCTCGACGTGTTTCAGCAGTGCCTCGCGGATGCGCGGACCGTCGAGAGAAACCGTCTCGCCGATGCTGGTGGCCGCCCAGTCGCGCACCATCTCGGACGGATCCTCCAAAAGCTCGAGCAGGGCATGCACGGCGGCCGGCGACTCCGAGCCATAGAGCGCGAAGGCGACCGCATGACGGACCGCCTCCTCCCGATGTCCGCGTTGCCCGATGATCTCCGATTCGGCGCGTCTGAGGCGCAGATGGCCGAGTGCGAAGACTGCGGACACGAGTACGCCGGTGTTGGTCTCCTTTTTCAGGACGGCCAGCAGCGCGTCGCAGCATTCCTCGGGGAAAGTACGCTGGGGCATGCCAAGCTGGCCCAGGATGTCGGCGCCAAGAGCCCGCAGCCTGGCCTCGCGCGAGGCGCAGAGCGCGCGCCCGGCCTCGAGCACGTCTCGTGTGCCGCGTGCATGGAGGATCGAGAGCGCCGGATATTCGGTCTCCGCCTCGTCGCCTTGCTGTGCCTCGGCGAGCGCGGCCTTGACGAGTTCGGCGGTCGAGCGCGGATCGCGTCGCGGGTCGGGAGATCGGCTCATGGCATCATCGCTTGAGGTCGACGACCAACAGATCGCCGCGCTCATTGCCCGTCGCCAAACGAAGGCCGTCAGCCGACCAGGCGAGGCACGTGATCGCCGCACCGTCGGCCATCTTCAGAACGACCGAACGCTTGGTCCTGACGTCGCCGAGCTGCAGCTCGCCCGAGTCGTACCCGCCGGCCACGAACTCGGCCGTGGGATGGGCTGCCACGACGGTGATGAGACCGGCACCTTCCTCACCGAACTGAAGGGGCGGCTTGCCCTCGGGCCCCTTGCCGGCGAAGGGCCAGGCAGTGAACATCGGCTGGGACGACGTGTAGAGCCAGCGCGCATCGGCTGACCAGGAGAGTGATTTCACCTTCGCCGGATAGCCCTGCATGCGCATGTCGGTTGCCTGCGCCATGCGCCAGACATGGATGTCGTTCTCCTGCGTGCCGGTGGCGATGAATTTGCCGTCGGTGCTCCATTTCAACGCGACATGGCTGCCCGCCCAGGCGAAGCGGCGCGGTGGCAGGGTAGCGTTGCCGATGCTCCACACCGTGACGCCACCATAGTGCGCGCAGGCGATGCGGCTGCCGTCCTTGCTGAAGTCGAGATCGGCCACCGTGCTTTGGTGCGGTCCGAACTCGCGCAACTCGCCCGCCTTCGCCACCAGCGCCATCTTGCCGGCCGCAGCCGCCAGCGCCCCGCTCGCCCTGTGCGTGGCGATGTGGTCGATCCACCTGCCCTTCTGGGTCGCAAGCTCGGTCACCGTGCCGTCTGGGGCGAGCCGAAGGAGGCGGCCGTCGTCACCGCCGCTGACGAAGCCGTCGCCTGCCGGATCGGCCGCGAGCGCGAGGACGACACCCTCGTGCACGGGTTCTCCGGGGGCTGCAATTTCCGCTGCTGAAGGATCGGCCGGCACGAGGCGCACCCGCCCGTCCCCGAGGGCAAAAGCGACGGTGTCATCGGCGCGACTGAAGGCGCAGGCGGCGACAGGCGCATCGGCCGAAACCGTCCGCGATGGCGGCAAGGTCGAGCGCCAGGCCGGGTTCGCGAGATCGGGTTTCACGGCCCTACTTCAGGCAGTCCTGAAAGCCGCGCTTCAGGTTCTCGCCGTCGAGATTGCGGCCGATGAAGACGAGCTTGCTGGATCTCGTCTCGCCATTCTTCCAGGGTTGACCCCAGTCGGCATCCATCATCATGTGCACGCCCTGATAGACGTAGCGTCGCGGGGCGCCGTCGATCGCAAGAATCCCCTTGCTGCGGAAGATGTCGGGTCCCTTGATCTGCAGGAGAGCGCCCATCCATTTCTGGAACTTGTCGGGATCGACCGGACGGTCGGCGGTGAGACTGAGGCTCTTCACCTCCTCCTCGTGGTCGTGATCATGGCCGTGCTCGAGGAAGTCGGGCTCGAACTCCAGGATGCGCTTCAGGTCGAACGCGCCCTTGTCAAGAACGGCCTCGAGCTCGACCTTGCTCTTCTCGGTCCTGTGGATGCGGGCGTAGGGATTGATCGCCTTGATTCTGTCTTCGACCTTCTTGAGTTCGTCGGCGCTCACAAGGTCGGTCTTGTTCAACAGGATCACGTCGGCGAAGGCGACCTGCTCCTGAGCCTCGTCGCCCTGCTCGAGCTGGCCGAGGAAATGCTTGGCATCGACAACGGTGACGATGGCGTCCAGCCTCGTCCTGGCCTTCACGTCGTCGTCGGTGAAGAAGGTCTGCGCGACAGGACCGGGATCGGCAAGGCCGGTCGTTTCGACCAGGATGCCGTCGAACCTGTCCTTGCGCTTCATCAGCCCTTCGATGATGCGGATGAGATCGCCGCGCACGGTGCAGCAAATGCAGCCGTTGTTCATCTCGAACACTTCCTCGTCGGCATTGACCACGAGGTCGTTGTCGACTCCGAGCTCGCCGAACTCGTTCACGATCACTGCGTACTTCTTGCCGTGCTGCTCGCTCAGGATGCGATTCAGAAGTGTGGTCTTGCCGGCGCCGAGATAGCCGGTCAGCACCGTCACGGGCACTTGCGCTTGAGCCATGGTTTTCCTCGATATTTGGCCCTTGAGATAAGGTCTTCGCCGGGCCGGCGCAACTCCGGTGGCGTCCCCAGCCACCCTAGGGTTTTTCGCCGCGGATCAGCTTGGGCAGATCGCCAACCAGGCCCATGGCGTGGCGAAGGAAGAAGCGGCGCATCGGCGGCGTGCGATGGACGGCGGCGAGGCCGAGGTCGCGTGCGAGCCGGAGCGGCTTGATGTCGTTGGAGAAGAGGCGGTTCAGCAGATCGGTCGCCGCCACCATGGTGAAGTTGTCGGCCCGCCGCCATCGCGCGTAACGTTCCAGCGTGTCGGCAGCGCCAATATCGAGTCCGAGCCGCTTGGCCTCGATCAGGACCTCAACCAGCGCCGCGATATCTCGCACGCCGAGATTGTAGCCTTGGCCTGCGATCGGATGCAGGCCGTGCGCCGCGTCGCCCACCAGGACCAGGCGCTCCTCGACATAGCGTTCGGCATGCACGAGATGCAGCGGGTACCACCAGCGCGGCCCGACCGTTCCGACCTTGCCCAGGAAATCGCCGAAGCGGCGGGCGAACTCGGCCTGGAAGCGTGGCACATCGAGCTCGAGGAGGCGTCGTGCGATGCTCGCGCGCTCGGTCCAGACGATCGACGAGCGATGCTCGCCCGCCTCGCTGTCGCGCATCGGCAGAATGGCAAAGGGCCCGCCGGGCAGAAACTTCTCCTGGGCGACGCCGCGATGCGGCAATTCGTGGCGCGCCACCAGGACGAGCGCGATCTGGTTGTAGGACCAGGCGCGCGCGCCAATGCCCGCTTCCTCGCGCATCGTGCCCTGACGCCCTTCGGCCGAGGCGACCAACCGCGCGACGAGGCGGCGGCCGCTCCCCAGGGCGATGTCGACCTTGTCGGCGCTTCGTGTCGTCTCGAGCACCTGGTCGGGCGCCACCAGCTCGACCGAAGGGCAGGCGGCGATCCGGCGCAACAGCGCCCTGCGCAGGTAGCGGTTTTCGACGATCCATCCCATCGCGGCAGCCGCCGGGGCCTCGCCTGTGTCGGCTTCGCGATGGTCGAAGTGGAGAAAGAAGGGGCTCGCGCGGCCGTCGGTTGCGGCATCGGAGATACGGATATCGAGGATCGGTTCAGCCAGATCGGCCACGTCGGCCCAGACGCCCAGCACCTGGAAGAGACGCTGACTGGTGAAGGCGATCGCCGTGGTGCGCCCGTCGAACCCCGCCTCGGTCATCGATTTCAAGGCCAGGCGGTCGATCAGGGCTGTTCGCAGACCAGCCTCGCCGGCGGCCAGGGCGAGGAGGCTGCCGCTCAGACCGGCTCCCACGATCGCGAGGTCGAAGCGTTCGCTGTCCATGCCTGTTTCATGGCAGCGCGACAGTCGGGCGGCAAGCCTGCCACCGACCAATCGTCACCGTAAGGCGTCAGATCGGAGTTTGATGAGGATGTCGCCGGCCATCGTGAGCTGCGAGCTGTTGATGGCGCCAATGTCGACGATCTTCAACAGGTCGTTGATCTGATACAGCGCATACTGGGCGATACAGCTGTGGGCAATCGACTTGGCAGTGATACCTGAAGCGAGTTTTACGTTTCTGGCACGGGATTTGCTTTTTATGCTGCTGCGATTAGGGGGCGACGGCGCCGCCGTTGGAGGACAACCGGAATGAAAATGGTCGTGGCGATCTTCAAGCCGTTCAAGCTGGACGAAGTGCGCGATGCGCTGACTCTTCTCGGCATCCAGGGATTGACGGTGAGCGAGGTGAAGGGATTCGGCCGGCAGAAGGGCCAGACCGAGATCTATCGCGGCGCCGAATACGCCGTGAGCTTCCTGCCCAAGGTCAAGATCGAGGTCGTCATCGAGGACGGCCTGGTCGAGCGCGCCGTCGAGGCGATTCGCAAGGCGGCGGGAACCGAGAAGATCGGTGACGGCAAGATCTTCGTCTTTCCGATCGAGCAGGCGATCCGCATCCGAACCGGGGAGTCGGGCGTCGAGGCGCTCTGACCGGCCATTTCAGCAACAAACGCAAAAATCCGAGGGAAGATCGATGACACGTACGTCTAGTTCCGCTCTTGCCGGCCTGGGGGCCGCCGGCCTGCTGCTTCTGCCGGCTCTGGCGCTGGCTGCCGACGGCAAGCCCAAGCTCGATACCGGCGACACCGCATGGATGCTGACCTCGACGGCGCTTGTCCTCATGATGACCGTTCCGGGCGTGGCACTGTTCTACGGAGGGATGGTGCGCAAGAAGAACGTGCTGGCGACGGTGATGCAGAGCTTCGCCGTGACCTGTCTGGTGACCGTCCTGTGGATGATGATCACCTACAGCCTCGCCTTCACACCGGGCAGCGCCGTTATCGGCGGCACGAGTCGCCTCTTCCTGGCCGGCATGGGGCTGGACGCCGTGAACGACCTCGCCAAGACGATTCCCGAATCGGTGTTCATGACCTTCCAGATGACCTTCGCCATCATCACACCGGCGCTGATCGCGGGTGCCTTCGCCGAACGCATGAAGTTTTCGGCCCTGATGTGGTTCATGGCGCTGTGGGCGATCTTCGTCTATGCCCCGATCGCGCACTGGGTCTGGGGCGGCGGCTTCCTGGGCGACTGGGGCGTGCTCGATTTCGCGGGTGGCACGGTCGTGCACATCAACGCCGGCGTCGCGGGCCTCGTTTGCGCCCTCGTGCTGGGCAAGCGCAAGGGCTACGGCATCGACAACATGGCGCCGCACAACCTCGTGCTGAGCGTGATCGGCGCGTCGCTGCTGTGGGTCGGCTGGTTCGGCTTCAACGCCGGCTCGGCCGTGAGCGCGAGCGCCAATGCGGGCATGGCCATGGCAGTGACGCAGATCGCCACCGCGGCGGCGGCGCTCGGCTGGATGTTCGCCGAATGGCTGGCGCGCGGCAAGCCATCGGTCCTCGGCATCGTCTCGGGAGCTGTCGCGGGGCTCGTGGCCATCACACCGGCCTCCGGCTTCGTCAATCCGATCGGCGGTCTGGTGATCGGCATCGCCGCCGGCGTCGTCTGCTTCTGGTCGGCGACCAGCCTCAAGAGGGCGCTGGGCTACGACGACTCGCTCGATGCGTTCGGCGTGCATGGCGTGGGCGGCTTCCTCGGCGCCATCCTGACCGGGGTCTTCGCGGTCGAGGCGGTCGGCGGCGAGGGCAAAAAAGGCCTGATCGACGGCAATGCCGGCCAGGTTCTGACCCAGCTCTGGGGCTGCCTGGTGACGATCGCCTGGTGTGCCGTCGCCACGTTCATCATCCTCAAGGTCATCGATGCGATGATCGGCTTGCGCGTCACCGCCGAGGAGGAAGTGGAAGGCCTCGACATCAACCTTCACGGAGAGACGGTGCACTGAGCGGCCGCCTCTGCGAATTCGGGGACTCGCTCCTCCCGCGTTCCCGATCCGCTGCCACCTTGGGCGGCGAACCCTCCAGCCGGCGGCACAGCCGCCGGTTTTTTCTGCGACAGCGAATTTGACGGCGGCGTGATCGCACGCCACTCTCCGGCCCTTCGCTGGGTCGGGAGAAGAGGCGATGAAACTTGTGTCCGCCATCATCAAGCCGTTCAAGCTGGACGACGTGCGAGATGCGCTGACCGGCGTCGGCGTGTCAGGGCTTACGGTGAGCGAGGTCAAGGGCTTTGGCCGCCAGAAGGGACAGACAGAGATCTATCGCGGCGCCGAATATCTCGTGAGCTTCCTGCCCAAGGTGAAGATCGACATCGTGGTCGACGACTCGCAGGTCGAACGTGCCGTGGAGGCAATCCAGAAGGCTGCCCACACCGGCAAGATCGGTGACGGCAAGATCTTCGTCACCGCGGTGGAGCAGGCCGTGCGAATTCGTACCGGCGAGCAGGGTTCCAACGCGCTTTAGGCACAGGCAGCGGGTCCGGTAGCCGCCGGGCGCCGGCGGTCAGCCGTTCCGAACCTCGACGAGGCAGAGCGCCGACCGGAAGGTCTGGTCGAGGACAATGGTCAGGCCGGCATCGAGTTCGGCCCCGCTCGCAGTGCTTTGCGCGTCGCCCTGAAACGACAGACGATAGCGTTGATCCCTGTGCAGCCCGCGCAGGCGGAACACGTGCGAAGCGTGCGGGCCGGCCAATCGGAAGGCAAACAGCACGCCCTGCAGGCCGTCCTTGGCGACATACCAGATCGCGGCCCAGTCGCCATTTCCATTGGACGGCGGCGGCGCAGTGAGGGCGTATCGGTCGCCGTGGTGGATGATGGCGCGAATGCTTTCCCTGTAGATGGCGACATGCGCGGCGGCTGTGGCGAGATCGGCCTCCGGCCAGCGATGGATCGGCGCGCTGATGCCGAACGCCCCGAGCATCGCCACGCGCAATCGGAACGCGAGGTCGCCGCGTGGATCAACGAGCGGCGGCGGCTGGTCGGGCTTCTCGCTGCCGCCTGGCCAGTCGATCAGCCAGTCGTTGCACACGATGGCGGGGTGGGCGAGCTGGGTGCCGAAATGGATCGCCAGCTTGCGCAAGGCGCCGGCCTGGTCACTCATCCAGTTGACGTGGGCGTGGGACAAGATTCCACCATCCAATCGGCCGCCGCCGCCTGCGCACATCTCCAGGATCAGGTCGGGAAATGCCGCGCAGATCGCATCCTGCAGCCGATAGAGACCGTCGTAATGAGCAACCAGCGGCGCCTGCCCGGTCAGTGTTTCAGGGAGCGATGGCGCCCATCCGCCCGCGTCGAGATCGGAATTGAAATCCCATTTCATCCAGTCGACGCCGATGACACGCAACAGCCGGGAAATCCGCTCGAAGACATGCTGCCACGCGGCGGGAACGCCGAGATTGATGACGGCGCGTTCGTTGGCGGGCGGGGGCTTGCCATCGATATGATGCATCCATTCGGGATGATTGTGCCGGACGGAGGAGGTCGGGCCGGCGACTTCGGGCTCGAACCAGAGGCCGAAGCCCAGCCCGGCTTCGCGGCAATGCGCCGAGATCTCCCTCAGGCCGTTCGGGAACCGCTGGCGGCTGACGCGCCAGTCGCCCGTCCGGTAGTCCCATTCGGCGTCCGACTCGCCATTCTCGTCGCGATACCAGCCGGCATCGACGACGAAAGTCTCGCAGCCGAGCTGCTTCACGATGGGCACGAGCGGGACGAGCGCTTCCGCCGAAGGCTCGCCGAGAAATGGATACCAGCTGTTGAACTGTACCGGGATCGCCCGCTCGGGATCGGGACGGCGCGCCCGCCGATAGTCATGGAGCCGGCGGGTCGCGTTGCCGAGCGGACCGTCGAACCGCCCGAACAGCACGGTCGGCAGGTCCAGGCTGCGGCCGGCGGTCAGGCGGTGTCGGAATTGCCAGTTGTTGAAGCCGCCGGACAGGGTCGCGCCTTCGCTGTCCGGGGCGACGTGCAGCATCCAGTTCCCTGACCAGAGGATCTGGCAGACGTAGTGCGCCGAGCGCGTCTTGAGAGCGACGTAGGGTTGAAACTCGAAACCTGTCTTTCCGGTTCGGCTCTCGAGCGTGATCGCACCCTGGGCAGGATCGGCGCGGACGATGTCGGCTTCCTGCAGCCATTCTCCGGTGAGGTAGATGATCTGTTCAATCGGCTCATAGATCGAGACCAGGAACGCGAAGGTGCTCTGGATGTCGATCTCGCGCGGGCCGCCGGTGTGGCGCAGCACGGTGCGCCGGGTGAGGAAGCCGGTCAGTGCATCGAGCTCGAACGAGACGACCGCCTGCAACGGTTGACCGACAGCCTTGAGGGTGATCATGCGCGTCGCCGCATTGGCTTCGGCCCACGAGGCGACCGCCCATGAGATGGGCCGCTTGGTCGGGCCGAGGCTCACCATGGATGCGCCCTCCCTGGCAGCGAGTTCGTACGGCGCGTTTGGCGCGCTCGCCGGGGTAAAGCAGTCGACCGCGAGGACCGGCCCCTTGAGGCTGATTTCGTAACGATGACCCGGAGCGACCAGGATTGCCGGGTCCTCGGCCGAGGTCCCTTGGGCAAGGGCGGATCCGCGGAAAGCCGTCATCGCCTCCGCTCCGCCGAAGGCGGCTCCCGCGACGAGAAGATCCCTTCGCTTCACTCCGCCGCTCCTCGCCCTGGAATTCCTCGATTACTTCAGCGTGATCTGCCCAAAGCTGCAACCAAAGGCCTTCGTCAAGTCCGACCAATTGCCTCAAGAACCAAGGCTATTGCCTTGTTGTTAAAGACTAATCCGTCAAATACAATGCGTTGTTCGTCGAGCCGGACTGGTCCCTCCCCGCCGGTTCGTTGTCGTCGGCCGGCTGTTCGGCCCATTGGAAAGGTCTTGATGTTCAATCCGCGCCTCACCGAGACGCTGACTGATTTTCCGTTCGCGCGGCTGAACGCCCTCCTCGGTCCAATCGCGCCGCCGGCGCATCTTTCGCTGATCAACATGTCGGTGGGCGAACCCCAAGGGGCAATGCCGAGCTTCGCTCGTCAGATCGTAGCCGACGAGATCGAGGGATGGAACAAGTACCCGCCCAACCAGGGCCTCCCCGATCTCAATCTCGCGATCTGCGAATGGCTGACGCGCCGCTACAAGCTGCCCCAGGGGCTGCTCGATCCCGCGCGGCACGTCCATCCAACAGCCGGCAGCAAGGAAGGGGTCTACATCATCTCCACCGTCGCGACGCCGCACCAGAAGGGTGGCGACAAGCCGGTGGTCGCGCTGCCGAACCCGTTCTACCAGGCCTATCTCGGCGGCGCCGTGCTTTCAGGGGCCGAGCCACTGCTGGTGAACGCCAACGCCTCGAACGGCTTCCTGCCGGACTACGAAGGCCTCGACGAGGCGACCTGGCGTCGCCTGTCCGTCGTCTATCTCTGCTCGCCGGCAAACCCACAGGGAGCGATAGCCGGCATGGATTATCTACAGAAGCTGATCCGTCTCTGCCGCAAGCACGATGCCGTGCTCGCGGTCGACGAATGCTATGCCGAGATCTACACAGGAGATGCGCCGGTTGGCGCCCTGCAGGCAGCGCTCGCCATGGATGAGACCGGCGGCGAGGATCCGTTCCGCAATCTCGCCGTCTTCCATTCGCTGTCCAAGCGCTCCAATGCGGCGGGCCTGCGCTCCGGCTTCGTCGCGGGCGATCCCGGCCTCGTCGCCATGGTGCTGCGCTGGCGCACCTATGGCGGCCCGCAGATTCCCTTCGCCGTCCAGAAGGCGTCGGCTGCACTGTGGCGGGAGGAGACCCATCCGATAGAAACGCGTGAATGGTACCGCCGGAATTTCCGCGTCGCCGAGCAGATCCTGCACAACCGCTTCGGCTACTTCACGCCGGGCGGCGGCTTTTTTCTCTGGCTCGACGTCGGCGACGGCGAAGCGGCGACCCGCAGGCTGTGGGGCGAGGCGCATGTCAAGGTGTTGCCCGGCGCCTATGTCTGCCGCGAGACCGACGGCATCAATGCGGCCAGGCGCTACATACGCGTGGCGCTCGTTCACGACGAGAAGACCACGCGCGAGGGGCTGGGCCGCCTCGCTTCGGTGCTGTAGGCGGCGGGCAGGGACCATGGCCATCATGGGTATCGGCTCGGCAATGCAGCACAAGATCGCGATCCTGCCGGAAGGCGGGCGCGATTTCCTGCACCGCCGCTTGATGGAGCTTACGGGCCTCGGCCTCGCGGCTCTTGGCGTGATGCTGCTGATGGCGGTCTTTACCTTCAGCAACGCCGACCCGTCGCTCAATCACGCAACGGGCAATCCGCCGAACAATCTTTTGGGCCTGTCCGGGGCCTATGTGTCGGACCTGCTCCTGCAGACGTTCGGGCTCGCGATCGTGCTGGTGCCGATCGCGATGATCACCTGGGGTGTCCGTCTGGTGCGTACGCATCATCTCGGCTTCTTTGGTCTGCGTCTGTCGCTCTTGCTGTTGGCATTGCTGATGATGAGCGTGGCCTGCATCGGCCTTGGCGACGTCGGTGGCGCAGCGACCCATGCCGGGCCCGGCGGCCTGGTCGGATTGGCGCTGGTCGGCCGCTTCCGCGAATTCGTGCTGAGCCATTCGAGCGGCGGCAGCCTCGCCCTGATCGAGCCGGGCTGTGCGGCGCTTGCCTTCATCGCCATGGCGCCGGCGCTCGGCATGAATCGCACCGATCTGCCGCTGATCTTCCGCATCCTGCGCGCGCCCTTCCTGGGTGCCGTGTGGCTGATGCGGGCGGCGGTTGGCCTGTGGCGCGGGCGGCCCGAGCCGCTCGATGACTACGGTGAGCCTCCGGCGCCGGAGATTGGCTATGCCGAAATCCCCGGCGAGATCGACGCCAGCCAGTACGATCCGTCTCGCTTCGAGCAGATTCCCGAGGAAGGCCAGGCGTTGCCGCCGCGCGATTCGCTGATGGTCGACGCGCCTCATTCACCGATCGAACGGCCGCCACCTGCCATTCCGACGGCGCCTGTGGCGCTCCATCCCGCGCCGCCCCCCGCGCTTGACCCGGCGAGCCCCGAGTCGCTGGTCGAGCGCACCCTGTTCGATCGCCTGGCGGGTGGCTTTCGCATCGAGCCGATCCTGGGTCGCCTGCGTTCCGTCGGGCCGCCGTCGCTGCCGGCGCGTGCCGAGCCGCCGACCGAAGTGGTTCGATTTGCTCCCTCGCCGGCGGATTCTGAGGAGGAGGCCGAAGCGCAGGAGGGCGACAATCCGTTTGCGCCGGATGCCGTGCTGGCCGAACAGCAGGCGGGACCGGCGGCACCGGGCGTGACGATCGTGCCGCGCAAGTCGGCCGCGGCGCAGGGCAGGCGTGCGGCGAAGGTCGGCCAGCGCGAGCTCGATCTCGGCGTCGGGCAATACGAGCTGCCGCCGCTCGACATCCTGTCGCTGCCGCCGCGCATATCGACCGAGACCAAGATCGACGAAAGCGCGCTCGAGCAGAATGCGCGCCTGCTGGAGACGGTCCTGGAGGATTTCGGCGTCAAGGGCCAGATCGTGAAGGTGAGGCCCGGCCCGGTCGTGACGCTCTACGAGCTCGAGCCGGCGCCCGGCACCAAGTCGAGCCGCGTGATCGGTCTTGCCGACGATATTGCGCGCTCGATGAGCGCCGTCTCGACGCGCGTCGCCACCGTGCCCGGCCGCAATGTGATCGGCATCGAGCTGCCCAATGCACGGCGCGAGACCGTATATTTGCGCGAGCTGCTCTCGACGCGCCACTATGAGGACAGCCGGCTCAATCTCCCGCTGGCGCTGGGCAAGGATATTGGCGGCGACCCGGTGATTGCCGATCTTGCGCGCATGCCGCATCTGCTGATCGGCGGCACCACGGGCTCGGGCAAGTCGGTAGCGGTGAACACGATGATCCTGTCGCTGCTCTACAGGCTGCCGCCGGACCGCTGCCGCTTCATCATGATCGATCCCAAGATGCTGGAACTCAGCGTCTATCAGGACATTCCACATCTGCTCACGCCGGTCGTCACAGAGCCACGCAAGGCGATCGTGGCGCTGAAGTGGGTGGTGCGCGAGATGGAGGACCGCTACCGCGCCATGAGCTCGCTCGGTGTGCGCAACATCGCGGGCTACAACGAGCGGCTGAGCGAGGCGGCGCGCAAGGGCCAGGCGCTCACCCGCAAGGTCCAGACCGGCATCGACCCGGAGACGCGTCGGCCGACATTCGAGGAGGAAGAGATCGACACCACGCCGCTGCCCTTCATCGTGGTCATCATCGACGAGATGGCCGACCTGATGCTGGTCGCGGGCAAGGAGATCGAGGCGGCGGTGCAGCGTCTCGCGCAGATGGCGCGCGCCGCCGGCATTCATGTCGTCATGGCGACGCAACGCCCCTCGGTCGATGTCATCACCGGCACCATCAAGGCCAACTTTCCGACCCGCATCTCGTTCCAGGTCACGTCGAAGATCGACAGCCGCACGATTCTGGGCGAGCAGGGGGGCGAGCAGCTCCTGGGCCAGGGCGACATGCTCTACATGGCCGGCGGCGGCAAGATCGCGCGTGTGCACGGGCCGTTCGTGAGCGACAACGAGGTCGAGGAGGTGGTGCGCCATCTGCGTGCCCAGGGGACGCCGGCTTACATCGAATCGGTTACCGACGATCCCGAGGGCGAGGAGGGGGGCACGGGCTTCCCGGGCGAGAGCGAGGACGGCGAAAGCGACCAGCTTTACGACCAGGCGATCGCCCTCGTCGCGCGCGAACGCAAATGCAGCACCAGTTTCATCCAGCGCTACCTGCAGATCGGCTACAACCGCGCCGCGCGGATCGTCGAGCGCATGGAGCGCGAGGGCGTGGTGAGTGCCGCCAACCACGTCGGCAAGCGCGAGGTTCTGGCGCGCGATATCGACGACCGCACGCGCTGATATTCTTCGTTTTCTTCCCCTTGGCGAGCCAAGGGGAAGTGTCGCCGTCATACGGCGACGATGGGGTCATGACTCCTCCCTCCGCTTCGCGGACACCTCCCTGCATTGCGGGGAGGAATGCCTCCTGCCGTTCAACCCGGAGTGGCGCCCTGCGTGTTGACGTAGAGCGCGTAGAGCGACTGGCTCGCCACCATGAACAGCCGGTTCCGCTTGGGGCCGCCAAAGCAGATGTTGCCGCACACCTCGGGCAAGCGGATGCGGCCGATCAACTTGCCCTCGGGCGTCCACACGGTGACGCCGTTGTAGCCGACCGCGCGACCGGCATTGCTGGCGCACCAGAGGTTGCCATCGACGTCGCAGCGTATGCCGTCCGGTCCGCACTTCACGTTGTCGACCATGAAGTCGGAGAAACGCTTGCCATTGGCCGGCTTGTTGTCGGCGCCGACGTCGAACACGAAGACGTCACCCTTGCCGCCGGGACCCTTGTCGCCCGGACCCTTGCCGGTGCTCACGACATAAAGTTTTTTGTAGTCGGGAGAGAAGCAGAGGCCGTTGGGATCGGGCACCTGCTCCTCGGTGAGGACGAGCTCGATCTTGCCGGCGGGATCCACCCGATAGGTGCTGGTGGGCAGTTCACGTTTCAGCGTGCCTATACCCTGCGCCTGCCCCAGGGTGGGCTTCAGATGGCCCTGCGGATTGACCGGGCCGCCAGCCGCGTCCGGCGCACCTTCATAGAGGTTGCTGCCGTAGGGCGGATCGGTGAACCAGTAGCTGCCGTCGGGGTGAGGCACCACGTCGTTGGGCGAATTGAGATGTTTGCCGTTGTAGCTGTCGGCCAGCACCGTCACCGAGCCGTCGAGCTCGTAGCGCACCACGCGACGCGTGAGATGCTCGCAGGACAGCTGTCGGCCCTGGAAGTCGAAGCTGTTGCCGTTGCTGTTGTTGGAGGGCATGCGGAACACGCTGACATGCCCATCGTCCTCCAGCCAACGGAGTTGGCGATTGTTCGGGATGTCGCTCCAGATGAAATAGCGGCCTTGCGCGTTCCACGCCGGGCCTTCGGACCACAGCGCTCCCGTCCAGAGTCGTGTGATGGCCGCGTTCGGCTGCACCAGCGCATCGAAGGCCGGATCGACCGAGAGCACGTCGGGATCGGTAAAGTAGGTGGTCGGTGCTCCGCGCCGGCTGAAGTCGCGCGGCGGCATGGTGACGGTGCTGGGCGGCCCGGGGGGCGTGCCGGCAGGCGCCTGTGCTAGCGCGAGGCCAGGCAGGGCGGCGGCACCGACTCCGGCGGCGGCGATCAAGCCGCGACGCGAGAAGTCGCGGACATTGGCGTGTTGTGTCATGAGAGCTCCTCCCAAAGGATTATCGGGCATTCAACTCATGCACTGGTGCGCTTGTACGAAGCGAACGCTGAACAATAACGGTCCACGTTCCGCGCAAACTAGCGCGACGGTACCGGCGAAGCCTAGGGTCCGGAGAGGGCATCGACAATGAACGCTGCTGCATGGCTCGGGACACTTGCGGTGATGGATCACTTTCCTCACCAGGTTCGCCTACACTGGCCAAGCATGGGAACCGCCCTTTCATGAAAGTCTCGTTGGCCGGCCTGGCCTTGCTCATCGGCGTCCAGGTCTCGCCGGCTCTGGCGGCCGACGAGATCGTGACTTCGGTCAAGGCGGGCGACGGCACTACCGTTCGCTACGTCCTGACCAGCGTCGGCACGACACCGAGGTATGCGGTTATCCTGATGCCCGGAGGCAATGGCCACCTTGCACTGCAACTGCAGGACGGACCATTGACCGGCAAGCTGAGCGCCAATTTTCTCATCCGGTCGCGCGCGTTGTTCGCCGATCCGCAGTTCGTCGCCGCCTCGACGTCAGCGACCTCGCGGGCCGCCAGCATTCTTGCGATCAAGCAGGACATGGAGCGCCGCTTCGGGCCGCTCTCGGTCTATGTGATCGGCACGTCACGGAGCACCGAAGCCACGCAAGCGCTCGCCGAGTCTTTGGATGGCGAAGTGGCGGGGTTCGTCCATACCTCCTCGATGAACGCCATCGCCAGCCTCGATCCGCGCAAGTTCAAGAGTCGGCATCTGCTCGTTGCTCATAGCCGCGATGTCTGCAAGGTGACCAGGCCTTCGGCCGCCGAGGCGTCGCATCGCCGCTACGGCACCGACCTGATCTTGATGGACGGCGGCAAGTCCGTGGGCGACGATTGCGAGGCTTGGTCCCATCACGGCTACAACGGCATCGAGAAAGCGACCGTCGACAAGATCAAGGCCTGGATCAGGGCAGGCCCATAGCGAAGGCGGAAGAACCGAGTTTCGCTATCTCACGGCTTCCAGCGCAAGAAGTTGGCGATCAGGCGCAATCCCGTGATCTGGCTCTTTTCCGGATGGAACTGGGTGCCGACGAGATTGTCGCGGCCGACGACGGCGGTGATCGGCCCGCCATAGTCGGTGATGCCCAGCAATGTTTCCGGTTTTTCCGCCTTGAGCTGGAAGGAATGCACGAAATAGGCGTGATCATGCGCCTTCAGGCCCTCCAGCAACGGATGGACCTTGAGGTCGAGCAGCTCGTTCCACCCCATATGGGGGATCTTGAGATGGCCGGTGCCGGGCTCGATCCGCACCACGTCGCCTGCGATCCAGTCGAGTCCGGCATGCACGCCGTACTCGACGCCGCGCGTGGCCATCAACTGCATGCCAACGCAAATCCCAAGGAAGGGCTTGCCGCGTTCGATCACTTCGCGCTGCAAGGCGTCGACCATACCCGGCACGCCGTAGAGCCCTGCGCGGCAATCGGCAAAGGCACCAACGCCCGGCAGCACGATGCGGTCCGCGTCCGCCACTTCGCGCGGGCTCGCCGTCACAACAACGCAATCGTCAGCTTCCGCTTCGCGCGCGGCACGCTCGAAGGCCTTGGCGGCCGAGCGGAGATTGCCCGAGCCGTAATCGACGATGGCGACGGTCATGGGGAATGCTGCCTAAAGCATGCCCTTGGTGCTGGGCACCGCCGCCTGCTGCCGGGGATCGGTCTCGACCGCGACACGCAGCGCGCGCGCCAGTCCCTTGAAGCAGCTCTCGACGATATGGTGGTTGTTCTCGCCGTACTGGTTCCAGACATGAAGCGTTAGCCCGCCGAGTTGGGCGAAGGCCTGGAACCATTCCTTGAACAGCTCGGTGTCCATGGCGCCGAGCTTGGGCTTGGAAAAGTTCACCTTCCAGATCAGGTAGGGCCGGTTGCTGGCATCGACTGCCACTTCAGTCAGCGTTTCGTCCATGGGAATCACTGCATTGCCATAGCGACGGATGCCGGCGCGATTGCCCAAGGCCTTGGCCAGGCACTCGCCTAGAACGATGCCCGAATCCTCGGTCGTATGGTGATAGTCGATATGCAGGTCGCCCTCGGCGCGCAGCGTGATGTCGATCAGGCTGTGGCGCGAAAGCTGTTCCAGCATGTGATCGAGGAAGCCGATACCGGTCCGGATGTCGTATTTACCCGCGCCGTCGAGGTTGATGGCAGCGGAGATACGCGTTTCCTTGGTCCGACGCGTCACGGCCGCCCGTCGCCCGCCCGTGCCCGGCGTGCTGAGAGCGGCCGGCTCGGCTGTCTTCGCAGGGGCTTTGGTGACAGCCCTTTTAGTGCCCTGGCGGGCCATTGGAAGTCCTCTCGATGATGGCCCTGTTCATACAGGAACGCGGGCCGCGCGGTCGAGCGCCACGCGCGTCAGAGCGACCCCCAAGAGCACGGTCAGGCCGCCCAGGACGCGGGCTGGCGTCAGAGGATCGCCGAAAAAGGCGGCCGACAGCCCCACTCCGGCCACCGGGATCAGGTACATGTAGACCATGACCCGGCTCACCCCGAGCCGCTCGAGCCCGGCTGTCAGGCCGAGGAAGGCTACACCTACGGGGAAGATGGCGGTGTAAAGCCAGTAGCCCAGTTGGCGGTCGCTCAGCTGGGCAAATTCTCCGATCGAATCGAACAAGAGGGAGACCGGCGTCAACACGGCGGCGCCCACGAGCGTGGTCCAGGCCATGACCCGGAGCGTGCCGAGCCGCAGCGTGTAGGGGGCGCAGCGGTCGACGTAAAGTGCCCAGGCGAAAGCCGAAGCCATCCAGAGCAGGGCGCCGTCGAGGCTCGCCGTCGCGAGGGTGAGACGAACCAGGCTGTTGTTGACGACGAGGACGACGCCGGCGAAGGCGACCACGATGCCCAGCCATCCGAGGGTCGGCAGACGACGGCCCGCGAGCCGTGCCAGGATGGCGGAAAAGGCGGTCGTCGTGGTCATGACGATCGAGCCCAGGCTCGGCGCGCTGCGCGCCATGGCGAGCCCCCAGCAGGCCTGGAACAACGCGACGCCGAGGATCGAGAGCAAGAATATCGGCAGCCAGTCGCGCTGCGGCAGGCTCATTGGCTGGCGCTTCAGCGCCATCACCGCGACCAGGAACAGACCGGCAATCAGATAGCGCGAGCCGCTATAGAGCAAAGGGCTCATGGTCACGAGCACGTCCTTGGCAAAGGGATAGCTCGAGCCCATCAGGAGGGCGGTCACGAGCATGATGACGTCGCCGCCCGATTTTGTTCTCCTGGCCTCGTCATACGAGGGGATGCGCCCCGGAGGGGCAGAGGGGTCGTGAGCCGCAGACATCGGTCGCCTTTGACCCCACCGGTTTGCGGCTTCCTCCCCACTGCGTGGGGAGGAAGCATTCGTTCATCGTGCTGTCGTCGCCTTCTGTGCGCCCCAAAAGCCGAACAGCGCACCGGCGACGCGGCGGATCTGGATCTCTTCCGAACCCTCCGTGATGCGGTAGCGGCGGTGGTGACGATAGATGTGCTCGAACGGCGTATGCCGCGAATAGCCGATGCCGCCATGGACCTGGATCGCACGATCGGCCGCCTCGCACACCAGGCGATTGGCGCGGTAGTTCGACATCGCCACCCATTCGCTCACCTGCATGTGGTGCTGGCGGTCGAGGTGCCAGGCGGTCTTGCGCACCAGGCCACGGGTCATTTCGGCCTCGGTGTGCAACTCGGCCAGCGGGAACTGGATGGCCTGGTTCACGGCGAGCGGCTTGCCGAATACCTTGCGGTTCTTGGCGTAGGCTACCGACATGTCGATGCAGTATTGCGCGGCGCCGAGGCTCGAGGCGGCCTGGCGGATGCGGTTTTCGTGCACGAAGGTCTGCGCCACATCGAGGCCGCGGCCTTCCTCGCCCAGCATGGTCGAACCCGGCACCTTCACGTTGGCGAGCGAGACCTCGGCGTGGTCCGACGGCATGTTGAAGGTCCACCACATATGCTCGACCTTGAATCCGGGCGACTTGACCGGCACCAGGAAGGCCGAGATGCCGCGCGCATCGCCTTGCCGGCCCGAGGTGCGGGCGAAGACGAGATCGACGGTTGCGGTATGCATGCCGGTATTGAACCGCTTCATACCGTTGATGATCCAATCGTCACCTTGCCTGGCCGCTGTCGTCTCCATGAAGGTCGCATCGGAACCGTGGCCGGGTTCGGTCAGGCCGAAAGCGATACGTTCGCGGCCGGCGAACATGCCTTCGAGATAGCGCTCCTTCTGCTGCCTGGTGCCGAAGCGATGCAGCAACAGCGCCACCGGGAAGTTGCCCACGATTGAGCTCTCGTTCTGCAGGTCGTTGTGCAGGCCGAGCCCCTTGTGCGCCAGATGCTCGCGGATGATCGCCATGGCGAGATTGGAGCCGTCCTTGCCGCCCAGCTCCTTCGGCAATCCGAAGCGCAGATGGCCGGCCTTGTCGGCCCGGCGGCGCATTTCGGCCAGCAACTCCTCCCATTCGCGTCGCGGTTGCCCATCATTGTCCCAATCGGTGCGGGCGTGCTCACGGCGATGGTCGAAGAAGCGGACATTGTCGTTCTCGCGCTCGAGCGGTCGGATCTCGTGCTCGATGAACTCGTCGAGCTCGCGCAGGTAGGCCGCGACGTCGGCCGGAATGTCGAAATCCATGAGCCGCTCCCTGTTACTGCCTGAAATGTTGTTCGTGCTGTTCGACTAAGGGCGAAAGATCGGACCAGGTACGCCTTGAGCGCAGGAAGACGTGGCGGGTCCTGTAGCTGTCGGCGCGAATCCACGAAGGATCGTCGAAGGCGCCGGCGGGCAGCGTACGGATGCCCGGTGCCGCCTCGAGAGTAAAGCCGAGGTTGGAACCGCAGCGCCGGCAGAACTCGACGTCGAGCCAGCGGCCGGATTCGTCGGAGATGTGGCGGTAGCGGCCGATTTCGCCGCCGGCGAGCACCACCTGGCTATCCTGGAAGACGACTTCCGCGCCGAACGCCGTGCCGGTGCGGCGCTGGCACCAGGTGCAATGGCAGATCGTCACGCGTGAGGGCTCGCCGGTCGCCTTGAACCGCACCGCGCCGCAGACGCAACCGCCTTGGTGCTCCATCGCCATGGAGCGGAGGTTACGCCGCGGGCAGGTCGATGCGAAAGCGGCTGCCGCCGTCTTCTGCCGCCAAGCAAACCGCGTCGCCGCCGTGACGACGCGCGATCTCGCGGACGAGAGCGAGGCCCAGTCCGCTGCCGCGCCCGCTCTCGCGCGCCGCGGCCAGCCGATAGAAGGGTTCGAAGATGCGCTCGCGCTCGTCCGGCGGCACGCCAGGCCCATGGTCTCGCACCTCGAGCACGGCGTGCCCGGCCGTCGCGGTAACGGAAACCTCGATTGGTCCGTCGCCGGCGTATCGTCGGGCATTCTCCAGGAGATTGCGGACGAGCCGACGCAACAGCAGGCGATCACCGCTGACCATGACCGGTGTGCCCTCGGCCTCGATGTCGTAGTGAGCGGCCTCCTCTGCGGCAAGTGCCAGCAGATCGACCGGTTCGCGGCGGTCGAGGCCGGGCACGGCTTCGAGGCGGCTGGTCAGCAGGATCTGATCGATCAGCTGGTCGAGCTCGGCGACGTCGCGTTTGAGCGACTCGCGCGTCCTTGGATCGGCGGACTCGCCCAGCAGCGAAACCGCGACGCCAATACGCGCCAGCGGCGTGCGCAGCTCGTGGCTGCAATTGGCGAGCAGCAGCCGGTGAGCGGCGACCAGCCCTTCGATGCGTGCCGCCGAGCGGTTGAAGCTTTCGGCCAAGGCGCCGATTTCGTCGCGGCCTTCGACTTTGACGCGCGCGCCGAGGTCGCCGGTTCCCAGCTTCTCGACGCCGGCCTTCAGTCGCTCGATGCGCCGGCCGAGGCCGCGGACGACGGGGTAGGCGCCGACCGCGACGGCTGCCGCGACAAGCGCGAGGAAGGCGGCGATCCAGAAGGTCGGGCTGGGACGGTCACGCACCTGGCGTGCGACCAGCCAGCGGCCGTCGGGAAGCTGCAGGGTGAAGCTCGGCCCGTCGCGCCCGCGCCGCCAGCCGGGGCGGGCGCGGTGCGGGTCGAAGCGCGGTGGCGGCCGGCCTGCCACGGCGACGATCGTGCCGTCGGCCCGGTAGAGCGCCAGATCGAAGCGAAGCTTGCGATGCAACGCTTCCAGCGCCTTCTGGTCGTCGGCGGGCGGCGCGTCGGAATCGGGCAAAAGCGCTCCGGTGAGCTCGGCCGCGACGTCGAGATATTGTGGCGTGCGCGCCTCTTCCTCGGCAAAGCGCCACAACAGCGCCGCGGCGCCGACGAACACAACGAGCACCGCCACGATGGTCAGATAGAATTTGAGGTAGAGACGCTGCATGCGGGAACGCTAGCGGTCCTGGTCGCGCGCGAAGACGTAGCCGGCGCCGCGCAGGGTCAGGATGCGACGCGGTTTCCTCGGATCGTCCTCGATGGCGGCGCGGATGCGCGAGATATGGACGTCGACCGAGCGGTCGAAGGCTTCGAGCTTCTCGCCCTTCGTCAGGTCCATCAAGGCGTCGCGCGACAGGACGCGGCCGGCGCGCTCGGCGAGCGCCAGCAGAAGTGCGAACTGATAGGAGGTGAGCGATCGCTCCTCATCGTCGAGACGGATCGTGCGAGCGCCTTTGTCGATCTCGAGCCGGCCGAAACGCAGGACGTCCGCTGGCGCAGCCGTGCCCTTGCGCCTCAGGATGGCGCGCAGGCGAGCCTGCAGCTCGCGCGGCTCGAACGGCTTGGCGAGATAGTCGTCGGCGCCGATCTCGAGGCCGACGACCCGGTCCATGGGCTCGCCGCGTGCGGTCAGCATCAGGATCGGCACGTCGTTGGTGGCGCGCAGTCGGCGGCAGAGGTCGAGGCCGTCGGCGTCGGGCAACATCAGATCCAGAATGACGGCGTCGAAGCTTTCTCGCTTGAGCCAGGCCTCGCCGTCGCGCGCCGTGCCGGCGAGGGTCAAACGAAAGCCCGCCCCGCCGAGATAGTCGGATACCATCCCGGCGAGGCGCTCGTCGTCGTCGATCATCAGGATGCGCTCGGCCATACGCCCAGTATCAGGCCGTGACGCTCCTGATGTCATCCACGCTTGCCGTGGTGACGCCCGTGCTCGTGGTTGTTCCAGTTCTTGAAGAAGGCCTGGCGTTGCTGCGCCGTCAGGACGTTGCCGGCATCGGTCAGGGCCTTGGTGAAGCGCTTCGAGCTTTCGTCTGCGATCTTCATCTGCTCGCTGCGGATCGCCTCGATCCTGGATGGGTCAATGGTCGGTGCCTGCAGCGCTTCCTGCATTGCCTTGCGGTTTTCCAGGCGCTGGTCGCGCAAGGGCTTCATGTCCTTGAAGCTCGCCGACAGGATGTCGGCAATCTGCTTCTTCTGGTCGGTGGTAGCGTCGGTGCCGTTGAGCGCACGATCGACGCGCTTTTCGATGCGCTGCTGGAACTGCGCCGGGTCGAAAGCCGGGCTGCCAGGCTTGGCGTAGGCGAAGCCGCCTGCCGTCATCGCCAGGCTGCCCGCGAGAAGGGCTGCCATCATCGTCTTCATGTCGAGGTTTGCCATTGTCATCTCCATCAAGCGGGTTTCCGCGTTGTCCCGATATGGAGCAGGCCGGTTTCGCGCCCATCTCGGCTATGTAAAGTTGTGTAAAGATGACCGTGCTGAAGACAGAGCGGCTGACGCTCAGGCCCATGCATCCCGGCGATGCCCGCGCCTACGCCGCCATGCGTTATCACCCGGAGGTGGCCAAATGGCTGTTGCCCGCTCCGGCCGATCCGCTTGACGCCGCGCAGGCCGCGATCGAGCGCTATGCCCGGTCCTGGCGGGATCGCGGGTACGGACCATGGGCGATGTTTCGCGATGGCCGGCTGATCGGTCACGCCGGTCTCAATTTCGTGTCGGAGTTCGGCGAAACGGAAGTGTTGTGGTCCTTGCATCCCGATGCCCAGGGGCAAGGTCTGGCCACCGAAGCGGGTCGGGCCGCGCTCGATTTCGGCTTCCGGACGGTGGGCCTGGATTTGATCTTCGCCGTGACCAAGCCGGACAATCGCGCCTCGAGAGCGGTGATGGCGCGGCTTGGCCTCGCCTATCGCAAGGATGTCGTCTATCGCGATATCGAATCGGTCTGGTTCGACATCGATCGTCCGGCCTGGCTGCGATCGTCTTGCTGAGGAGGGCGGAATTTCAAGGGGCGAGGATCCGCGAGGCTGCGTGATGGATGGCCGGATCGCCCGCGGCCAGCACCGAGCCGTCCGAGGTCATATCGAGGTCCCGGCCATGCCAGTCGGTGATCAGCCCGCCGGCGCCCTTGATCACCGGAACGAGCGCGGCGAAGTCGTAAAGCTTCAGCGAGTTCTCGACCACGAGATCGACGTGCCCGGCGGCCAGCAGGCCGTAGGCATAGCAATCGCCGCCCCACCGGAAGAGCTTCACCTGCCTGGCGAGTGCGGCATGACGGCCTTCGATCTCGCCCGAGAACATGATCGGCGCCGTCGAATACATGTAGGCGCGATCGAGGGTTTCGCACGCGCGCACGCGAATCGGCTTGCCGTTCAAGGTCGAGGCCTGCCCGGTCGTGCCCAGCCAGCGCTCGCCGAGGATCGGCTGGTCGATCACGCCCAGCACCGGCTTGCCCCGGTGCAAGAGTGCGATCAGCGTGCCGAAGATCGGCAAGCCGGTGATGAAGGCCTTGGTGCCGTCGATCGGGTCGAGCACCCAGACGTATTCGGCATCGGTGCGCTGCGCGCCATGCTCCTCGCCGAAGATGCCGTGATCGGGAACGGATCGTTCGAGCAGGTGACGCATCGCGGCTTCGGCATCGCGATCGGCAACGGTGACGGGACTATGGTCGCTCTTGTCGTCGATGACGACGGGCGTGCGGAAATGGCGAGCCACGATCGGACGCGCCGCGTCGGCGAGACGATGGGCCAGACTGACCAGCTCGGCGGGAACCGACCCGGTCATCGGCATTCTTCAGCCTACTTCTTCTCGGGCTGGCCCTGCGGCTCCGGCTTGCCCTCGGGCTTGGCCTCGGGCAGTGGCGGCGGATTGTCGTTCATCGTCCGCAGATAGGCGATCACATCGGCGCGCTCCTGCTCCTTCGGCAGGCCGGCGAACGCCATCTTCGTGCCCTTGATGAAGGCGCTGGGCTTAAGGAGCCAGTGATTGAGGTCCTCATAGGTCCACTCGCCGCCCTTGGCTTCCATGCCTGAGGAATAGCTGAAGCCCGGATGACTGCCCTTCTTGCGCCCGACGATGTCCCACAGATTCGGACCGACCTTGTTGGCGCCGCCCTTGTCGTCGGTATGACAGGCAGTGCAGATCTTCTGGTAGAGCTGCTTGCCGTGATCGACGTTGGCTTTGGCGAGCATGGGAGCGATCGGCGGCACTTCTGCCGGCGCTGCAGGGGCGGCGGCTTCCGGCGCCGCTTCGCTGACTGCGATGGCCGGCTTCTCGAGGTGGTGCGGTTCCACCAGAGCGTTCGACACCTTGCCGACCACCATCGCAAAAAGCGCCGATGCGAGGAAGCAGCCGGCCGCCGTATTGAAATTGACCATTCTCGATCTCGCCCGCGCAAATTCTTCGGAGGTTGCTGTAGCACGCCCCGAGCGGCGCCAGTAGTATCTGATCGCCTCGGGTCCCTCGCGCGGCGGAACGTCGCAAGTGCCCGATTTAACACGGTTTTTTGGCGTGAGACGCGAGTTGACCGAGGCCGATCCGGCGGGCGAAACAGCCGACGGCGAACGATCGGCGCAAGGCCTGACACGAAGGACGGGGAGAAATGGAAGATGGCCAAGGCGCGCACCGGCAAAAACAGGGCCGGCAACACGATCGCATTCCAGGGTGAGGCCGGCGCCAATTCGGACATGGCCTGCCGGGCCGCCTTTCCCTACATGCTGACGCTGCCCTGCCCGACCTTCGAGGCTGCCATGGCTGCCGTCCAGGCCGGCAAGGCCGAGCTCGCGATGATCCCCGTCGAGAACTCGATCGCCGGACGCGTCGCGGATCTGCACAGCCTCCTGCCGCATACCCGGCTCAAGATTGTCGCCGAGCACTTCCAGCGGGTCGAGCACTGCCTGGTCGCGCTGCCGGGCGCTTCGCTCGGCACGGTCAAGATCGTGAAGAGCCACGTCCAGGCCCTGTCGCAATGCCGCAACTTCCTCAGGAAGCATCGCATACAGCCCGTGGTCCATGCCGACACGGCCGGTGCCGCGCGCGAAGTGGCCGAGCTCGGCGACATTCAGGTGGCCGCCATCGCTTCGTCGTTGGCGGCACGGATCTACGGGCTGAAGGTGTTGGCGCGCAACATCGAGGACGCCGACCACAACACCACGCGCATGCTGGTCTTCAGTCGCGAGGCGGGACGACCGGACGGGCGCATCGTGGCCTGCATGACCGCCTTCCTGTTTCGCGTCAAAAGCGTGCCGGCTGCGCTCTACAAGGCGCTGGGTGGCTTCGCGACCAACAGTGTGAACATCGTGAAGCTGGAGAGCTATCTGTCCGGGCCACATTTCGAACAGGCGCAGTTCTATGCCGAGGTCGAAGGTCACCCCGAACAGCGGGGCCTCAGGCTCGCCCTCGAGGAGCTCGGCTTTTTCTCAGAGGAGCTGAAGATGCTCGGCACCTTTCCGGCCAATCCGTTCAGGCGCAAGGGCTGGGACGCGCCGACGCGTCCCGGGACCTGAGGCCTGCCATGCCGCAACAGGCCGTGCGCATTGCGCCCTCGATTCTGTCGGCCGACTTCGCGGCCCTCGGCCGGGAGGTGCAAGCGCTGACCAAGGCCGGCGCCGACTGGATCCATGTCGACGTGATGGACGGTCACTTCGTGCCCAATCTCACCATTGGCCCCATGGTGGTGAAGGCCTTGCGCAGACATAGCGCCCTGCCGTTCGACATTCATCTCATGATCACACCCGTCGATCCTCTCGTCCCGGCCTATGCCGAGGCAGGCGCCGACGTGATCTCCTTCCACCCCGAAGCCGGCCCACACGTGCACCGGACGATCCAACTCATCAAGAGCCTCGGGAAGAAGGCGGGCGCCGTACTCAATCCAGCGACGCCGATCGCCGCCATCGAGCCTGTCCTCGGCGATCTTGATCTGGTGCTGGTCATGAGCGTCAATCCAGGCTTCGGCGGGCAAGCCTTCATCGAGAGCCAGCTGGCGAAGATCGCGAGCCTGCGCAAGGCGATCGACACGCTCGGCAGGCCGATCGATCTCGAGGTCGACGGCGGCGTCAATTTGGACACAGCGGATCGCTGCCTTCAGGCCGGAGCCGACGTTCTCGTCGCCGGGACCGCAGTCTTCCACGGCGGCCCGGACGAGTACGCCGCGAACATCAAGGCGCTGCGCGGTCCGATGCGCCACACGCGGCCATAGTCTCAGATCCGAGTATGCGCGCCGCCCGGCTGGCTGATGTCACCCAGGGCACTCCCTGCCGCGCCGCTGCCATGGAGCGTCGCCACATCGCCCAGCGACAGGATGCCGACCAGCTCCTTGTCGCGGTTGACGACCGGCAGACGGCGCACCTGGAGTTCGCCCATGTTGTGGGCGACATGCTCGATGTCCTCGTCGTCGAAGCAGTACATCACCTCGCCGCTCATCACATCGCGTACCAGAGTCTCTGGACCTTTGCCGCCGGCCACTGCACGCAGCGCGATGTCACGGTCGGTGATCATGCCGACCAGCCGATCCCTGTCGCCGACCGGAAGCGCGCCCGAGTCGACCTGCAGCATCAGTTGGGCAGCCTGCTGGATGGTGTGGTTGGGCAGGACGATCTGCACGGGGGTGCTCATTGCTTCGCAAACTTGCATGGGGACCTCCTGGACCTTTCTGGCGCCGATCCCTCACAGAATGATTCGTCCCCAATCACAGTTGCGCGCCGCGGCAAGACAGTACGGTTGCGAACGCCACGAGCGGCGGGGCTAAAGCGGGATCTCGCCTCTCAGAACCGGTACGCAGTTGCCGCCGACGCTTGTCCGTATGCCGTCGGCAGTACGTCTTGCCCTGGCGAACAGACGGCTCGGCCGCCCCATCTCGACTCCCTGGGTGATGTCATAGCGTCCCTCCTCATCAGCCGTTAGCGAAAGCAGGAGTGCCGCCAGCGGCGTTGCCGCGCTTCCGGTTGCGGCATCCTCGATCGTGCCGGAAAGCGGCGAGAACATCCGCGCCCGCAGACCGTCGCGACCATGGGCATAGAGGTAGAGCGGCAGTCGGTTGGCGCCGGCCGCGGTATAGACCGCGGCGGCCGAGCGGAGCCTTGCCGTATCGGGTGTCGCCCTTGCCAGGGCCGTCGCCGCGACCTCGGCGAGGACGAAGGAATTGCCGACCGAGGCGAGCACCGGGCGATGCGCGGTAACGATGATGTCTTTCGCTTCCAATCCGACACATCCGGCAAGCAGCTCGACGGGCATTTCCGGCCCCAGCGACAGCGGCAGTGGCGCCGCGATGGTCACCAGCCTCCGCTCGACGCGGACCTCGACGAGGCCCGCGATCTCCTCGAAGCGCAAGAGCCCGTCCTTGGCGCGACCGAGCTCGGCCAGCACCCAGCCTGTGCCGACATTGGGATGTCCGGCGAACGGCATCTCGGCCGTGCGATTGAAGATGCGCACGCGCGCCGTATTCTTCGGGTCCTCCGCCGGCAACACGAACGTCGTCTCGCTAAGATTGAATTCGGCCGCCAGCGCCTGCATCTCCTGGTCGCTCAAGCCTTGCGCGTCGGGAAAGACCGCGAGCGGATTGCCGCCGAAGCGGCGATCCGTGAACACGTCGACGGTGACGAAGGAGAAGCGCCGCATCGTCCGGCCTATACCGACCAACTTCCGTCCTCCCGGCGAAGTTCGTTGTAGTAGTCGATCCAACGTGCGGCTCCGTGGTCCCCTGGCTGACCCCGTCGTCTCAACTGCGCCGCTACGTTCGCTCTCCGGCTCTTCTCCCCGGGACCCGGCGGACCGATCTTGAACTTCGCCTGCATTGCGACGATCTCGAGCCTGACGAATGCGAGCTGCCGAAGCCGTGCACCGTAGATCTCGCCGTCGGTGATCGTGCCGTGGCGCGCGCCCGGCTCATAGACGCTGAGCAGCCTCGTGAGAGCAGCGGCGACGGCGGCCGGGTCCGTGTCGTATTTGGCCATGCAATCGAAGCTCACGGCGCGAAACACCGTTGAGCCCCGGCCACCGTCATCCGGATCGACCCATTCGCTCGGATAGATCCCAAGATAGTCGGAAACCATGAACGTGACACGGGGATTGTGACAGAGGGCCTGAAACGTGGGGTCGAGCTGGACGCAGTGCATCTCGATCGACTGGCCGTCCTTGATGAACGGCAGAAGCGACAGGCGCGGAAATCCGCCTTCCATGAACGCGGCCAAGGTTCCTTGCTTTTGGCTCGCCACGAATTCGTCGGCCAGCGCCCGAGGGACGCGATGATTGGGAGCATCCTTCATCTCCATGCCTCCGGCGATTCAGGCAACAGGCCGTCCCGGCTAAACGACCTCGGCGCCGATCTCGCCGGCGATGCGCCGCAGCGCGCTCACCGAACGGGCTGTCGCGTTGCGCGGATCGTGGGGACAGTGGGTTTCGATGCTGGCAATGACCTCGCTGGCTTCGACGCCGGCCAGCAGCCGCTCCAGCTCCTTCGTCCAGGGGATGTCGCCGTCGCCCAGGGGGACCGTCCGCCTGGCGTCGAGGTCGCAGTCCTTGAGATGGATCATGTCGACCATCGGCGCCAGGTAGGCGATATCCGCCTCGGCCGGCGGTGCTCCCATCGCATAGCTATTGCCGATATCGACCAGGGGTTGAAGGCCCAGTGGCTCGGCCCGCCGACTTTGCTGGTCCACCGATTCGGGGAGCGCCGCGAAGAAGCGGGCCAGTTCGGCAATCGAACCCAGGTTGCATACCGGCTCGTTCTCGATCTCCACGATCGCATCGTGGGCGGCGGCGATATCCATCAAGCGGTAGACCGTGTGGTGAAGATCGCGCGGCGTGAAACCGGGATAGCGCAAATGGCTGAAGATCCTGACGCGCGATGCGCCGAGCACCGTTGCGACATCGAACGCATGAGTCAGCACGTCGTCCTGAGGGCACTGCGCCGGGTCGAAGGCGAAATCGACCGGCCCGCCCGGCGGGTCCTTGTCTGGCGCGGGCCACTTCAGCAGCGGAGAGACGACCGCCGGCACCTTGATGCCGGCCGAGGCCAGCTTCTCGCCGATGGCCGCCACCTCTTCGAGCGTCATGGCAAGAAGGTTGCGGCCATCGACCGTGCGCATGTCGAGGCGGCCGACGCCATGCTCGGCACAGAACGAGATCATCTCCGGAAGAGAAGGGCCGATTTCATCGCCGATCACGGCGAGGGCAAGACGAGGAAGAGCCATGTCGCGACCCTACTATGAGCCGAACGGTTTGGCTAAGATCGTCGAGAAGGCAAAGGAGTGGGCATGAGCGACGATGCGGAGATCTTCGTAGGCGCGAGCGACTCGGACCAGTATCTCCTCCTGAAGTACGGCAATCGCCACGGCCTCGTCGCCGGCGCCACCGGCACCGGCAAGACCGTCACGCTGCAGACTCTGGCAGAAGGCTTCTCCGCCTTCGGCGTGCCGGTCTTCATGGCAGACGTGAAGGGCGATCTGTCGGGCATCAGCCAGCCGGGCGGCGACAATCCGAAGGCGGTCGAGCGGGCGAAGCTCCTCAAGATCGAGGGCTACAAGGGCCGCAGCTTCCCGACCATCTACTGGGATCTGTTCGGCGACAAGGGTCATCCGGTGCGCACGACGGTGAGCGAGATCGGGCCGGTGCTGATGGCGCGGCTGCTTCAGCTCAACGACACGCAGGAAGGCGTGCTCAACATCGTCTTCAAGGTCGCCGACGAGCAAGGCCTGTTGCTGCTCGATTTCAAGGACCTGCAGGCAGTGCTCCAGTGGACGGCGGAGAATGCCGGGACGCTCACCACCAAATATGGAAATGTCTCCAAGCAGACGATCGGCACTATCCAGCGTGCGTTGCTCACTCTGCAGCAGCAGGGTGGCGAGCGCTTCTTCGGCGAGCCGGCCCTCGACCTCAAGGACATGATCCGGCGCGACGCATCCGGAGCGGGCTACCTCAATGTCCTGGCGGCGGACAAGCTGATGCAAAGCCCCCGCCTCTACAGCACCTTCCTGCTCTGGCTCCTGTCCGAGCTGTTCCAGGTCATGCCCGAGGTGGGCGATCCCGACCGACCGAAGTTCGTGTTCTTTTTCGATGAGGCGCATCTTCTGTTTGATGACGCACCCAAGGCGCTGCTCGACAAGATCGAGCAGGTGGTGCGGTTGATCCGGTCGAAGGGCGTGGGCGTCTATTTCGTGACCCAAAGCCCGCTCGATATTCCCGAATCGGTGCTGGGCCAGCTCAGCAACCGCGTTCAGCATGCATTGCGGGCCTTCACGCCCAGGGACCAGAAGGCGGTGAAGACCGCGGCGGACACTTTCCGCCCCAACAAGAAATTCTCCGCCGCCGATGCCATCGTGGAACTGGGCGTCGGCGAGGCGCTGGTCTCGTTCCTGGACGGCAAGGGCGTGCCGACGCCGGTGGAGCGCTGCTTCATCGCGCCACCCCAAGGCCGGATCGGACCCGCCACCGATGCCGAACGGGCGGCCGTCGTCAAGGCGAGCCCGCTTGCGGGAAAATACGAGCGTACGGTCGATCGGGATTCGGCCTATGAGGTTCTGACCGGCCGCGCGACCGGAGGCCAGGTGCGGCACGATGACGGCGCCGCCACGTCGAACGGCGGCCAGCGTCGCCGCGGCCAATACGGCTCCGTGCCATCGTCGGTAGACGTCCCGCCCGCAGCGCCCACGCCAACCGCCGGTCCTTGGGGTGGTTCGCCGGAGGCAGGCCCGGCCGATGCGCCCAGGCCGCAGCCGCGCCTGCGCGAGGCCCAGCCGCCGGCGCCCCCACCCCAGGCAAGAGCGCCGGCCCGCCGCAGCGATACGCTCGGGGAGGCGATCGCCAAGTCGGCGGCCCGCACCGTGACCAACGTTGCGGTGCGTGAGGTGACGAGAGCAGTGCTGGGCGGCGGCCGCGGCAGCAGCGGGGGGTTGCTGGGCGGCCTCGTGCGCGGCGTGCTGGGCGGGCTGGTGAAGTAGCGTCAGGTCTCGACGATGAGGGTGCCCGACATTTCCTCGTGACCGTCGCCACAGAACACGTCGCAGAAGTAGGCGAAGGTCCCGGCCTTGGCCGGCGTGATGGTGACGCGCGTTTCGAGGCCGGGGACGATGTCGGTCCGCACCCCGAAGTCGGGCATCTTGAAGCCATGAACGCGGTCGATCGAGGTCAGCACGAGAGTCACGGGCTGCCCGGCCTTCACCTTGATCGTGTCGGGCGTGAAATCGAACTTCATGGCCATGATTTCGACTTCGTTCGGGGTCGCGGCCGCGAGGCGCGCGACTCCGCCCGCCGCGCTGCCGGCGATCAGCAGCGCGATGAGATACCTGCGTCTCATTGTTCTATGCCCTGGTGACCGGCAGCTCGACGAAGGTTGCGCTCTTCGCCATCGTGATGTCGCGGGTGCCCATCCCCTTCTGCGAGGCATCGTAAGGCGGCGGCGGCGGGCGGCGGGGCTGCGGGCCGGGCGTCGCCTGCGGGAAGATCAGCGACTTCGCGGCATGATGGGCGATGTGGCCCGTCATGTGGTGATGCTCCTGGTGGATATGGCCGTAGAACACCACGACGTTCTGATAGGGCATCAGGAGGTCGATCGCCTTGGCGCCGTCGGCCGTCGTCCAATCCCACGAGGGTTGGAGATCGAACAGCGGGCGGTGAGTCATGACGACGATCCGGTCGTCGGGCTTGCGCTGCTTGAGATCGGCCGCCAGCCAGGCGAGCTGGTCGTCGCCGAGCTTGGCGCCCGGGTCGGAGACGTTGTCGAGGGCGATGAAGTGCACGCCCTTGTGGTCGAAGGTGTAGTGCGTGTCGCCAAAGAATTCCTTGTAGGCCTCGCCCTTGTCGAGCGCGGCGTCGTGCTCGCCCGCCATGAAGCGGATATCCTTGACGTTGAGGCCGCCGACGATCTCGCGCATGCGCTTCATGCGGGCACGCCGCTCCTTCGGATCTTCCGTGGTGTGAGTGAGATCGCCGGTGAAGACGATGAAGTCGGGCTGCTTGGCGAGGCCGTTCACGGTCTCGATGGCCTTCTCCAGCGTATGTTCGGCGTCCGGATTGGCCGGTCCCTTGTAGCCCCAATGGGTGTCCGAGAACTGCACGAAATGGAAGTCGGCGGCTTGCGCCGAGGCGTCCCGGCCGGGGAACAGCCCGGCGGTGAACGTGACGCCCGCCACTCCGGCGAGCTTCAGGAAATCGCGGCGATCGGCTTGCAACATGGTGCCCTCCGGCGTGGTTGACTGGGGGCGATACCGGGCGGCCCCCGGGTTTATTCCTCGATCGGCGTGACGGAATAAGTTCGACGGTCGGCCGGTATTGCTGTCCTATGGACGGCATGTCGGAGGCGCTGGAACCCGATCGCGATGCGGTCGAGCGGTTCAGGACGGTGATGCTGCCGCATCTCGACGCGGCTTACGGTTTCGCACGCTGGCTGACGCGCGATCCCGTGCAGGCGCAGGACGTCGCACAGGAAGCGATGCTGCGGGCCCTGCGCTATTTCCACGCCTTTCGCGGCGGGGAAGCGCGGCCGTGGCTGCTGCGGATTGTTCGCAACACCTGGCACGATGCGCGGCTGCGCCGCGGCGCCGACCAGCCGCTCGAGGCAGCGGACGAGAAAGCGGCCGACGGACCCGATCCGGAACAGTCGGCAATGGCCGGCGACCGCCGCCGCCATCTCGCCGCCGTGCTGGCGGCACTGCCGGCGGAATCGCGTGAGATCCTCGTCCTGCGCGAGGTCGAGGACCTCACCTACAAGGAGATCGCGGCCGTGCTCGACCTGCCGATCGGGACCGTGATGTCGCGACTGGCCCGCGCAAGGGAACGTCTGGCGTGCGACCTCAAGCGCCGCCTGGGAAGGAGAGATCATGGACTGCGCGACCTGTGAGGCGATGGTCGACGTCTATCTCGACGGCGAGATGGCCGCGGCCGATTGCGTCGAGTTCGAGCGCGCCCTGGAAAGTTGCCCGGAGTGCCGTAAGCGTCTGGACGAGGCGCGTGCCCTGAGCGCGATGCTGCGCGAGCTGCCAGCGGAGCCGGCACCGGATCTGCTGCGCGCGCGCATCGAACGCGAGCTGCGTGCCATCGCCGGTAGATCGCGACCAGCGGTCGTCATGCCGCGTGCCTCGCTGCGATGGACGGCGATGGCTGCGGGCCTCGTCGTGGCCGTGAGCATCGGCTGGCTCGGCGGGTCGCTCTCGACCCAGGGCAGCCGCGATGCCGACGAGCTGGTCGCGGGCTATCTGCGGGTCGCCTCGAGCGAGCATCCGGTCGATGTCGTCTCGTCGGATCGCCATACGGTGAAGCCGTGGTTCGCCGGCAAGATCGACTATTCGCCCCCGGTGCACGACCTCACGACCGAAGGCTTCCCGCTTCTGGGCGGCCGGATCGACATCTTCGACGGCCGCAAGGTGGCGGTCCTTGTCTACCGCCACAACCAGCACAAGGTGGCATTGACGCTGTGGCCCGCGGGATCGGGCAATGGTGTGCCGGCCGACATCGCTCAACGCGACGGCTTCGTGCTGGCGCAGTGGCGCCGGGACGGGTTCGAGTTCCGCGCCGTATCGGACATCGAGCCGGCGGAGATGACGGCCTTTGTCAAAGCCGTCGACGGCGCCGGGGGGCCGGATCGGTAGCGCTGACGATCAGGTCAGCCGGTCAAGTTCCTTGACGACCGCGTCGCCCATCTCTTGCGTGCCGACCTTCTTCACACCCTCGGTCCTGCCGACCATCAGGTCACCGGTGCGATAGCCCGCGGCCAGCACGTTCTCGACCGCTTTCTCGACGAGATCGGCTTCGCGGCCGAGGTCGAAGGAGTAGCGCAGCATCATCGCGTAGGAGAGCGTTTCGGCGATCGGATTGGCGAGTCCCTTGCCGGCGATGTCGGGCGCGCTGCCATGGATCGGCTCGTAGAGCGCCTTGCGCCGGCCAGTCGCATCAGGCGCGCCGAGCGAGGCCGAGGGCAGCAGGCCGAGCGACCCCGTCAGCATCGAGGCTTCATCCGAGAGAATGTCGCCGAACAGATTGTCGGTGACGATGACGTCGAACTGGCCGGGCGCGCGCAGGAGCTGCATGGCGAGCGCGTCGGCATACATGTGGCTGAGCTGCACGTCCGAATAGTTTGCCTTGTGCAGCTTCGTTGCCTCCTCGCGCCACAGCACGCCGGTGTGCATGACGTTGGCCTTCTCGGACGAGCAGACCTTGTTGCGCCGCTTGCGCGCCAGCTCGAAGGCGACGGCGCAGACGCGGCGGATCTCGCTCGACTTGTAGCGCTGCGTGTCGACCGCCTCGAACTCGCCATTCGGCAGCGTGGTGCGCCCGCGCGGCTCGCCGAAATAGACGCCGCCGGTGAGCTCGCGGATGATCAGAATGTCGAGGCCCTTGACGATTTCCGGCTTGAGCGAGCTTGCATCGACCAGCGCGTCGAACACCTTGGCCGGACGCAGGTTGGCGAAGAGGTCCATCTCCTTGCGCAGGCGCAGGAGCCCGCGCTCGGGTTTCTTGTCGAACTCGACGTTGTCCCATTTCGGCCCGCCGACCGAGCCGAACAGGACGGCGTCGGCATCGAGGGCCGCCTTCATGGCGTCGTCGGACAGCGGCACGCCGTATTTGTCGAGTGCCGCGCCACCCACCACATCTTCCTTGATGTCGAAGCCGACCGCGCGCTTCTTGCCCATCCAGGCGATGATCTTGCGAACTTCGTTCATGACTTCGGGGCCGATGCCGTCGCCGGGCAGCACCAGCAGGGTGCGGTTTGACGCCATTGTCTTCTTCTCTCGAACCAGAGCGGCCATCAGGCCGCGGGGTGCAGCCAGGGCTGGGCTTCCTTCTGCCTGGCCTCGAAGTCGTCGATCTCCGACTTCTTCTCCATGGTGAGGCCGATATCGTCGAGCCCGTTCAGCAGGCAGTGCTTGCGGAAGGGATCGATGTCGAAATGGACGGTGCCGCCGTCCGGGCCCCTGATCTCCTGCTTCTCGAGATCGATCTCGATGATGGCGTTTGAGCCGCGGCTCGCATCGTCCATCAGCTTGGCGATCACGTCCTTCGGCACCTTGATTGGCAGGATGCCGTTCTTGAAGCAGTTGTTGTAGAAGATGTCGGCGAAACCCTCGGAGATGATGCAGCGGATGCCGAAATCGAGCAGTGCCCACGGCGCATGCTCGCGGCTCGAACCACAACCGAAGTTGGGACCGGCGACGATGATCCTGGCGTTCTGGTAGGCCGGCTGGTCGAGGATGAAGTCCTTCTTCTGTCCGTCGGGCGTGAAGCGCATCTCGTAGAACAGGCCGTCCTTCAGGCCCGTGCGCTTGATGGTCTTCAGAAAATTCTTCGGGATGATCATATCGGTGTCGATATTGACCATCGGCAGCGGTGCGGCGACGCCGCGTAGCGTCGTGAACTTTTCCATGGATTCCCTCGCGAAACGCCGGAATTAACGGGCTTTCGCGGGCCCCGTCAAGTTCTCCTCCGAAAGCCGATTCAGCGGTTCTTGATCACCAGCGTGCCGGCAATCATGTCGTGCAATCCGCGCTTCCTGTCGGTGAAGGCCACCATCAGGTAGCCGATCATCAGGATGATGGTGGAGACGAACTTCGCAAAGAAGCGTCCGGTGGCTCTGGCGAAGGAGATCCGGTTGCCCTGTTCGTCGACCACCCGCAAACCCAGTGCCATCTTGCCGACGGTGGCGCCACGTGGAGAGCTTTCCATGAACGCGAAGTAAAGCCACGTTATGACGAGCGCGATGACCTGGAGGCGTCCCACATGCGCCATGGTTTCCGCCGAGTCCAACTTGCTCGGATCAACCGGAATCACGCTGACGCCCACGATCGCGCCAATGATTCCGAAAGCGATGTTCAGCAAGATGGCGTCGATAATGTAGGCCACGACGCGGACCCAGAAGCCGCCATAGGCGACGTTTGCGGGGCCGGCAGGTTGAGCGTTCCACACGGGCTGTGGTGGCGGCACGGTAGTCATCGACTTCCTCTCCCCAAAGAAATCGGGCGGTGCATCGCTGCACCGCCCGGAAATGTACCACCATTCGTTGCGGAACGGCTATTGGAAGTCGCGCACATCAGCGAGGGATCCCTTGATGGCCGCCGCGGCGGCCATGGCCGGGCTCACGAGATGGGTGCGTCCGCCGCGCCCCTGCCGGCCCTCGAAATTGCGATTCGAGGTCGAGGCGCAGCGTTGGCCGGGCTCGAGCCGGTCGGCGTTCATGGCCAGGCACATGGAGCAGCCCTGGATGCGCCATTCGAAGCCCGCCTCGAGGAAGATCTTGTCGAGACCTTCCTTCTCCGCCTCGGCCTTCACCAGGCCCGAGCCCGGGACCACCATCGCCGAGACGCCGGGCGCCACTTTGCGGCCCTTCGCGATCTCGGCCGCGGCGCGAAGATCCTCGATGCGGCCGTTGGTGCAGGAGCCGATGAACACGCGGTCGATGGGCACATCGACGAGCCTGGTGCCCGGGATGAGGCCCATATAGGCGAGCGAGCGCGCCCAGGCCTCGCGGCGGTTATCGTCGGGCGCAGTGGCGGGGTCGGGAACGACGTCGGTGATGGGGAGCGCATCCTGCGGGCTCGTGCCCCAGGTCACCATCGGTGGAATGTCCGAAGCGCTGAGGTCGATCTGGGTGTCAAAATGCGCGCCCTTGTCCGACGGCAAACGCCGCCACTGAGCCAGCGCCAGATCCCAGGCGCCGCCCTTGGGCGCATAGGGCCGGCCCATCAGGTACTTGAAGGTCGTCTCGTCCGGCGCGATCAGGCCGGCGCGCGCGCCCGCCTCGATCGACATGTTGCAGACGGTCATGCGGCCTTCCATCGTCATTTCGCGGATGGCGCGGCCGGAATATTCGATCACGTGACCGGTGCCGCCGGCGGTGCCGAGCCGGGCGATGATGGCGAGTATCACGTCCTTGGGCGTGACACCCAGCGGCAGGCTGCCCTCGACCGCAACGCGCATGTTCCTGGCCGGCTTCTGGATCAGCGTTTGCGTCGCCAGCACATGCTCGACCTCGGACGTGCCGATGCCGAAGGCGAGTGCGCCGAAGGCGCCGTGCGTCGAGGTATGGCTGTCGCCGCACACGATCGTCATGCCGGGCAGGGTGAGCCCCTGCTCGGGACCGGTCACGTGAACGATGCCGCGGCGGGGATCATTCAGCCCGAAGTAGGGCACGCCGAAGTCGGCGACGTTCTTCTCGAGCGTCTCGACCTGAATGCGGGATTCCTCGTCGGGGATGCCCTGGCTCATGTCGGTCGTCGGTGTGTTGTGGTCGGCGAGCGCCACGGTAGCGTCGGGCCGGCGCACCGGACGGTGCGCGATGCGCAGGCCTTCGAAGGCTTGCGGACTCGTCACCTCGTGCACGAGATGACGGTCGATATAGATGACGCAGGTGCCGTCGTCCTGACGGTGGACGACGTGGCCGTCCCAGATCTTTTCGAACAGCGTCCGGGGCGGCGGCGGGGGCGGCGGCGGCGTGGCCGACTTCTTGCGGAAGGCCATGGCGCGCCTACTTCTTGCCGCTCTTGGCCGCGCGGACGGTCCTCTCGTCCCTGGGCTTTTCCTTCTTGAGCTTCTCGCGCCGTGGACGCCTCGCCGCCTCCTCGGCCTGCTCAGCGATCAGCTCGCGCTGGGCCTCGACGTCCTCGGCGATGCGGCTCGCCTTGCCGCGCAGCGCCCGCAGGTAATAGAGCTTGGCGCGGCGCACCGTGCCCTTGCGGACGACCTCGATTTCCCAGATGCCGGGGCTGTAGAGCGGGAAGACGCGCTCGACGCCCTCGCCAAAGCTGATCTTGCGCACTGTGAACGAGGAGTTCACGCCATCGTTCTTGCGCGCGATGCAGAGGCCCTCGTAAACCTGGATGCGCTCGCGGTTGCCCTCCTGCACCTTGACGTGCACGCGCAGCGTGTCGCCCGGCTCAAAGCGCGGCACCGGCCGCTCGGCCGTCACCTTGTCCATCGTGGCCTGTGCCAGCGTATCGAGAATGTTCATCGCATCCATCCTTTCGTCACTTCTCTTCGTTACCTGACGCGATCCGCCGGCGCGCCCACAGATCGGGCCGCCGTCGCCGCGTGATCTCTTCCCGCTGCTTCAATCGCCACTCGGCAACCTTGCCGTGGTGACCCGAGACCAGGACCTCCGGCACGCGCCGTTCGGTTCCGTCGGGACCCGACCAGACTGCCGGGCGGGTGTAGTGCGGGTACTCAAGCAGACCGTCCTCGAAACTCTCCTCGCTGGCCGACGCCGGCTCGCCCATCACCCCGGGCAGCAGCCGCACGCAGCAATCCATCACCGCCATGGCCGCGATCTCGCCGCCCGAAAGCACGAAATCGCCGACCGAGACCTCCTCCAACGCGTGGGCCTCGACCACACGCTCGTCGATGCCCTCGAACCTTCCGCACACCAGCAGCACCCCCGGTCCCTCAGCCAGCTTCCGACCGCGCGCCTGGCTGAAGGGCGCACCGCGCGGCGAGAGCAGGATCTTCGGCATGCCGGGTTCGGACGCCTCGATGATCGCCGCCGACAGCACGTCGGGCTTCATCACCATGCCGGCGCCGCCGCCGAACGGCGCATCGTCCACCGTGCCATGCCGATCCGCGGCGAACTGCCGGATGTCGACCGCCTTCAGCGACCACACGCCTTCCTTCAATGCCTTGCCGGCCAGGCTCTCGCCCAGCGGGCCCGGAAACATCTCCGGGAAGAGCGTCAGCGCCGTCGTGCGCCACACGTTGCTTCACGCCTCCTTCGTTTCGTCCTTCGCCAGCAAGCCTGCCGGCGGATCCACCACGACCTTGCCGCCCTCGACGTCGATCTCGGGCACTGCTTCATCGGTGAAGGGCAGCATCGCGCCTCCCGACACCTCCATGACCGGCCCGGCGCCGAAATCGTGGAAGGCGATCACCTGCCCCCAGTCCCGGCCATCCCGGCCAACCGCCGGCAGACCGATCAGGTCTGCCTCGTACCACTCCCGCTCGCCGGCCTCGGGCAAGGCGCTGCGCCCTACGTAGAGCCGCAAGCCGCGCAACGCTTCCGCCGCCGCGCGATCGGCGACACCCTCGATCCGGGCCAACACCGTGCCACGTGCGGCACTCAACGCTTCGACCCGGTACTCCTTATCCCCTGCCTCGTCCGACAGCGGGCCGTACGTGCCGACCGCCATCGGGTCCTCGGTGAAGCTCTTGATGCGCACCAGGCCGCGCACTCCGTGCGGCGCCGCGACGACGCCCAACAGAACGCGGCCCTTGCTCATCAGGAGGCAGCAGCCTCCGTCTTCTCACCTTCCGCCGGCGCGGCCCCCGCGCTGGCGGCCGCCTTCAGCCGCTCCTGCGCCTTGGCACGCGGCTGGTTCTTCCTGGTCTGTTCGCGGCGCTCGCGCGGCTTCATCAGCTCGGCTTCGGCCAGGAACTTCGCGACCCGGTCCGATGGCCGGGCGCCGACCTTGAGCCAATGCGCCATGCGCTCCTTGTCCATGGTCACGCGCTGGGCGTGCTCGCGCGGCAGGAGCGGATTGTAGGTCCCGAGCTTCTCGATGAAGCGGCCATCGCGCGGGCTGCGCGAATCGGCCACCACGATGTGGAAGAACGGCCTCTTCTTGGCGCCGTGGCGGGTCATGCGGATGGCTAGCATTCTCTCTCCTTTGATTCGTCAGATACGGTTCACGTTCACCAAAGTTCAGCGCGGGAAGCCGGGCGGCGGCGTCATGCCGCCGAGGCTGCGCATGAATCCCTTCTCCCCGAGCTTGTTGACGCGCTTCATCATCTTCACCATGTCGGCGTGCTGCTTCAGGAGCTTGTTGACGTCCTGGACCTGCACACCCGAACCCCTGGCGATGCGCTTCTTGCGGGAGGCATGGATCAGGTCCGGGTTGCGCCGTTCTCTCGGCGTCATCGCCAGGATGACTGCCTCCTGGCGCTTGAGCTGCTTCTCGTCGATCTTGGCCTTGGCCATCGCGGCCTTGGCCTGCATGGCGCCCGGCAGCATGCCCATCAGGCCCTGCAAGCCGCCCATCTTGCGCAGTTGCCGGAGCTGGGCCAGCAGGTCGTCCATGTCGAACTGGCCCTTGCGCACCTTGGCGGCGAGCTTCTCGGCCTCTTCCTTGTCGATCGTCTCGGCCGCCCGCTCCACCAGCGAGACGATGTCGCCCATGCCGAGGATACGGGACGCGATGCGGTCGGGATGGAACGGCTCCAGCGCATCGAACTTCTCGCCGACGCCGATCAGCTTGACCGGCCGGCCGGTGACGGCGCGCATCGAAAGCGCGGCGCCGCCGCGGCTGTCCCCGTCGACGCGCGTCAGCACGATGCCGGTGACGGCCAGCCGCTCGTTGAACGCCTTGGCGACATTGACCGCATCCTGACCGGTCATGGCGTCGGCGACGAGCAGCGTCTCCTTGGGCCTGGCGAGATCGGAGATCTCCTTGACCTCCGCCATCAGCTCCTCGTCGATCGAGAGCCGGCCGGCGGTATCGAGGATCAGGACATCGAAGCCCTCGCGCCGCGCTGTCTCGAGCGCGCGCCGGGTGATGGCGAGCGGCATCTCGAGCGGTACGATCGGCAGCGTCGGGACACCGGTCTGCTCGCCCAGCACCTTGAGCTGCTGCTGCGCGGCGGGGCGGCGCGTGTCGAGCGATGCCATCATGACGCGGCGCCGGGTCGAGAAGGTGCCGCCGAACATTTCGGCGGCCATGCCCTGCGGGCCCTGCGCCAACCGATAGCCGATCTTGGCCGAGCTCGTCGTCTTGCCCGAGCCCTGCAGGCCCACCATCAGGATCACGGCCGGCGGGATGGCATTGAGATCGAGGTCGGCCACCGTGCCGCCCAGCATCTCGACGAGGTGATCGCTCACGATCTTGATCACCATCTGACCCGGCGTCACCGAGCGGATGACGTCCGCGCCGATCGCCTTGGGCCGGACTTCGTCGATGAGCTGGCGGACGACGGGCAGCGCCACGTCGGCCTCCAACAGGGCCGTGCGCACTTCGCGCAACGCGGCATCGACATCGGCCTCGGAAAGCGCCCCGCGCCCCTTCAGCTTGTCGAAAACGTCGCCCAGACGCTTGCTGAGACCCTCGAACATCGCACTCCCGCCAGCCCAAAAGGGTATCGCGCCGATGCGCGAACCCTCGCGGATCGACGGAGCTCCCCGAAAGGGGGAGCCATAGAAATCGGCACGACCGATTGAGCGGCCGGGGTATAAGGCCAGACGGGCATGGAGTCAAAGACTTGGCGTCGGAGTACAAGCCGTTGATGGAAAAGGACTATCGCCCCATCCCGGGCTGGGCGCTCCTGCTCTTTCTGTTTGCTCTGGCCGTCCTGTGCTTCGTCGGCGTGCATTTCCTGGCGAGCGGCGCGGTCCTGACCATCCTCGCGGTGTTCTACGGCATAGGACTTTGTGCGGTGCTGGTGGCCGTCGCTCCGCTTGGGCGGGCGGCGCTGCCGGGGCTGGGAATTCGGCCCGCGCACTGGCGACCGGTGGTATTCGGGGTGATCGGCACCCTCGCCCTCTCGGTAGGGGTCAGTCAGCTTGGCCTCGAACCCAAGGCCATGAAGGAGGCCGTCGAGATCGCGCGCCAGCCGGGGTCACTGGCCACGACCTTCGTCATCCTGGCGCTGCTGGCGCCCGTCGTGGAGGAGCTGGTGTTTCGCGGCCTGCTCTATGGCTGGGTGGCCGGTCGCTGGGGCACGATCCCGGCGTGGCTCGTGAGTTCGGTCGCCTTCGCGCTCGCCCACTACGAGCCCGCGCACATCCTTCTGGTGCTGCCGCTTGGCGTGCTGTTCGGCTATTTGCGACGTCGCACCGACTCGCTCTTGCCGTCCCTTTCGGCCCATATCGTCAACAACGGCTTTGCCGTGCTCGCGGCGGCCTATCTCGGAAACTGATTCAGGCCGCGAGCTTGCGGTCGACGAAGTCGAGGCGATCCTGCCCCCAGAAGATCTCGCGGTCGATGACGAATGAGGGCGCGCCGAACACGCCCTGATCGATGGCGTACTTCGTATAGGAGTCACGCTTCTCGGCGATGCCCGGCGTCTCGCTCGCCTTGAGCACCGAATCGGCATCGAGACCGCAGCCGGCAATGATCTCGCGCAGGGTCGCAGGGTCGCCGGTATTCTTGTCCTCGGCCCAGAGCGCGTTCAGCACCGCATGGGCGAGCTTGATCGCATCGGCCATTCGCCCCAACTCGCGCAAGGCGATCACGCATTTGGCCGCTGGCAGCTCGTTGGCCGGGAAGAACTTGGGTTCGACGTTCAGCTTCACGCCGAGGGCGTCGCGCCAGCGCTTCAGCTCCATCATGCGGTAGGCCTGGCGCTGCGGCGCGCGCTTGGGCAGGGGCAGGCCGCCCGAGACGGCAAAGACCGAGCCGAAATCGACCGGCCAGATCGTGACATGTGCGTTGTTCTTCTTGGCGATCGCCTCGAAGCGCCTGGAGCCGAGATAGGTCCAGGGCGAATTCAGCGAAACGTAGTAGTCCACGTGCTTGGCCATGCGATGCGGCCCTCCCTTTCCCCCGGACTGTGGCCGAAAGGCAGGCGACAGCAAAGGGGCGATACGCCATCCTGACCCCGTGACGGAACGGGCGATCGCCATCACCGGCGGCGATGCCGGCTATTTCGAGCTGATGCGCGACTGCGTCGGCTCCCTCCAATCCATTCCGGAGGGTCGTGCCCTCGCGCTCGGCATTCTCGACTGCGGGCTGACGGAGGAGCAGCGCGCCTGGTGTCGCGCGCGCGGCGCTGCTCTTGTCGCGCCCGAATGGGACTTCAACTTTCCCGCACGCGACAGCCTCAGGGACGGCTACAAGGCGCTGACCGCGCGGCCCTTCCTGCCGCGCTACTTCCCGGGCTTCGATCTCTATCTTTGGGTCGACGGCGACTGCTGGGTGCAGCAGGGCAATGCGGTGGAGCTGTTCCTGGGCGCGGCGCGCACCGGCAAGCTCGCAGTGGCGCCGGAGATCCACCGGTCGATGCGGCACTATCACCATGCCTGGAAGGAATTCTCGACGGTGAACGGCGCCGCCTACGAGGCCTGTTTCGGCAGGGAAACCGCCGAGCGGCTGATCCGCTATCCTTTGATCAATGCCGGGGTCTTTGCGCTTGCCCGCGATGCGTGCCACTGGCAGGGCTGGGCCGAGCTGCTGGATGAAGCGCTGCAGCGCTCGACCGACATGGCCGATCAGATTGCGCTCAACGTACTGGTCTACGACAAGGGTTTTTCCCATGAGCCGTTGCCCAGCCGCTGCAACTGGCCGGTGCATCATGCCACGCCAGCCTGGGACGCCGAGCATGGGCTGTTTGTCGAGCCGGCCATGCCCTACGAGCCGCTCGGCATCCTGCATCTCACGATCTATACCAAGAAGCTTGCTGCCTTGGATGTGCGCGAGGTGGGCGGTAATCATGCCGGCGAGGTTCGTGCCCGCTCGTTGCGCTGGCCCGGCCGAACGGCCATATAGCGCGCCATGACCGGAGCGCCGTTCCTGAAGATGCACGGGTTGGGCAATGACTTCGTCGTGCTCGATGGCCGCAGGGCAGCGCTTGCCCTGACGCCCGAGCGTCGCCGTGCCATCGCTGATCGCCGTCTCGGAGTAGGCTGTGATCAGTTGATCGTGCTGGAACCGCCGACCGAGCGCGGCGCCGACGTCTTCATGCGAATCTACAATCCCGACGGCGGCGAGGCCGGCGCTTGCGGCAACGCCACACGCTGCGTTGCGTCGGTGCTGATGGATGAGCGCAAGACCGATCTGGTGACGGTGCAAACAATTTCGGGCCTGCTCGAGTCGCAGCGGACAGGCCGCGCTGCCAACGGCCTGCCGGTGATCTCCGTCGATATGGGGCTGGCCCGGCTCGATTGGCGTGACATCCCGGTGCGCGACGCCTGCGACACCAATCACATGCCCGTGGGCGTTGGCCCGCTGCACGATCCGGTCGGCACCAACATGGGCAATCCGCATGCCACCTTCTTCGTCGACAATCTTGGCGCCATTCCATTGGCGGAGCTGGGACCGAAGCTCGAGCACGATCCGTTCTTTCCCGAGCGTGCCAACATCGGTGTCGTCCAGCGCGTGAGCGAAGGGCGGCTCCGGCTGCGGGTCTGGGAGCGCGGTGCGGGGATTACGCTGGCGTGTGGTTCGGGCGCGTGCGCTGCGGTGGTGGCCGCGAGCCGGCGCGGGCTGATCGACCGCAAGGCCGAGGTGATCCTGGAGCGGGGTTCGCTCGCGATCGAGTGGCTGCGCGACGACCACGTGCTGATGACCGGCGGCATTGCGATCGCCTTCAAGGGCGAGCTCGATGTCTCGCTGCTGGCGTGAAGGTGTGATGTGAGCGACGTGGTCGAGACCGAGAGGAAAGGCGGCTGGCTGTCGCGTCTGCGCGCAGGACTGTCGAAGTCGACCAAACGCGTCACCGAGAGCATCACCGGCCTCTTCACCAGGAAGAAGCTCGATCAGGAGACCCTGAACGAGCTCGAGGACGCACTCATCCAGGCCGACCTCGGCGTCAATGTGGCCGCGCGGCTGGTCGAGAAGCTCGGCAAGGAACGGTTCGGCCGGGAAGTGACGGACGAGGAGGTACGCGCCGCCTTCGCCGACGATATCGCCGAGATCCTGCACCCGGTGGCAACGCCGCTCGCGATCGACACCGCGCACAAGCCGCACGTCGTGCTGGTCGTGGGAGTCAACGGATCCGGCAAGACCACGACCATCGCCAAGCTCGCACACCTCTTCAAGGGCGAGGGGCGCAAGGTCATGCTGGCCGCCGGTGACACGTTCCGTGCCGCCGCCGTGGAGCAGCTCAAGGTTTGGGGCGATCGCGCCGGCGTGCCGGTCATCGCCAAGCCGACCGGCGCCGATGCCGCCGGCCTCGCCTTCGAGGCGCTCGAAAAGGCGCGGGCCGAGAGGTGCGACGTGCTTCTCGTGGATACTGCCGGGCGACTGCACAACAAGACCAATCTCATGGAGGAACTGGCCAAGATCGTGCGCGTCATCAGGAAGCTCGATCCCTCGGCGCCGCATTCCTGCCTGTTGGTGCTGGACGCGACCACGGGCCAGAATGCACATGCCCAGGTCGAGACCTTCAAGACCATGTCGCCGGTCGATGCGCTGGTCCTGACCAAGCTCGACGGCAGCGCCAAGGGCGGCGTACTGGTGGCGCTTGCCGAGAAGTTCAAGCTGCCAGTGGTGGCGGTCGGCGTGGGCGAGGGTCTGGACGACCTGCGGCCGTTCGAGGCGCGGGCGTTCGCGCGGGGATTGATGGGGTTGCCGGCATGAGCACGCGCGAAAGCCAGAACCACGGCATCCGCCGGCTTTACGCGACGGCACTCGAGCTGGGGCCATTGCTGCTCTTCTTCATCGCGAACTCGAGGTGGGGCATCTACGTCGGAACTGGTGTGTTCATCGCGGCGTCGGCCTTTTCCTTGCCCTGCTACCGCTGGCTGGAGGGCCGCTGGCCCGTCATGCCGCTGGTCGGCGCCTTTTTCGTGCTGGTGTTCGGCGGACTCACGATCTGGCTGCGCGACGAGACCTTCATCAAGCTCAAACCCACGATCGTGAACAGCCTGTTCGGCATCATCCTGGGTGGCGGGCTCCTGATACTGCGCCGGCCACTCCTGAAGCCCATTTTCGGCGTTGCCTTCCGCCTCACCGACGACGGCTGGCGCAAGCTCACCCTTCGCTGGTCGCTGTTCTTCTTCGTGCTGGCGGCCGTCAACGAAGTGATGTGGCGCAGCTTTTCGACCGAGACCTGGATCGCCAGCAAGATGTTCCTGAGCTTTCCGCTGACGCTGGTCTTCGCCTTCCTGCAGGTGCCGCTGCTGAAGCGGCACTGGGACGGCGAGGAGAGTCCGTTCGGCTGAAGGAGTTCAGCAGGATCCTGGTCACCGCTGCTATTCTGCGGCCAGCGGCATGTCGCGCGTCAGGAGGCCCAGCGGACTTCTCGCGGTCTTGAGTTTCTCGAAATAGGCGTCGAGCCAGTCGACGGTCGCGGGCGCCACGAACGCGCCGCCCCGCGCGCCACGGCAGATATCGGGAGTGTCGACTGTCGCCGGCACCTTGCCTTCTCTCAGGAGCGTTTGCGCGGCTTCCAGGACGCGCTTGCGGGTGAGGGCGATCATCCGGTCCGACGGCGCCAGATGCTCGAGAGTGCGGTCGACAATCTCTCCCATGCATTCGACCGCCGCCTGGTCCTGCCGGCCGATGCCCTGAATGCCGGTGTAGTTGACATGCTTCTGCATCTCGCGGTCGACGAAGTAGTCGTTCTCGCGCCGCGCCACGAGGCGGTGCCGGCCGTACCAGTCGTTGGTGTTCGGCAAGAATTGCATGTCGGGCGCGAGACCCGGGATCCAGTCGCCGTTCCTGAGCGTCTCGAGCGGTCGCGTCTTTTGCTTCCAGCCGAGGTTGTAGGTCATGGTATGCGTGTCATCCATCGGCACGTTCATGGTGCAGGCAACCTGGTCCTCGAACGAGCCGTTCGGCGTCAGCGTAATGAACGGGAACATGAAGTGGGCGAAGCGATAGTAGTAGTGGCCCGGCTCGGCGGGCCGGTAGGCCGCGTACATCGTGCCCCATTCGGTCTCGGTCGCCTTGTATTCGGGCGCGCGATCGCCGACGCCCCATTTGTGAATGGTGTCGGGATCGACATCCTCCATCTTCAACCCGCCGATGTGCAGGAAACCAAAGTGCGAGGTGTCGATATCGCCTTCCAGCGACTGGAACCAGTTGCATTCGCGCTGGTGCACGCGCGTGAAGCGGTCTTCCTCCGGCAGCATCAGGATCTCGAGGTTGGGTAGCGGCGGCGCCTCGGCGCGCGAGCCCATGTAGGTCCAGACGAAGCCCGCGCGTTCCACGACCCTGTAGGCCTTCGCCTTGACGCGATGCTTGAAGTCCTGCGCGGGCGGCACGTTCGGCATGTCGAGACAATTGCCTTCCACGTCGAACTTCCAGCCGTGATAGATGCAGCGCAGGCCGCCTGCTTCGTTGCGGCCGAAGAACAGCGATGCGCAGCGATGGGGACAGCGGTGCTCCATGATGCCCACGCGACCATTCGTGTCGCGGAAGGCGACGAGCTGCTCGCCAAGCAGCAGGAGCCGCATCGGCTCTCCGTCCGCCTTGAGCTCGGACGAAAGGCACGCCGGAATCCAGTATTCGCGCATGAGATTGCCCATGGGCGTACCTGGCCCAACGCGGCACAGCATCTCGTTGTTGGCGGCAGTCAACATCGGTTTCCTCCGTTCTCGCCGATCTACCGTTCGTATGGCACCTCAGACACAGTTTGATCCGTTTTCAATCAGAGGCAGGAAGCGATACGTTGGCCTCAGTCGACTTGCGGCTCGGCCAATGGCGCCTTCTTGAGAGTGTCGAGCCTCGGCAACTTGGCATCCAGCAGGGCGACGCAATCCAGGATGCCGGTATCCCTCGGCGTCGGTTTCGTCGGAACGTCGTTGCCCGCGAGCGCCTGCTTGTTGGCGCGCAGCATTGCCCGAAAAGCCTCGACGCGCTGCCATCCCGCATAGCCGGAAGCCTCCAGTTCGTCACCGCGCATCCTGAGCCACATTGCAGCGGCGCCGACAACGTGGACGGTAGCATAGGAGGTGCCGTCTCCGACCCCGGAAACGTCGGTGAAGGGCTCCGGCAGGCCGAAAACCGAATTGGGCCGCGGCACGTCATCGGCCGGCGCCCAGACATCGATGTATTTTCGCCCATCATCGTAGTCGAAGCACACCCGGCGGCGGGAATTGATGCCGCCGACGAGGATGCTGCGTGAATACCGGCCCGGATAGACGGTGAAGCCGACCAGCTCCGGCGCATCCTCGGTCTGGCCGGCAGCGCCAACCACGATGACGCCCCGTTCATATGCATGGTCGACGGCCCGGCCGAGGGCGTGCATCTGCTTGATGTTGCCGAAGACCGACTGCACGCCGAGGCTGATCGAAATCACGTCGGCGAGGTTGCGATCGACGGCATCCATGACCGCGAGCGCGACATTCACGATGGTCCTGCCTGTCAGCACGACACCGTTGGTCACCCGATAAGGCACCACGGGCACGGTCGGACAGACGCCGGTATAGGTACCGGCAAGGTCGCCACACAATGTGCCGAGCGTGCGGGTGCCATGACCGGGATTGATCCCCAGGCCGCCGGAATAGTTGAGAGGATCGCGCGGCTCCACGACTCCCGGGTCCATGTAGTTGATGCCATCGGCGACCCGAAGTGCCGGAGTGGCGGTCGCCAGATTGAAGACCACGTGGTTGGTGAATCCGGTATCGAGATGGGCGACGACGACGCCCCGCCAGTCGTTGGTCGGCCCGAGTTCCGCCGAGACACGGGTCATTGCCTCACGAGAGCGCACGGCATCGATATTCCACGCACTGCTTGGCATGCCCTTCTCCCCGCTGCCCGTCCATGATGGCCCTCGGCAGGCGGGATCTGCAAGACGGACGCCGCGCCGGCGGGCCTTGCGAAGTCACACCGTTGGCGGCTTGCGCGGCGGCCACATCCGGGCGAGCTCGCCCGTTGGATTGGAATAGGTCGCAAAGTCGGCCTTGCCGCGCGCGTCGTGGAAATGCGCCAGCGCCCAGACCACTGTCGGAAAGGCGAGCTGCTCCCAGGGGATGTCGCTCCAGTCGAGCAAGGCCACGGCCTCACTTTCCACGCCCGGCGCCACGTCGGCGCTCACGAGGCGCGCGCGATACATGATCTGCACCTGCCCGATCCGCGCCACGCTGTACATCGCGAGCAGACGGTCGATCTCGATCGTGGCGCAGGCCTCCTCCCGCGCCTCGCGTTGCGCCGCCTGCTCGGTGGTTTCGCCCAGTTCCATATAGCCGGCGGGAACCGTCCAGAAGCCTTTGCGCGGCTCGATGGCGCGCTTGGCGAGCAGGATCTTGTCGCCCCAGCTGCAGATGGCGCCGGCGACGATCTTGGGGTTCTGGTAGTGGATGAACTCGCACCGCGCGCAGACCAGGCGTTCGCGATTGTCGCCGTCGGGAATGCGCTTCTCGAAATGCTCCGGCGGGTCCCAGGGAAGCCGCGGCCGGTCGGGAAGGACGGGAGGCGTGCTCATCGCCTGCCGTCCTACGCTGCCCGGATCAGCGCCGCAACGCCGGGCAGGGTCTTGCCTTCCATCCATTCGAGGAAGGCGCCGCCGGCCGACGAGACGTACGAGAACTTGTCCTCCACGCCCGCGGCGGCCAGCGCCGCCACTGTGTCGCCGCCACCGGCGACGGAAAGCAGCTTCTTCTCCGCGGTGCGGTCGGCGACCGTCCGGGCCAAAGCCACCGTGCCGCGATCGAACGGCTTTATCTCGAAGGCCCCGAGCGGGCCGTTCCAGACCAGGGTCGCGCACTCGCTCACTTCCTTCTGGTAGAGCGCGATCGACTTCGGCCCGACATCGAGGATCATCTGGTCGTCCGGACAGGCCTTGGCATCGACCACTCTGTTGGGCGCGCCGGCTTTGAACTCGCCGGCGACGACGACGTCGACCGGCAACAGGACGGCGCACTTCGCCGTCTTGGCCTTGTCGAGGATGTCGAGGGCGGTCCCGCCGAGATTTTTCTCCGACAGCGACTTGCCGACCGGGATGCCCTGCGCCTGCAGGAAGGTGTTGGCCATGCCGCCGCCGATGATCAGCTTGTCGACCTTGCCCACCAGGTTGCCGAGCAGCTCGAGCTTGGTCGAGACCTTGGCGCCGCCGACGACCGCGCAGACCGGCCGCCTGGGATTGCCCAGCGCCCTGTGCAGCGCCTCGAGCTCGGCCTGCATCAGTCGCCCCGCCATTGCCGGCAGCTGATGGGCGATGCCCTCGGTCGAGGCATGCGCGCGATGGGCCGCCGAGAAGGCGTCGTCGACATAGAGATCTCCCAGCGCCGCGAGCTTGCCGACGAAGCCTGGATCGTTCTTCTCCTCTTCCTTGTGGAAACGCAGATTTTCCAGCAGCAGCACCTCGCCCGGCTTCAGCGCGCTCACAGCCGCTTCCGCGGCGGGGCCGACGCAGTCGTCGGCGAAAGCCACCGGCTTGCCCAACGCCTTGCTCAAGGGCTCGACCAACGGCTTGAGCGACATCTCCGGCACACGCTTGCCGTCAGGCCGGCCGAAATGGCTGAGCACGATCACCCTGGCGCCCTTGGACGAGAGTTCGGACAAGGTGGGCGCTGCGCGTTCGATCCGCGTGGCGTCGGTCACCTTGCCGTTCTTCATCGGAACGTTGAGGTCGACGCGCACCAGCACGCGCTTGTCCTTGACCTTCTCGGCATCGATCGTCCTGAAGTCGCTCATGATTTCACTCTCTGGAACGCCTTGAGGCCTTCATCAGCGCTGCCTAGCGCTTCCTGATGACGAACACCAGCACCTCGCCCTCGCGGCCGGCCGAAACCAGTTCGTGGCCGGTTTGTCTGCAGTAGGCCGGAAAATCCTGCTCCGCGGCGGGATCGGTCGCGCGTACCGTGAGGACACCGCCCACCGGCAATTCGCGCAGCTTCCGGTTGGCCCGCAGCACGGGCAGCGGACAGAGCAATCCGGTGGCGTCGTATTCCAGCGTCGGGATCATGGATGGTGATAGTACCGCATCGCTTCCGGGACCCAGCGTCGAATGTTCTCGATGCGGGTCTCGTCTGCCGGATGGGTGCTCAGCCATTCGGCCTGCCTGCCGCCCTTGTTGGCGGCGCGCATCCGCTCCCACAGGCCGATCGCCTCGTGTGGATCGTAGCCGGCGCGTGCCATGAGAACGAGCCCGATATGGTCGGCCTCCGCTTCCTGTTCACGCGACATCGGCAGGAGAATGCCGACGCTGGCCCCGGCCCCCAGCGCTGCGATCACCAACGGGGAATAGGACGCGGTGCGCTGATCGCTGCTCGCACTGAGAGCGAGCGCTGCTGCGGCGACGCCCGCTGTGACAAGCGTCTGATCGCTCAGCCGTTCGGCACTGTGGCGAGCGAGCGCATGGGCGACCTCGTGGCCGATCACGGTCGCCAGACCGGCCTCGTTGCGGGTAATCGGCAGCAGTCCCGAATAGACGGCGATCTTGCCGCCGGGCAGGCAGAAGGCGTTGGGGACATTCTTTTTGATGGCGCGGAATTCCCAGTGATAGTGCGGGGCACGCCACATTTCAGCCGGCGGCGATTCGGCCGCGGCGGCAATGCGCCGGCCCACCTTGTCGACCAGGGCATTGAACTCCGCGTCGTGTGACGCCGGCTCCTGGGCCAGCACCTGGCGATAGGCCTGCAGTCCCATCTCGCGCTCCTGGCTCTCGCTTACGAGCATGAGCTGGGACCGGCCGGTGACCGGTGCCGATTCACACGCCGACAGCACGATTGACACGCCGCCGAGGGCGATCAGAACTCGCAGAAGCTTGTGCATGGCGCGAGTCTAGTCGTCACGCTTGACTCGGTCGAGCGCGACCGAATGTCAGTTCCTTCTTGTTTGCCGCAAGGCCAGAACGATCAGAATGAGAAGAAACCCGGTCCGCCCCGGCGCCTGAGCTCCTCGCCCGCGTCATGCCCCAGCCGTCCGGCGTCGGAGGACGGGCCGCGCCTCTCGGTAGCGATGAGATCGGAGCCGTCGGGCTTGGCGATCAAACCACGAAGATGAAGCATGCCGGCTTCCTCCAGCACGGCATGGCCGGCGATCGGTGTCCGGCACGAACCGTCGAGCACCGCGAGCATTGCATGTTCGGCGGCGACGCGGTTGGCGGTCGGAGCATGATCGATCGCAGCGAGCCAGCCGCGCATTCGCTCGTCGTCGGCGCGGCATTCGACACACACCGCACCCTGGCCGACAGCGGGCAGAATCTCGTCCTCCGGCACCGGCGTGCCGACGGCGAGGCCGAGCCGCTTGAGGCCAGCGAGGGCAAGCAGGGTTGCGTCGACCGTCCCGGCTGCGAGCTTGACAAGGCGCGTGTCGACATTGCCGCGAAAGTTTACGATCTGCAGATCGGGACGGCGATGCAGGAGCTGCGCCTTGCGCCGAAGCGCGGACGTGCCGACGACCGCGCCTTGCTTGAGATCGTCGATGCGGTCGACGCCCGCGATCAGCACGTCACGCGCATCCTCACGGGGGAGGAAGGCGGCGATCACGAGTCCCGGTGGCTGCGCGGTCGGCATGTCCTTCATGCTGTGCACGGCGCCATCGATGCGACGGGCGAGCAGCGCTTCCTCGATCTCCTTCACGAAGAGGCCCTTGCCACCCGCTTCCGCCAGTGGCCGATCCTGGATCACGTCGCCGGTCGTTCTGATGGCGATGATCTCGATGGCGTCGGGCGCGGCGAGCGCGGGCACCGCCCCCGCGAGGGCATCGCGCACCAGCCGCGCCTGGGCGAGGGCGAGCTTGCTGCCGCGCGTGCCGAGCCGCAGGAGGAGGGAACTCATGGCGCTGCTCTAGCGCAGCGCCGCTTCCGAGGCTAGAAGGGCCCGCATGCGCGTGATGGGCATCGAGACGAGTTGCGACGAGACGGCGGTCGCCATCGTCGAGGCGCCGCCGGGCGCGAAGCCCGTCGGCCGGATCCTGGCCGATGTCGTTTACAGTCAGTTGACCGAGCACCGGCGCTTCGGCGGTGTGGTGCCCGAGGTAGCCGCGCGCGCCCATCTCGAGCGCCTCGATGGACTGATCGCCGATGCACTGTCGGAGGCGAGGCTCGACTTTGCCGATCTCGATGGCATCGCCGCTACCGGCGGGCCAGGCCTGATCGGCGGCGTCATGGTGGGCGTGATGATGGCCAAGGCGATCGCCTTCGCGCACGAAAGGCCATTCCTCGCCGTCAATCACCTCGAGGGTCATGCGCTTTCGGTGCGTCTGACGGCCGAGGTGTCCTTCCCCTATTTGCTGCTGCTGGTTTCGGGCGGCCATTGCCAGCTCCTGACCGTGCAAGGTCCCGGCCGGTTCCGGCGCCTCGGCACGACGGTCGACGATGCAGTCGGAGAATGTTTCGACAAGACCGCGAAGCTTCTGGGTCTGGGTTTCCCGGGCGGGCCGGCGGTCGAGCGTGCGGCACTCGACGGTGATCCGGACCGCTTCTCCCTGCCACGACCGATGTGGCGCAAGCCAGGCTGCGATTTCTCCTTTTCCGGCCTCAAGACTGCGATCCGGCAGACTGCCGAGAAGCTGCCGGCGAACGACCGGCAGGCTGTCGCCGATCTCTGCGCCTCGTTCCAGCGCACGGTGGGTGACGTGCTTGTCGATCGCTGCGCCAATGCACTCGCGCTTGCCTCTGCGCCGACCCTCGTAGTCGCCGGCGGCGTGGCGGCGAACGCCTATCTGCGGACGCGGCTCGAGGCGCTTGCCGTCGCGCACGGCATGAGGCTGGTTGCGCCGCCGGTAAAGCTCTGTACCGACAACGGTGCGATGATTGCGTGGGCCGGCCTCGAGCGCCTGCGGCTCGGCCGGACCGACACGCTCGATTTTCGCCCGCGGCCGCGCTGGCCGCTCGATACCGTCGGGCAGTCGGCCGCATGACCGGGGCCCCGAAGGTCACGACACTGTTCGGCACGCCGGTGGTGCTGTTCGACGTGCCGGAGGCGCAGGCGCTCAATGTGGAGCTGCGCACCGCGATCGTCGAGCGGCAAAAGGCGCACTCCGGCACGCAGCACTCCAATCTCGGTGGCTGGCAATCGAGCTGGGACATGGAGCGTTGGGGAGGAGCTCCCGCGATCAAACTGCTGGCGTTCGGGCGCAATACCGCCAACCGCGTTACCACCGACCGCGAAGGCAAGCCGGTGGCGATCGTGTGGCGCGCCAACATGTGGGCCAACGTCAATCGCAGCGGCCATGCCAACGAATTCCATTCACATCCCGGCAGCTTCTGGTCCGGCGTCTACTACGTCGATGATGGCGGCATCGCCGACGATCCGTCGCTGGGCGGTGAATTGGAGTTCATGGATCCACGCGGGCCAGGGCCTGCCATGTATGCTCCACAGCTTGCCTTTGGCGCGGCCGGACTGTCGGTGGGCGCCAATGAAATGGTCCGGCCCAGGGCGGGACGGCTCGTCATGTTCCCTTCGTGGCTGCTGCATCAGGTGCGGCCGTACAAGGGAAACGCCGAGCGCATCTCGATTGCCTTCAACCTCAGCCTCTGAACGTCCGTGAATGCCATCGCGCACTTCGGCGTGGTCGGCGGCGGTGCCTGGGGTACAGCCCTTGCCTGCCTTGCCCGCCGTGCCGGGCGCAGGGTGACATTATGGTCACGCGATCCTTCGATCTCCCGATCGATCACCGAGCGCCGCGTCAATCCCGTCTATCTACGGGATATCGTCCTCGACGAGGGCATCGAAGCCGCCGCGAGTCTGGGCGATCTCACCGCTTGCGAGATCATCCTGCTCGCTTGCCCGGCGCAGGCCGTGCGGGACCTGGCGGCGAGACTTGCCGGCGGTGGGCCGATCGTGATTTGCGCCAAGGGCATCGAGGCGACGACAGGCCTACTCATGCCCGAGGTTCTGGCCGAGATCCTGCCGGGACGGCCGGTGGCGCTGCTCTCGGGGCCGAGCTTCGCCGAAGAGGCCGTGCGCGGCCTGCCGACGGCGATCAGCATCGCCACGGCCGATCCGGAGCGGGGTCGCGCGCTTGCGGCAGCGCTCGCGTCCGGCGTCTTCCGGCCCTACTGGACGCACGATGTGCTGGGTGTGGCGTTGGGTGGCGCAGTGAAGAACGTGCTGGCGATCGCGGCCGGCATCGTCGAGGGCCGTGGGCTGGGCGCCAATGCGGCGGCTGCACTGATCACGCGCGGTTTCGCGGAGATGGCGCGTCTCGGCCAGGCGATGGGGGCCGAGCTCGAAACCCTGACCGGGCTGAGCGGCCTCGGCGACCTGGTGCTGACTTGCCACGGGCCGCTGTCGCGCAACCGCTCGCTTGGCGTCGCGCTCGGCAAGGGGCAGTCGCTTGCGCACTACATGAAGGGGCGACGCCAGGTCGTGGAAGGCGAGACGACGGCGCCCGCGGTGCTCGCGCGGGCAGATCGGCTCGGGATCGAGATGCCGATTTGCAGCGCCGTCGATGCTATTCTCCATCGCGGCGCGGATCTCGATCAGGCGATCCGCAGCTTGCTCGCGCGGCCCTTGCGCCGGGAAGGGGAGTGACATGGCCTACTGGCTCATCAAGTCCGAGCCCTCGGCTTATTCGTGGGATCAGCTCGTGAAGGAGAAACGCACCTCCTGGACCGGGGTGCGCAACCCGCAGGCAACGATCAACCTCAAGGCGATGAAGGCGGGCGATCGCTGCTTTTTCTATCATTCCGGCGAGGGCAAGGAGATCGTGGGCATCGCCGAGGTGGTGAAGGCGGCCTACCCCGACCCGACCGACAAGGCCGGCAAAGCGGTGACGGTCGATGTGGCGCCGGTCGGGGCGGTGAAGCAGCCCGTCACGCTTGCTGCCATCAAGGCCGATCCGAGCTTCAAGGACTTCAAGCTGGTGCGTCAGTCGCGCCTGTCCGTCGTACCGGTAAGTGCCGAGCACTGGAAGCTGCTCTCGAAGATGTCCGGCGGGAAGTGATCGATAACAGCCGCGGCATCGTCGCGATGTCGGGTGCGGTCGTCGTCTTCGTCTTCAACGATGCATTGATGAAGCTGGCCACCGAGACCATGCCGGCGGTCCAGGCGATCGGGTTGCGCGGCATCTTTGCAATCCTGTGGTGCGGATTGGCCCTGTGGACGAGCGGCGGCTGGCGCCATGTGGCAGGAATCGCCCATCGGCCGGTGCTGGCGCGCGGGGCACTCGAGGCGGCCGCGGCCATCGTCTATCTGATCGCGCTGTCGCATATTCCCTTTGCCGTTGCGACGGCGGTCAATCTGTCGACTCCGCTCTTTCTCGCTGTGCTCGCGGTGCTGATGCTCAGGGAGAAGGTCGGTTGGCGACGCTGGAGCACGATCGTGCTGGGCTTCGTCGGCGTGGTGATGGTGATCCAGCCGAGGTCCGGCGACATCAATGCCTGGATGTGGGCAGTGGTGGCTGCCGCGCTTCTCGGCGCCCTGCGCGACATCCTGAGCCGCTATGTATCTGCCGCCGTGCCGACCCTGGTCGTG